>JBCCFL010000014.1:0-108655 GCA_039029735.1 Actinomycetota bacterium | reverse complement strand
GATGCGGAACCCAGACACCTCGATGTAGTTGCCCCGCACCACGATGGCGTTGCCGCCGCTCGCCTCGATCACCGGTTGAGCGTCGGGAGCGGCCGTGATCGTGATCCACCGGCCCTCCTCACCGTCGACGTCGACGGCGTAATGGGCGTTGCCGGGCTCATTGAGCTCGTTGTACACGCCGTCCATCACCGCCAGGGTCTGCCCGGGGGTGAGACGGGCGATCGACGCCTCCAGCGACAGCCACGGCGTGTCTGCGGTCTGGCCGTCGTTGTCGGGTGATCCGATGAGGGCGCTCACGAAGAACTCGTTCGGATCGTCGGCCACCGTCTCGGGCGTCGTCTCCTCGGGGGCCGACGAGGCCGACGGCTCGGGCGTGACGATCTGCGTCTGCTGGTCGGGGGCCACCGTGGTGGCGGGGGCCGAGATGTCCGACCGGCTACAGGCTGCGATGAGCGCCAACGACAGCACGGCGGCAGCGTTGAACAGGGGGTGAGACATGATCACCTTTGTATCTGGTTCGACATGGATCTGGCAGTCGGGGGCGCTGTGACCAGGGACTATTCGGTCCACATCCAGTAGGTGATGATAAGCGCCAGAACTCCGGTCAAATAGAGTTCGCTCACCATGGTGGTGAAGATGGCCGTGCGCCACGAGCCGGTTGGCAACAGGCTCACGTTTAGTGCCACGTTGAGAGCGGCGGCCGAGGCCGTGGCCCCGACGCGCCACCACTGGTGGTCCGACGCGCTGAGGCAGTTGCCGAGAAGCCACTGGATGCCCCGAATGAGTGGTAACAACGCCAGCAGACGGATCGCGTCGACGGCGGCCTCGTATTCCGAGCCCGCCACGAGCGGTACGACCGGGGCCAGCACAGCCAGCCCGGCCGCGATGGCGATGCTGGCGGCCACGGCCGGACGCATGAGACTGGCTGTGACCTCCATTGCGGAGGCCACACCGTGGCGCCCCGCAGCGAACAGGTCACGATCGCTGGCCCTCATGATGATCCGCAGGGGCAAGTAGCCGAACTGCACGATGCGGGCCCCCAGCCCATAGATACCGGCGTCGACCAGCAGGTCGTAGCGGGCCAGCAGCCACTTGTCGGAGGCGTCGAAGAGCGTTTCGGGGGCGGAGTTCAGGGAATAGGGCACGCCCTCACGCACGTCGCTCCACTGGCCATGGCGGAGGCTGGCCCACGAGCCGAAGTTGACCCGCACGAACAACAGCGCCATCACGGCACCGAGGGCGAAGGCGGCGAAGCTGGCCACGGCCCAGGCCATCAACTGCCCATCCCCGGCAACGGCGAACCAGGCGAGGGCCACCAACCGGCAGGCGAGGACCATGAGCCGGATCTGGGCTGCCTCCTTGAAGCGATGGGTGGCGTTGCCGACGTAGACGGCCAGTTCGGTGAACCAGAAGAACACCCCCTGGCTCAACAGGAGCAAGGCGAACGACCATCGGTCGACGTTGTCGAGGATGATCGGCTGGGCTGCGATGAGGATCAGTGCGCCGATGGTGGGCCCGATCAGCCCGATCGAGGTGGCCCGGTGCCACGCCTCGGAGAACTGTGTGCCCTGCGACACCCGCTTGATCAACAGCACGTGCGAACCGAGGTTCGTCAGGCTCACTGCCGGTCCGGCGAGGGCCAACACGGCGACGAGCCGACCGTAGTTGGCGGCACCGAGCAGGTTCGCCAGGATCACGAACACCAACACGGCGTTCACCAGCTGGAGGATCTCCACCACGCCAGCCCAACCGGCCCGGCTGGCCACCCCAGCAGGGCCGACTCCCGACACGCGGGACCGCATACGAGCGACGGCCGACATCGAACCAGCCTGTCAGACGCCGGACAGCGCGGCGAGTACCCCGGAAGCGAAGCGGTCGACCATGGCATCGAGCGTGTAGACCGACGCCGCTTTGCGACAACCCTCCTGAAGCTCCGCGAGCCGCCGGTCGTCATCGAACAGATCGGCCACTGCGGCGGCCATGGCCGCCGGCGTCGCGGCGGCGTCGAGCACCACGGCGTTCACACCGGGCTCGAGGTATGACACCTCGTGGCTGTGGTACTCGATGTTCGCGGTGACCATCGGAGTGGCGGTGGCGAAGGCGTCAACGACGTGCAGCCCGGCCAGGCCGGGATGGATCGTGAGCTCGGCCCGGCGTCCGATCGCCGCCTTGTCGGGCCCGAACCGCGGGCCCAGGGCGTGAAGCCACGGCCGAGTCGTGGCGGCATCAGCCAAGATTGCGGCGTCATCGCCCGCCCCCAAGGCCACGAACTCGAAGTCGCTGCGGCGAGCCTGCACGGCGTCGAGGGTGTCGAGCAGGTACGGCACCCGCTTCCAGCCGTCGAGGGCCGACACGATCCAGCCCACCCGGGCCGACCTCTCGCCCATGCCCGCCAGCATCGCGGCCACATTGTCGGACACCTCGCCCTCGGTGGAGAGCAGCGGAGCCGTGTCGTGTGAGTTCTGCACCACGGTGATGCGCTCGGCGGGCACGCCAATCGAACGGAACACCTCCGCCGACCGCTCCGTGTAGGCGAAGAACCAATCGGCGAACGGCGTGACCTTGGCCTTCACCCACTCCGATGGGCCGTTGGCGTCGGCCGGGTTGAAGTTGTGACCGTGGCCCCAGAGGGCGAGCTTCGGCCCACCGAGGCGTGAACGCAGCAGCGCGGGGTAGTTCACGAGGAGCCCCGTCTCCTGTTGCAGCACCACGAGATCGGCTCCAGCCAGCCGGCGCCACACCGGTTGCCAGGTGAGTTCCAGGCCCCGGACGGTCCAGAAGCGGTTGGGCACGAGTTCGGCCCACGGCAGCGACTGGTCGTCGCGACGGCGGCGTCGGCTGGCCGGCGGATCGCCGTGGACGAGGCGCATCTCGACGTTCTCAGTCGCCAGCCGCTCCCGCAGCGCGTCGTAGAACGGCACCCGGTACTGGGGCACCCACTCCATGGCGAAGACGACGGTTGGCATGGTCGATCCGGCGTGACGCCGGCCGGTCACCCGGCCAGACGGCTGGGCAGGGCCCGCCCGAAGGCCATCAGGAACTTCGTGTTGGTGATCAGGTAGCGCCGCCACAAGCGGTTCGGCTCCTGGGCCAGACGGAACAACCACTGCAGGCCCGACCGCTGCATCCAGGCCGGAGGCGCGTCGAGGGTGCCGGCGCCGTAGTCGAAGGCGGCTCCGACGGCGAGCATGGCGGCGTTCACCTTGCCCTGGTGATCGGCCACCCATTTCTCCTGGCGAGGGCAGCCCCGCCCCACGAGCACCACACCGGCGCCCGAGGCGTTCATGCGGGCGATGTCGGCCTCGTCCTCTTCCGGCGTGGCATCGCGGAACCGATCGGGTTGGATGTCGGCGACAACGGCGTTGGGGTATCGCCGCACGATCTCGGCGGCGAACGCGTCGCAGGTCTCGGCGGTGGACCCGAATAGATAGATCCCGAGACCCTCGGCTGCGGCGGCCTCGATGACCCGCCATGTGAGGTCGGGCCCGTACACACGGTCGGGCAGATCGGTTCGGTGCAGGAGGTTCATCGCCCACCGCACGGGCATCCCGTCTGGCGTGACGAGATCGATCCCGTTCACCTGCTGTCGGAACCCGTGGTCGTCGACCGCCTCCATCAAGCCGTGCACGGCCAGGGCCGACACGGCGTAGGAGCGCTTGTTGCGTGCGGCATCCATGATCCGCTCGGTGGCGTCGTCATAGGTGGTGACGGAGACAGACACCCCGAACAGATCCACCCGGTCTCCGATCCCAGGCCGTCCGGTCAGCTGGCCTGCCATCGCTCCACACCATGGTCGTAGATGTCGGCCAGGATGCCCTTGATGTCGTACTCGAGGTTGAACGACGGGAAGTGCGCCCGGAATTTGGAGATGTCGGAGATCCACCAGATGTGATCGCCGATGCGGTTGTCTTCGGAGTAGCTCCACTGGAGCTCGCGGCCAGCGACGGTCTGGCACAGGTCGATCGCTTCGAGCATCGAGCAGTTCGCCTCCCGGGCGCCACCGATGTTGTAGGCCTCGCCGACGCGGGGCGCCTTGCGGAACTCGTCGAAGGCCCGCACGAGGTCGTCGGCATGGATGTTGTCGCGGACCTGCTTCCCCTTGTAGCCGAACACCGTGTAGGGCTCGCCGGTGGCGGTGCACTTCATGAGGTAGGCGAGGAAGCCGTGGAGCTGGGCGCCGGAGTGGCCCGGGCCGGTGAGGCAGCCGCCGCGGAAGGTACCGGTGCGCAGGCCGAAGTAGCGGCCGTACTCCTGGCACAGCACGTCGGCGGCCACCTTGGAGGCGCCGAAGAGGCTGTGCACGGAGTTGTCGATGGTCATCTCCTCGGGGATGCCCTTCTCGTACCACTCGTGGCTCTCGTCGAGCTCCCACCGCTGGTCGAGCTCGACGAGCGGCAGTCGGTTCGGAGTGTCGCCGTAGACCTTGTTGGTCGAGGTGAAGATGAACACGGCATCGGGGGCGTGGCGCCGAGTTGCCTCGAGCAGGTTCAACGTACCGACGGCATTCACGTCGAAGTCGGTGAAGGGCTCCTTGGCTGCCCAGTCATGGGAGGGCTGGGCCGCAGTGTGGATCACCAGCTTGATGTCGCTCGAGTGGGTGGCGAACAGGGCGTCGATTCGCTCGCGGTCGCGGATGTCGACGCTGGCGTGCTGATAGTTCGCCAGGGCCTGCTCGTGCTCGTCAACGGCCCACGCCGTGGACGCTTCGGGCCCGAAGAAGTAGGAGCGGAGATCGTTGTCGATGCCGATGATCGAATCGAACTCAGGAGCGAAGTACCGGACGGCCTGGGCACCGATAAGGCCCCCCGAGCCGGTGACGATTGCGGTGTCCAAGGGTGCGCATCTCCCGATAGACGACCTACGGGCGCGCAGGTCGGCGAACTTGAGCCCGAGCGATGAGGCTACCCATCGTGATGGCTTTTGATGCACTCACAGCTCAGCGGTGGGCCGAGCGCACGCACCGTGTCACGACGACGACGCTCGGGGCTGACGCCAGCGTGGCAGCGAGCACCAGGAGGTGCACGTCGAGCCGACGATCGGGCGCGACCGGAGCTGGCGCGGCGAACGCAAGCGCCTCTGGCTCGGCCGTCGATCGGGCATCGGCGGCGGGTTCACCGGCGGCCGTGCCCGGCCTGTTGGTCACCACCGTCGTGGCGGTGGTGATCGTCGTCGACGGTGCCACGGTGGACAGCGCGCTGGTCGACGGCGCCACGGTTGATGGCGCAATGGTCGGCGTACTGGTGGACGGTGCGCTGGTGGACGAAGCACTGGTCGTCGGCGTACTGGAGGACGGCGTACTGGTGGCGGGATCCGGTGGAGCCGCCAGGTCCTCCGACGGGTCCGACGCGCCGGGTGGGTCGGTGCTCGAGGGCGCGGCCGCGATGAGCACCGTGGTCGTGGTCGACGGGGTGAGCGAGTGGTCGATCCCGTACGACACCGCGCCGGCGCTGATGGTGAGCGCCGAGCCGGGGCCGCTGCCACCGTCGGCGGCTCCCCCGGTGCCGAGCGCCGGGACCGGGGCAGCGAAGGCGTCGGCCCCCACCACCACCTCGGCACTGGCCAGCTCGACGCCGACGTTGCCGGCCGCAACGACATTGGCGGCACCCGAAGGCGATCCCTCGGCAACCCAGCCGTGGGTGGTCCAGAAGGTGTTGCCCTCGATACGAATCGGGTGCGGGCCGAAGGCCTGCGTGGCCCGCACCCGGATCGCTCGGGTGCCACCAGGCCGGTGCCGAAGGCCCCAGATCCGGTTGCCGATCAGATCCACCCCACCGTGGCCGACCCAGATGGCCCAGTCGTTCGAGCCGCTGACACCGTTCAGGTTCACGTTCCAGATGAGATTGTTCTGCACCAGCACGTGGTCGAGCTCAGCCGGCTTCGGGTTCGGGGCCGCGTTCACGTAGTGAGCCGAGATCGCGCCGCCGCTGGCCGGCGCGAGATCGTGGATCAGGTTGTCGCGCACGATGATCGAACGGGTGCCTGGCTTGATGTCGACGCCCTCGGCCGCGGTGCGCGAGATGTTGTTGCCCCGAACCTCCACGTTGCTGGTCTCGTCGACCCACTCGGTGGACCCATGCCCGATGTAGACGCCTTCACCGAAGTGGGCATTGGTCCGTCCAGTGTCGCTGATCACGTTGCCGGCGATGAGCCCGTGGCTGCTGGCGGCATGCGTCGCCCAATGCCCGGCGAAGGTGATGCCGGCGTGACCGATGTCGGTCACGTTGTTGTCGACGATCCGGATCGGGGCGCCGGCGGCGCCGCGGCACTGGAGGCAGCGCACCCCAAACTGGGCGTTGCGGACATTGACGGCCACCACGTGTACGTGGTCGACGGCGATCACGTCGAGCGCACCCACGCCAGAGTTCTGGTTGCCCGGGTCGATCCACACGCCAGGATCGGCTGTGATCACGATCGGGGCCGCCGCCGTGCCCGAGCCGCCGGTGCCGGGTGCTCCGTCGTTCGTGCCCCGGTAGGCGAGCCGCTCGGTGATGGTGTTGGTGAGTCGGATCACGTCGCCGGGTTGGGCGGCGGCGACGGCGTTGTCCCACGCAGCTCGTGAGGCAACGGCATGGGTGACACCGCCCGCCACCGGTACCACGTCGGGAGCCGGGCCCGGCGGCTGATCCACATCATCAGCGTCGCGACGGTCCCCGAGCCACAACGTCACGACCATGGCGGCCACGACGGCCCACAGGATCAGCGCGGCGTGCGCGAGACGGCGACCGCGAGGCATCGGGGCCATGGAGGTTCATCGACCAACCAAGGCCCCACCTTGACCAGCTGCGACGCAATCGTGCACCAGTCGATGCTCACCGGCGCCAACCGCGTCGGATCGGTTCAGATCAGGGCCGGTGTGGTTCGGCCGGGTTCAGAGGTGCGTCAGGCGGAGGCGAGCTGCTCGAGCGGGAACACGTCGTTCTGCTCGTGCCACAGCTGGTCGACCAGGCGACCCGCGGGGATCGTGACGTCGGCGAAGCTGATCGCCTCGTCCTTGGCAACGTCGCGGGTGAGCGTGCACCCCTCGGCGAGACCGACCGGCAGAAGGTCGTCACGACGGGCCACCTCGACCTCGTCGCAGAGCCCAAAGGTGTGGAACCCACCGAGACCATCCAGCGTGGTGCCGGCCTTGAGGTCGACCTTGGCCATGGTGATCACGTCGACCTTCGGACCCGCGATCGGCGTGATCGTGGGATCGTCGAACAACACCGCACGGGCCACCGAGTTCGGAACCTCGAAATGACAGAGGTGGTACGGCACGTAGAACGAGTAGAGGGGGCCCTCGCCGAGCTTGCCGTACTTGAGGTATGGCCACTGCTGAGGGTCGTCGTGCACCGCGAAGACGTACACACCAGGCCCCGGCTTGGTGCCCAGGCAGTAGTCGACGATCCCGCCCTTCTCCTCCAGCATGTCGAGGTCATAGGCGCTGACCAGATCGTCGATGAAGCCGTCGTACTCGGGCCCGATCATGCCTCGCTTGGCGACGGTGAACCCGGTGGCGTTGGCCACCACGGCCTGCTCGAAGGCGATCTTGGTGCCGTCGGCGAAGCTCGTCACCATCTCGGCCGTTTGGCCCCACTCGGCGGCGAACCGGGCCTGGGTCTCGGGGTTGCGGTAGTGGTCGAGCAGGCCCTTGATGTTCCCGGCCACGAGCGGTCGGGCGCCGATGCCCTCGACGAAGCGGAGCAGGTTCATCTGCACGCCGGGCTGATCGCCGTCGCACCCGGTGTACACCGAGCCGGCAGCGTCCGCCTTGTGCTTCAGGATGGGGCCCACCACGGCGTCGAGCTCGGCGTTCAGCATCACGACGTCGCGGCCGTTCGCAATCGCGTCGAGCACCACGTCGGCCGCGTAGTGGATCGTGCCCGTGCCCTCGATGACACAGTCGATCCGCTCACTGCGGGTGGCCACCGTGTAGTCGCTGGTGTAGGCCAGGCGACCGGCATCCATGGCCGCGTGCAGTTCGGCGACCGAGTTCACCTCGACCGGATCGTCGACGCCGGCCTCGGCGTAGCAGTTGATCGCGTTCTGGGGCGTGCGGTTCACGATCAGCGACAGATCCATGCCAGGCGCGTAGTTGACCATCCGGTTGGTGAGGCCCCGGGCGATGAAGCCGGCGCCGGTGGCGGCCACGCGAACCGGGTTGCCTTCTTCGTGACGCTTCTTGAGCGCAGTGTCGATGATGATCATGCTGGTTCCCCGAACTCTTCGCGGTCGATGTCGGCCAGAAGCGGCCAGGACGAGTCTTTGTCCGACACTGATGTGATCGGCAGCGGCCACGACAGACCCAGCTCGGGGTCGTCGTGACGCAGCCCCACCTCGTTCCCCGGTGAGTAGAACTGGCTCACCTGGTACATGACCTCGGCGTCATCGGTGAGCGTCTGATAGCCGTGGGCGAATCCCTCCGGAACGTACAGCGCCCGGCGGTTGTCAGCCGACAACTCGTAGCCGACGGACTGCCACCTCGTCGGCGAACCCTTCCGGGTGTCAATGATCACATCGAGGATTGCACCGTGCACGCATCGCACCAGCTTCGCCTCCGATGCCGGGGGACGTTGCATGTGCATGCCTCGCACGGTGCCCGTGTGGCGGTTGTAGCTCAGGTTGCCCTGCGCGTCGGGTGGGGCGATGCCGTGCTCGGCGAACTCACGTGAGCAGTACCAGCGGGCGAAGAAACCTCGCTCGTCGCCGATCGGTTCGATGTCGATCACGAACGCATCAGAGAGCTCGGTCTCGGTGAACTTCATCCTTGCAACAGCTCCTGGAACTGGTGGATCTGGTTGACGGTCAGGTCTCGGGCGGACTCGCCCTGGTAGAAGCGGCTGTACCACTCGACGATCCAGTCGATGGCGGTGTCGAGCCGGAGCTGGGGCCGCCAGCCGAGCTGCTGGCGTGCCTTCGACGAGTCGAGCCTGAGCAGCGTGGCCTCGTGAGGGCCGTCGCGTTCGATGCGCCACGACACCTCGCCCTTCCAGTGCCGGCTCATGCGGTCGACGATCCAGTCGACCGGCCGCGTGTCGTCGTCGGAGGGGCCGAAGTTCCAGCCGTCGGCGAAGCCGGCGCCGCCTCCAGCGAGGCGCTCGGCCAACAGGAGGTAGCCGGCGAGGGGTTCGAGTACGTGCTGCCAGGGGCGGACCGCCTCGGGCCGGCGGATCACGACCTCTTCGCCAACGGACCAGGCCCGGGCGATGTCGGGAATCAGCCGACTGGCGGCCCAGTCGCCGCCACCGATCACGTTGCCGGCCCGGGCGCTCGCGACCTGCGGCCCGTTCTCGTCGGTGTAGTAGGAACGACGCATCGCCGAGGTGACCAGCTCGGCGCAACCCTTGCTGGCCGAGTACGGATCGTGACCGCCCATCGGCTCGTTCTCGCGGTAGCCCCAGATCCACTCGTTGTTCTCGTAGCACTTGTCCGACGTGACGCTGACCACGGCGGCGAGATCGGGCGAGCGCCGGGCGGCGTCGAGCACAGCGGCAGTTCCGACCACGTTGGTGGCGAAGGTCTCGACGGGGTCGTCGAATGACTGGCGCACGATTGCCTGGGCGGCGAGGTGTAGCACGACTGTCGGCCGAGCCTCGGCAACGACGTCGGCCACGAAGGCCGCGTCGGACACGTCGCCGATGTGCGAACGCACCCGATCGTCGATGGCGGCCTCGGTGTACAGCGATGGCGACGAACTCGGGGCGAGGGCCAGACCGGTCACCTCGGCCCCCATCTCGGTGAGCCACAGAGCCAACCACGAGCCCTTGAACCCGGTGTGTCCAGTGACCAGCACCCGCTGGTCAGCCCAGAACCCTGCGTCGATCATTCACTCCACCCCTCAGGCCGCTACGCACATCGCACGCGTAGCCGTGATGGTATCCGCCGAGGGTGTGCACCTCGGAGGAGGCCAATAGGTCGATGTCCACCGCAACAGCACAGCCACCACCGGGCTGCGGCCACGGGGATTAGGCTGGTCCGACCAGCCAGCTGCCGTACCGGCACTGGCACCCTCGGTGTCGATCCAGCATCCATCGAGTATCTCCCGCCGCAATCGAACATGAGGTAGCCGCTCGTGGTTCCTTTTTGTCGACCCTCCAACAGGGGGTCGTGATCTCCATGCGCTCGATCGACCCGCCGCCCGAGTACGAGCTCTCCCTCAGCGACTATCTCGTCATCCTCCGCCGCCGCTGGCAGTGGGCCGTCGCCATGTCCGCGCTGATCGCAGCTGCGGCGGGGGCGTTCATTGTCGTCCGAACCCCGGTGTACGAGACGACTGCCCTCGTGGCCCTCGGCAATTCGGCCGCCCAGGACGTGGTGACGAACAGCGGCTTCACAAATGTGCAGTTCGCCAGTCGGGAGCTGTCGAACGAGGTGAACGCTGCGCTGTCAGACGTGGTGCGCACCGAGGTCGAGAGTCGACTCGGGCTCGAACCTGACATTACGGTGACTGCGGACGAGGCCTCGGACGTCTTGCGGTTCACGTCCCAGTCGACGATCGCCGCTGATGCGACCCTGGCCTCCAACACCTGGGCCGAGGTCTACGTGGAAGCCAAGCGCCAGGAGGCCGTGGCCAGCATCACCGACGCAGTGCTCGCCTTCGAGACCGACCTGGCTGATCTGCGTGAGCAACGCCGCGACCTCGTCGCCCCAGTGGCCGCAATCGAGAACCGGCTGGCCGCGGCCCCCACCGACGCCCGTCGCACCCAATTGGAAGCCGAACTGGCCCGCACCACCACCGAGCTCCAACCCGAGATGACGCTGCTCGACAGCCGCGTCCAGGCCATCGCCGAGAGCATCACGAACCTCGAACTGCAGGGACGGCTGGCCTCGACCGGCACCGCCCGCGTGGTGCAGGTGGCCTCCTCTCCTCAGGAGCCAGCCAACGAGCCTGCTGCCCGGGTGCTGGTGGCGGCAGCGATCGTCGGACTGGCTGCCGGTGTGGCCGCCGCTCTCCTGGCCGAGGCCCTCGACCAGACGATCCGATCCGTCGACGATCTGGCCCACCTCGCTGTTCCCGTACTGGGCGGGATCCCAGCCCCGGGCCGTGAGCTCGACGAGCGGGATCTTCCTCTGGCCACCATGCGGTACACGGGTACAGCAGTGGCCGAGGGGTATCAGAAGGTGCGAACGGCGCTGGAGTTCTCCCTCCTCGGGCGCCAGATCAACTCGCTGCTGATCACGAGCCCGAACGAATCGGAGGGCAAGACCACCCTGTCGGTGAACCTGGCCTGGGCGCTGAGCGCCGTTGACCACCGGGTGGCCCTGGCCGACGTGGATTTCCGCAAACCACGGATCCACCAGATCTTCGACTGTGCCGCCGTGCCGGGGCTGTCGGACCACATCCTCCATGACATGCCATTGGCCCAGGCGGCACTGCGGGTGGACGAACACGGGAGCCGCAACCTGATCGTGGTACCAACCGGCACCGCGCCACCGAGTCCAGCCGACTTCGTGGCCACGCCTCGCTTCACGCAACTGATCGACGCCGTCGAGCAGGAGGCCGATCTGGTGGTGCTCGACGCGCCGCCCGTGCTGCCGGTGTCCGACGCCCCGTCGATCGGCCGCCAGGTCGACGCCGTGATTGTGGTGGTTCGAGCCGGCTCCACCTCGAAGCGTGCGCTGGAACAGGCGCTCACCAGTCTCCGCGTGGTGGGTGCCGATGTGATCGGGTTGTGCGTGGTGGGCATCAAGGCCACCGGTTCCCCCTACGGCTACCGCGACGGTGAGCATCCCGACGAGGCTCCGGAACGACGGTCGTGGTTCCGACGCCGGAAGGCATCGACAGTCGACCTCCGGGAGACGCCGACACCAGCCGAGCCACCGGCCGTTCCGCCCCAGACGTCCCAGCCAGCCGCTGCGGTGCCGACGCCCCAGCCCGAATCAGCCGCTGAGCCCGACGACCTCGTGGTGGGTTCGCACTATCGAGACGACCAAGCCGCGTACTGATGCGGGGCGGGCGGCTCCGAGGTGTCAGTCACGGCTCCGCTCTCCCTCCCGGGAGCCCGACCGGTTGGCATCGACTGGACCTGGCCCAGCGCGCGGCTGACATCGTGGTGGTTGTTGCCAGCTGGTTCACCGTCTTGGTTGCGACGACCATCACCGAAGAACTGAAGCGGTCCGACGAGCGATCGATGGTCATGGCGGCGGTCGCCGCCGGGGTCACCCTGATCACGATGGAGCGCCAAGGCCTCTACGCCCGGCGGCCCACCCTTCCCCGCACCGAGGAGATCTCAGGCGTGTTCGTCGCCGTGCTGGGTGGTGCCGCCGCGCTGCCGGTGACCGCCGCCTTTCTCGACTGGCACATCGGGGCGTCGGAGATCCTGCTCGGCTGGTGTGCGGTGTTCGCTGGCCGCATCATGAGCCGAGGGATATTCGGCGTGGTAGAGGACGAGTGGTGGGCCGACGAGCCGACCACACGAGTGGTGATTGTTGGCACCGGACACGAGGCCCGCGAGCTCGCCGATCTGGTGGTCGATCACCCCGAAGCCCGCTTCCGCCTGGCCGGCGTGATCGGCAACCTGGCCGTGGCCGAGCGCAGCGGGGTGGCCGATCGGTGGATCGGGCCCACCAGCCGGATGACAGAGCTGATGCAGGCCCACAAGGCAACCGGTGCCATTGTGACCGCAACCGGGTTCCGGGGTGACCAGTTCCGCTCGATCACCCGCGAATTGTTCACCTGTGGCTACGACGTACACCTCACCACCGGGGTGAGCCGGCTCGGGCAGCGACGGTTCGACATTCGCTCGCTGGCCCACGAACCGCTGGTGGTGCTCGGCCGCAACTCGATCGGCCGTCGACAGCGGGCCTCGAAACGATTCGTCGACGTGGTCGGGGCGGTCTTGATTCTCGTGTGTGCCGCCCCGGTGATGGCCATCACTGCCCTGGTGATCTGGCTGGAAGACCGGGGCCCGATTCTCTACACCGCCCCCCGCATCGGCCGCTCGGGTCAGGCGTTCGCCATGTTCAAGTTCCGCTCGATGGTGCCCGACGCCGAGGCCCGCAAGCAGAGCATCCGGAACCGTAACGAACGCACCGGCCCTCTGTTCAAGATGACCGACGACCCCCGGATCACCCGCGTGGGGCGCATCATCCGCGAGACCTCGATCGACGAACTCCCCCAGCTCCTCAATGTGGTTCGGGGAGACATGAGCCTGGTCGGCCCTCGACCGGCCCTCCCCGAGGAAGGAGCGGCGTTCGACTCCGAGTTGCGAGACCGCTTCGAAGTCCGCCCGGGCATCACCGGACTCTGGCAGGTCGAGGCCCGATCGAATGCGGCGTTCAACGCCTATCGCCGACTCGACCTGCACTACGTGGAGAACTGGACGCTCACCCTGGACCTGCGCATTCTGTTGGCAACCGCCGAACAGGTGGGCGTATCACTCCTCCTCACCCCTCTGCGGATCGCCAGAGGCCGTCAGATGTCAACTGACGGGGTGCAGGCACGCGCCGGTCACGCATCGCCACCTGAGACGGTTCGGGCGAACGAGGCGGTGATCGATCTCCGCTCGCGGGAACCGCAGGGCAGCGCCGGCGAGCCGAACGGCTCCGGCGTGGCTACCAGATCTTCCAGGGAGCAGAACCCGACGCCCACATCTCGTTGAGGGCGCTGTACTCCCGGAACGTGTCCATGCCCATCCAGAACCCCTCGTGGGGGAACAGCCCAAGGCCCTTGTCGTGGCTGACCGTCTGGATCGGGCCCCGCTCGAAGAAGTGTTCCGGATCGTCGGTGGGGAGCCGGTCGAGGAAGTCACGGTGGAAGGCGAAGAAGCCGCCCGACACCCAGTCCTCGGTCTGGGGCTTCTCGGCGAAGTTGGTGACGAGCCCATCGGTGACCCCGAGCTCGCCGTAACGCGAGGTGGGCTGCACACCAGTGACCATCGCGGTCAGCTTCTTCTCGGCCATCATCTTCAGCTCGCCCGACAGGTCGACGTCGCCGAGGCCGTCGCCATAGGTGACCATGAAGTACTCGGTGTCGATCAGGTGGCCGACCTTCTGGATGCGGCCGCCGGTACCAGTGTCGATCCCGGTATCGACGAGCGTGACCTCCCAGTCATCGAGCGATTCGCGGGCGAGATACTCGATGCCGGGGTTCTCACCCCCGACCCGGATCGTGAGATCCGACATCATCTCCTCGTAGCGAAGGAAGTAGTCCTTGATCTCCCAGGCCTTGTAGCCGAGGCAGAGGATGAAGCGCCGGAACCCATGGGCTCCGTACAGCTTCATGATGTGCCACAGGATCGGCTTGCCGCCGATGTCGATGAGCGGCTTCGGCAGCTTCTCCGACGCCTCTCTGATGCGGGTTCCCTGCCCGCCGCAGAGCACGACGACCGGAATCTCGGAGGGATCAGGCTGAGTCATGCCAACACCCTAGACAGATTCGCCGACCCCGGTGCGTCCTTGGGATGACCCACCCGGTCCGCCTGATTCGGACCCTTCGCTGCCCTCTGGAACAGGCCGTTCACCGAGCCGACCCGGGCGGGGCGCGGCCGGCGCATCGAGATCGATCACCGTGTTACGGGCCGGCACCTTCGTTGGTTCGTCGGCGCCTGGTGAGGTCACCCCAGTGGCCGACGCCGACGATGCGGACGGTTCCGAGGCCGACGACGAGATGGACCCGTCGACGGCAACTACGTCGTCTCGACGGGGACGGCGCCCGGGGGCGGTGACCACCGGAAGCAGCTTCGAGCGCACCTGGTGGAGCTGACGAGCGACGTCGGAAAGTGGATCGGCCTTCTGCCGGGTGAGCGGCACGGCAAGCACCACGGCGTCGCACGACGCTGCAAATTGCAGCGTCGATGCCAGATCGAGCACCGGGCCGGCATCGACCACCGCGACGTCGGCAACCGAGCGGGCGGCATCGATCACGGTTTGCACGGTGTCGCGGCGAAGCGCCGTGAGGCCCCGGTTGGCGCCGAGCCCGAGTACCCGGACGGCCGGATCCATCGTGCGGGTGAGCGCAGAGCGCCCCTCGGCGTCGACGAGGTTGCCCCCTGATCCGACCACCGTCGGTACGCCGCCCTCAGCGGCACCGTTGAACAACGACGTGACGCGAGGATCGCGCACGTCACCGTCGATGAGTACCACCGAGGCCCCACCGGCGGCGAAGCGCTCGGCCATGGCCAGCGCCAGGGTGGTTGAGCCGGCGTTGCGCATCGTGCCCGTCACGGCCACGACGAGCGGCTCTCCAATCGGAGACAGGGCCTCGGCCCTGACGCACAGCTGATCGATCGTGCCAACGGCGGTGCGGGGCAACGCCAGGAACGCAGCGAGCGAATCGCGGCCGAGCGACCGGTGGTACGCCAGCTCGGACACGAGGGGGGCACCGAGGATCTCCTCGGCGATGGTGCGATCGAGCACCTTGGCCGAGAACCGGGCCCACATGACCGCCACCACCACACCGATCAGCAACCCGCTGAGGAGCCCCCCGGCCAGCAGGAAGTCTCCGGCCGGCCGGTTGGCCTCGATGGGCAATTCGGCGTCGGCGATGATCCTGGAGTTGACGCGAAGCCGGGAGTCGAGCCGGAGCTCGTTGAGCTCGGCCTGGAGCTGCAGCAGCTCGGCCAGCACGAGCTGACGCTGGGAGACGGCGGAGGGGTCCACCACCTCGGTGGCGGGGATCGGCTCCGGGGTGAGGTCGTTGCGATCCGGCAGGAACTCCACCATGGCGGTCCGTAGCCGCTCATCGAGGGCAGTGAGGCGATTCGTGAGTGTCTGCACCTGCTGTTCGAGCCGCACGATCTGCTCGGCGTCCTCGTCGCTGGTGGCGAGGCTGGCCACATAGATCGCGGCGTAGGTCTGAGCAGTGGTCTGGGCGAGGCGGTCCGAGTCGGCGGTCACGGTGATCTCGACGATGTCGGTTTCGGGGAGCGGTTCGATCTCGGTGCGCTCGGCTACCGAAGGCCCATCGAGCGCCACCCCAAGCGCAATGTTCACCTGATCGGCCACGGCCTGGGCCAGGCGGGGGCTGCGGAGTACTTCGAGCTGGCTGGCGACGTAGCGGTCGGCGTTCGGCGGCGAAAACGACGGGGTGGCCCGAGTCGGCGGCTGGACGAGCAGCACGGCGGTGGTCTGGAACTCGGCACCGGTGGGGGCGGGAACGAGGAGGCCTGGGATCGCGCCGAAGATGGCGAACAGCGTCACGATCCAGAAGCGGCGGCGCAGCGCAGAGATGACGAACGTCAGTTCCATGGTGGGTTACCTCGCGGCGATCTGATCAGAGTCGGCTGGCGTGACGGCGAAGCGCACGGCGCTCGCCCGCCGGTGCTCGGCCACGAGGCCGACCAGGCGACCGGCAGCAATGGAGCCGCGGCGCACGTACCACGGCCACCCCCGCACCGGGGCCGGCTGACCGTTCGGCTGGAGGAGGCGGAGACCGCGGCGGCGGCTGTGCTCCCCCGGGACCGACCGGCGGCTCACGAGCTCGCTGAAGCCAACCCCGTAGAGGAAGTGCTGGCGCATCATCGGCCAGACGCCGCGCCGATGGCGGTAGTGCACGATCGCCCCTGGGGCGTAGCCGAGCTGGTATCCAGCGGCCATCAGATCCCAGCTGAGGGCGATGTCTTCCCCTCGGGTGAGGCTCGTGTCGAACCCGCCCACCGCATCAAAGGCGTCGCGGCGCACCCCGAGGTTGGCGCTCACCAGATAGGGGGCATCGAGGAAGGTGGGAAGGGTGCCGGGTGTGGCCGGCGGGCGCCACGTCTCCTGGCCCGGCACGGCGAGAAGCCGCTCATCGAGGTAGCCCCCAACGGCATCGACGCCCGCCAGGGCCTCGGCCATCGCGGCCACCCACTCGGCGTCGACGATGTCGTCGCCGTCGCAGAACAGCAGCAGCTCGCCGCTGGCAGCTCCCGCGCCGACGTTGCGGGCGTGGGCCGCGTTTCGCTCGTCGGACGAGTCGACAATGCGCGCGTTCACTCCGGTGCGAGCGAGCTGGGTGCCGAGCCGCACCCGGTGATGTTCCTCAGCAGTGTTGAGGGAGCACACGATCTCGATCGGCCCCGGATGGGTCTGGGTGGCGATCGCGTGGAGCTGGTGTTCGAGACGGGCGTCGACACCCCCGAGGGGCATCACGACGGAGACGACGGGGTCAGCGGTCACTGGATTGTCCTTGCGGCGGGAGACGGTGTGCGGCGCGATGGGAGCGATGGGTGCGAGGCAACCGGCGGCGGTATTCCTGGGCGACGACGGTGACGAACGCGAGGTCTCGGACGAAGTAGCGAACGAACAGCCGACGCGGCTCGAGACAGAACCGGTGGAACCACTCGAGGCCCAGTCGTTGCATGATCGCAGGGGCCCGTCGCTTCAGGCCCACCAACATGGCGAATGACCCACCTACACCGAGGCAGAGCGGGCGAGGCACCCCGTGGGGCCACCGGTCGCACAGGGCGCCTGCCACCAGTGCATCTTTTGGATGGCCGAGGCCGATGAGCACGTACTCGGGCCAGCGGGGCTGGGCGGTGGCGAGCGCAATGATCCGATCGGCCTCGGCTTCGACCGCCGCGGCATCGGAGGCGTCGAAGTACGGGGGCACGATGAAGGCGGTCGACGAGCGGTGGCCGAGCCGCTCCATGATCGTGTGGTCGGCACACACCACCAGTACCGGGCGCCCCTCGGCCACGAGCCGCGGCCAGAGGCGCTCCAACAATCCGCTCCCGGTGAGACGGGCCGACAAGGGTGAGCCGAGCAGGCGGGAGGCGACCACCACTGGCATCCCGTCGGGCAACAGGTAGCGGGCCCGCCGGTAGGTCTCGGTCTCGGGCGCGTCAGGAGCGGCCTGGAGCTGCACCACGATGTCGACGTTCGGGGTCAGCACCACGGGCAGCTCGCCGTCACCGTCGAGCACGATCACGTCGGTGTCGAGGATCTCGTCCACCACGGGATCGAGCGAGTCGGCGTCGACGAGGTCGAGCCCGAACACATGGCGTCGAGCGAGGTCGCTGGGGGCGTCAGCTCTCGCCATTGGTCACCCCCGGTGTGGCCACTAACTCCACCGGCTCGGCCCCGGCAGTCGGCCTCGCCGTTGCGGCCAGCACGGCGAAGGCATGAAGTGCCGCGGCGTGGCTCTGGAACACCGTGAACTCGTTCACCATCGCCACCTCCGACACGTCGAACCACTGCCACGCGAACGGCGACGATGCGGCGTCCGGGGTGACGCCGGATGGGCCGAGTACCCAGGTGTCGACCCAGCTGTCGTCGTCGAGCCGGCCGAAGGAATGGGGGCCGTACACGGGGGTGCCCGGCCACACCGGAACGCCACCGTTCACGGCATCGACGATCAGCGGGTATCGCACCGGCTCGGTACCCACACCGGTGATGAAGCTGGTTCCGGTGGGGTTGGCCCCGAGGGTGACGGCCGCCGCTCGTTCCGCTGCCGCCCGGTAGCGGTCGTCGCCGGTGAGGAGATAGGCCCGGAGCACGCCGATGGTGTGCGGGGCGCCACCGAACCCGTTGCCCCATACGAGTGGGGCCCGCGGATCCTCCATCGTCCAGCCCAACGCGGTGGTGTCGGCGGCCGCGAGTACGAGATCGGCGTTGGTGACAACGGCCGCCTCGATCTGTGCTCGTAGCGCCGGTTGGGTGACGTCGGTGTCAGCGCCGAGATAGAGCCACGCGGCGTCACACACACCGTGGTTTGCGCACGACAGGTGTTCGACTGCCTGATCGTCGAGAGTCGTGGCTGCGGTGAACACGGCGTGCCACTGCGGATCGCCGTTGCGTTGCAAGAGCGCGGCAGCCGCCACGGCGCGCTGCGCCGCGACGAGTCCGGCGGCGCCATCGGGCACGGGCGCCGTCTCGGCCCAGTTCATCGCCGCCAGCGCAGCGGCGTCGTAGGTGGCGGCCCGATCGGGTTCGTAGGGCTCGACGGCTCCGGCGGCCTGGGCCGCCACACCAGCGAAGACATAGGTCGAGAACGGGTCGGGGGCGTACACGTAGCGGGCCAGGTCGTCGGTCCACGAGGTGGCCCCTGGCTGGGGGTGGGCGGCGCTCTCAACTCCCCCCGGCACCGCCCCGTCAGGGTGCTGGAGGCGGGCGAAGGCGTCGAGGCTCCAGAGCGCCTCGTCCAGCAGGTCGGGCACGGTGTCGCCACTCTCGGGGATGTTGAGGTCCCAGGTGAAGCGCTCCCCGCCGACGGCGAGGGCCTCGATCGCGGCC
Source organism: Actinomycetota bacterium (assembly GCA_039029735.1). Classification (GTDB taxonomy): domain Bacteria; phylum Actinomycetota; class Acidimicrobiia; order Acidimicrobiales; family SZUA-35; genus CADEDH01. The sequence continues at coordinate 89,524 of JBCCFL010000014.1, read as the reverse complement.
CGGACGTACCAGAGGTGCTGGATGCGACGGTCCCAATCGCCGGCGTCGGCATGACCACCCCACGCCTCGGGCACCGCCTCGGCGGTGGCGCCCGCGATGAGGAGCGGGAACGGATCGCCTGGCGAGGCCAGCATGACGTCGAGCAGCGAGGTGGTACTGGCCACGGCGGTAGCGCCATCGTCGGGGTGATGGGAACGGGGCCGAGCCACCGGTGTGTGGGGTGGCCCGAGCGCGATGCCCGATCGCTGGTGGTACATCGCCCGCGACACGGTGGCCACGAGTTCGGCCCAGACGTCGTTCGAGACGGTGACGGGCTCGGAACAGCCGATGCCATCCACACACACCCGGTAGCGACCCTCCGCGTCGACTGCCGAGTAGTCGAGCTCGAACACCGCGGCCCCGGTGAGGTCACCGCGGCCGATCTCGTCGGCGCTCGGCCGTCGCACGGCCGACCCGGTGTGCACGACGGTGCCGGTCTCGTCGTCGACCACCCGGAACGCCAGCCCGTCGGGTGGTGCGGGGGCCGGGGTCAGAGCCGAGATGAGGTAGGCGACCTTGAGGCGGTCGGCTGGGTGGTGACCGTGCTGGTTGACACGGATCGCCGGGCTCACAGCTCGATCGGGATCGTGGCGGTGGAACACGTCTTCGACGAGGTCGGCGGGGCCGGCGATCCGGTACTGCTGACCACGGCGGAGGGGTTCCGCCCAGCGGATCTCGACGTCGTGGACCACCGCCGCCACCAGTCCGCCACCGTCGTCCCGGCCGGTGCCGCGGGGACGGCTGACCACCCGGACCGACTCGGCCTCGATCGTGGCCAGGTCGCCGTTGGCCGCCGTTGCCGCCCATCGTCCCGCTGCGAGGTCGCTGACGTCGATGGTTCGACCCACGAGGCGACTGGTCCCGTCGCCGACGCGTTCGACCCGGCCCGCCTCGATCCGCACCACGGTCACCTCGTCGCTGCGAGCACGCACCCAGCTCGGGCGGTGCAGGCCCTCCGCAGACGACAGGGCGAATGCGATCGTGGAGTCGACCATGACGGCGGCCACTGCCGGCGCCGTCGGCGGTGCACCGGGCTCCGAGCGGAATCGGGCGAAGATCTGCTGAGCCCCGCCGTGGCGCATCTCGATGGAGGTCGACGATGCAACCGGCAACCAGCCCAGGGTGTCGAAGGTGGGATCGGTGCCGACCTGCATCTCGCTCGCCCCAGCCGGCGCCGTGATCTGCACCATGAGTGGGCCGAACCCCACAACGCCATCGGGGTCGGCCACCGCAACGCGGCCGACCTCGGCCGGGTCGGCCTCGGGGGCTTGTTGGGCCACCGGTGGTACCGGCAGGCGCGGGATGTCAGGCCCGCGGCTGAGCCAGCCTCGCCCGACACCGAGCGTGCCCACGATCGCCGACACGACGACCACCGCCCCCAGGGCGGCAATCACGGCGGAGCCGAGCGGAGCCGGGTTGCGTCCCGGCACTGCGACCTAGGCGGTCGACATCGTCGCCGCCACGTGCGATGCCCCGGTGATCCGGTCGGCGCGGCGCTGGCACACCCACAACGTGGACCAGCTCGTGACCGAGAGAACTGACTCGCCTATGACCGACGCCCAGAAGGCGCCCCGCCATCCCGAAACCGGGATCAACACGATGTACGCCACCACGCTCACCGCCGCGGCACCGAGATAGATCCACATCCGGGCGTCGGCCCGTCCCAGCCCGAGCAACCCGTTCATCGGTGCATTGCTGGTCGCGATCAGGGGGATGAGGAACAGCAGCCAGGGCACGATCTCAGCCGCCTCCTCGAATCCGTCCGAGAAGAGGAACCCGAACGCCGGAAGCGCGAGGTAGATGGCCAACGCCGTGGCCATGCTCGCCGCCAGCATCAGTGCGCCGAGATGTGAGGCCCGTCGCCAGTGGAGGCCAGGCTCGCCGTCCCCCCGCGGCAGGAAGCGCTGGAACGCCGCCGTGTCGAGCGCCAGTAGTGGCAGCGTGCCAAGCAGCACCATGCGGTAGGCCAGCCCGTAGAAGCCGGCCTCGGCGGCGAAACCGTAGAGGTTGAGCAGGTACTTGTCGCCGTCGGTCTGCACCCTCGACGCTCCCATCGGGGCCGAGAACATCGCACTCGTTCGCACCGCCTGAGTTCCGGGCACCCCGAACGACACGCGGTAGCCGTGGCGCGGCAGATGAACCACCAGCAGGTACCCCGCATAGACGGTGAAGAGCACGAGGATGCCGGCGCCGAGGTTGGCAATGGTCAGACTGTCGGTCGAGAACAGCGTGACCAGCACCGCCATCCGCAGCACGATCACGACGAGCTTGACCCGGGTTGCCGCGGGGAATCCCGAGGCAGCCTGCACGAGCATCGCCGACACGAACACCACGGCCGCCCCGAACAGTTCGGCGCCGACAACCAGCGCCACCTCAGTCAGGCCGAGGCCGAGCGTGGTCGCCCCGATGAGGATCGCCACCGACGCCGCGGCGAGGCCGACCACAACGGTGAGCGACAGGAACGACCGCAGCGTGCGATCGGGGTCGTCGCCCTCCCCCACCAGCCGTTGAAGCAACGCGAGGCCAGCGCCGGCGAACGACATCGCCCCGAAGGTGGCGAGAAGCCCGTAGAGGCCGATGTATGCGCCGTAGGTCGCCGGGTCCAGCACCCGTTGGAGGAGCAGGAAGGAGGTGAAGGCCGAGGCGAGCTGGGCGACGTCGTGGACGCCGCTCCAGATGGTGTCCGTGCCGAGGCCATCGAACGAGTCAGCTCCCTGCCGCCACCGGCGCCGGAGCTGGGCCGCCACCGTGCGCGCCATCACGCAGCCCCCGCCCCGGAAGATCCACGGCCGACGCGCGCCCGCACCCGATCGCTGAGCTCGCGGTCGGGTTGCCAGTCAACACCGCTGCTGCGGAGCTGCAGAACCCGAAACAGGACGAGCACTGGCAGCCACCCGTTGCCGAGGAACACGTCCTCCGACAGCGACATGTACAGCTGCACCACCAACACCGACACGATCCAGGCGCCGACGGTGGGCTGCTCGCGGATCATGGCGACGCCGCCGAGCATCGTCGCCCCGAACAGCAACACGAAGAGCACGCAGCCCACGACCCCGAGCTGGAGGGCGAGGTCGAGCAGACCGTTGTGGGCGTGCGGCACCTCGAAGCCGATGGCGCGCCAGATCTCGGCGGTCCGAGGCGACACCGGATCGTCGAAGAGCACACCTCCGAGCCCGTAGCCGAGCACGGGCCGTTCGACGATCGCATCGAAGGTGGCCTGCCAGATGAAGGTGCGCCCGGTGAAGGTGAGATCGCGACCTGACGCACTGGTGAGGGTGGAGAGGGTCGCCACCAGCGAGGCCAGTGCGAACACGGCGACCGACACCGACGACACCACGAACACGCTGGAGTTGCGCAGATCGAGATGGCGGTATAGCTGAAGCCATACCCAGATACTCACGGCCAACAGCGCGCTGGAGATGCCGGTGACCGAGTCGGAGCCGACGAGCAACACGCCGATCAGCGCCAGCGTGGACCACCGCACCACCACGGTGCGGTCGAACGTCAGCACCGTGAGGAGCCCAAACACGAGGTAGGGGGTCATGATGTTCTTGTGAGCGAACCAGCCGTGCCACCCGTCGAGGGGTGGGGCCTGACCTGATGGATCGATGTGGATCCTGGTCTCGGGCACCAGCGCGAGCACGGCCAGGGTGGCCACGACACTCACTCGGATCGCCCAGAGCAAGGCCGCCACCACGTCGTCGATGGCGGCCACCCCGGCCACCACCATCACGCCGAGCAGAATCGGGAGCAGGCGCATCATGGCAAAGGCGGTACCCGGGGGCGAGTCGGTCCACCAGACCGACGCCGCGGTCCAGGCCACGAGGGTCAGCACCAACGGAGAGACCGGCAGGCGCATCAGCACGTGCTTCGGCGCGAGCACCAGCACGCCGGCCACCCCCACCAGGAGGGCCAGTGGCGTTGGCCCGGGGAAGACCTCGAACCCCGTCACCCCGAAGGCGAAGACCATGGCCACGAAGAGATAGGACCTGGCCCCGAACGAAGCGATCGGGCCGAGCACCTCGCCTTGGCCGTCGCCGATCTGGGCCCGGGTGAGCACGGGGGCAACGATCATGGATGGGCGACCCTCACACCGGCGACGCCGACCAGCAGCCCCGACGACTGGGCCGCCAGCGCCAGGGCGAAGCGCACCTCGGGAGCCTGGCGCCCCATGATGCGGACGACCGGTCGACGGAGGGCGGCACCGAGGCGGCGCAGGGCGCGAGCAGCCAAACGGATCCGGCTGGCCGATGCGCTCTCGAGGTTGGTGATGCACTCGGTGTTGCCGAGCCAGAAGCAACTCTGGAGCTGGTAGCGGAAGCTCTCGCGTTCAGGCGGTTGCACGCCGTAGCACACGGCTTCGGTGGCGAACCGGGCGTCGAGCCCGGCGGCGACGGCCGCTCGGTAGAACACCATGTCCTCGCCTCCGATCACCCCGAGGTCGGGGCGGAACCGGAGCTCGGGTCGAGCGGAGAGGAAGGCGCTGCGGATCATCGAGTTCCCCGTCGAACACACCTCGACGCGGGATCCGTCAGGATGACGTGGAGCTTCGAGGATCTCGGCGAATGGTTGCTCCCGGAGCCACGACGCGGCCGATGGCTCGTACTGGAGGTGGACGGGGCCGGTCACAGCATCGGCACCAGTGCGGCGCTGCACGTCGGCGAGGGCGACGAACCATTCGGGCACCACGATCTGATCGTCGTCGGTCATGGCAACCCAGTCACCGAGGGCCATTGCGGCGTCGAGGCCGGTGTTGCGGGCGATCGAGATGTTCTGGGCTCCCGAATGGCGGTAGTGGAGACCGCGCCGGAACTGCACGTCCGCCTCGTCGACCACGGCTCGGGCCCGCCCATCGGGATTGTCGTCGACGACCACCACGGCGATCTCGATCTCGGGTTGCACCCGGCGAGCCGCCACATCGAGCGACGCCAGCATCCGCCGCAACGGCTCGTTGCGGCGGTGGGTGCAGACGTACACGGCGATGGAGGTCGGACCGGGCGCGGGGTCGCGAACGGTCGTCACGGTCTGGGTCTGGGACACTGGCGGGAACTCCCCTGAGGCGACCGGTCCGGCGGCGGGACGACGGAACCCGGTCAGGGCGGCGGGCGGGTCAGGAGCACGGCCAGTATCGCAGGAGCCGCAACCGGTTCACGACCACGCCGATGTGTCAATCGACTCGGGTCGCTCCCGGCTCACGACCGGCTGCGCTCGGTCCGCTACGCTTCGTGCATGGCAGCACCCCGACCGACCCGACGCTCCCCCGTTGGGTTCTCGGTCGTGCGCGCCAGCGCCGAGCCACCGCCCGCCGACGTGGGGCAGGACGCCGAACCGGAGCGGGCAACCGACGCCGACGGCACCGCCGATCACGACGCCGACCTGCGGCTCCGCCACGTGATCGGGGATACGCTCCGCACTGAACGATTGCAACAGGGGCGAACACTCGCCGACGTGGCCGACGAGGCGGCGGTGTCCCTCCCCTACCTCTCCGAAATCGAGCGCGGCCGCAAGGAAGTGTCGTCGGACGTGCTCCATGCGATCCACCATGCACTCGGCCTCGAACTCGACGACGTGCTCGAACGAGCCGTCGAGCGGCTACGCGTCGGTACCGTCGCCCCCGTCGAGCCGATCCGGACGATCCGGCCGCAGGGGCTCGGCTCGCCGCGCATGCTCGCGGCCTGAGGGCGCCCGGTCCACCACCTGGTCGGCCACGCCGTAGTCCACGGCGGCCGCTCCCCGGAGAACGAGCGCGCGATCGGTGTCGTCGCGGATGTCGCCGACCGGGCGGCCGCTGTGGTGGGCGAGCAGCTCCTCGCCCAGGGCCTTGGTGCGGGCCAACTCGGCCGCTTCGAGCGCCAGATCGCTGAGCGAGCCCTCCCGCCCGGCGGAGTGGGGTTGGTGGAGCACCACCCGAGCGTGAGGCAGGATCGACCGTTTGCCGATCGTGCCGGCCGCCAACAGGATGGCCGCGCTCGACGCCGCCTGGCCAACGCACAGCGTGGCCACGTCGAGGTCGATGTACTGCATCGTGTCGTAGATGGCGAGCATGGCCGAGAACGACCCGCCGGGTGAGTTGATGTAGAGCTGGGCGTCGGCTGGCGATTCCGCGGCCAGGTGCAGAAGCTGCGCGATGACCACATTGGCCACGCCGTCATCGATCGGGGTGCCGATGAACACGATCCGTTCGGTGAGCAGGCGGGAGTAGATGTCGGACACGCGCTCGCCTCGGGTGGTGGCCTCGACCACGCTGGGGATGGTGTAGGTGTTCATGTCGATCGTCATCGGGCTGGCTCCGGTCACGAGATGGCGGCGGTCAGGCCGACACGGCGGGTGGGGCGAGCAGGCACGATCTGATCGAGCGAGTCCACGACATGGTCCACGAAGCCGTACTCCCGGGCCTCGTGGGCGTCGAACCACCGGTCGCGCCCCACGTCACGCACCACCTCGTCGAGGCCACGGCCGGTGTGGTGGGCGATGATTCGACGGAGCCGATCGAGAGTCGCCTCGAAGCTGGCGGCCTGGATCGCAACGTCGGTCGCCGAGCCCCCGAGGCCGGCGGATCCCTCGTGCATCACCACGTGGGCGTTCGGGAGGGCGTAGCGCTTCCCGGCAGTACCGGCGCACAGCAGGATCTGGCCCATGCTTGCGGCGAAACCAACGGCGACGGTGGCCACGTCGTTCGGGATGAGCTGCATGGCGTCGTACACGGCGAGGCCGGCCAGTACCGACCCACCGGGCGAGTTGATGTACACACATATGTCGCTCACCGGGTCCTCGGCCGAGGCCACGAGGAGTTGGGTGAGGAGTCGGTTGGCGCTGTCGTTGTCGACGGTGTCGCCGAGCAGGAGGATGCGCTGTTCGGCCAGCCTGTCGACGGCGCTGGATCTGGGAAGCGTTGAGGTGCTCATGGCCTCCAGAGTGGCGCAGGAGCACGGCACCGGCGGTGCGTTCTGCCAGAGGCAGAACCGGGTCACGGCACCGCGGAGGCAGCTCCGGAGCTAGAGAACGACCGAGTCGGCGCCGAGAAGCACCCGCAGCTCGGGGATCAGCCCATTGGAGGTGTCGACGCAGTAGTCGTCAGCCAGGCGGACCACGGTCTCCTCGCTCAGGTGCACCAGCACGGGCGAGTCGCCGGAGTGCTCGATGAGGATCTTCTTGAACCGGGAGATCAGATCGTCGGAGAGCTGCTCGGGGCGGATGTTGCAGCGCAGGGGCGGCGATGCGCCGGCCCGATCGGCGTCGAACACCTCGATCGACTGCACCATCAGCTTGGGCTGGTCGTCTCGGCTGTCCACCCGGCCGCGCACCACCACGATCCGATCGTCTTGGAGCAGGTGGCCGTAGTCGGCGAAGCTCTTGGGGAACACCATTGTCTCGACGCTGTGGGTGAGGTCTTCCAGCACGAACACGGCCATGAGGTCGCCCTTGCGGGTCCACTTCTTCTGGAAGTTGGTGACCACCCCGCCCACTACCACGCTGGCGTTCTCTTCGAGATCCTCGAGGTCGGACAGCGTGCGATCGCACTTGCGTTCGAGCGAGGCCTCGATGCCCATGAGCGGGTGGTCCGACACGTAGAGCCCGAGCATCTCCTTTTCGAAGGCGAGGCGCTGAGTCTTGTCGAACTCCTTGTCGGGAATGTCGGGGCGGTCGTCGAAGGACGACTCGTTGTCGTCGTCTCCAGCCGAGCCGAACAGCGTCATCACGCCCATGTCGTGCTCGCGACGAGAGCTCACGGTCTTGTCGATGATGTCCTCGAAGGCGAGCAGCAAGCCCTGGCGGGGGTGCCCGAGCGAGTCGAAGGCGCCGGCCTTGATCAGCGACTCCACAGTGCGCTTGTTCAACACCTGGTAGTCGACCCGTTCACAGAAGTTGATGAAGCTCTCGAACGGGCCATTCTCGTTGCGTTCGGCGAGCAGGAGCTCGACGAGCCCATCGCCGACGTTGCGCACGGCCGAGAGCCCGAACGGGATGGCGTTGAGCTCACCACCCTCGGGATCGGGAATGGAGGTGAAGTCGAGATCGGACCGGTTGATGTCGGGCACGAGCACGGTGATGCCCATCTGCCGACACTCGTTGAGGTAGATCGCCGCCTTCTCCAGGTTGTTCTTGACGCTGGTGAGCAGGCAGGCCAGGTACTCGACGGGATAGTTCGCCTTCAGGTATGCCGTTTGGTAGCTGACGAAGCCGTAGCCGTAGGAGTGGCTCTTGTTGAAGGCGTAGTCGGCGAAGGGCTCCATGGTGTCGAAGAGCTCTTCACCGAGCTCACGCCCGTAGCCCTGCTCGTCACACCCATCGACGAAGGTCGCCCGCTCGGCCTGGATCTTCTCGCGGATCTTCTTGCCCATCGCCTTTCGGAGATTGTCGGCTTGGGCGAGGTCGTAGCCGGCGAACTTCTGAGCCAGCTGCATCAACTCTTCCTGGTAGATGCAGAGGCCGTAGGTGCCGCCGAGGATCTCGGCGGCGTCGGGGTGGAACGGCACCGCCTCTTGGCGGCCGTTCTTGCGGTCGGCGTAGTCGTTGTGCATGTTCGCCGCCATGGGGCCCGGTCGGTACAGGGCCACGAGGGCGGCGACGTCCTCGAACTCAGTGGGGGCCATGGAGCGCATGAGCGCACGCATCGGCGACGACTCCAGCTGGAACACGCCGATCGACTTGCCTTCGCGGAGCAGCTCGTAGGTTGGCCCATCGTCGAGGTCCACGGCGTCGATGTCGGGGGCCTCGCCGTGCACCTGTTCGATCAGGGCGAGTGTGTCGGTGATGACGTCGAGGTTTCTCAGGCCCAGAAAGTCCATCTTGAGCAGGCCGAGGTCTTCCACCCCGTGCATCTCGTACTGGGTGACGACCGGGGCGTCCTCGATGTCCTTGCCGGACTCGGGCTTGCGCTGGATCGGGAGATAGTCGGTGAGCGGATCCTTGGTGATCACCACCGCGGCGGCGTGGATGCCGTCCTGGCGGCGGAGGCCTTCGAGGCCTTTGGCCACCTCCACCACCTTGGCCACGTCGTCGTCGGTGGCCACCATGCCTCGCAGCTCGGCCGCAGCCTTGTAGCCGTCCGCGTACTTGTCGCTCTCCTCGAAGCAGTACTTCAGTGGCGTGTCGCGACCCATCACCAACGGCGGCATGGCCTTGGCCACTTTGTCGCCGACGGCGTAGGGATAGCCGAGTACCCGGGCGGCGTCACGAACCGCGGCCCGGGCCTTGATCTGGGAGAACGTGACGATCTGGGCCACGTGATCACGGCCGTAGCGCTCGGCGGCGTACCGAATCATCTCGTCCCGGTAGCGGGAGTCGAAGTCCATGTCGATGTCGGGCATCGAGATGCGGGACGGGTTGAGGAAGCGCTCGAACAGCAGGTCGTACTTGATGGGATCGAGGTCGGTGATCCAAAGGGTGTAGGCCACCGCACACCCCGCGGCCGACCCTCGCCCTGGCCCGACGCGGATTCCCACGTCGCGGGCGTGACGGATCAGGTCCCATGTGATCAAGAAGTAGGAGCTGAAGCCCATGCTCTTGATCACGTCGAGCTCGTAGACGAGGCGATCGACCACTTCGTCGGGGAGCGTGTTCCCCCAACGCTTCTTGGCCCCCTCCATCGTGAGGTGACGCAGGTAGTCGTCTGCGCCGTCGAACCCCTCCGGGATGGGGAAGTCAGGCAATAGGGGCTTGCCGAACTCGATCTCGACGTTGGCCCGCTCCGCGATCCAGAGGGTGTTGTCGCACGCCTCGGGGAGCTCGTGCCATTCGGACCGCATCTCGGCAGCCGACTTCAAGAAGTGCTGGTCGCCGTGGAACTTGAACCGGTCGGGGTCGCTCATGAGCGAACCCGTCTGCACGCAGAGCAACGCGTCGTGAGACACGTGATCGATCTGGTTGGTGTAGTGGCTGTCGTTCGTGGCGAGCAGCGGCGCCCCGATCTTGCGGGCGATCTCGATCAGCTTCGGATTCGTCTCGGCCTGGGCCGGGATGCCGTGATCCTGCAGCTCGATGAAGAGATTGTCCTTGCCGAAGATGTCCTGGAGGCGGGCGGCCTTCTCGAGTGCCAGCCGCTCGTTGCCCTGCATGATGGACTGGAGCACGTGGCCGCCCAGGCAGCCGGTGGTGGCGATCACGCCTTCGGAGTGGTCTGAGAGCACCTCCCAGTCGACACGGGGCTTGTAGTAGTAGCCCTCCATGAACGCCCGGGATGCGAGCTGGATCAGGTTCTGGTAGCCGGTGTTGTTCTCGGCGAGGGCAATGAGGTGGTAGTAGAGCTTCTTACCACCGTCGGTCGTGCCGCCAGAGTCGTCGAGCTTGCCTCGCCGGCTGGGGCGCTCGTGACGGGAGTCGTCGGCCTGGTACAGCTCAGTGCCGATGACGGGATTGATGCCCTGCTTCTTGCATGCCCGGTAGAAGTCGAGCACGCCATACATGTTCCCGTGGTCGGTGATCCCGAGTGCAGGCTGGCCATCGGCGGCAGCCTTGGCCACCAGTTCGTCGAGCCGTGACGCACCATCGAGCATCGAGTACTCGGTGTGAACATGAAGGTGCGTGAACGACGAGCCCACTACTTGTTCTCCTCAGCCGGTCGAGGGCCTATCCCCAGGATGTCCACCGCCGTGTTCCACAGCTGTGGACAAATCACACATGTGTGATTCCAATTACTGTAGCGGCCACCCCTCGACCTCGCCCGCTCGACGCGGTGGTGTCACACCGCCCTCAGGCCCCTTGGTTGGCCGCCGCGATGTTGGCCAGGCCGGTTTCGACGGCCTTCACCACCTGCGAGGCGGCGACGCGGCCGAACAGCGAGCCGAGCGCGCCCTCCATCTCGAACTCGTAGTGGAAGATCGTGTTGGCGTCGTCGCCGGGTTCGAACCGGAACTCGCCCTCGCCCTTCATCAGGCCCCGTAGCGCCGAGATCTCCCACTCCATCTCACGATGGGGCTCCACATCGTCGAAGCGGAGCGTGCCCCGCAGGCCCCCGCTCAGCTTCACGGGCCACTCAATGCCTTCTGCCACGCCGGGCTCGGAGGCCTCGACGGCCAGGATGTCGGGATCCCACTCCGCCCAGTTGGTGGGATCGGACAAGTAGCTCCAGATCGCCTCGGGCGACGCACCGATCGTGGTGCTGCGATACACCGTTGCCATACCGCCAGCCTATGGTCGCCTGACCTGGACTCGACCTCGCGTCCGCGTTGGCGCCGTCCAGCGCGAAGGCATCACGTTGCTGGCGAGTGGAACCCTTCGAGAAATTCGGCCATCGCCCAACCCCAGGCGATCACATACTCGCCGTCGTCGGCGGTGCAGTCGTCGAGTATCTCTTCGCCGTCGAGTTGCTTCAGCGACTCGTGGTCGAATGCCAGCGTGTCACCATCGCTGCGAGCCACCATTGTGCGGTCGTTGAAGTCGGCGGCGCCGTAGCGCTTCGAGAGGCGACGCCCCCAGGCGCGCTCCTCGCCGTTGGCCCTGGTTTCGGGCCATGGGCGGATGTCGCTGAGGTCGGTGAGGGCCTCCAACGGACCAACACCTGTGAGCCGCGTGGCCACCAGCACATCCTCGTCGGGGAACGCCATGAGCACCTTGTGGTAGCTCTCGGCCATCATCGCTTTGAGCACCCCGGCCCGCTGCCGGCTGCGGTCGACGGCCCCCAAGCCGATGACCATCGCCGGTGTGCCGCCGATGCGCTCGAGTGTGGTGAGCATGAATCCCTTGAGGGCGTCGCCCTCGAATGCCTGAGTGGCCAGCACCCACTCATCGGCCTGCTTGCTCAGGGTCCCGACCTCCCAACCGGCCGTTCCAGCGACGAGATCGGCCATAGCCGCGAAATCGCTGTCCCCGAGACTTGTGCAATCAGCTGTTCGAACCTCGATCGCCACGCGTCCGAATCCCCCTTGATTCCGTTGGTCCCGACCGTCAATTCTCCCCGCTCAACCCCCTTGCGCGCAACTTGATACGACCGCTCGAACCGAACTCACCGCGGGTGGCTACAGGTACACGCCGCTTCCGCCGGCGCTCTGCTCGGGGCCGGCGCCAGGGCCAGGGCCACCGGGCTGGACCCCGGGGGGCAGCGCCTGGGAGCGTTGCATCATCTCCAGCTGCTGGCGAGCCGCCGTCTGCTGAGCGAAGAGCGTGGCCTGGATGCCGTGGAACAGGCCCTCGAGCCAGCCGACGAGCTGGGCCTGGGCAATCTGGAGCTCGGCCTCGGAGGGCACCTCGGCCTCGAAGGGGAGCGCCAGCCGCTGCAGTTCCTCACGGAGGTCGGGCGACAGGGCCTCACTGAGCTCACCCACCGACGTCTCGTAGATGTCGCGAAGGCGATCGCGGCCGGCCTCGTCGAGGTCGGTGGCGCGTACCTCCTCGAGGAGCTGCTTGATCATCGTGCCGATCCGCATGACCTTGGCCGGCTCCGACACCGTCATCTCGCCCTGGTCGGGCTGCGGTGCGTCGCCGCCGTCAACGATCTCGGGCGTCTCGGGCTGTTGATCAGTCATGGTGTCAGTTCTACCTGTCTGAAGTCGTCGCCCCTCGGCCAGTACCGAAGGACCGTTGAGAACGGAGTACGGGTCAGGCCTCGGCCATCACGCAGGGCACGAGCATCTCGGCCGACGTGAGCGAGCCGTGGCGGCCGACCAACTCGAAGGGACCCGAGTCGGCTGGGTCCTCGAAGGCATGCGTTCCAATGGGCAACAGCGCAACGTCACCCAGCCGGGCGCGCACGTCGGGGGCCATCGCCCCACCGAACCACTTCTCGTCCAGCACCTGCTCGGCCGAGCGCACCCAACTGTTGTGTCCGTGGTGCTCGATGGCGCCGGCGAGGAGATCGTCGATGGCTCCGTCGTTCGTGTGCAGCCACCGGAAGCGCCCCTCCCCCGAGAGACCAGTGGTGAGCGCCAGCACATCCTCAGCCACGGGGACGAGCCCATCCCGACAGTCGAGCTGGCCGTGATCGGCGGTGACGATCACCTCGGTGCCGGCCGGCACCGCCGCCAGCAGGTCGGCGACGAGCCGGTCGGAAAAGGCCAGCTCGGCCCGGTACGTGGAGCCGAGGCCGTATTCGTGGGCCACCTTGTCGACACCGTCGTAGTAGGCGTAGACGAACGGCTCCCCCTCGCGCACGAGACGGGCCGCTTCGTGCACCAGCACCGCCGGGGTGCGATACCCCGTGAGACGGCCCCCACGCAGGTGGGCGACCGTGAACCCAGACCGGCGGAACTCGGCCTTGGTCACGAGCGCTGGTGCCTCGCCGAGGAACGGCGGGAACGGCTGCAGCACATCGGGGGGCAGGGTCTGACGGGCGTCGCCCATCCGATCGGTGCCCCACCGCAGCAGGTTCAACACGGTGCCGTCCACCATCATTCGGTAGCCGACCATGCCGTGCTCAGCCGGGGTGAGGCCGGTCGTGATCGATGTCAGCGCCGTGGCTGTGGTGGACGGGGCAACAGTGGTGATCGGCCCGCCCGTCATGGCGGTGAGCGTCGGGAGGACGGCGGCGTGTTCGCGCAGCTGATCCCAGCCGAGGCCGTCGAGCACCACCAGCACGCGGGGCCGGTCCGGGGTGAGGGTCACGGGCAGTGGTGAGTCCGGAGCGAGGCCCAGCATCACCGGCATGAGATCACTGACGCAGCCCTCGCCGTAGGCGGGTAATACGGGTTGCGTCTGTTGGTCCACAGGTTCCCCTGGCTGGTTCACGTTCGACTACTCCGCGGCCGGCCGAGTTTACCGTGCCTGGTCGGGACCAACCCATCCGGGCCCGCCCACCGTTCGCACTGGCACCGACGGTGGCCGGTACGCTGGTGGGGTGAAGGTGTCGACCAGGGGAGACTACGCCAGCCGCGCGCTGCTCTCCCTCTCGCTCCATGCCGAGGGCGGAACACCGACCACCGTGCGTGACATCGCCGAGCGCACCGGGCTGCCCCAGCCCTACCTCGAACAGATCCTTCTCGCACTCAAGGGCGCCGGGCTGGTCCGATCCAAGCGGGGCGTCGGAGGCGGCTACGTGCTGGCGCGGCCACCAGCGGAGATCACCCTCGCCGACATCATCCGCGCCGTCGACGGCCCGATCGCCCTCGGCGATTTCGGCCAGCCCCACACCGACGGGGCCTGCGACCACGAGGGGCAGTGCGTGCTGTTGTCGATCTGGCATACGGTCGGCAACGAGATCCGCGCCCGCCTTGAGACCTTCACGCTGGCCGACGTCTCGTCGATGGCCTCTGGGCAGCGGCCCTGGCCCGACGCCACCTGAGCCGCCCAGCCGAGGGAGCCACGGTCCATGGAGCTGCGCGACGCCATCGTTCGCCGACGGATGCACCGGGCGTTCCGGGCTGATCCGCTCCCCGCGGCTGAGCTGGACGAGATGCTCGACCTCGCACGCCGAGGCCCATCAGCCGGCAACACCCAGGCGACGGCGTTCGTCGTGCTCGACGAACCAGATCTCGTCGCCCGCTACTGGGACACCACCCTCCCGCCGCCAGGGCGTGATGGGTTTCGCTGGCAGCAGCTGCTGGATGCACCCGCCTTGGTGCTCGTGACCACCGAGCCCCACCGCTACCTCGAACGATATTCCGAAGCCGACAAGGCCCGGACCGGCCGCGGTACCGGCGCCGATCGGTGGCCCGTGCCGTACTGGTGGGTGGATGCTGGCGCCGTGGTGCAGAACCTGCTGCTGCTCGCCGCCGAGCGCGGCTGGGGCGCCTGCCTGTTCGGCCCGTTCGACCACGAGTCGGCGCTGCAGACCGAGTTCGACCTCCCCGCTGGGCAGCGCATCGTGGCCACCATCGCCCTCGGCCTACGACGTGACGACGAGCCGGGGCGTTCCTCGGCCCGCCCGCGACCGCCCCGCTCCGAGGTGATCACGCGCCCGACGCCTCGGCACCCGCCCGGCTCCTGAGCGCCGCAGTCCCACGACCGTTCCCCGAGGGGCCCGACTCGTCAGGGAGTTTCGACAAGGCCGCTGCTACGGCTCAGGAGATCGTCGGGCAGCGGTGAAGTGAACATCATCAGCTCGCCCGTGGTGGGATGCTCGAAGCCGAGATCACGGGCATGGAGGAAGGGGCGACCCCGGCCGAGCACCGCGTCGCTCTCGGCGCCGTAGTCGACGTCGCCGATGACGGGGTGGCCGATGGCGCTGAGATGCGCCCTGATCTGGTGGGTCCGTCCGGTTTCGAGCCGGCACTCCAGCGAGGTGCAGACTGCGGCGGGCCCGGACCGGTCGGGCTCGCGGTGGCGGGCCAGCACCTCGTAGTGCGTGCGAGCATCGAGCCCATCGGCGACGACCGCACGTCGGGTGGCGTCGCGAGGCGAACGTCCCAGTGGTGCGTCGATCGTGCCGGACTCAGCATCGACTCGCCCCTCGACGAGCGTTTCGTAGCGCCGAAGCACCGTTCGCTCCTGCAGCTGACCGACGAGGGCGGCGTGGGCGCCAGCGGTGCGTGCCACCATCAACAGCCCACTCGTGCCCCGGTCGAGCCGGTGGACGATGCCGGGACGGTCGGCCTCGCCAACGGTGGCCAGTTCCGGGAACTGGGCGAGGAGGCCGTTCACCATCGTGGCGCCCCGCACCCCGGATCCGGGGTGCACCACCATTCCGGCCGGCTTGTCCACCACCACCACGTGGACGTCGACGTGAACGACCGGTACCTCAACGCTCGGATCGGCCTCAGGGGCGCGCGACTCGCGTTCGTAGGAGAACGTCAGCCGCTGACCGGCCCGCACCCGTTCCGACGCCCGGGTCACGTCCCGTCCGTCGAGGCTGACCGCACGAGCGGCGATCAACTCCTGCGCCACGCGTCGGCTCAGATCGGCGACGAAGGACACCACCCGATCGACCCGCTGGTCGTCGAGGGCGCCGGGCACCTCGTCGTCGACGTGCTCGGTCACCCGTCGGGGGCCGGGGAATCACCCGGAACCCGCTCGGCGTCGGCGTCGTCGGGCACCCGAGCAGCATCGGCTGCCGCGTCGTGGTCATCCGCTCGGCTGAGGTCATCCGGGCCGGCGCCGATGCCATCAGCGGTGCCAGCACCGCCATCAGCCGGCGGATCCGAGGCAACGCCGGACGCAGTCGGGTCGAGCATGGAGTGGGCAATCAGTGCGATCACGCCTCCAACCACGGCCATGTCGGCCACGTTGAACACGGGCCACCACTGGAAGTCGATGAAGTCGATCACCGCACCACTGCCGATCCCGTCGTCGGCTCGGGTGATGCGGTCGATCAGGTTCCCGATCGCTCCGCCCACCACGGTGCCCAGCAGGAGCGGGCTGAGCCGATCGGTGCGCTGGTTGGCCATGTAGAGCAGCACGCCGCTCATGATGGCGGCCACGAGGGCGAACACCGGGCCAAAGCTCGTGCCGGTACTGAACGCAGCGCCCTCGTTGAACACGAGATTGAACCGCAGGGTCCAGAAGACGTCGATACAGCCGTCGCCATCGGGGCCGCACGGCCCGCGGCCGAGCGCGTCAAGCGCCCACGCCTTGGTGATCTGGTCCAGCACAATCACGATGCTGGCCGGAACGAGCGCGAGCAGCAGCGACCGCGTGGGAGTGAACACCCTGGGCTCGGCTAGAACATGGCGGTCTTGGCGTGAACGGTGACCGCGGCCTCGGGGATCGCCTCGAGGCGTTCCTTGGGGATCGCTTCGCCAGTGGCGATGCAGATGCCGTAGGTGTTGTTGTCGAGCCGGGCGAGTGCAGCGTCGATGTCGGACACCGCCTGCCGGGCTGCGGCCGACAAGGCGAGGTCGCGGTCACGCTCGACGGCGATGGTGTCACCCTCGCCTGACTCTTCGTCGAACTGGACATCGCCAGGCTCTCGGTCGGCCATCAGCGCCGCAGCTTCGGCGGCGAGACGGTCGGCACTGCTGGTGTACTTGGCCCGCTCCTCATGGAGGGCTTCACGCTGACCGTCGAGCCAAGCCTGGTCTCGGAGGTAGTCGGCTTCGGGCGGAATCGTTGGAGTGGAGGTGTTGCTCATCGTGGCGGGAGACGTGCTCTTCTTTGGTGATGCGGAAGACCCGGAGCGCTGCTTGCGCCCAGTCGATGGAGTCGCGCCGTTCGACGATCGGGTCGAGGCCTTTTTGGCCGATGCCTTCTTAGCCGCCTTCGACGCAGAAGTGGTGGCTTTCTTGGTGCCCTTGGTCACCTTCGCCCCACCAGCGCTGCTCTTGGTGGCCTTCTTTGGTGCTGCGGCGGCCTTGGTGGCCTTCTTGGTGGACGTGGTGGCGGCCGCGGCCTTCTTCGTGGCGGCCTTGGACGGTGCCTTCTTCGCGGAGGCGCTCTTGGAGGCGGCCTTCTTGGCGGCCGCCTTCTTGGTGCCCGTCTGCTTCGCTGCCGTTGCCTTCTTGGCGGCCTTTGCACCGGCCGCCTTCTTCGCTGGTGCCACGATGTCGTCCCAAGTGTGATGGTGGTTGCTGGTCCCTCCGGACCCTGCACGAGGGCAGGTCCGGCCCCACCGAGTCACCATCGACCAGGAGATCGGCCCCAGTGCCGACCCTGGCCTCGCCAACGGGATGGCGGGAAGGTCGGCGTATTGTAGGAGATCTCCCTACGCGCCGCAAGCAGTCATATTCGCCACCCGAGTTGGGGGCCGCCGATATCGTGAACGGCATGGCTTCATCGGTCTCCACACCGCCCTATCCCGAGGTACCTGCACGCGCTGACTTCCCGGCGATCGAGCAAGCCATTCTGGCCCGCTGGAAGGCCGAGGGCACGTTCGAGAGTTCGGTCGACCGCCGGCCCGACGAGGACGAGGGCGGCAGCCGCTACGTGTTCAACGACGGGCCCCCGTTCGCCAACGGTCTCCCCCACTACGGGCACCTCCTCACTGGCTACGTGAAGGACGTGGTTCCTCGCTATCAGACCATGAAGGGCCACCGCGTCGAGCGTGTGTTCGGCTGGGACTGCCACGGGCTGCCCGCCGAGATGGAGACCGAGAAGGAGCTCGGCGTCTCCGGCCGGCGCGCAATCATCAACTACGGCATCGAGGCGTTCAACGCCCAGTGCCGCCGCTCGGTGCTGCGCTACACCGCCGAGTGGGAGGAGTACGTCACTCGCCAGGCTCGCTGGGTCGACTTCGAGAACGACTACAAGACCATGGACCTCTCCTACATGGAGTCGGTCATGTGGGCGTTCAAGCAGCTGTGGGACAAGGGCCTCGTCTACGAGGCCCACCGCGTCATGCCCTACTCCTGGGGCGCAGAAACGCCGCTCGCCAACTTCGAGATCCGCCTCGACGACGCCACCCGCCCCCGACAGGATCCGGCCCTCACCGTGGCCTTCAGCCTCGAACCGGCTGAGGGCGACCCGGGCCCGCTGAAGATGCTGGCCTGGACCACCACGCCGTGGACGTTGCCGTCGAACCTGGCCCTCGCCGTCGGCCCCGACATCGAGTACGCCATCGTGCCCACCGGCGACGCCGACGACTCGCACTACGTGCTGGCGTCGGCTGCACTGGCCAGGTACGCCGCCGAGCTGGGTGACGCCGAGCCCGTGGCCACCGTCACCGGGCGTGAGCTGGCCGGGCGCCGGTACGCCCCGCTTCTCCCCTACTTCGCCGATCAGGCCAACGCCTTTGTGGTGCTGGAGGCCGGCTTCGTCGACACAGGCGATGGCACCGGCGTGGTCCACATCGCCCCTGGCTTCGGCGAGGACGACCAGGCGGTTGGCGAAGCGGCCGGCATCGCCCTGGTCGTGCCGGTCGACGACGAAGGCAAGTTCACCGCCGACGTGCCCGACTTCGCCGGCCAGAACGTGTTCGACGCCAACCCCGAGGTGATCAAGCACCTCAAGGCGATGGGCGTGGTGCTGCGGCACGAGACCTACGACCACAACTACCCCCACTGCTGGCGCACCGACACGCCGATCATCTACCGCGCCATCAACTCCTGGTACGTGCGGGTGACCGACCTCACCGATCGCCTCCTGGCCGCCAACGAGAAGATCAACTGGATCCCCGACCACGTGCAGCACGGCCGCTTCGGCAAGTGGCTCGAGGGCGCCCGCGACTGGTCGATCAGCCGCAACCGCTTCTGGGGCGCGCCGATCCCCGTGTGGCGCAGCGACAATCCCGACTACCCCCGCGTCGACGTCTACGGCTCGATCGACGAGCTGGAGGCCGACTTCGGCGTTCGCCCTGACGATCTGCACCGGCCGTTCATCGACGACCTCGTGCGCCCGAACCCCGACGACCCGACGGGCCAGTCGATGATGCGCCGCGTGCCGGAGGTGCTCGACTGCTGGTTCGAATCGGGTTCGATGCCCTTCGCCCAGCTCCACTACCCGTTCGAGAATGTGGAACGGTTCGAGAACAACAACCCGGCCGACTTCATCGTGGAGTACATCAACCAGACCCGGGGCTGGTTCTACACGATGCACGTCCTCTCGGTGGCGTTGTTCGACGCGCCGGCGTTCGCCAACGTGATCTGCCACGGGCTCGTGCTCGACGGTGAAGGGCAGAAGCTCTCCAAGAAGCTCCGCAACTATCCCGACCCGATCGAGGTGTTCGGCACCATCGGGTCCGACGCGCTGCGATGGTTCTCGATGAGTTCGCCGATCCTGCGCGGCCTGGACCTGCGGATCGACGCCGACGGCCAGGGCATCCGCGACGTGGTGCGCCAGGTGCTCAACCCGATCTGGAGCGCCTACAGCTTCTTCACCCTTTACGCCAACGCCGAGGGCTACCAGGCAGAGCGATCGACGGCCTCGACCAATCTGCTCGACCGCTACATCTTGGCGAAGACCCGCCAGATGGTGGCCGAAACGGGTGCAAGGCTCGACGCCTACGACCTGGCCGGGGCCTGTGCCACGATCCAGGGCTTCCTTGACGCGCTCACCAACTGGTATATCCGCCGGAGCCGTGAGCGGTTCTGGAACACCCAATCGGACGAGGTCGACACCGAGGCGCTCGACACGCTCTACACCGTGCTGCTCACGCTCACCACCACGATGGCGCCCCTGCTGCCGCTCGTGGCCGAGGAGATGTGGCTCGGGCTGACCGCGCCCCGACGCGCCGAGAGTGACGACGAGGCGCTCGCCAGTGTGCACTTCCAGAACTGGCCAGATCTGGCCGATCTGCCCGCCGACGACGAGTTGGTCACCGCGATGGACCGTCTCCGCGATGCAGCCTCGGCCGCGCTGTCACTCCGTGACGACCGGGGCCTCCGGGTGCGTCTGCCGCTGGCGTCAGCCACGGTGGCCGGTGCCGACGTGGAGCAGATCCGCCCGTTCCTCGACGTGCTGGCCGATGAGATCAACGTCAAGGAGATCACCATCTCGAACGACGTGGAGACCTTCGGCGTGTTCCGCCTTCGCCCGAATGGTCGGGTACTCGGCCCCAAGATCGGGGCCGACGTCCAGAAGGTGATCAAGGCCGCCAAGGCCGGTGAGTGGGAGGCCAACGACGACGGCTCGGTGCAGGTCGCTGGCCATCGTCTCGAGGGCGACGACTTCGAGCTCGGTCTCGATCCGCTCGACGGGGTTGCCGCGGCTCCCCTACCGGGCAACAACGCCGTGGTGGTTCTCGACACCGAGCTCACCCCGGAACTCGAGGCCGAGGGCACCGCCCGCGACCTCGTCCGGGCCGTGCAACAGCTGCGCAAGGATCGCGACCTGGCGGTCACCGATCGGGTGCAGCTCCGCCTCAACCTGCCCGACGACCTCCAGTCGTCGCTGGCCCCTCATCTCGATTGGGTGGCCTCGCAGGTGCTCGCCACCGACACCGAGCTCACGTCGGACCTCGACCCCGACCACAAGCTGGCTGGTCAGCCGATCGGCCTCGATGTGGTGCCCCAGTAACGTCTGAATCGCTGACGAAGCCGACCACCAGTGAGACCACTCGATCATCGAGTGGTCGCGTGGCCTGCTTCTTGTAGGTGCGAACCGAGGGTGTGCCCTCGTCCGCGCGCAGCAGGTGGGTCACGTCGTCCACCACGTGCCCGCTGAACGGCGTTGACACCACGGCGCCCATGGCGCCCACGTCGTCGGGGTCCACCTGGATGTCCTTGGCCCCGGTGACGGCGAGTACCGGAACAGTGGCAGCGGCGAGCGCCCGAGCAGGATCGAACGCCATGAACTCGCGGAACCACCTGGCGTTGATCTTGACGAACTGGACGCGGATCACGTCCTCTGTCGACGCTCTGAGCCGGGCCAGCCGCTTGGTCTGCACGTCGACGATGTTCTGGCCGAAGAGGCGCAGCAGGAACCGGACCGGGGCCGGCAGGGTGGCCTCGACCTGACCGGCCTGCCACCGCAGCACCTCCTCGCCGGTTCGGGCCGCCCCTGCGAGCAGCGCCACGCCAGCCAGACCACCCGACGACGCAAGTTCCGAGGCGATCAGTGCCCCTTCGCTGTGGCCCACGACGAACACCCGCCCGGGATCCACCTCCGGTCGGGCGCGGAGTGTCTCGAGCACCGCTCGAGCGTCGGCCACGTTGTCGTGGAATCCGGCCGAGAGGTAGTCGCCCGTGCTGGCCCCGACCCCGCGCTTGTCGTAGCGCAGCGATGTCACACCGGCCTCGGCGAGATGGTCGACAGTGGCATCGTCGAGGTCGTGAGCGAACGCCCGAGCCGGGGCGGAGTGGAGCGGACCTATGGGGTGGTCGAGTCGGCGGCGACGCTCACGGCCCAACAGCTCGAAGCCGCCAGCGACGACGACCACATCCGGTACTTCGCGACATTCCTCGGCACGCTCCTGTCCGACTTCGGCGCGTACCTCGCGATGAATCAGGGCGGTGGACGAGACCTGACGTCAGACGGTGTCGGCTACCGACAGGCCCCGCTCTGGCTCGATGACGACGAACTCACTGAGTTGGTCGAGCAGCTTCGAGCCGTGGTCGAACCCCACCTGGCCAACGGCCCGACCCCGGGTCGGCGCCGTCGACTCCTGAGCACGATCGTGATGCCAGACGATCGCCCATGAGCGATGTCGTCTGACGCCCTCAGACGGACCGACACCCTGCACGGGCCGTCACGCCGGGGCTGCCGGTGAGAGCTGGGCGGGGTCGGGCAGCACGGCGACGACCGAGGTGTCGGTGAAGATCCGGTCGAGCTGGTAGTCGATCGCGGCGAGCGCATCCTGCGCGGTCCGGGTGCCGGCCAGGAGGTCGAGGGTCAGCCCGTCGAACGCAGCCATCAGCATCACGGCTTCGTGATCGGGATCGATCCCGTCGCGGGTTCCGCCACCGTCGCGGGCCTGGCCGATGAGAATCGACACGAACGGGACCGTCCACTGCTTGACCTCCCTCGCCTCGGTGGTGGCCAGGGCCTCGTCGGTGATGGCGGCCACATGGAAGCTGTGAAAGAGCAGTGCGATACGGCGGCTCTCGTCGTCGAGCGGGAGCCCAACCCGGACGAGGATCGAGAGCAGGTCGCGCACGGAAACGTCGGGGCCGGCGGCAGCGAGCGCGGTGAGGCTTCTGGCAAAGCCCTCCTCCCCAACGGCCTGGAGTGCGGCGCTGAGCAGCGCCGCCTTGTCACCGAAGTAGTACTGGATGCGCCGCACCGACACATCGGCTTCAGCTGCGAGGGTGCGGAACGTGACGGCGCTGAGCCCTTCGCGGGTGGCGAGACGCCCGAGCGCATCGATGATCTCGCGTCGACGGGCGCCGTGATCAACCTGTCGTGGCATTGACGACCTTCCTTGCGTCGGGTTCCTTCACGTGGCATCGTTTGGATACGATCGTATCAAAACGATGGAGGGGTCACCATGACTCGAACCGAAACCGTCGCCCAGCTGCGGGCCGAACGCACCGAGATCGCCGAGTTGCTGGCGTCGTTGTCCGATCAAGACTGGCAGGAGCCGTCGCTCTGCGATGGCTGGTCGGTGCTCGACGTCGCCGCCCACCTGGCCAGCGTCGTCGGGCTCTCCCGTCGGGGCCTCATGATGCGAACGGTGCGCCACGGAGCTGGATCCGACCGGGCCAATGCCAGGAGCGCAGCCGCCTTCGCTGCGCTCGGACCGGACGCCCTCGTCGAGGCGATCGCCGATCCTGATCTTCTCGGGCTCGGGTTCTTCCAGCCACGGTGGGCCGTGTGTGAGGCCGTGGTGCACCACCAGGACATTCGCCGGGCGCTCGGACGGGCACGGTCGATCCCACCAGAGCGACTCCAGATCGCCATCGACGTGCTGCTGGCGATGCCGTTCCTCACCGGACGAGCCCGCTCGCAACGCCGTATCTCGATCGTCGCTCCCGACATCGACCTCGAACGCGGCAACGGCCCCGGGCTACAAGGGCCAGGCGAGGCGATTGCGATGGTGCTCGCAGGCCGGCTCGATGCCCTGCCTGAGCTGTCGGGCGACGCCGTCGCGCTGTTCGAACCCGTTGCGCCGAACTGACCACGACGGAAAACGCCAACGACCCCGGGCCGGAGCCCAGGGTCGTTCTCGATGCGAGCGTTGCGTCAGGCGAGCGGGCCCAGCAAGGGCTCGCCTACGCGATGGCTACTTGCGGCGACCGAACCAGCCGTTGCCGCGGTTGCCCTGCTCATCGTCCTCGAGGAAGTCGGTGATCGGATCGCCTGCACCCGGCTCCTCGGTGGTGACACGACGGAGTTCATCCAGGAACGGATCCCCCGTGGGGGTCGACGAACCAGACGACGATGACGAACCAGACGACGCTGGCGAACCGGACGACGATGGCGAACCAGACGACGCTGGCGAACCAGACGATGATGACGATGAGGCCGCCGGAGCAGAGGCAGCCTCGGTGGCGACGGCCGGCGCGGTGGCTGTGATCGTGCCGACACCGCCACCCTCGTCCATGTCAGCGTCGACGTCCTCGTACTCAGCAGCAACGGTGCCGTTGGCCTCGGGGCTGTTGAGCTCCTCGACCGGCGCGAGATCCTCGAGCTCGTCGACGGCGATCTTCTCCGACGGGCGAGCAGTGGACTCGGTGGCGGTGGTGGCCTCGGACTCGAGTTCGTCGAGGGCGACGACCTCCACCGAGATTGGTGGGTAGTCGGCGGCATCGACGCTGTCGATCTCGGCGGGCTCGAGCGAGTCGCGGGCCCGAAGCAGATCGGGATCGTCGAGCACAGCGTTCAGCTCATCGAGAGCCTGCTTGACGTCGGCGCGACGAGCATCGAGGTGACGCTCAAAGCGGCTGACGTCGGCCTGCAGGAGGCCATGCACATGCTGCAGGTCTGCGATCTGTTCGAGGAGCATGGTGCGCTCCGACTCGTGCGCCTCGGCGAGCTCCTCTTCAACGGCCTTGACCCGATTCTGAGCCTCTTCGGCGGCGTCCTCGAGCATCTTGGCCCGATCGGCTGCCGCTTCGGCCAGGAGACGCTCACGGTGGGCGACGGCCTCGGTGGTCATCTCGGTGGCCTGATCTCGAGCGTCGGCCAGCAGGGCATTCGACTGGAACTCGGCCTCGTTGCGGAGACGCTCCGCCTCTTCCTTGGCCTCGCGCACCGTGGTGTCGGCCGTGCGCTGCGCGTTCACGAGGGTGTTTCGCAGCGTCTCGTCGAAGTCCGGCATCGGGGCCGGGGGCGATCCCGGCGATGACGGGGGCGCCGAAGGGCTGCGCGCCTCGATCAGCCTCGCCTCGGCAGAACTCGCCCTGTTCTCCGCCTCAGCCAGCCGGTTCTGGAGCTTCTCGATCTCATCCGCCAGAGGAGCGAGGTTGGCCAACACGCGGTCGACCTGATCCTTGCTGTAGCCCCGCGCTTCCTCTTCGAAGCGAATGTCGGGGATCCGCCGGAGCAGACGAAGTTTGTCACTCTGCTGAGCCATGGCGCTCAGGGTAGCTTCCCGCGCCGGGGCGCGCACGAGGCTGTTGCGTGGCGCTCAGAACAGCCCCATCTGGGGCTCAGCGGCAGATCAGTGCCTCGAGGATCTGGAGCCCGATCAGGATGAGGATCTCGGCCAAACCGAACCCCGCCATCATGCCCGGCAACGGCGGCAGCGATCGCCGCAACGGGACCACCACTGGATCGGTCACCACGATCGCCAGATCGCGGACGGCGGCGAACGGGGAGCCGTCCCCGAGCGGGAAGAACGACATCACCATCCTGAGAAGGAACACGAACTGGAAGAGAAGGATGAAGACGCAGATCAGGTACATGGTCGGGCTCGATCGTAGCTTGCTAGCGCCCGTATGCTCGGCTGGCCATGCGCTCGCGTTCGTCGTCGCTCACCTCGACCGAGGCCGGCGTGAGCAGGAACACCTGCGACGCCACCTTCTCCATCGAACCGTCGAGGGCGTAGCAGATCCCACTGGCGAAATCGATGAGGCGGCGCGCCAGGTCTCGATCGATGCCCTGGAGGTTCATGATGACCGGGGTGGCGTCCTTGA
Organism: Actinomycetota bacterium; assembly: GCA_039029735.1. GTDB lineage: Bacteria > Actinomycetota > Acidimicrobiia > Acidimicrobiales > SZUA-35 > CADEDH01. The sequence continues at coordinate 64,229 of JBCCFL010000014.1, read as the reverse complement.
ACAGATCCGCCAGCTCCTTGGCGTCCCCGAATGACTGGGGAGCGAGAAGCTGCGGCTTGACATAGCGCGACGTCGACTCACTGCGTTCGACCACCGACACTCCTTCGTCGACCGGTTCAGGGTTGGGTACCGCTCGGAGCGCCGGCGGTTTCTCTATCTCGTCGTCCACCTCGTGCACGGCCTCGAACGCTTCAGAGGCAACGGCGCCAGAACCGGCGCCACCACGCGCCACGATCGGTTCGGTGCGGGGGGCGGAAGGGGCCGATCGCGACGATCGCGAACGCGTCGGCCGCGGTTCACGCTCGGCCCTGGCGCGGGTCCGTGCAGCGCTGGAGTTCGACGCGGCCTCAGCAGGGCGGGCTGCACGCTGCTCGTCGATCACCTCGTCGAGCTCGTCGTCCTCGTCGGACGGCGCCAGCCAGTCCGGCGGGCGGGGCCGTTGGGAGTGGGGGTCGCGCGGCACCAGCCCGACGTCGGGATCGTCGCGGAGATCGATCGTCAGTTCACCGTCATCGTCGTGGCCGACCCGCCGCGACCGGGCGGCACGTTCGGATCCATAGAGATAGTCGTCCTCGTAGTCCTCATCGGGCCCCAGGCCCATGTAGGCCAGCACGCTGCGTAGCATCGACATCAGCTCACTCCTCGACCTGACAAGACTACTTTCTGCAACCCGGCCGGTGGACCATGCATCACCGACGGATCGGGCGGGGCCCAAACAGGACCGATCCGACGCGAATGATCGTGGCCCCCTCGGCGAGCGCCAGCTCGTAGTCACCGGACATCCCCATCGACAGATCGGCCACCTCGCACTGCTCGCCAAGGCGTCGCAGCATCTCGAAACTCGGCCGTGGGTCAGGCGTCTCGCCGGCCAGAGGCGTCGGGCCGACCGTCATCAGACCACCGGCGTGGAGCCCCGCCTCGCGGGCGATGTCGACCAGTTCACGGGTGCGATCAGGATCGCAGCCACTCTTGGCATCCTCACCGCTCGTATTCACCTGCACGAGCATGCGGGCCCCCGGCGCCCGCTTGGCCAACTCGGTCACCAACGAGGATCGGTCGATGCTCTGCCACAGCGACACCAGGGAGCCGAGCTGCTTCACCTTGTTTCGCTGCAACCCACCGATGAAGTGCCACTCGATCGGGCCGGCGGCGGCCACGACCGGGTCGATTGCCTTCTCAGCCAGTTCCTGCGCGTAGTTCTCGCCGCAGTCGACGAAGCCCGCCAATCGGGCCGCCGCTGCCACTTCCGGCCCGAAGGCCTTCGTGACCGCGACCACAGTGACGTCTTGCCCATGGCTGGCGGCCGCAACCCGTTCCAACAGATCGGTGCGGCGCACCCGCACCTCCTCGGCCAAGGCCTCGACCGCGGGCGGCAGAGGTCGATTCCGGCCGGTCGGGCCGTCGGGTGCCACAGGTTCGTTGCCGTCGGAGTGGCCGCCGGAGTGGCCGTCGGGAGTTGGGGTGGTCACGAGCTGGGGTGGGGCTCGATCCAGGCCACCGCCGTCTGACGCTCGGCGTCGCCCCGGGTGCGATGGCTGAACCAGCCGAGATCGCTCGTACAGTGCGGGGCCGCCGGCGGCTCAGGCCACCCAGCCTGCTCGCACGCCACGGCCACCGCCGCCGCCACATTGAGCGCCGGGCGGCCCTCGGCGGTCTCGGACGCCACTGCCGACCCGAACACGTTGGTCATGCGGGCCAGGTCCTCGGCCCCGAACTCGTAGGCAGCCGGACCGATGCAGGGCCCGATGTGGGCCGCAATGGGCGCTCCTCCGACGGCCCGCAGTGTCGCCCCCGCATCAGCCACCACGCCGTTCACCAGGCCGCGCCACCCCGCATGGGCAACGGCGACGCCGGACTCGGCCACGAGCACGACCGGGGCGCAGTCGGCGATCAGCACTGAGATCGGTGCGCTGGCCGCAGTGGTGACCGCGGCATCAGCTTCGGCGTCGGCCTGGTCGCCAGCAGAGGTGACCAGAACCGTGCGGGCGCCGTGTACCTGACGGAGTGACGTCCACGGTCCGGCCGCGATGGCGCCTCGCCGCTCTGCGAGCGATGCCACACGCGCCTGCTCGGCCTGGCGCTCCAGTGGGGGCCGCACCCGTACTCGGAAGTCACCGTCCGACCGGTCGGTGAACACCACCCGGACAGACCCGGTGGCCACCGGAATCGGATCGAGCGCCTCCACGACGGCTACTTCAGGAACGAGGGGACGTCGAACTCGTCGTCGAGATCATCGTCATCGCCATCGGTGTTGGCGTCGATGTCGAAGATCTCCTCGTCGTCGGCGAGATCGTCGGCCTGCGTTGACGGTGGCAGCGGCGGCGCTGAGCGCCGCGGTGTGTCAGAGGCCGGCAGGAACGAGTCACTGCTCCCGTTCTCCCGCCCGTCCCGGCGATGCTCCTCGTACCGATCGAACCCAGCGGCGATCACCGTGACCCGGATCTCCTCCGAGAGGTTCTCGTCAACCACGGTGCCGAAGATGATGTTGGCATCGGCGTGGGCCACGTCGTGGATGATCTCGGCCGCCTCGTTCACCTCGAACAACCCGAGGTCGCTCGATCCGGCAATCGTCAACAGAATGCCCCGAGCCCCGTCGATGCTCGCCTCGAGCAGGGGGCTGGCGATGGCGGCCCGAGCGGCAGCCAGGGCCCGGCCCTCGCCAGCAGCCCGACCAATGCCCATCAAGGCGCTGCCGGCATCGTGCATGATCATGCGAACGTCGGCGAAGTCGGTGTTGATGAGGCCAGGCGTGGTGATGAGGTCGGCGATGCCGGACACACCCTGCAGGAGGATCTCGTCGGCCATCCGGAAGGCGTTCACCATCGACGTCTTCTCATCCGCGATCGACAGGAGCCTGTCGTTCGGGATCACGATCTGGGTGTCTACCTTCTCCTTGAGCCGGTTGATGCCAGCGTCGGCCTGCTGGGCACGACGGCGCCCCTCGAAACCGAACGGGCGGGTGATCACCGCGATCGTGAGGGCACCCTGGCTCTTGGCGATCTCGGCGATGACCGGAGCAGCGCCCGTACCGGTGCCACCGCCCTCACCGGCGGTGATGAACACCATGTCGGCACCGTCGAGCGCGGCGCTGATCTCGTCGCGGTGGGCCTCCGCCGCCTCCTGGCCGACGCCCGGGTCGCTGCCGGCGCCCAAGCCGCGGGTCAGCTCCCTACCAATGTGGATCTTCGTCTCGGCGTCGCTCATGAGCAACGCCTGGGCATCGGTATTGAAGGCGACGAACTCGACACCACGGAGGCCGGCGTCAATCATCCGATTGACAGCGTTGCAGCCTCCGCCGCCGACTCCTACCACCTTCACAACGGCCACGTAGTTTTGATTGCTCATGGGATCTGGCGTCCTCTGCCGTCCGTGGCTGCGACGGGCCAGGCGGGCCCGAAGCATCGAATCACATTAGCAGCCACCCGCTTCTCCTCCGGGTTCTTCCCCGTCGGTGGCGGCGAGGCGACGCAGCGTGGGAGCCGACGGTACCCGTACGTCGATGCGGTCGAGACAGGTCAGATCGACCTGGGTCAACATGGTCTGCGTGGCGACCAGCTTGGCGTCCAGATCGGCGGCGTCGCCCATCACCACCCGACCCCCGGCTGCGAGCTCGACGGTGAGCCCCTCGGCGTCGTCGTGCACGATCGCACGGCTGGCCGCAGCGAGGTCGGGGCCCATTGCCATCAACACGTCGACCGCGCCCTGCGCCTCGACCGATACCTGCTGGCCGGGAACGCCGGAGGCCTCGACGCCTTCGATCGGTACCGACACCTCGGGGGCGACGTCGAGCAACTCGAGCTGCCGTCCGGTGACGTCGACCAGCACCCACTTCGATCCGGCCTGAAGCATCGCGACCCCGATGCGCTCGGTGACGGTGATGCGAACCGTGCCCTGCCACTGACGAGCCACGTCCACCGTGCCGATGTAGGGCACCAGGGATACGTCGGCGACCACACGCTCGGGATCGATGTCGACCAGCGGCTGGCCCCGTTCGATTCCCGACGCGGTGACGATGTGCTGGGGATTGGCCCGCGTCACGCCCACCACCTCCACTGCTTCGACGTCGAACCACGGGGAGTTCGCAGCGGCGATCGCACCGAGCCCGAGCGAGGCGAGCATGGTGAGCGCACCAACCGCCCACAGGCGCCGGTAGCGCCGGCTGCGGGCCACCTGGCGGCGGCGGGCCGCGAACTTCGGCTCGACGGGGCGGTTCCGCGATCGAGGGCGGGAACGGGTGGCGGTCATGGCGCCCCCTCGGCGTCGAACCCGATGAGGAGATTCTCGGGATGCAACTCGATGCCGTGCAACGCCTCGATCTGGCGGATGATCTCCGTGATGACGGCGTGGACGTCGTCGGCCGAACCACCGGGATCGGCCTGGATGAAGTTGGCGTGCTTGGGCGACACCTCCGCAGTGCCGATGCGGAATCCCTTCAGCCCTGCGGCGTCGATCATGCGCCCGGCAGAATCGCCCGGCGGGTTGGTGAACACGCTGCCGGCGTTCTGACCGCCGGGCTGGTTTGCTCTACGCCACCGCACGATCTCGGAGATCTCGGCCTGCGAGCGCTCGGCGTCACCCGATTCGAGGGCGAACGTCGCCGACAGCACCACCTCGTGGGCGGCCACCGCCGACTGCCGGTAGGCCAGGGCCAACGAGTCGGCGGGCCGGATGATCCTCTGGCGAGCACGCAGATCGTAGATCTCGACGTGATCGAGGTTGGCCGCCACGTCGGATCCGTGGCCTCCGGCGTTCATGCGCACGGCACCACCGATCGAGCCCGGCACGCCGACCGCCCACTCGAAGCCGGTGAGGCCCGCAGCAGCGGTTCGGCGGGCCACGACGGGCAGCAGTGCCGCCCCGCCGGCGGTAATGGTGGCCCCATCCGGGTCGACCTCGATCTCGGCGAAGGGCTCGCCGAGCACGATCACGAGGCCGGGAAAGCCCCGATCGGACACGAGCAGGTTCGACCCCCGGCCGATGACGAGCACAGGCACGGGGTTGTCGGCCAGCAGATCCGCCGCCAGATCGAGGTCGTGGTCGCTCTCGACGATCAACGCCACCGCTGCATCTCCACCCACCCGATAGGTGCACATCGGCCCGAGCGGCACGTCACGGCCAACGCGAGGGCCGAGCAGCCGCTCGGCCTCGGCAACGAGCCGCTCGATCGAGGCGGACCCCGGCTCGATCACCCGCGAGCCTCCAGTGCTGCGAGCACGCGATCGGGAATGGTGGTGAGGTCGCCGGCGCCGAGGGTGATGCACAGGTCGCCGGCCCGCAACTCGGTCGCGAGCTCGTCGACAACGCCATCGAGGGTTGCCACGTATCGCACGTCGGCGTCGGGGTGGCCAGCGCGCACCACGTCGGCCACGAGATCACCGGTGATACCAGGCCGCGGCGCCTCGCCCGAGGAGTAGATGCCGGTGACGATGAGCACGTCAGCATCGACGAAGGCGTCGCCGAAGGTGGACCACAACTGCTCGGTGCGGCTGTAGCGATGCGGCTGGAACACCGCAACGAGTCGCCCCGGATCGAGGCTGCGGGCGGCGGCGATGGCGGCCTCGACCTCGGTGGGAAGGTGGGCGTAGTCGTCGACGAGGTCGACGCCGGCCGCGCTCCCCCGCCGTTCGAAGCGCCGGCCGACACCGCCGAAACTGCTGAGAGCGTCGGCGGCGGCATTCACCTCGGCACCGACGGCAACGGCCATGGCCAGCGCGGCTGTGGCGTTGCGGGCGTTGTGCATCCCGGGCTGGCGCAGGGCGAGGCGTACGACGCCCGCTGGCCCCTCGACGGTGATGCCGATCCCGTCGGGTGTGGGCGCCGGGTCGACAATGCGCCAGGTGGCGCCCTCGGTGGTGCCGTAGGTCTCGCACTCCACCATGGCCGCCAACTCGGCCGCGCCAGGATCGTCGAGGCAGACCACCCGTGGCCCGTCGGCCTCGGTGACGAACTGCCGGAACGCATCACGCAGCGCGTCGAATCCGCCGTAGTGCTCGAGATGATCGGGCTCCACGTTGGTGACGATCACGCCGTGGGAGTCGAGTTCGATGAAGGTGCCGTCGCTCTCGTCGGCCTCGACCACGAGGATCGGGTCGGCACCGACCGCAGCTCCACGATCGAGATCCTTCAGATCGCCGCCAACGATGAATGCAGGGTCGAGACCGCTGCCCTGCAGGGCGGCCGTGAGCATGGCCGACGTGGTGGTCTTGCCGTGTGTGCCGGCGACCGACACGGTGCGCCAGGCTCGGGTGATGGCGGCGAGCACCTCGGCTCGACGCAGCACGGGCAAACCGCGCTCGTTGGCCGCCACCATCTCGGGGTTGTGGGCCGGGATGGCCGTGGAGTGCGTGACGAGATCGGCATCGCCCACGTTCTCGGCGGCGTGACCGACAGTGACGGGCACGCCGGCGGCGATCAGGCGATCGACCACCACCGAGCCGTTGAGGTCCGAGCCGGTCACCCGGTGACCAGTGCCGTGCAGAATCTCGGCGATCGCACTCATGCCAGAGCCGCCGATTCCGATGATGTGGATCGCCCGCGACGAGTTCAGATCGAGCGCCTCGGTCACGATGCCGCCTCCACCGCCGGGGCCGCTCCGGCGGCATCGAGCAGAAGGTCGGCCACGGCCAGGGCAGCGTCGGGCCGGGCCACACTGGCTGCTGCAGCTCGCATCACCGCGCGGCGATCGGCGTCGACGAGGAGCGGCTCCAGTTCGCTCGCCAGCCGCTCGGGTGACAACTCGCCGTCGGGCACGAGCACGGCACCACCAGCCTCGACCAGTTCGGCCGAGTTGGCGGTCTGATGATCCCGGGGAGCCCCGGGCAGGGGCACCAGCACAGTCGGGAGGCCCGCGATGGCGAGCTCGGCCACGGTGGATGCCCCGGAACGGCAGATGGCGAGATCGGCGGCCGTGAGCAGGAGCGGCATCTGGTTCTCGTACTCGATCAACTGGTAGTGCAGGCCGTCGGCTGCGGTGGCGACTGACTCGGGCGGGTTCTGGTAGTCGGGCCAGTCCCGTCGCCCAACGACATGACGGATCGACACATCGCCCCGATCCGCCCAGCGGGCGGCGAGCGCCCTGGTGGCCCGATTCACGCTGGCGGCGCCGAGCGAACCCGACCAGACCGCCACCACCACCCGATCGAGCGGGAGGTCGAGCTGGCGGCGAGCCTCGTCGCGCTCGGCGGCTCGTACGGCGTCGACCACTGCGGCCAGCGTCGGGTTGCCGGTGAGCTCGCCATTGGGCAGATCGGTGTCGGGGAACGGAAGGGCATTCACCCGGGTCCACCGGCCGATCAGACGATTGACCGCACTGGCCCGAGCATTCTGTTCGGTGACGACGACCGGCACCCGCAGCAGGACTGCCGCCATCGACACGGCGAACGCTGCGTACCCACCCAGGCAAAGCACGGCGGCAGGCCGCTTGGTGAGCACGTACCAGAAGCCCTGGCCCAGGCCAGCGACGAGGCCGAGCACTGCGGTGACGCTTCGGGCTGAGATCTTGCGTTCGATCCCCCGCCCCGACAACAGGTCGATCGAGAACCCGGCTGCTGGGACGAGCGTCGACTCGTTCCCGCGTTTGCCGCCGACGAAGTGCACGGCCTCGCGAGGCCAGCCGCGGGCCACGAGTGCCTCGGCCACGGCGATACCCGGGTTGGTGTGGCCTGCAGTGCCACCTCCGGTGATGACGATCTTGCGGCTGCTCATGCGCGGGCTCTCCGGGCCACATTCGTCAGGAAACCGGCGGCGGCAAGGGTCGTGACGAGGCTCGACCCCCCGGCGGACACGAAGGGAAGTGGCTCACCCGTGATCGGCATGACCCCAAGCACCATGCCGATGTTCATGAAGGCCTGGACGAGGAGCCACGAGGTGATTCCGGTGGCCAACAGCATGCCGAAGCGATCGGGGGCGGACAGGGCGGCGCGGAAACCGAACCAGGCGATCAGGAGGAAGCCGCTGATGAGGGCGCTCGCCCCGATGAGGCCGACTTCCTCGGCCACGATCGCGAAGATGAAGTCGGTGTCGGCGAAGGGCAGGAAGCCCCACTTTGCCCGGCCGGCACCGAGGCCGACGCCGAACAACCCACCCGACGCAATCCCGAGCTGGCTCTGGATCGACTGCAGCCCGATGCCCTGCGGGTCGTCCCACGGATTGATGAAGGCAAGGATCCGGTCACGCCGGTACGGCGCCGCGTAGGCAGCCAGGCTGGCGGCGACGACGGCGGTGGCGCACCAGGCGAGCAGGCTGTTGAGCCGAGCGCCAGCGACGAAGAGCATCAGCAGGGCCACGCCGCCGAGAATGATCGGGGTGCCCAGCTTCGGCTGGAGGATCATCAGACCCGACAGCAGGGCAAGCACCAGCATCACCGGTCGAACCGTGAGTTCGGGGTGATCCATCCGGCGCTCGCGCCGCGCGAGGAGATCGGCCACGAACACGATGAAGACGAACTTCGCCAGCTCGGCTGGCTGCACCACGGCCGGGCCGATCACGATCCATCGGGTGGAGCCATTCACGTTGTGACCGAGCCCCGGGATGAAGAGGGCGAAGAGCAGCGCAATGGAGATCAAGAGCAGCGGCCCGGCGAAGCGCTGCAGGAGCCGGTAGTCGATCCGACTCGCCACGATGAACGCCACGAGGCCGAGGCCCACCCACATGAGCTGGCGCTTGAACTGGAAGAACGCAGACTCCTCGAGCACGTGCAGACTCGACACCGACGACGCCGAGAGCACCATCACGAGGCCGAACAGGGTGAGGCCGAGCACGGTGGCGGCGAGGAACGCTGCGTTGCGCTCGCCGGCGTCGGTCACCGGCGTTGGCCGGCGTCGGGCCCGAGCGGTGCGCCCCAGCCCGAACCAGCGTCCGCGGGTGGCGGCCCTGGTCCGCGAACTCGTACGGGTGCGGGTGGTGGCGGTCTTGCGCGACGGCGTGCGGCTGAAGCCAGAGACGGACACCTCGTCGTCGCGTCGGCGGCGGGTCGTGGTGCTGGTCTTCGGTGGGGACGACCTGCGCGCTGTCGCCTTCTTGGCCGTGTTCTTCCGGGTGGTGCCCGTGCGCGCCGTCGCCTTCCTGGCGGTGCTCTTCCTCGTCGTCTTCGTCGCGGTGCTCTTGCGGGACGCGGTGCTCTTGCGGGTGGTCTTCGTCGCGGTGCTCTTGCGGGACGCGGTGCTCTTGGTCGACGCCCGGGTGGCCTTCTTCGCCGTGGCCCGTTTGGTGGTGGCCTTCTTCTTCGTGGTTTTCTTCTTCGTCGCCTTCTTGGGTGCGGCTCCGGTGCGCGCCGACCGGGCGGCCGCCGAGCGGGCGGTCGAGGCCTTGACCGTGGCCTTGCGAGCCCTGGTCTTGTTCGTCGTGGTGCGTGTCGATCTCGCACCGGTGCCACCACGGGTGGAGGATCCACGCGTGGTCGAGCCCGAAGACGGCCGCCGGGAACCGCGGCGCGCGATCGTCGAAGTCATGGTCGCCCTACTTTGTCCTGTGCGAGCCGTCGCACGAGCCGTGTGAAGTCGAGCCCTCGTTCGACGTAGTTCGGATACCAGTCAAACGAGGTGCAGCCCGGGGACAGTAGTACGACATCGCCCGTCTGAGCGGCATGGTCGGCCATGGCGATTGCGTCCTCCATCGAGGAGGCTGCGGTGACGGGGACGAGCCCCTCGAACACCTCTGCGACCTCCGCGCTGGCGTCGCCCATTGCCACCACGTGACGCACGGGCGGCACCGTGTTGCGCAGGCCATCCAGCGCCAGGCCCTTGTTGCGCCCGCCGGCCAACAGCACCACCGACTCGAACCCGCCGATCGCCGCTTCCGTGGCCTGGGGCACCGTGGCCTTGGAGTCGTTGAACCAGCGGATCCCGCCCCACTCCCCGACCAGCTCCACCCGGTGGGGCAGCCCGCTGAAGGCGGCCAGCGCCCTGGCGATGCCCTCCCCCGTTGCGCCCGCGGCGCTGGCGGTGGCCGCGACGGCGAGGGCGTTCTCGATGTCGTGGGGCTGGGACCGAACGAGTTCGTCCACGGTCACCACCGGTCCGTCGGGGCCAACCACGGTGCCATTGCGGCAGGTCCATTCGGCCCGCAGCGAAGGGTCGAGTGCGAAGCGCTCCACCCTCCGATCGGATGGCAGGTGGGCCATCACCACGGGATCGGCGGCGTTGGCAACAGCAAGGCCATCAGGCGGAAGGTTCGCCCAGATCGCCGCCTTGGCCTCGACGTAGGCCTCGTAGGACGCGTGGGCATCGAGGTGGTCGGGGGCGAGGTTCAGCCAGGTGGCCACCTTCGGGCTGAAGCAGGCCGAGTGCCCGAGCCGGAACGACGAGGCCTCCACCACGAACACCTCGATGGAGGCGTCGTCGATGGCCGTCACAAGTGGAACCTCGGTGTTGCCAACCGCCACGGCCGCAATGCCCGACCGATCGAGCGCGTCGGTCACCATGGTTGTCACGGTGGTCTTGCCGTTGGTTCCCGTGATGGCGACCAGCGGTCGGTCATCCCACATTCGGGCCAGATCGAATTCGCTCCTGACCGGCAACCCGAACGTGGCCGCACTGGCGAAGGCAGGGTGGTGATCGGGAACGCCCGGGCTCGGCAGCAGTACCGACGCCTGGCCAATACGGGCGTCGAGATCGGCTGACTCGGGCGCCTCGACCATGTCGATGCCGGATGCGGCCGCCGCCTCCCGGCTGGCGTCACTGGGGCGATCCTCGATCACGACGGGCTGGATCCCCCTGGCGGTGAGTGCAGCCGTGAGCGCGCGTCCCACCACACCGAAGCCGACCACCAGCGGAGCGCTGAGGTCGACGTCATCGCCGGTGGCGGGACGGTCGGTCACCGATTGGCCCCCGATGCCGCGAGCCAGTCGGCGTAGAACAGCCCGAGACCCACGGCGGTCAGCCCGGCCGAGATCATCCAGAAGCGGATGATCACCTTCGTCTCCTGCCACCCGCTCAACTCGAAGTGATGGTGGATGGGGGCCATACGGAACAGGCGCTTGCCTCGGCTGGCCTTGAAGAAGGCCACCTGGAGCATCACCGAGGTGGTCTCGAGCACGTACACCCCACCGATGATCGGCAGCAGGAAATGGGTGTTGGTCACGAGCGCCAGGGCGGCGAGCCCGGTGCCGATCGCCAGTGACCCAGTGTCGCCCATGAAGATCTCGGCCGGCGCGGCGTTGAACCACAAGAAGCCGGCGCACGCGGCGAGCATCGCCACCGAGACGACGGCGATGTCCAGGGCGTGCGGAACCTCGTAGATGTCCACCGGATCAGTGGACTGCCGGAAGATCCAGAACCCGATCAGTGTGTAGGCGGCGAACGAAAACGCGCCCGACCCGGCCGCCAGCCCATCGAGACCATCAGTGAGGTTGACCGCGTTGGACGTGGCGTAGACGAGCAGCACCGCCCACAGCACCCACAGATACGGGCCGAGATCCCACCCTGGCGCGGCGAAGCGGGCGAACGACAGCTCCGTGCGAACGGGCGTGAGCCACAGCGTCAGCAGTGCGAACATCACGGCGACCACGAGAAGACCAGCCGTCTTCATCCGAGCGTTGAGCCCCAGGTTGCGCTCGCTGCGCACCTTGATCCAGTCGTCGAGGAACCCGACGAGGCCCGCCGCCCCGATCGCGGCCATCACCAACAGGCCGCTACGGGTGACCGTCGAGGTGACGCCGGGTGTGAAGTTGGCGATGATCTCGCTGATGCCGTAGCCGCCGAGGGCACCCGCCACGATGGCCAGGCCGCCCATGGTCGGGGTGCCGGCCTTGATCTGGTGGCCCTGGGGCCCGTCTTCACGGATCGGCTGACCCAGCCGGCTCCTGGTCAAGACGTCGATCAGGACCTTCGTGAGGACCGCTGAGACGGCGAAGGCGATCATGCCAGCGATGAGTAGTCGGATCATGCGCGTGCTCCGAGCGCGTCGAGGACGACCTGGCGATCGTCGAAGGGAAGTTCCCGGTGCTGGATCACCTGCACTGCTTCGTGACCCTTGCCGGCGATGACAACGATGTCGCCCGGGTGGGCCTCGGCGATGGCCCGTTCGATCGCAACGCGGCGATCGGCTTCGACGATCACGTTCGTGTCGTGATCGAGATCCATGCCGTTGAGGATCGCGTCGATGATGTCGAGCGGATCCTCGCGGCGAGGATTGTCGGAGGTGACGACCACGACATCCGCGGTGCGTTGTGCCACCTTGCCCATCTCGGGGCGCTTCTCACGATCGCGGTCGCCGCCGCAGCCGAACACCACGATCACTCGCCCTGCGGTCATCTGGGTGGCCGCACCGAGCACCGCTTCGAGCGCATCAGGAGTGTGGGCGTAGTCGACGGCGACGGTGAACGGGCCGTCGTTCGCTACCAGCTCGAAGCGACCTCGCACAGGGGCCGTCGCCTCCAGACCGGCCACGATCACCTCGGGATCGAGCCCTATGGCGGCCGCCGCCGTCGCCGCCGCGAGGGCGTTCGACACGTTGTGCCGGCCAGCAAGAGGAAGCGACACCGGATGGCCGCGCCAGGTGAACGTGGACCGGACACCGTCGATCACCAGCCCCTCGGCGTCGCGGAGTTCGTACCGGTGCAGCGTCACGGCGCTCTCGTCACGCAGCATGCCGGCCAGGCGCAGCCCGTAGTCGTCATCGGTGTTGACCACGGCGAGCGGGGTGTACCCGGGGGCGAACAGCAGCGTCTTGGCTGCGAAGTAGTTCTCCATCGTGCGATGGAAGTCGAGGTGGTCGCGGCCGAGGTTGGTGAAGATGGCGGCGGCGAACCGCGTGCCCCGCGTCCGCTCGAGGGCCAGTGCGTGCGACGACACCTCGATGGCGACGGCGTCCACACCACGGTCACGGCTTTGGCGGAACTGGCGCTGCAGGTCGGTGGCCTCAGGCGTGGTTCGGGCGCCGGTGAGGGTGCCATATATCTCTGCGCTGGTTCCCGCCGCAGCCCAGATGTCGGCGAGAAGCTGGACCACCGAGCTCTTGCCGTTGGTCCCGGTGACGCCGACAACGGTGAGTTCGTTCGACGGCTGACCCTCGATCACCGCGGCGACGGGCCCCATCGCTCGCCGAACGTCGCGTACCTGCAACTCGGGGACGCCGAGCCCGAGTGGTCGTTCCACGAGCAGCGCCGCCGCCCCAGCAGCGATCGCAGCCGGGGCGAACTCATGGCCATCGACGTTGGCCCCCGGCACGCAGCAGAAGAGCCATCCGGGCTGCACGGCCCGGGAATCGTGGGTTGCGCCGACCAGCGTCGCCGAGGCGTCACCGGGCACAGCGATGCCGAGGAGCCCACCCACGTCGGCCAGCGATGCACTCACCGGTTCGCATCTCCTGCGTCACTCACGCCGCCGGACCGGGACAACGCCCACTCGCGGCTCCCACCATTCGATCCGGACGGGGGCGCCGGCGTGCCCCGCACTGGTGCTCCGTCCGTCGCCGACACTAGTGGAGGAATGCCCAGAATTCGCGTGGAGTACTCGGCAATCTGGGCGAAAAGTGGCGCAGCGATGGTGGCGGCCGTGGTGTCGGACTTCGGCTCGTCGACCATCACCACGACCGAGAGCTGTGGATCATCGGCGGGGAGGAAGCCGACGAAACTCACCACGTAGCGCCGATTGGTGTCGGTGCCGTAGCCGAGGCGACCCGAGCCATCGTCGAACACCTTCCACGCCGTGCCTGTCTTTCCGGCCACTGGATAGCCGGCGACTGCGGCCTCGGCACCCGTTCCCCGAGCGACAACCGCGGTGAGCGAGTGCGTCAGATCGGCGGCGATCTCGGGCTGCAGGACCTGCCGCGACTCCGGTTGGGGCAGCGTCGACACGCCATCGGCGCCCTCGATGGAGCGCACCAACGACGGAGGCGTGTACCGCCCACCGTTGGCGATCACGTTGTAGGCGGCGAGCAGCTGGGTTGCCGTGACGGTGACCCCCTGCCCGATCGGGATCGACCCGTGGTCGGACCCGTACCAGTCGTCGGGATGGCGGAGTACCCCAGCAGCCTCACCTTCGGTGTCGAGCCCCGTGCGTTGCCCGAGCCCGAACGCAGTCATGTAGCCGTAGACCGTCTCGGGGGCCAGGCGCTGGGCCAGCTTGATCGTGCCGACGTTCGACGACTCGGCCAGGATGTCCGAGATCGCAAAGGGCGCCCCGGGGTGGGGCGGGTGGTCGACGAAGGTCTTGTCGCCGACGCGGGTACGGCTCGGCACATCGATGACCGTGTCGGAGGTGTAGCCGAGTTCCTGCATCGTGGCAGCCACCACGAACGGCTTGATGACCGAACCCGGCTCGAACGAGTCGACCAGCGCCGGGGCGTACCGGGGCACCCCGCACACGCCCTCGTCGCGAACCGCCGAGGCCATGGCCAGGATCTCACCCGTGCGCGGATCAGACACCACGGCAGTCGCACCTGCAGCCCTGGTCTCCTCACAGTGACCGACGAGCATCTCCTCAGTGACGTACTGGAGGCGGTTGTCGATCGTCAGCGTGACGTCGCTCCCCCGCGTGGCCGGATCCACTTCGCGCGAACCGACGGTGATGCTGCCGAAGCGACCACGCTCGTACTGCTCGGTGCCGGGAGCGCCCGTCATCGCGTCGTTGTACTGCTGCTCGACGCCGTAGATGCCCTGCTCGTCGGGGTCGACACGGCCCACAACGGCCGCCGCCACATCGCCGGCCGGATAGACGCGATCCTCCTCAGGCCTGGTGAAGATGCCAGCGAGGTTCAGATCGGCGATGCCAGCGACGGCGTCGTCGTTCACGTGCCGGGCCAGCAGAGAGAACCGGTCGGTTTCGCTCGTCGGCGTGAGCTCGTCGACGAGCCAACCCGAGTCGATCCCGAGCAACGGCGCGAGCAGCGCCGCCGTGCGGCCCGGGTCCTTGACCAGCGTGGGGTCGGCCACCACGCGGTGGCTCGGGCTCGATGCCGCGAGCACCACGCCGTTGCGGTCGAGCACGTCGCCGCGGTAGCCAGCGAGCTGTCGGGTGCGCGTGCGCTGATCTTCGCTGAGGGAGCGGAGGTTGTCGGACCGGACGGTCTGGAGATCGACGAGCACGGCCACGAAGCCGACACCCACGATGAGAAAGAGTACGAGCAGCCCGATCAGGCGATTCCTGGGATCTGCCGGTGGCGTTGTCTGGTCGAGAGTCGCTCGCCGCCGCCGCTGGCCCGCCTTCGTGGGTGCCCGTCGGCTCATCCGCTGCCGACGCGCGGGGTGGGCGCGAGATAGACCGGCTCGGCGGCGCGCACCATGCCCAGTTCGGTGGTGGCGCGCGTCACGACCACGGCCGGAGCCGACGCCTCGTCGACGGCGCGCTCAACACGCGTACGTTCGACCTCGAGCTCGGCGATACGGGCGCGCATGAGATCCAGCTCCTGCTGGTTCTCCACCAGGCGGGCGTGGACGAACGCAACACCGAAGAGACCGTTCATGGCCACGATGAACAACGCCAGCGCGGCGTTGCGACGGCGCGCCCGTCTACGGATCGCCTCCTGATCCAGCACGCGAAGCTCCGGTTTGCGCGAGCGGGCACCGGCCGGGGCACGGTCGGTGCGAATGCTGGTGGAGCGGCGAGGAGCAAGGGCGGCAGTCATGATGATTCCTGAGGTGCGGGCGGGCTGGGTGGCTGATGGATGGAGAGCTGGTGGCAGCTAGGCGGCGATGCGCTCGATCGAGCGGAGGCGGGCGCTGGTGGATCGGGGGTTGTCGACCTGCTCGGCGTCACTCGGGCGGCGAGCAGGAGGGCGACCGACGCGATAGGACGGCGGCGACACAGGCACGGGGAGTCCAGGCGGATCGACCGAGGTTGATCGCTGACGGAACACGTCCTTGACGATCCGGTCCTCGCCCGAGTGGTAGGTGAGCACCATCCCCCGGCCATCGACACCGAGGGCATCGAGCGCATCATCGAGAGCGGGACGAAGCACGTCGAGCTCGCGATTGACCTCGATGCGGATCGCCTGGAAGGTGCGCGTCGCCGGGTGCGGCCCGCCGCCGCGACGGGCCGCCGCCGGCGTCGCATCCACGACGATCTGAGCGAGTTGCGCCGTCGAGGAGAGCGGTCGGGCTGCCACGATCGCCGCTGCGATCCGGCCTGCGTTCCGCTCGTCTGCGTAGCGGCGAAGCACTGAGGCGAGGTCGGCCTCGGGGTAGGTGTTGACAACGTCGGCCGCGGAGGTGGCCGACCGGGGATCCATTCGCATGTCGAGTGGGCCGTCGTTGCGGAAACTGAAGCCGCGCTCGCCCCGGTCGAGCTGGGGCGAACTCACGCCGAGGTCGAACAGAAAGCCGCTCAACTCAGCCACGTCGAGCTCGGCCATCACGTCGGCCAAGCCGTCGAACCGCCGACGGCGGATCACGGCCCGCCCTGCGAACGGGGCGAGGGCGGTGGTGGCGGCCTCGATCGCCATCGGGTCCTGATCGAGGCCGATGACGGTGAGTTCCGGGCACTGCGCGAGCACTGCGGTGGCATGACCACCACCCCCGAGCGTGGCGTCGAGGAGGTACCCGGGCGGCGCCTCGGAGGCGAGTGCGACGATCTCGTCGACCATGACCGGCCGGTGGGCGAACGCAGGAGTGTCGTGCTGCGTCATCGATCCACGGGCGACGGCTCGGCCATCGATAACCCCCCGGGCTACGACGCACGCCAGGATTTCTCTCCTGGACGAGCTGAAAGGGATTGCGGGCGGAGTTGTGGGGCAGAAGCACCCTTCCTGCATCCCGGGGGGCAATCGATGTACGAGTCCGGCGTTATCGGCTTCGCCCATCCTCCTTTCTGGTTCTCGACATCCGTTGCTGGCGTGTGGTGGTGGGGCCCGCAGTTCCGTCCCGCTCGCTCACAGACCCAGGCGAGCGACTGCATCGGCCAGCTCGGCCGCCGTCTCGTCACTGCCCTGATCGTCGGCGTACGCCTCGGCTGGCCAGATCTCGACCCGGTCGAAGAGCCCGCTCACCACCACCTGCGACCCGAATCCCAGGTCGGTCAGCAGCTCACGGGGCAAGGTGATCCGACCCGCTGAGTCGAGCTTCACCTCTCGCACGCTGTTCATGAGTTTCCGGAACACCCGCATCGAGATGCGGGAGGCCTCCGATTCGGTCTTCCACTTCTCGGCCACTGCCCGGAAGTCATCCGGACTCCAGAGACCGATGCAGCCGTCGAGTTGGGTGACGTACCCCTTCTCGGCGACATGAGCGCGAAACGGCGACGGCAGCACGACTCGACCCTTGTCGTCGAGTGCATGTTCGTACTGGCCGACGAACACCGCGTTGCGCCCTTTCGTCCTGTGTAGTGGGGCAGTCCCCCACTGCGTGACACCGTATGACACTTCGCCCCACTTCGCAACGAAATTCGCCCCACAGGGCGCACTTTGGGGCATTTAGCCCCAAACATGTGTTCGAGTACCCAGAAGTGACAGCGCTCTGACCAGGTCATACACAAGCGCATGAACGGCGGGGGTCATGGTGGGGCGAAGTGGGGCA
This sequence comes from Actinomycetota bacterium, assembly GCA_039029735.1. Classification (GTDB taxonomy): domain Bacteria; phylum Actinomycetota; class Acidimicrobiia; order Acidimicrobiales; family SZUA-35; genus CADEDH01. The sequence goes on along the minus strand of JBCCFL010000014.1, from coordinate 46,780 downwards.
AAAAGGCACACCAGGCAGGCGCATCAGCCCCAGATCGCCCTCCGAGCGGCCTGCCGGGCACACTTCGGGGCATGGGTTCGCCCCTCACCGCCGACGACGTGCCCCCTGTCCCTCCACCGTGGATCGCCACCCGCGACACCGGATCGGCCACCACGTTCCATGCCCGCCCGATCCCCGATCCGGCCGACCATCTCGTGTGGATCCTCGACGTCGACCAGCCAGCAGTGGTGCTCGGCAGCAGTCAGCGGCCCGACGCCGTCGACCCGGTGGCCGCTTCTGCGGCTGGCATCGAGGTGGTGACTCGACGTTCAGGGGGCGGTGCGGTGGCCCTTGAACCGGGGGTCGACTGCTGGATCGACGTGATCGTGCCTGCCGGCAGCCCCGTCTGGCACAACGACGTGGGCCGGGCCTTCGACTGGCTGGGAGCAGTGTGGACCCGGACCATCAACGACCTGCTCGCCGCTCGCAGCCTCCCGATGCTGGCCGCTCCCCACACGGGTGCGTTCCAACCAGGCGAACTCGGCCGCCTTGTGTGCTTCGCCTCGCTCGGGCCGGGCGAGGTGGTGGTCGAGGGTGCGAAGGTGGTCGGCATCTCACAGCGCCGCACCCGCAGCGCCGCGCGATTCCAGTCGAACGTGGTGTGGCGCTGGCGGCCCGAGCTGCTGCAGCACGTTCTGGCGACCGACGCCGAAACCCGAGCCGCGATCGATCGGGTGGCGGCGGGCGGGCTTCCCGCCCCGGCTCCGACACCGGCCGAGATCGCCGCCCGCTTCTGCGCGAACCTGCCGACGATCGCTGATGATCACGACCACAGTTGACGAAGGCATGGCCCTCCGGTGACCGCCAGCTGGACGACACCTGACCCCTGACCGCCAGCGACGGTGCCGCCGGGCAATGACCTCTCGCCAACGCTGCTCGCGTACTAGGTTGACCCCATGACCCGGGCATTGGTGCTGAATGCAACCTACGAGCCAATCGGGGTCGTGTCCGCCCGCCGAGCCGTTGTGCTTGCGCTCGACGAGAAGGTGGACGTTCTCGCCGACACCGGCGCTCGGATCGAGTCGGCCACCGTCTCGTTGCCCGTCCCTTCGGTCATCCGCCTCCGCTACTACGTGAAGGTGCCCTACAAGCGAACTGCGCCACTCAGCCGGCGCGCCGTGTTCGCCCGAGACCAGGGCAAGTGCCAGTACTGCGGCAAGAACGCCGAGAGCATCGACCACGTGGTGCCGCGTTCCAAGGGCGGGCCCCACACCTGGGAAAACGTCGTCGCATGCTGCCGGCGGTGCAACACCTTCAAGGGCGATCGGCTGCTTGAGAACTGCTCGCTGAGCCTCACCCGGCCACCGGCGGCGCCTACTCAGTACGTGTGGGTGAAGGTGGCTGCTGGCACGGTGCCCCGGGCCTGGACGCCCTATCTGGAACAAGAGGCCGCCTGAGGCTGCCCGAACCCTGCAGTTCCAGCTCGGGCTCTGGCCCCCGGGTGGTCTAGGTTGGAGGTATGCAACCGACCTATACCGAGCAAGCGGCGACGTTCCGCGAGAAGATCCAGGCGTTCCTCGCTGAGCATCTCCCCGCCAACTGGGAAGGCATCGGCGCGCTCGACCACGAACAGGCCGCCGAGTTCGCACAACAGTGGCGCAACACGCTGCGCGACAACCGGCTGCTGGCGGCAAACTGGCCTTCGGAGTACGGCGGAGCTGGCCTGTCCGAACTCGAATCGGTGATCCTGGCCGAAGAGTTCCAGAAAGCGGGCGTTCCGACCGGCACCGGCAACGACGTGTTCGGCATCCAGATGGTGGGCAACACGATCATCGAGTGGGGCACCGAGGAACAGAAGCAGCACTTCCTGCCGCGCATCATCTCCGGCGAAGACCTGTGGTGCCAGGGCTACTCCGAGCCCAACGCCGGGTCAGACCTCGCCAACCTGGGCTGCAAGGCCGAGCTCGACGGTGACGAGTGGGTGATCAACGGTCAGAAGATCTGGACCTCGGCCGGCCACATGGCCAACTGGATCTTCGTGCTCACCCGTACCGAGCCCGAAGCAGCCAAGCACCGAGGCATCACGTTCCTGCTCGTGCCGATGGACCAACCCGGCGTCGAGGTGCGCCCCATCCAGATGATCTCGGGCGAGAGCGAGTTCAACGAGGTGTTCTTCACCGACGCTCGTACCCCCAGGGAGAACGTCGTCGGCGAGGTCAACGGCGGCTGGGCCGTCGCCATGACGCTGCTCGGCTTCGAGCGGGGCGAGGCGGCAGCCACCACGCCGGTCGCCTTCCGCGGAGAACTCGATCGTCTGCTGGACCTCGCCCGTCAGCGAGGCGTTGCCGACGACCCCAAGATCCGCCAGCAACTGGCCTGGTGCTACTCGAAGGTGGAGATCATGCGCTATCTGGGGATGCGCACGCTCACACAGTTCCTCGCCGGCTCCCGGCCGGGCGCCGACGCCTCGATCTTCAAGCTGTACTGGTCGGAGTACCACAAGGTGGCCACCGAACTCGCAGTCGACATCCTCGGCCCCGACGGGATGCACTTCGTCGGCAAGCTTCCGAGCAGCTCGTTCTCGACCGACTCCCCCGGCGCACCGAACGACTCCGGTAGCTGGCTCGGCACGTTCCTGAACGCCAGGGCTGGCACGATCTACGCCGGCACGAGCCAGGTGCAGCGCAACATCATCGGTGAGATGGTGCTCGGGTTGCCCAAGGAACCCCGGGCCGATGCTGGCCCCTGGAACGAGACGCCGAAGTAGCCATGACGACACTCGCCCGCCTGCTGCCAGTGACCGCCGCCCTGGCCCGCCGCCCCGATCTGTGGCCGGCGGCGTTGGCGGCCGCCGCCTCCCTCCGCCCGGACCGCTGGTGGCGGCGCTGGCCGTTCCTCCCCCTGCCCGACGCCGACTGGCTGCGATTTCGCATGGTCACCGCCTATGGCGGCGACGGCTCTGGCCCGATCGTGACTGCGGATGTGATCACGTGGCTGGAGTGGCAGCGAGCGAATCGCGCCTGACGGGCCTAGAGGGTCGGCCCGCCGGGGAGGCCGAGATGACGGAGGGCAACCGCCGCAGCGCCGATGAGGGGTCCACTGTCGCCGAGGCCGGCGGGCACGATCGTGGTGCCCCGGCTGAAGTCGAGTTGACACACTCTGTCGATCTCGGACTGCGCCGCGTCGAAGAATGTGGCCCCGTACCCCAGCGCCACCGAGCCCGCCACCACGACGAGTGGCAGGTCCAACAGGTTTGCGGTCGAGCCGACGGCCCGGCCGACAAGGGTGCCGCAGGTGACGCGCTCGTCGTGGCTGGCCTCAGCGGCCGGTCCGCCGGTGTGTGCGGCGATGGCGGTGCCCGATGCCTCGGCCTCCAGCACGCCGTCGACATGGCCGGGCAAGGAGCGGCCGGGAGTGCTCACCACCACGTGACCAACGTGGCCTGCGTTGCCCATGCGCCCCTCGAGGAGCCTGCCATCGAGCACGATCCCTCCGCCGACCCCGGTGGAGACCACCATGGCCATGAAGTTCTGGTGGCCGGTGGCGGCGCCCACCCAGCCTTCAGCCAGGGCAAGGGCCTTGGCGTCATTGTCGAGCCAGACCCTCAGACCGGTCTGGCTCCGGAGCCGCTCGGCAAGCGGGAAGTCCCGCCACACCTCGATGTTCAGCGGAGACACCAGCTCGCCATCGGGGCTCATCGGCCCCCCGCACCCCACACCACAGGCCACATACCGCTCGAACGGGGCGAATCGGCCCACGAGTGCCTCGACCTTCGCGTGGAGCGCCTCAGCGTCGGCTGGGTCACCGGTGGGCTCGGTCACGCGGTCCATCAGCTCGCCGGTGGCGCTCACCACGCCGGCGGCGAGCTTTGTCCCGCCGATGTCCACGGCCAGGCAGAGGTCTGGGTCCATGACGAGCTGGTCCTTTCGCGGAATGCGGTAGTCGTCGACAACGTTGCGTCTGCGGACCCTAGTGGCGCCGCTCCGACTCTTCGTCGACGTGACAGTTGGATAACCTTCGCTGGTACCCGGCACTTGGAGGCAGTGTGAGTTCTACCGAAATGGCGACCCTGGACGAGAACCGTGCTTATCAACTGTCGGCAGCGTTCAACGCCATCCGGGACAACATCCAGCAGATCGTGCGGGGCAAGCAGTACGTCGTCGAGCAGCTCCTCCTGTGCCTGTTGGCCGGCGGCCACCTCCTCATCGAGGACGTGCCCGGCGTCGGCAAGACCACGCTGGCCAAGGCTCTGGCGGCCTCGGTCGGGGTGAAGCTCGGCCGTATCCAGTTCACGCCCGACCTGTTGCCGGCCGACGTCACCGGCGTGAGCGTCTGGAACCGCAACACGTCGGGCTTCGAGTTCCGTCCCGGCCCGATCTTCACCGAGCTTGTCCTGGCCGACGAGATCAACCGGGCCTCACCGAAAACCCAGTCCGCGCTCCTGGAGGCCATGGCCGAGAGCCAGGTGACCGTGGACGGCACCACCCGCCCACTGCCGTTCCCGTTCATGGTGCTCGCCACCCAGAACCCGATCGAGCAGGAGGGCACCTACCCCCTGCCCGAGAGCCAGCTCGACCGCTTCCTGATGAAGGTGTCGGTCGGCTACCCGGCCCGGGCCGACGAGCTGCAGATCCTCGAGACCCACGAAACCGATGGTCTCGTGGATCGGCTGCAACCGGTGGCCAACCTGAACGACGTGATCACCATGAACCAGATGGTCACGGCGGTGCACATCGCCCCAGAGCTCCGCAACTATCTGATCGACCTGGCCGACGCCACCCGCCGCCATCCCGCCGTCTCGCTCGGCATGTCGCCCCGGGCCACGCTGAGCCTTCAGCGAGTGGCTCGCGCCCGGGCGGCATCGCAGGCTCGCACCTACGTCAGCGACGACGACATCAAGGCCGTGGCCGCCGCCGTGATCTCGCACCGCATCATTCTGCGCCCCGAGGCCCTGCTGCAAGGCACGGCCGCCGATGCAGTGGTGGCCGACGTACTCCGGGCGGTACCTGTCCCCTACGATCGCGTCTGATGCGACCAACCCGAGCTGGCCTCGCCCTCATCGCCGCCACCATTGGCTGCGTCGTGGCTGGCCGGGTGTTCGGGCTCCTCGAACTGTTCATCCTCGCGGCCATGGGGGGCGCAGCCATCCTGCTGGCCATCCTCTACACCGCCACTGTCCGGCTCGACCTCAATGTGGGCCGCACGGCAACGCCGGCGAGGCTGCGGGCCGGCACACCAGCCCGGATCGACCTGGCCCTGCAGAACGTGGCCAGGCGGGCCACACCGGTGATCTCAGCCCACGACCGTGTGCAGGACTCCGCCGGTGCGTCGCTGCACCTCGCGTCGATCAAGCCGGGTTCCGAGGCTCGCATCGCCTACCGCCTGCCCACCAATCGGCGCGGCACGATCGACATCGGTCCGCTCGACCTCAGCCTCGGCGACCCGCTCGGGCTCACGAAGGCCACGCTGCGGGCAGCCGAGGTCACGCGGTTGATGGTGCACGCCCAGCTCGTCGACCTCAGGGCCCTGTCGGCAATCGCCGGGCACGATCCCACCGCCGACAAGCAGATCCAGCGGGCCATCGCCATCAGCGGCGACGAGTTCTTCGCCCTGCGCCCCTACGTGGTGGGCGACGAGATCAAGCGCGTCAACTGGCGGGCCAGTGCCCGCACCGACGAACTCGTCGTCCGTCAGGAGGAGCGCCCCAAGACGGGCCGGGTCACCGTCGTTCTCGACCGGCGTCGTGAGTCCTACTCGGCCGACGGCTTCGAGCGCGCCGTGTCGGCGGCACTCAGTGCTCTCCACAGCGGCTTTCGTGGCGGTGACGCACTCAGGTTCCTGACCTCCGCCGGGCCCCAGACCACCGACATTCGCAGCCGAGCCGACCTCGACGCAGTTGACGAGCAGCTGGCCCTCATCGACTGGACCGAGTCGGCGTCGCTGATCCGCTCCCTCGAAGAACAGACGAAGACCGGCCGCGGCGGCACGCTCGTGGTGGTCACAGGCTCGATCGCGGAGCACCTCGAACAGGCCGTTGCCCGCGCCCGCAAGACGTTCGGCCTCGTGATCGTCGTGACGTGCGAGCCGGCCGCCTCCGGCCCGCCGCCCTGGGCCATCGCCCACGACGGCGCCTCCGACTTCCCGTCCGCCTGGCACCGTGCCACGGCGGGTCCTACCTCCAGCCGGGTACCAACCCAATGACCGAGTCCCAGCACCCGCCGATCATCCTCGAGATCGCAGCCGCCCTGCTCGTGCCGGCCGGCATCGTCGGCTTCAGCCGTGTGTTCGACACCTCAGACGCCCTCACACCGCTCATCGGCGCGGCGTTGCTGTCGAGTGCGCTCGCCGTACTGCTGCGCCGCCTCCGCCTCCCGTTGTCGCTGTCGAGCGTGGCCTCCGCCGTGGCGCTGATGGTGCTGATCATCAACCGGTTCGCCGCTGGCACCGCCATCCTCGGCCTGATCCCCACCGCGGCCACCCAAGCCCAGTTCCAGGCGCTGATCGACGATCTGGTGCTCAACTTCCAGGAGTTGAAGTCGCCGGTGCCCGCCCTCGACGCATTCGTGGCCACCGCCATGGTCGGGGCATGGGTGATGGCCTTCCTCACCGACTGGGGCGCGCTGCGGTTGCGTCTGGCCTTCGAGCCGGTGCTGCCGGCCGCGTTGTTGTTCCTGTTCGCTGCCATCCTCGGTTCAGGCCAGAACCAGGTGCTGACGGCCGTGATCTTCGGCGTGGCCGTTGCGTTCTGGGCCGTCACCCAGCGATCGGTCAACCTCGCCCGCAACAACACCTGGCTGGCCGACGACCGCCAGCGCGGGGCGTTCGGCGTTGCACAGGCCGGGGCGGTCGTTGCCGCACTCGCGCTCATCGTCGGCGTGATCGTGGGGCCGCGCCTCCCCGGAGCCGAGGCCGAGGAGCTCGTCAGCCTGCGCGACTCGGGCGACCCCACCCGGGTGGTGGTGTCGCCGTTCGTCAACATCGAGTCGCGGCTGGTGAGCCAGACTGCCACTGAGCTGTTCACGGTGGCGTCGGAACAGCCGGCCTACTGGCGTCTCGCCGGCCTCGACACCTACGACGACAACATCTGGAAGGTCGCCGGCAACTTCTCACCACAGGATGGTGAGCTGCCCGGCCAGGGCGTGCAGGGAGGCCAGCGCGAGCCTGTGCTGCAGGACTTCTCGATCTCGGCCCTCGACGCCATCTGGCTGCCCGCCGCCTTCACGCCGTCGGAGATCCGCTCGGCTGATGCCCGGGTCACCTGGAACGCCGACACCAGCTCGCTGACCGTGGCCAACGACGTGCAGACGAGCGATGGCGTCAACTACCAGATCGAGTCGGTCGTACCCCGCTTCACCCGCGACGAGCTACGGGCTGCGTCACCGTTCGTGCCGCCCGACATCGCCGAGGCCTACCTCACGCTGCCATCGATCCCGGATCTCGTCCGGACCGAGGCCGAGCGGGTCACAGCGGCCGAGACCAGCAACTACGACAAGATGGTGGCGCTCCAGGAGTACTTCCGAGGCTTCGATTACTCGGTCAACCTGTCACCGCGCGTCGGTGACCCGCTGGAGCAGTTCCTGCTCGAGCGGATCGGCTTTTGCCAGCAGTTCGCTGGCACGTTCGCCGTGATGGCCCGCAGCCTCGGAATTCCGGCCCGCGTCGCCATCGGCTTCACCTGGGGTGATCCGATCGGCTCGGCCGAAGACGGGCGCACGATCTACTCGGTGACCGGGCGCCAGGCCCACGCCTGGCCCGAGGTCTGGTTCGACGGTCTCGGCTGGGTGGCCTTCGAGCCCACTCCCGGCCGTGGCGCTCCCAACAGCGCCAACTACACCGACGTGGCAGCCCAACAGGATTCGCTGATTCAGCCCGACAACCCCGACAACCCCGTCACCACCACCACGGCCCCGCAGACGCCGGCCGAGAACGTCGGCGAGGAGCCGACCGCACAGATCCCCGACGTGCCGATCAACAACGACGACAGCGCCTTCGGGGTGGGCAGTGGTGGCTTCATCAGCCTTGGGCTCGCCCTGAGGCTGCTCGCTGGGGCGGCCGTGGTCGGGGCCTACCTCGGCGGTCCTCTCCTCTACCGGGAGCTGAAGCGGCAGCGACGCCGCCAAGCCGTGGTCACCCCCGCCGACGGCGTGGAGACGGCGTGGGCCGAGGTGGCCGAAACGCTCGACCTGGGATACGGGCTCCAGCGCCGGCCGGCGGAGACGAGGCGGGAGTACGCCCGGCGCCTCGGGCAGGACATGCGGGTACCTCACGAGCCGATGCAGGGCCTGGCCGAGAAGGCAACGGTGGCCCGATACCACCCCGGCGGCCTCGGTCCCGATGACGCAACGGCAGCCGACCAACTCGCGAGCCAGATCGAATCCGAGGTGTTCCAGCGAGTGCCGTTCACGACGCGCTGGCGCCGGCTCGTGGATCCACGACGGCTCTTGCGCCCGCAGGCTCGGCTGAAGGTCTCGCCAACCACGATGGCATCGGACGACACCAAGGAACCGGCCACCGCCGGATCGAACGGGCACCGCTGAGCGAGATCTGATTCGGCCGAACAGCCGAATCTGTTCAGGTCAACGGACGACCATCGTGATCACCACGGTCACGATGGTTGCGATACGGCGAGGCTCAGGCCTCTTCGTCGTCGGACTCGCCCTTGCGGCCCAGACCGGGGTTGGCCGAGCGGAAGGCGTTCGACACCTGGTTGAGGCCAGCTCGACCCATCATCCGCAGGTTGCGCTCGAACCCGAGTGCGCTGATCAACATCAGCAGGAAGCCGACGAAGGCGAGCAGGAAGTGGATCTGCAACGTGGAGACCATCACCACGAGCCCGATCACGAATCCCGTGACTGACCACTTCAGGGACCCGAGGGCATGGCGGTACACCGTGGTCTCGCCAACCTCTTTGGCCAAGCGCGGATCGCTCTCGTGCAGGTTCTTTTCGATTTCGGCGAGAATCCGCTGCTCGTCTTCTGAGAGTGGCATTCGAGAGTCCTTTGGCGAGTATCCCAAGCGTATTCTCGCGCAACGAGGGCGACGGAACAACGCGACAGCTGCGAGAATCGTGGCAATTGCCCATCGTCACAGATCTGTCGTGGATGAGCGCTCTGACGGTCCCCATGGTGAACGTTCGGTGCCCCCCGATGTCGAATCGGGCTCGACGAGCCTCGCAGGCTTGATCGCACCCCGCCCGAAACGGGTCCGGATCTCGTCCACGGCCGCGTCGGGGCGTACGGATTCGGTTGAGCCCAGGAGCTCGTCGAAGCTCAGCTGATCGGCCACCACGTCAGTCAATGAGGAGGCACCGACGCCCAGCAGGCGGAGGCCCATCTCGGTGTCCACCGTGTCGAGAAGCCTGGTTGCCACCGCGAGGATCTCGGTGGAGGCGTCGGTCGGGCGCGGCAGCGTCTCGGCCCGAGTGATGGTTCTGAAGTCGCCGAATCGGGCCTTGATACCGACCGTGCGCCCCCGGAGTCCTGCGGCTCGCAGCCGGGCCGCCACCGAGTCGGCCATGCGCACGAGCTCGCGCTGGAGGTCGTCACGGTTGGACACGTCGGTGGGGAAGGTCTCCTCGTGACTGATCGACTTCGTCTGGCGGTCGGGCTCGACGGGTCGAGGATCCCGACCGTTGGCCACGTCATGCAGATGACGGCCATGGGCCTGACCGACCGTGGACACGAGCAGGTCGAGCGGGAAATCGGCCAGCTCCCCCACCGTGGTCACACCGAAGCGGGTCAGCCGCTCCGCCGTCCGGGGCCCCACGCCCCAGAGCGCTCGTATGGGCAGCGGACGTAGGAAGCCCGACACCTCGGCCGGTTCGACCACCGTGACCCCGGGGCCGGGCTTCACGGCACGGCCATCGATCCTGGGCTTGGCCGCTTGGGATGCGAGCTTGGCGACGAGCTTGGTCCCGGCAACGCCAACCGAACACGGCAGCCCCTCGGTTCGGCCCACCTCGTCCCGGAGCGCCTCTGCGATCTCGACCGGGGTGCCGAGCAGCCGCTCCGCTCCCCGCACGTCCAGAAACGCCTCGTCGAGCGAGAGCGGTTCGACCAGCGGCGTGACGTCGCGGAACAGCGACATCACCCGCTCGCTCACCTCCCGGTATCGATCGTGGTTGCCGGGCAGGAAGATCGCATGGGGACAGAGTTGCCGGGCCTTCGCCGTCGGGGTGGCCGAGCGGACGCCGAACACCCGCGCCTCGTAGGAGGCCGCCGCCACCACGCCACGAGGGCCGGTGCCGCCAACCACCACGGGAAGGCCACGCAGGTCGGGCTGGTCTCGCACCTCGACCGACACGAAGAACGCGTCCATGTCGACGTGCAGGATCGGCGTCACTGGCGTTCGATCGTGGGCCGCTCGCCCCGGGCCCCGGTCATGCGGTACCGGAACCAACGGCCGTCGTCCACGCCTTCGGTGAGATGGGCAAGGAGCGGTTCGGTGACCCACGGCCGGTTGCCGGCCAGCAGGGCCGCGGCGTCGGTGAGGGCACAGAACTCGGCCGCCACCACGATGCCGTCAGGATCGTCGATGGCGATCTCGCCGTCGTATCCCAACGCCTCGTGAGCCTCGACCTCCAGCCGGAAGCCGGCGTCGGGAGCGTGCACCTCCACCCGGTAGAGCGGGCCTCTCCAGCCCCGGACCGTCAACCCGGTCTCCTCGTTCACCTCACGGGTCAGCGCCTCGAGAATCGACTCTCCCGCGTCGACCACACCTCCCGGGGTCGACCAGTCTTCGCGCCCGCCGGGGCGCAGGTTCTTCACCAGCAGAACCGAACCCTCGTGGCGCACCACGCCGCCGGCGACCTGCCAGTGCCGCAAGCCGTCGGCTGCGACCGGCGGCACGTAGTGATCGGGCCCGGATGCCATGGCTCACCATTGTGCCGCCGTAGGCTGGACCACGACCACCAGAGGCGTCGCCGGGCCGCCTGGTTGGCATCCCGACGAACTCGACGAGCAACCGCTCACAGGAGCAGCCGTGACCGATCACGAGGAGCCGACAGCCGGTGTCGAGCCGGCGATCTCGGCCAGCCCCCTCCCGTTCGAGGATCTCGATGCACCCCTCCCCGCTGCGGCCGAACCGCCTCCCAGCGCACGATGGCTGGCCTTCGGATCGATCCTCGTCGGTGGCCTGCTCGGCGCCCTCATCGGTTACGGCACGGGTGACCTCATGGGCGGCACCAGCCTCTGGGCGGCCATCGGCGCCCTCATCGGTGCGGCGATCTGCGCCGTTGGAGTCGGCATCGTCGCCAACCTCACCCTGCGGGCGATGAACGAGTGGCAGGCCGTTCGCCACCCCGAGGCCGAGGTGTTCCGGCGGGCCAGCAAGGACGAGAAGGCGGCAACCCCGAAGTTCGGTCATGGCAGCCGCTGACCCGAGCACCGGCCACGAGCCTGACACCTACATGGCGCTCGCCATCGAGCTGGCCCGCGAGGCCGGAGCCCTCGTCACCACCCTGGCGGCCGAGGCCCGCGCCAATCCCGAGACGAAGTCGTCCGGATCCGACCTCGTGACGCTGGCCGACAAGCAGGCCGAGGCCTTGATCGTCGACGGTCTACTCACAGCCCGGCCCGACGACGGCATCGAAGGCGAGGAGGGAGCCAGTCACGCCGGCAGTTCAGGCGTGGTGTGGCACATCGATCCGATCGACGGCACCACGAACTACGTGTACGCCATCCCTGCCTTCTCCGTGTCGATTGCGGCCGCCGTCGACGACCAGGTGGTGGCGGGCGTGGTGTTCGACCCGGTCGGCGACAGGCTCTACCGGGCCACCATCGGCGGTGGTGCGTTCTGCAATGACCAACCGATCGCCTGCACCGCGCTCGACGCCACGGCAACCGCTCTCGTCGCCACCGGCTTCAGCTACAACGCCGCCCGCCGTCGGCATCAGGCCGGCGTGGTGGGTTCCATCATCAGCGAGATCCGCGACATCCGCCGGTTCGGATCCGCCGCGCTCGACCTCTGCGCCGTGGCAACCGGTCAGGTCGACGCCTACTACGAACTCGGCCTGAACCGCTGGGACCTCGCCGCCGGCGCCCTGATCGCGGCCGAGGCCGGCGCCCTGGTGGCGAATCTCGACGGTGGACCACCGGATTCGAGCTTCGTCCTCGCCGCCAATCCGACCCTGTTCGACCAGTTGGCACCGATGCTGAGAGCCGCCGGAGCGACCGATCCGGTCTGATCATCGCCGCCACCGAAACCGCCGTCTCGGAAGAATTCTGGCCTGAAGACAACAACTCGGCTGCCCCATCGGGCACCATGCACTGTGTGGGAACCAAAATTCTGACCGTCGAGGACGACGAGCGGATCCGGTTGGCTGTGACGCTGGCCCTCGAAGAAGAGGGGTGGGAGGTCGTCGAGGCCGAGACCGGCGAGCGTGCGTTGGACACCTTCAACGCCACGCCGACCGACGTGGTTCTGATCGACATCATGCTCCCCGGCATCGACGGGTTCGAGGTCTGCCGGTCGATCCGGCGCAACAGCGACGTGCCGATCATCATGGTCACCGCCCGGGCCGACACCCATGATGTGGTGGCCGGGCTCGAGGCCGGCGCCGACGACTACCTCACCAAGCCCTTCGCTCCGAAGGAACTGTCCGCTCGCATCCGAGCCATGCTGCGGCGCACCCGGGCCAACGAGCCGGGCGACCTCGAGCGCATCAAGGTGGGCGAGCTCGAAATCAGCCCGGACGAGGGGCTCGTGCTCAAAGACGGCGAGGAACTGCACCTCACGAAGACCGAGTTCAAGCTCCTCGTCGAGCTCGCCTCCCAGCCCGGGAAGGTGTTCAGCCGCGAGGTGCTCCTCGAACGGGTGTGGGGCTATGACTACTTCGGCGACGGCCGACTGGTCGACGTGCACGTTCGCCGTCTGCGCACCAAGGTCGAAGCCGATCCTGCGAGCCCTCGCTACGTGGTCACCTCTCGGGGGCTGGGATACAAGCTGCAGCCCTGATCATGGAGCGAGGAGGGTGGTGGCGCAGCCTTCTCGCTCGCGTCACCATCGCGTATGCGGTGGGCTCATTACTGCTGACCACCACCGTGGCCTTCGCCACCTTCGAGCTCACCCAGAGCCGGCTGCTGTCCGATGCGCAGTCACAGCATCTGGAGCAGTTCAAGAACAACGTCACCGACGTGCGGCTCCGTTTCCAGGCCCTCCCTGAGGATCCCGAAGACATCGAACTCGTCTACGGTGACCTGCTCGCCCAGCTCAGCACCCCGAACGGCAGCCAGCCCCTGCTGTCGCCGTCGCCGGAACAGTTCCGCGGGCGTGGTGGTGTGAGCGAGGACGATCTCCCTACGAACATCCGGGCCCGGATCCAGCTCACGGATCTCGAGGTGCTCCAGCAGCGCTACACCCGCAACGGCGAGCCCCGGTATGTGCTGGCCGTCAACCTGGGCGACCAGGGCGTGGCCTACTACGAGTTCGTCTCACTGGCCGATGTCGATGCCACGCTGCAGTCGCTCCGTCTGATCCTCGTCGGCGTGGCCGTCGGCGCCGGGCTCCTCGGTGCCCTGCTCGGCTGGTACGCCGCCCGCAGCGCCCTGGCCCCGCTCCCCCGCATCTCGAACGCGGCGCTCGCCATCGCGGAGGGGGACCTCGACACGAAGATCGAGTTCCAGGCCGATCGCGACCTGGCCACGCTCAGCGAGGCGTTCAACTACATGGTCGAGGCCGTACGCGAGCGCATCGAGCGCGAGCAGCGCTTCACCTCAGACGTGAGCCACGAGCTGCGGTCACCCCTGATGACGTTGACGGCATCGGTCGAGGTACTGGAGCGGCGGTCGGAATCACTGCCCGATGTGGCCCAGCAGGCCGTCGAGCTGCTCAGTCAGGACCTCGAACGCTTCCAGCGCCTCGTGGAGGATCTCCTCGAGATCTCCCGCTTGGAGGCCGGCGCGGTGCAGCTGCAGCTCAGCCGGTTCCGTTTGGCCGAGTTCCTCGACAACGTGGTGCGGGGCGAGCGGCACCAGAACGTGGTGGTGCACCACCCGCCCCGGGGAGACACCATCTCGATCACCGCCGACAAGCGGCGCCTGGCCCAGGTCATGACCAACCTCATCCAGAACGCCAAGAAGTACGGCGACGGTGACGTGGAAGTGTCGTTCGAGGCCGTCGGGGAGGACATCCACATCGCCGTGGAGGACTCTGGCCCAGGTGTGCCGTTCGAGCAACGAGAGCGCATCTTCGAGCGCTTCGGCCGCATCGGCTCGTCGGCCGGCAACCGGGCGATCGAGACCGGGTTCGGGCTCGGCCTGTCGCTCGTGGCCGAGCACGTCAGGATCCACGGCGGCACCGTGCGGGTGACCGATCGGATCGACGGTCAACACGGCGCCCGGTTCGTGGTCCAGCTCCCCCTCGGCGAACACGTCGACGTGGTGGAGGAGATGGCGGAATGAGCGGCACGTACCGTACCGACGACGGCAACGTGGGGCGCGGGAGCTGGACCGCAGCGCTGGCGCTCGTGGTGTCGATCGTGGCCCTCGTGGTCGCCGCCTGCTCCACGGTGCCGATCGATGAGAACGCCAGCGCGGCCGAGGGTGTACCCGACGACCTGTTCGACACCACGACCACCACCACGGTCGACACGGTGCCGGAGGAGACCGGCTTCGACCTCGTGGTCTACTTCGTGAACGTGGAGGACCAGCTCGTCGAGGTGGTTCGCCCGAGCGAGGACCGACCCAACGCCCAGAACGTGCTCGACGGGCTGGCCGCCCAACCCACCCCCGAGGAGATCGAGCTCGCCGAGGAGGGCATCACCACCCGGCTGCTGCCCGACATGAACCCCACCCAGGGTGAGTTCACCGGCGAGGGGTTGCTGTTCGTCGAGATCGAGGGCCCACAGCTGCGTGAGGCTTCCACCAACAACTTCGTGCGGGTGCGCAACGTGTACCGCCAGATCGTGTGCAGCCTGGTGGAGCTGAACGCCGAGGTGCTCGCCGTGGCTCTGGTCGACCCCGAGGGCCCGATCCTGTTCACCGCCGAGGACGGCACCATCATCGAGGGCGGCGTGACCCCCGAGGCGCTCAACGAGTGCAAGACGGCCGCCGACATCGCCGCCGAGGTGGCGGCCGAGGTCGAGGAGGAGGCCGGGGAGACCGGTGACGGAGACGGAGACGGGGGGACCACCACAACCGGCGGCTGAACTCGGCCGGCGCGAGGCCGGTGGAGCGTCAGGCGAAGAACTGCCGGGCCACGTCTCGCAGCTGTGGATCAACCGTCTTCAGCTTCTCCACGCACTCCGCCAGTGGCACCCGCACGATCCGGCCGGCCTGCAGTGCCACCATGTCGCCCCAGGCCTCATCGTGCACTGCGTCGATGGCGGCCACGCCGTAGCGCGTGGCGAGCACCCGGTCGTGGGCGGTTGGGGTGCCGCCCCGCTGCACGTGGCCCAGGATCGTGACGCGGGTCTCGAACCCGGTCCTGGTCTCGATCTGGTCGGCCACGATGTTGGCGATGCCGCCCAGGCGGATGTGCCCGTACTCGTCGTAGCTGTCGGGGGCGATGTCGATCGTGCCGGGGATCGGCTTGGCTCCTTCGGCCACCACCACGATCGAGGCGTAGCGGCCCCGCTTGTGCCGCCGGCTCAGCGACTCGCACACGGCGTCGATGTCGAAGGGCTCTTCGGGGATCAGCGTCATCGTGGCCCCACCGGCAATGCCAGCCCAGGTGGCGATGTGGCCCACGTGACGGCCCATGACCTCGACCACCATCACCCGGTTGTGGCTCTCGGCCGTGGTGTGGAGCCGGTCAATCGCCTCGGTGGCGATGGAAACTGCGGTGTCGAAGCCGAACGTGCGCTCGGTGACGCCGACGTCGTTGTCTATCGTCTTCGGGATGCCGACCACGGGAATGCCGTTGCGGTATAGCTCCAGCGCCCCCGACAAGGTGCCTTCGCCACCGATGGCGATCACCGCATCCAGCCGGTTGTCGGCCATCGTGGCCCGAATGCCGTCCATCCCACCCTCAGTGGTGAACGGGTTGATGCGGCTGGTGCCGAGCACGGTGCCGCCGCGGGGCAGCGTGCCCCGCATGACGTCGATCGTGATCGGAATCCACTCGTTCTCCATGAGGCCGCGGTAGCCGTCGATGAACCCGAGAACGTCGTCGCCGTAGGTCCGCTCGCCCTTGCGTACGATCGCCCGGATCACGGCGTTCAGCCCCGGGCAATCGCCACCTGCGGTCAGCACTCCGATTCGCATGGGGCCAGCCTAGGGGCCGGCCATCCCGCCACCTAGGGTGTCGGGATGGCTGTTGTAGTTGCCCTCGATGCAGGAACGACCGGCGTGCGCGCACTGGCGATCGACGAACAGTCGTCGATCGTCGCGCTGGCCTACCGAGAGCTGACCCAGCACTACCCGCAGCCTGGGTGGGTCGAGCACGATCTGAACGAAATCTGGGGTCACACCCAGGCTGTGCTCGACGAACTCGCCACTCGTCTCGACCAACCGGTTGCGGCGATCGGCATCACGAACCAGCGTGAAACCGCCGCCGCATGGGACCGGCGAACGAGCGCACCCAGGCACAAGGCGATCGTGTGGCAAGACCGCCGCACCGCCGCCCGCTGCGACCAGCTCACCGCGGAGGGCCGCCTCGACCTGGTGCGCAGCACCACCGGGCTCGTGCTCGACCCGTACTTCACGGGCACGAAGTACGAGTGGCTCCTCAACGAGGGCGGGGTGGCCGCGGACGACGATCTCGCACTCGGCACGATCGACTCGTGGCTCGTCTGGAAGCTCACCGACGGTGCCGTGCACGCCACCGAGCCCTCCAACGCCTCACGCACGATGCTGTTCGACATCAACAGCCTCTCGTGGTCGCCCGAACTCGCCGACATGCTCGGTGTGCCGATGGCGGCACTGCCTGAGGTTCGACCCACCAGCGGGCGCTTCGGCACGACGGCGGCTGGGGTGTCGACCATCGGGGCCGGGATCCCCATCAGCGGTATCGCCGGTGACCAGCAGGCTGCGCTGTTCGGCCAGGCCTGCTTCGAGGCCGGCATGACGAAGAACACCTACGGCACCGGGTCGTTCCTGCTGATGAACGTCGGCCAGACCTGCCCGGCGCCGGTCGAGGGTCTGCTCACCACCGTTGGCTGGACCCTCGACGAGTCCGGCCCGGCCACATACGCCTACGAGGGCGCCATCTTCGTGACCGGCGCCGCCATCCAGTGGCTGCGCGACG
This sequence comes from Actinomycetota bacterium, assembly GCA_039029735.1. Lineage (GTDB taxonomy): Bacteria > Actinomycetota > Acidimicrobiia > Acidimicrobiales > SZUA-35 > CADEDH01. The sequence continues at coordinate 29,617 of JBCCFL010000014.1, read as the reverse complement.
GGCTCGGCATCATCGACTCGGCCCCCGAGATCGGCCCGCTGGCGGCGTCGGTACCCGACACCGGCGGGGTGTACCTCGTGCCGGCCTTCGCTGGCCTCGGCAGCCCATGGTGGGATCCGTATGCCCGCGGCACGATCGTGGGCCTCACCCGAGGCTCAGGCCGGGCCGAGATCGCTCGCGCCGTGGTCGAGGCAATGGCCTATCAGACCCGCGATGTGCTCGATGCGATGGCCACCGCCTCGGGGCAGTCTCTCGGTGACCTCCGTGTGGATGGCGGAGCTTCGGTCATGGATCTGCTGCTGCAGTTCCAGGCCGATCAGCTCGGCGTCACCGTGTCCCGGCCACAGAACACCGAGACCACCGCCGTGGGCGCCGCCTACCTCGCTGGTCTCGCCGAAGGCGTGTGGGGTTCGCTCGACGACGTGTCGGCCGCCTGGGCGCTGGACGTCGCGGTGTCTCCGTCTCCCGACCGGACCGATGCCGATGCGCGGTACAAGAAGTGGCTCCAGGCCGTCGAGCGGTCACGGGCGTGGGAAGACGCCGACTGAGCCGACACCGCAGCTGAGGCTGAGCCGGTTTCGTGGTCAATCCATCGACCATTGACCGCTCGGTCAAGGGATCTCTACCCTGGCACCAATGGGAGCCAGCCGCAGACTGACCCAGCGGGGCCGTGAACGCCGTGAGGAACTCATGGCCTTCGCCACGCGCCGCTTCGCCGAGAACGGCTTCCACCCCACCTCGGTGTCCGACATCGTGGACGGCATCGGCGTCGGTAAGGGCGTTTTCTACTGGTACTTCCCGTCGAAGGACGATCTGCTGCTCGAGATCCTCCGCCAGGCTCTCGTCGACCTGCGCCGCTGCCAGCAGCGGGCCCTGAGACCGGCCCGTGATCCGCTCGAAGGCATCGAGCTCGGGATCCGAGCCACGCTCGCGTGGTCGGCCGCGAATCCGGAGATCCTCCGACTCGTCACGTTCGGGTGGACTGAGGAGAACTTCGCCACTGCGCTGGCCAAGGGGCGGCGGATCGGGATCGCCGACACCGCTCGGCTCGTGCGCCAGGCGATGGACGAGGGCCTCATCGAGCCCGGTGACGCCACGATGTTGGCCACCGCCATCCGCGGGGTGACCGACGAGTTGGCCCGCGAGTTCGTTGAGCGCGGCACCGACGTGGACCACACCGTGGTCGACACGGCGGTGCGGATGTGTCTCAGCGGCCTGCGGGGCCGCTGAGAGTCACGCGGGCGGCCAGCGATGGGCCGCAGCGCCCGATCAGCCCAGTTCTGGGAGCGCTCGCCGCAGGTTGCGAATCGCCTGGTTCGTTCGCTGCTCGTTCTCGATCAGCGCGAACCGCACGTGGCCTTCTCCGCCGGGGCCGAAGCCAACCCCCGGTGAGGTGGCCACGTTCGCCTCCTCGACCAGGAACGAGCTGAACTGGAGCGAATCCATGTGCTGGTAGGCCTCGGGGATCGGTGCCCACACGAACATCGTGCCCTTGGGCCGTTCCACGGGCCATCCGATCGAACCGAGCCCGTCGCACAAGGTGTTACGCCGGCTCTGATACACATCGCGCACGAGTTTCGGGTGTTCGCTCGCCTCGTTGAGGGTGACCGTGGCGGCGATCTGGATCGGCTGGAACGTGCCGTAGTCGAGGTAGCTCTTGAGCTTGGCGAGGGCTGCGACCACCTCGGGATTGCCGACGAGGAAGGCCACGCGCCACCCAGCCATGGAGAACGACTTCGTCATCGAGTAGAGCTCGACGCAGCGGTCCTTGGCCCCCGGCACCTGGAGAATCGAGGGTGGGTCGTAGCCGTCGAAGCCGATGTCGGCGTACGCATTGTCGTGCACCACGATCAGGTCACGTTTCTTGGCGAACGCCACCACCCGTGCGAAGAAATCGAGATCGACGCAGACCGTGGTGGGGTTGTGGGGGAACGAGATGACGAGCGTGCGAGGCTTCGGCCACGAGTACTCCCAGGCCCGCTCCAGGTTGTTGATGAAGGCGTCACCCTCGGCCAGAGGCACCTCGCGGATGGCGGCGCCGGCGAAGATCGGGCCCCAGATGTGGATCGGGTACGACGGCGCCGGTACGAGGGCGGCGTCACCGGGCTGCAGCAGCACCCACATCAGATGGGTGAAGCCTTCCTTGGCCCCGATCACGTTCAGCACCTCGGTCTCGGGATCGAGGTCCACCCCGAACCGGCGCTGGTAGAGGTCGGCCATGGCCTCGCGGAGCTTGGGGATGCCCTTGCTGGCGCTGTAGCGATGGTTCCGCCCGAGCTGGGTTGCCTCTGCCAGCTTGTCGACTGCAACGCCCGGCGAGGCCAGGTCGGGATTGCCGAAGCCGAAGTCGATGACGTCCTCGCCACCACGACGAGCGCTGATCTTCAGCTCGTTGATGATCGAGAAGACGTAGGGCGGAAGGTGGTTGATCCGGCGAAACTCCACCCGAGGAGCGTACCTCGCCCCATGGCAGTCACCGGGGCGGTTTGGGGTCCGATGTGCCGATCCCGGGGTGTCAGCCCGCCAACGTCTCGGCCGCAAGCAACGATGCGCCGTAGGCGCCAGCCTCGGCCCCGAGCTGAGCCGAGCGAATGGGCACCGTCGGGCGATGGGCGCCGCCGAGCACGGTGTCGGCCACCCGCTCTTGCACGTCGGGAATGAACGCCGAGCTGATCGCGGTGAGGCCACCGCCGAGCACCACCACGCCGGGGTCGAGCAGGGTGATCAGGCTGGCGAGGCCCTGGGCCACCCACCAGGCGAAGCGATCGATGATCGCCAACGCATCGTCGTCGGCATCGGCCAGTGCGGCCGCCACGTGCTCGCCTCGGATGTGCTCGGCCACACCACCAGCGTTTGCCAGCACCTTGCCCGCCCGACCCTCCTCGACAAACTGACGGGCGATGTTGGCCAGGCCGGCCCCGGAGGCCACCGCCTCCCAGCAGCCCTGGGTCCCGCAGGCGCACACTGGTCCGAATCGGTCGATGAGCATGTGCCCCGGCTCGCCAGCGAAGCCGTTAGCGCCCCGCAGAAGGCCGTTGTTCACGATCAGCCCACCGCCGATGCCTGTGCCCTGGGTGACGATCACGGCGTGATCGTGACCCCGCGCAGCCCCGAAGCGATGCTCGGCCAACGCGGCGCACGATGCGTCATTCTCGGCGACCGCCGGGAGGTCGAAGTCGTCGCGGATGCGGGCCGGCATGTCGAGCCCGACCACGCCGGGCACGTTCGGGCCGTAGCGGAGCACCCCGTCGTTGTCGACCAGGCCGGGGACGCCGACTCCGACGGTGGCTGGTCGGCCGACCTCGTGGATCAGCGCCCCGACCACGCCGGAGATCGCCCCAGGTACCTCGGCGGCCGCCTTGGGGGTGGGGGCGATGAGCCGCTCGATGATCGAGCCATCGGCCGCCGTTGCCACGCCCAGGATCTTGGTGCCACCGACGTCGACGCCGATGGCGTGGACGGGGGCCGGCCGCTGGGCCGCGTCGGCGTGGTCGAACTCGGTCATCTCGTCTCTCCTCGGCCAGCCCGGCCGTGGAGGCGGCCCGAGCCCACTGCCCGATTCAGGGTGGCCGACAAGTGTAGGCGCCGAACAGACTTCGACGGCCAGGTGGGCCGCTCGTACCGCAGGCCCACGAACCCGATCGCTCAGATCGAGGTGCGCTCCTGAACCGCGTCCTGCACCCTCGGCCAGCTGACCATGCCCTGCTCGGGGCCGACGCTCTGGCCCCACTGTTGGGCTCCGGGCCGATCGGTCAACAACACCACCTGGATCACCGACGAATAGGCTCGCAACGCCCCGATCAGCGCTGTGAACTCGGCGTCGTCGAGCGGTTCGAGATCGCCGACGAAGGCCACCGGAAGCGAGCCACCAGCGTCGGCGCGGATCTGCGCCACCGTGTTCTCGATCCTGGTGAGCACGGCCTCGAGCGAGCCGGCATCACCCAGGGTGCGGGCGGCGAGGTGCTCTTCGAGTCGCGCCAACTCGAGCGCTGCGGTGGTGGCCGCCGCCTCGGCCCGATCGAGGCGGTTCGCCGCCCGCTCGTGCCGTTCATGATCGTCGCGGGCCCGCTCGAGTTCTGCGGAGAGCACCAGTTGCTCATCCTCACTGAGACGCACCGTTTCAACGTCAAGCCAGCTTCGGGCCGCCTGCAGCGCCTCGCGGCCCATCCGCTGACGCACGTTCACGCACCACAGGGGCTCATCGTGATCGGAGGGGTCCGGCGGGTTGGGCGGATCGACCGTGCCGATCAGGCGGTGCAGGTCCACCAGCGCCGTCTCCCACCTGGGGTTGGCCCGCTCGACGGCGAGGCCGGCAAGCGCCGCATCGAGATCGTCGGGAAGGTCCTGGCCGAGCACGGGCCGGCACCGCTCACGGAATGCATCCATCCGCGCCGTCAGGCCGCTGTACAGCGGATCGATGCGGAGGGCGTACCGCGCCTGGTCAAGCCGGCGTTTGGCGTGTTCCAGGCCTCGCTGGTCGCCTCGCTCCCGGGCCCGGCCGATCGCCTGCTCGGCCCGGTCGACCGCGGTACCGAGGGCCCGGACGTGCCCCGCCACCGACTCGACCTCGATCAGCAGCTCACGCCACCGCTCCCGCAGCGCCGGCACCTCGGGCGGCACGTCTGTGAGCGTCGGGGCCAACCCCGACAACACGATGGCAGCCGCTTCAACGGCCCGGGCACGCTCGGTATCGGCCGGGCTGCGCCCCACTGGCCCGAGCTTCGCCTCGAGGTCGGCCACCCGCTCCGCAGCCCAGGGGTCGATCTCCGACCGCAGTTCCTCGACCGCAGCCGCACTCACCTCAGCCACGCGCCGCTGCTGATCGACCTCGGCCCGCAGGCCGTAGAGATCGTCGCCGTCAGCTGCCTGCTCGTCGAACACCACGTTGGTGGTGGTGAACGCCGGCAGCTCGTAGCGGGATTCGCCGTCCAGATCGACAAGCAGCCCCTCGTGTTGCAGGAGGCCGCGGAGGCCAAGGGTGGAACCACGAGCGAGCTGGCGGATGGCCTCCACCAACTCGTGACGCTCCCGCCGATCGAGGAACGGCAGCACCGTGACGAAGGGATGCAGGTCGACACTTCGGTCCGTGGTGCGGAAGTCGAGCCGGAGCAGTCGCATGGTTGCGTATTCGGCCGCTTGGGCGCCGGACTCAAGAGGTTTGGAGCAGGTCACTCATCGACGGTCACAGCGGGGATTGCATGTGCCGTGCGGCCGGTCCTCAGGCCGCGATGGTGATCACACGCGCCCGGAACCGTGCGAGCGCGGCGTCGAGGATCTTGTCCTCGGCTCGCCGCTTGACGAAGCCGGGCAGCGGCACGGCCAGGTCGACGAACAGCTCGAACGTCACGTCGGTCTCGGCCGGCCCCACCGTGCTCGGCTCGAACACGTACGTGCCTTCGAGGCGGCTGGTGAGATCACCCTCGATCATCGTCCACGACATGCGCGACGGAGCTTCACTCAGGTCGTACGCGAGGGTGTAGTTCGAACCCCGGCCGATCCCCTGGGCTTCGAAGCGGGCCTGGATCGGGCGGCCGTCGCTGTCGCGCTCGTGCACCGTGACCGTGGTGATGCCCTCGGCCCATTCGGGGTACCGCTCCAGGTCGATGGCAACCTCGAAGCAGACGTCTGGCGACGCCGGAACGGTGGTGAGTGCCACCGTGTGAGCCTGAGCGGGAACATCGTGCACCGGCGGTGAATGTATCCCATCCCAGCCCCGGCAGGCGACAGGGTGGGCCCCGCAGCCGGATCGGCTCAGGTGGTGGTGCCGTGCACCGCGGCGGTGAGTGCTCCCTGGAGGCGCCGGGCGAGGAGGTCGTAGTCGAAGTCCTGCACCGCTCGGGCCCGCGCCGCCGAGCCCATGACGACGCGCTGTTCGTCGTCGCTGAGCAGCGCCCGAACGACCTCGACGACGGCGGGCACCGAACGGGGCTCGTCGAGCACCACACCGGTGACATCGTGCTCGACCGCCTCGTGGGCACCACCGGAGCGGCCGGCGACCTGGGGGATGCCAGTGGCCGCCGCTTCGAGGAACACGATGCCGAAGCCCTCCTGTTCGAGCCCGAACCAGCGATCGTGGCACAGCATCGCCATCAGGTCGGCTGCCCCGTAGAGCCGGGCCACGGCGGCGTCGGACACACGGCCCAGAAGTGTCACGGGGGCGCCGGTCGCCTCGATCTGGCGGGCGAGGGCGCCCTCGAGGCGGCCGCGGCCGCCGATGAGCACCCGGAGGCGGGCCCCGATCACCGGATCGCGAGCCAGTTCCGCCGCCGCGTGGATCAGCACGTCGATGCCCTTGCGGCCGACGAGCCGGTTCACCGAGGCGACGACGAGCGCATCGGGTTCGAGGCCGAACTCGGTTCGGGCCGCGAGGCGTTCCTCGCTCGTGAGCGGCATGAACCGCTGATGATCGACGCCGGGAGGAACGATCACGGTCGGGAGCGGTCGACCGGCGCAGCGTTCGGCTTCCGCTGCGGGGTAGCCCCCGGCGGCGATCACGAGACGGGCCCCCAGCAGGGTGCGCCGCAACAGGGCTCGACTGCCCGGGAGTCGGCCCGGGATCGTGACCTCGGCACCATGGAGTACCACGGCGTACGGCAGTTCGAGTTGGGGCCCGATGGCACCGAGCGGGACGGCCGGATCGAGCACCACCAGTTGGGCCCGATGGGCGGCGGCGGCACGATTGATCCGATCGACGAGCCAGGGGTAGGGCCCGATCACCGGCTCGGGTGAGCGCTCGATCGGAAACGGCGCGGCGGCATCGAAGGCGGCAGTGTCGGCGTAGGGCGTGGTGTAGACCGCGACACCCTCCGGCTCGAGCCGGCGCCAAAGCTCCCAGAGGTAGCTCTGGATCCCCCCGATCTTGGGCGGAAAGTCGTTGGTCACGAGGAGGTGCCGCACGCCGGAAGTCTCGGACGTGGTCATGCGCTTGGCTCCAGGTCGGGCCTGATCGGCACGTGGTGCTCGTCTTCGGCCGCGACATCGGGATCGTCGTCGGGTCGGGCGTCAACGAGGCCAGCCAGGCCCAGGCGCCGGGCCGCCCAGCGGGCGTGTTGGCGAAGCAGTGGTCGATCGCAGTCGAGGTAGCGGACCAGCGTTGCCACCACGGCGTCGTTGGACGGATCGCCGATGTTGCCGAGGTTCACCAGCGCCGTGCGTCGGATCACATCGGGATCACGGTCGGCGATGTACCAGCGGCCGTGACGTTCGAGCAGCGATGCATCATCGAGGCCCAGCAACTCGACCAGATCCACCCACGGCACCGCATCGGCGGGCGGCGCCGCATCGGTACTGCGACGAACCTCGATCAGGTTCGGGGGGCAGACGTCCTGGCAGTCGTCACAGCCGTAGAGGCGGTCACCGACTGCGGCCCGCAGCTCGATCGGGATCGGCTCGGCCGCCTGCACCAGCCAGGCAATGCAGCGACGGGCGTCGAGCACCCCGGGCCGGATGAAGGCCCCGGTCGGGCAGGCATCGAGACACTGGCGGCAGAGCCCACACTGGTCGGCCACAGGGTCGGCCTCGCCCGGGATCTCGGCGTCGGTGATCACCGCTCCGAGCACGTACCAGCTGCCATGACCGGGCACGAGCAGGTTGGTGTTCTTGCCGTACCAGCCAATGCCGGCCCGCCATGCGGCGTTGCGGTCCACCAGCGCGTTGGAGTCGGCCACCACCACCGCCCGGAAATCGCTCGCTCGTAGCACGTCGGCCATCGCCTCGAGCCCGACGCGCAGCTCGCCGTAGATGTCGCTCCAGGCGTAGCGGGCCACACGAGCCGATGTCGGCGACGGAGCCGACGGCCACGTGCGTCGGTAGGCGTAGGCCCCCACCACGACCGAGCGAGCCGATGGCAGCGCCGCCGCAGGATCAGCCGATCGGCTCGGGTTGCGGTACGTGAACTGCATCGTGGCCGCCAGCCCTTCGGAGCGGCGGGCCGCAAGCACGGTGGCCGCCGGCTCCAGCACCTCGGCCGTGGTCGCTCCCACGACAGCCAGACCCGCCGCGGTGCCCGCGGCCCTCAGGTCGGCGAGCGACGGAGTGGAATCAGCTGCGGATGAGCCGCCGGAGGTCACGCACCCAGGATGGTGGCTCCGGCGGCGACCGCCACCCGGGACGGGCCGACCTCTCCCCCGGCGCCGACCCGCCCCGCGCCTCTGCTACGCAGCCGTGCGACCGACCGGCTCCAGCGATCCGAACAGCCCGGCGCGCTGGAGCCGGCGCACGGCCGCCAGCTCGGCGGGCTCGACGACAGCGCTGGCCCCTCGGCCGCCGTCGGCGGCCACCGTGAGCACGCACTGCTGGCACCCGACACCGTTGGCCTGGGCCCCAGGACTGCGGCGAGGGTTGGATCCCCGATCCTCGGGGCAATGGCGGCAATCGATGGTGAACTGCATACCGAGCACAGTACGGACGGCCTGTGACATCCAGGGGCGCCACGGGGTGCCCGCGGGCGCATCCGCTACCTTGGGCGCCGTGAGAGCGCTCGAGTTCAAGCGGCAGGAAGTGCGGTATGCGGCGGCGGCGGTCACCTCCCGGTTTCGCCCGGGCAGTGGTGCCCGCACCGGGCCGCTCGATCTCGTGGAGCTCGATCCGATCGACCTGCCCGGGCCGGGCTGGCATCGGGTGACCACCCTGCTGGCCGGCATCTGCGGCTCCGACCTGGCCACCGTGGAGGGCCGGTCGGCCCGCTACTTCGAGCCGTGGGTGTCGTTCCCGTTCATCCCGGGCCACGAAGTCGTCGGGCGTCTCGAAGACGGCCAGCGCGTGGTGCTGGAACCGGTGCTGGGCCACGAGGCCCGGGGTTTCGAGCCCCCGTTCCCCGGGGCAGCACCCGGCGACGGTGACGACTACCGGCATCTCGTCGACGGCCCGCTCGAACCCGGCATCCAGACCGGGTCCTGCGCATCGACCGGGGGTGCCTGGTCAACCGAATTCGTCGCCCACAGCTCCCAGCTCCACCCCATACCGGACGACCTCAGTGACGAAGCCGCCGTGCTCATCGAGCCCGCCGCCGGCGGTGTCCACGCCGCGATGAAGGCCGCCGTCACCCCCGGTTCCACCGTGACGGTGATCGGGAGCGGCACGATGGGCCTCGTCACGATCGCTGCGCTGCGTCACTTCACCGACGCCGGCACCATCATCGCCTCAGCCAAGTACGCCGAGCAGCGGGCGCTCGCTCGCAGCCTCGGAGCCGACATCGTTGCCGAGCCCCGCGAGTTGGCCCGGGCGGTTCGCCGGGCAACGGGGAGCTACATGATCGGCGACGACCTGTCAGGCGGAGCCGACGTCGTGGTCGACGCCATCGGTTCTGCTGGTTCGGTCGACGAGGCCATCGGCATGGCCCGACCGCGAGGCCGAGTGGTGCTGCTCGGCATGCCCGGGCGCATCCCCGTCGATCTGACCGCGCTGTGGCACCGAGAGACCGAACTCGTCGGTGCCTACACCTACGGCACCGAGACGCTGCCCGACGGCACGCAGCGGCGGTCCTACGACATGGCGGTGGAACTGGTCGCCGCCGCCGACCTGGGGCGCCTCGTGTCGGCCACCTACCCGCTCGACGCCTATCAGGATGCGATCGAGCACGCCGCCACCGCCGGGCCACGGGGCGCAGTGAAGATCTGCTTCGATCTTCGCTGACCGGCCCGCCCAGCTTCGGCAGCTGGCAGACCACCCCAGGGGCAATGCTACGGTTGCGGACAGTTCAGAACCCGTCCGGCCCCCAGGAGCAGCCATGCACACCGAGCCCACCGTCACCGAACCCGTCGAGGCCGACGTGACGGCCGACGATCGCGACGAGCTGGTGGAAGACGAGCTGTTGGTCGAGGAGATCTCGATCGACGGCATGTGCGGCGTCTACTGATCGGTCTGCGATGACCGCCACCCGGGCATGGCCCGAAGGGCGCTGGCGTCTCCATCCGCGAGTCGCGCTCCGCCCTGAGCCGTTCGGTGCGCTCGCCTACCACTACGGCAACCGACGCCTGAACTTCCTGCGCTCCCACGACCTCGTCACGGTGGTGCGCGAGCTGGAGGAGCACGGCTCGGTCCACGACGCCCTCGAGGCGTGTGAGATCGCGTACTCGCGACGGCCGGCTTTCGAGCGGGCCCTCGGGGCCCTGGCCCGATCCGACTTCCTGGAACCCGTCCCGGCCTCATCCGACTGACCACGCCCCCGGCGCCCACCTCACACCCCGGAGCCTCCATGACCGCCCTCACCGATGAACTGAAGCTCGGACTCCAGGCTCCGATCTGCCTGACCTGGGAGCTCACCTACGCCTGCAACCTGGCGTGCGTGCATTGCCTGAGTTCGTCCGGGCGTCGTGACCCCCGCGAACTCGACACCGCCGAGGTGCTCGGGGTGATCGACGAGCTGCGCCGGATGCAGGTGTTCTACGTGAACATCGGCGGCGGCGAGCCGATGATCCGGCCCGACTTCACCGACATCGTCGACTACGCCACCGAAAACGGGGTGGGCGTGAAGTTCTCGACGAACGGCTCGCGGATCGATGCGGCCGCCGCCCGGCGCCTGGCCGGTATGGACTACACCGACATCCAGATCTCGCTCGACGGGGCAGACGCCGCCACCAACGACGCGGTCCGGGGGCCCGGCTCCTACGCCACCGCCGTCGGCGCCATGGACCACCTCGCCGATGCCGACTTCGGTCCGTTCAAGATCAGTGTGGTGATGACCCGCCACAACATCCCCCAACTCGATGCGTTCGAGGCACTCGCGGCCCGCTACGGGGCCGAGCTGCGCCTCACCCGGCTGCGCCCCGCCGGCCGAGGAGCGGACACCTGGCACGAACTCCACCCGCTCGCCGAGCAGCAGGTGCAGCTGTACCACTGGCTCCTCGATCGGCCCGACGTGCTCACCGGAGATTCGTTCTTCCACCTGAACGCCCTCGGCGACGAGAACCTGCCCGGCCTGAACCTCTGCGGCGCTGGTCGAGTGGTGTGCCTCATCGACCCGGTCGGCGACGTCTACGCCTGCCCGTTCGTGCTCCATGACGAGTTCAAGGCGGGCAACGTGCGGGATCCGGGCGGCTTCGATGCGGTGTGGTCCACTTCGGAGCTGTTCCGTGAGCTGCGTGAACCGCAGTCGGCCGGCGCATGCGCCAGCTGCGGCCAGTTCGACGCCTGCCAGGGTGGCTGCATGGCGGCGAAGTTCTTCACTGGCATGCCCCTCGATGGGCCCGACCCCGAGTGTGTGAGTGGCCACGGCGAGCCGGCGCTGGCTGCAGTCGGCGTGGAGCAGCGCCCCCAACCAACGTCTGACCACTCGAAGCCAGTGCGGGTTGTACTCGGCGCCAAGCCCGGAGCAGTCCGATGAACACCGAAGCCGTGACCTACACAGTGGACGGAGCGGTGGCCACGATCACCGTCGACGACGGGCGGGCCAACGCGCTACACCCGGATCTCATCGCGGCCATCGACGCCGCGCTCGACCAGGCTGAGGCCGACGATGCGGTGAGAGCCGTGGTGTTGGCTGGCCGCGACGGCCGCTTCAGCGGCGGGTTCGATCTGTCGGTGTTCGAGACCGGCGGTCTGGAGGCTGCCGGCCAGATGGTCGACGCCGGCGGCCGGCTCGTGCGGCGCATCTACGGCCTGGGCTGCCCGGTGGTTGGCGCCTGCACCGGACACGCCGTTGCCGCCGGCGCGCTGCTGCTCCTGGCCTGCGACGTGCGGATCGGCCCGGACGCACCGGTGAAGATCGGCCTGAACGAGGTGGCCATCGGCATGGTGCTGCCCGGCTGGGCGTTCGCCATCGCCCAGGACCGGCTCGCCTTCTCCCACCGGCAGCGGGCCGTGGTGAATGCGGCGTTGTTCGACGGCACCGGTGCTGTCGATGCCGGCTTCCTCGACCGTGCCGTCGACCCGTCAGCGGTACTCACCGAGGCGCGAGCGGAGGCCGAGGCGCTGGCGGCACTCGACCCGAAGGCCTACGCCGGCACCGTGACGGCGTTCCGCGGGCCGACGCTCGACGCCATGGCCGCCGACATCGACCGAGACCACTAGGACCTCGTGCTGGCCCCGGTGCCGGGGCCGCACCTCAGCTGCCAGGCGTGACCGTGAACTCGATCCGCCGGTTCTCGGCCCTGCCTTCTGCCGTGGAGTTGTCAGCGATGGGCTCGGATGAACCGGAACCTCGGGCCGCGACCGACTCAGCAGCGACACCGCCGTCGATCAGCGCCGCCCGCACGGCCTCGGCTCGCCGTTGGGACAGATCCACGTTGAATGACTCGTCACCCGTGGCGTCGGTGTGGCCGACCACGAGGATCTGCCAGTCGGGACGGCTGAGGAAGAACGTGATCAGGTCCTCGATCACAGTGCCCTCCACCGCCACGAGCTGGTCCGAGCTGATCTCGAACAGCACGTCCCCGGTGATGAACATCCGTCCGCTCGGCGGCGGTGCCGCCGACACGATCCGAAGCTCGTTCGCCAACACCAGATCACTGTCGGCGGGCGGCCCGAACAGGAGCACCAACTGCTCGGCGATCTCCTCGCTCTCCACCACGCCCACCAACGTCACGACGCCGTCGGCCATCTGCACGGTTGCGCCGCCGCCGTCGGGATCGAACATCACCCCACCTGTCTCGGCCACATCGCTGGCGGCGAGTTGGGACCGCAGGACGACGCCAAGATTCGGATCGACCAACTCGAGGTAGTGCCCCGTCGGATCGGCGAGGATCGCGGCCACGACGTCCACGTCACCTGGATCGCAGTCGATCGTCGATGCGGGCTGCTCACCGAGGTCGACCACCACTGCGCCGTCGGCTCCGGCCAAGCCGCGCCGGATCGTGGTGGGGTACGGAGCGGAGATACCGACCGTGGAGAGGCTGTAGCAGATCTGGCCGGTCTCGGCGTTCAGCTGCAGCTCGGCGTCGCTCACACCGCGGGTGAGCCCGGTGGGATCGGCAAGTCGCATCGTGATCGACGTGATGCCGTCCTGGGTGAGGCTGGTACCGATCTGGCTCTCGTCGGGTGGTCTCGCGGCCGACAACTCCACCTCGACGCCGTCAGCGTCGATGCCCGAGGCGGCGTCGGCGAGCAGCGCAACCGTGGTGGATGGTGCGGCCGCGGTGTCGACTACGACCGACAGCTCACCGTCGGCGGACTCGTCATCACCGAACAGCCCGAGAGACTGGAGCCCGAAGGCCGCAACCGCGAGCGCCAGTGCGCCGATCGCACCGACAAGGGAAGAGGAGAAGCTCCACGGTCGCGAGCGCTCCTGCGACGTCGCCACGGTCGTTCACCCTTCCTGTTCCACGTTCGCGGGCCGCACGCCGAGGCGGGTGCAGACCCTCTTCATCCCACCCCGATAGCTGCGACTATACCGAACGGCCCTTGCGGACTCCAGCACCCTGCGTTGCCGGTGCCGACCCGAATACCACACTGGGTGGGCACAACACGGGGGTGAGCCAACACCGTTGGCGCTAGTGCCAGCGCTCGCCTTCACACCTTGCGGGCGAGTGCCAGTCCGAAGTCCTCGGCCGCGTCGGTCCAGAGCGTGACGAGCTCGAACCCTGCCGCCTGGAGTTCGCCCGAGAGGCGCTCCTGGCGGAACTTGGTCGAGATCTCCACCCGGATCTCGTCGCCCTCACCGAGCGCCACGTCGAGATCGAGTGCCTCGATCCGCACGGCCTGGGGCAGCTGCGACCGCAGCCGCATGTCGACCCGCTCCTCACGGGCGTCCCACATCGGTACGTAGTCGAAGGCGTCGAGATCGAAGTCGGCGTCGAAGCTCGTGTTGAGCACGCCGAGCACGTTGGCGATGAAGTCGGCGGTGACGCCGGCGGAGTCGTTGTAGGACGCCAGGATCCGATCGATCGGCTTCACCAGATCAACCCCGAGCAGCAGATGCTCCCCGGGATTCAGATGGTCGGCCAACGCACCGAGGAACGCGCTGCGCTCCTCGACGTAGAAGTTGCCGATCGTGCCGCCGAGAAAGGCCACGAGGCGCCGGTCGCCCGGTGGGAGATGCCCGAGATGACGGGTGAAGTCGCCGACGAGCGCGCTCACCTCGATACCGGGGTACCGCTCGGCCAACATGTGGGCGGCGTCAACCAGGGTGCCGTGGCTCACGTCCACGGGCACGAACCGGCGGAGCTGCCCCGTGGCGTGGAAGGCGTCGAGCAGGGTACGGGTCTTGTCGCTGGTGCCGGAGCCCAGCTCGATGATGGTGTCGGCCCCCGTGGCCGCTGCGATCTCGGCTGATCGCTCCATCAGTACCGAACGCTCGGCCTCGGTCTGGTAGTACTCGTCGAGGCGGGTGATCTGATCGAACAGGTCACTGCCCCGGTCGTCGTAGAGCCACTTCGGGGTGAGCTGGATCGGCCGGTTGCTGAAGGCCCGCACGATGTCGTCGCGCATCTCGCCTTCGGCCCAGCCATCCGGAAGGCGGACGTCGATCGTCACGGAAGAGTCGCTGGCCATGGTGGGAACCTCCTGAGCCGTCAGTCTCGGGCAAGCCGAACGCCGGACATGTGCCAGCGGGTGTGGGGATGGAAGAAGTTTCGGTACGTGGGCCGCACGTGACCAACCGGTGTGAGCGCACAGCCGCCACGGAGAACCATCGTATTGATCATGAACTTCCCGTTGTACTCCCCCACGGCGCCGGGCGGGGGCCGGTATCCGGGATAGGGCCGGTAGGCGGAGCCAGTCCACTCCCACACGTCGCCGAAGAGTTGGCGGAGCACGCCGCCGGCCTCACCCGGGGCTGGCATCGGGTGGAGGGCGCTGGCCGCAACGGTGCCGCCCGGATCCTCGCTGCCCAGGAACGCTCCGGTGCCGTGAGGGGTGGCGGCCGCCCGCTCCCACTCGAACTCGGTGGGCAGGCGTGCGCCGGCCCAGGTGGCGAAGGCGTCGGCCTCGTAGAAGTTCACATGGCACACAGGCTCGTTCGGATCGACGGCGCGGGCGCCGGTCAGGGTGTGGATCTCCCAGCCCGAGTCGGTCTGCTGCCAGTACTCGGGGGCGATCCAGCCCTCCGCGTTGCGGCGATGCCACCCGTCCGACAGCCACAGCTGCGGGTCGCCGTAGCCACCGGCGGCCATGAACTCCATCCACTCGCCACAGGTGACGAGCCGATCGGCGACGTCGACGCTCGTTATGAGGGCCTCGTGGCGGGGCCCCTCGTTGTCGAAGTGGAACCCGGCGTCGGCCCGCTCGATGGCAACGCCGACGTCGAACACGCCGCCGTCGAGGCCGATCCAGTTGATCGCCCCGGGATCCGGCGCCGGTTGGACGGGCCGATGGTCGTATGCGGTGTCGAACAGGTTGTTGCTCAAGACGTGCTTGATGTCCATCAACAGCAGCTCCTGGTGCTGCTGCTCGTGGTTGATCCCCAGTTCGATCGCCGGTGCCGCCGCCGCCCACTGCTCGGAGTTCGCCTGCTCGACGAAGCGATCGAGCACCGCGTCGACATGGCGGCGGTACTCGCCGATCTGATCGGCGCCGGGCCGGGTCAAGAGCCCACGCTGAGGCCGCGGGTACCGGGCCCCGACCGCCTCGTAGTAGCTGTTGAACAGGTAGCTGTAGTGCTCGTCGTAGACCTGGAACCCTGGCATGTGGGGGGCCAGCACGAAGGTCTCGAAGAACCAGGTGGTGTGGGCCCTGTGCCACTTCGTAGGGCTGGTGTCCGCCATGGACTGGACGGTCTGATCGGCCTCTGAGAGTGGGGCCGACAGCGCCTCGGTGGTGGCCCGAGTGGCGCGCAAACGGGCGATGAGCGCCTCAGCCGGCGCCACGGCATCGGTGACAGTCACGATACGTACAACTGTTCGGCCCGGCGGTTTGTTCCCAGCGCCTCAGTGGCCCGATCCAGCGCCGTCAGGCGACAGCAGCACGATGCCGAGCGGCGGGAGCCGCAGAAGTAGCGACCACTCGAACCCGTGGGTCCCGACCGCCTCTGCGTCGACCCATTCGCCAGGCGTCACGCCGGACCCGCCGTAGCCCGGGTCGTCGCTGTTGGCCAGGAGCCGCCACGATCCCGCCCGAGGCACGCCGATGCGGTACCCGTCACGCGGAACGGGGGTGTTGTTCATCACCGCCAGTACGGGCGGATCGCCGGCTGTCCAGTCGGCGTCGGCGAAGCGGAGGAAGGCAAGCACGCTCTGACTCCGATCGTCGCCGACCACCCAGCGGAACCCGCTGGGGTCGCGGTCCACCCGATACATCGCCGGCGTGGCCGCATACAGGTCGTTCAGCGCCCGCACCCACCCCTGAACACCGGCATGGTGCTCGTCGCCCAAGAGCGCCCACGGAAGCTCCGATTCGTGGCTCCATTCATCCGGCGCACCGAACTCGCCACCCATGAACAGCAGCTTCTTGCCTGGTGAGGCCCACTGATAGCCGAGCAGAAGTCGCAGATTGGCGAACTGTTGCCAACGATCGCCTGGCATACGCGACAACAGGCTGCCCTTGCCGTGAACCACCTCATCGTGGGACAACGCAAGCACATAGTGCTCAGACGCCGCATAAACGGTGCGGAACGTGACCGTGTCGTGATGCCACTGCCGATAGACCGGATCCTGGGCGAAGTACTGGAGCGTGTCATGCATCCAGCCCATGTCCCATTTGAAGCCGAACCCGAGCCCACCGGAGTCGGTCGTATTGGTGACGCCGCCCCATGCCGTCGACTCCTCGGCCACCATGAGCACATCGGGCCTCGACCCATAGACGGTGGTGTTCAGCTCCTGCAGGAAGGCGACAGCGCCCAGGTTCTCCTTGCCACCGTGCTCGTTCGGAACCCATTCGCCCTCTTCTCTGGAGTAGTCCAGATAGAGCATCGAGGCCACGGCGTCGACACGGAGGCCGTCGACGTGGAACTCCTCCAGCCAGTAGTGGGCCGACGACAACAAGAAGCTCCTCACCTCGGGCCGATCGAAGTTGAACACGTACGATCGCCAATCGGGATGGAAGCCCTGCTTGGGATCTGCGTGTTCATACAGGTGTGAGCCGTCGAACATGCCGATCGAGTGGTCGTCGGTCGGGAAGTGTGACGGAACCCAATCGAGGATCACCCCAATGCCACTCTGGTGAAGAACATCCACGAACGTCTTGAGCTCGTCGGGCGAGCCGTAGCGAGACGTTGGGGCGAAATAGCCTGTCGTTTGATAACCCCATGAACCGTAGAAGGGGTGTTCCATGACGGGCAACAATTCAACATGAGTGAAGCCCATGTCTCGACAGTATTCCGCAAGCTGAGTGCCCATGGCCTGGTAGCCACCGGGCTCAAACCGCCAGGATCCGAGGTGTACCTCGTAGGTGGAGATCGGCGCATCGAACCGATGCCGATCACCGCGCGACGTCATCCAGTCACCATCGCCCCACAGGTGCGAACTCTGCCACACGATCGAGGCAGTGGCCGGAGGCAACTCAGCCCGAAACGCCACGGGATCGGCCTTGATCAGCTCCTGGCTGCCGTGCTGTGTCGACACGGCGTACTTGTACTGACTGCCAGGCCCATAGCCGTCGAACGTGCCCCGCCACACGCCGGACGGATCCGGATCGAGCCGGTCGACGCCGGAGGTCCAGCCGTTTCCATCGCCCAGAACCGACACCGACCCCGCATCCGGGGCCCAAACCCTGAACGTGGTACGCCCTTCGGCGTGGTGGGCACCGAGCACCTCCCAGAGGCGCGTGTGGGAGCCGGCAGCGAACAACCAGGCGTCTGAGGCATCAAAGACACGGGACACGCGGCGAGTATAGGATCACCGCATGCGAGCGCCCGCACACGGCCGTCGGCCAATCCTCAGCATCGTTCTCGCCGGAGGTGAGGGAAAGCGGCTCATGCCCCTCACCGAGGACCGGGCCAAACCGGCCGTTCCGTTCGGGGGCAAGTACCGACTGATCGACTTCGCCATCTCCAACTTGGTGAACGGCGGATTTCGACACATTGTGGTGCTCACGCAGTACAAATCGCACAGCCTCGACGTGCACATCTCGCTCACCTGGCAGCTGTCGACGATCCTCGGCAACTACGTCACCACCGTGCCGGCGCAGATGCGGCGCGGTCCTCAGTGGTATCTGGGCTCAGCCGACGCGCTGTTCCAGAACATGAACCTGATCGACGACGAGCGGCCCGAGCACGTGATCGTGTTCGGTGCCGACCACATCTACCGCCTCGACCCGCGGCAGATGTTGAACGCCCACATCGACAGTGGTGCCGGGGTGACGGTGGCCGGCATCCGTCTGCCGGCGTCGGAAGCCCACCAGTTCGGTGCCATCGAGCGCGATGCGAACAGCACCAAGATCCTCGGGTTCCACGAGAAGGATCCGAACGCGCCCACGATTCCCGATGCGCCGCATCAGATCCTCGCCTCCATGGGCAACTACATCTTCGAGGTGGACGTGTTCCGCGAGATCATGGAGCGCGACTCCCTGGCCGGCGGGTCGCGTCACGACATCGGGGGCGACATCATCCCGGCTCTCGTGGAGACGGGCGACGCCCATGTGTACGACTACACCGAGAACGTCGTGCCGGGCGAAACCGGCAGCGACAACCACTACTGGCGTGACGTGGGAACGCTGGACTCCTACTACGACGCCCACATGGATCTCGTAGCGCCGCTTCCCGCGTTCAGCCTGTACAACGACCAGTGGCCGATCTTCACCAGGGGTCTCACGGAGCCACCGGCGAAGATCGCCAACGGCCCGAACGGTCCGAGCGAGATCTCGAACTGCATCCTCAGCAACGGCGTGATCGTCTGGGGTGGCCGATGTCGCGACTCGGTGCTGTCACCCGACGTGGTGGTGGCAGACGGAGCGGAGATCACCGAGTCGGTGCTCATGGGCGGCGTCAAGGTCGGCAAAGGGGCGAAGATCCACCGAGCAATCATCGACAAGAATGTGACGATCCCCCCTGGCTACGAACTCGGCGTCGATCTGGCCAGAGACGCGCAGCTGTTCCACACCTCGGAGAACGGCGTGGTGGCGGTGCCCAAGGGCCATCGCTTCGAGGCCTGACCTCGATCGACCCACCTGGGCCCCCGCCCAACCGCTCAGCGTGCAGCCAAGCGGGCGTAGAGTTCGGCGAAGTCGGTGGCTGGTCGTTCCCACGACCAGTCGGTGCGCATGCCACGATCCATGATCTTGCGCCGCCGCCCCGGGTGCCGCCATGCGTTCACGGCACGGTGCAGGGCATCGACCACACCAGCGGCGTCGGTACGTCTGGTGCGGAAGCCGTTGCCCGCCTTGTCGTCATCGGAGTCGATCACCGTGTCGCACAGCCCGCCCACGCTGGTGACCACCGGGATCGTGCCGTAGGCCATCGCCTGCATCTGGGCGAGGCCGCACGGCTCGAACCGCGAAGGCATGAGGAGCAGATCCCCGCCGGCGAACATCAGATGCGACAGGTCGACGTCGTAGCCCTCGCTGAACCAGAACACATCAGGGTTTGCTGCGGCCAGAGCGTGGGCATCGGCCGCCAGGGCGGCATCGCCAGATCCCAACAGAGCCATACGGGCTCGCATTCCACGCAGGTAGGGCACGGCCTCGAGGGCAAGGTCAACACCCTTCTGGTCCACCAGCCGGGTGATCATCACGATCAAGGTCGACTTCTCGTCGTCCCATCCCATGTGGCGCAGCAGGGCCGAGCGGGCCTTCACTTTGCCGTCGGTGCCGGCGGCGTCGTAGGTGGCGGGCAGCACCATGTCGATGGCCGGGTTCCACACGGCGGTGTCGATGCCGTTGCGGATCCCGATCAGGTCGTCGCCGCGGGCCTGGAGCAGATCGTGCAGGCCCATGCCACCTTCGGTGGTGATCACCTCGCGGGCGTAGGTGGGGCTCACCGTCACCACGGCATCGACTGAGCGGATCGCGCCGGCCAACATGTTCAACGCATCGTTGCGGCCGTAGTCGTCGCGACGGCTGGGGAGTTCGTGCAGCCATCCGACGTCGGCCCACCCTTGGTGGGCGAGGTTGTGGATCGTGAGCACGGTTGGAACGGCCGAGCCGGTGAACGCAGGTACCAGGCCGGTGTGCCAGTCGTTCAGCTGCACGACGTCGTAGAGCCCGGTCTCGACGAGCGCTGCGACCGCCGCCGAGAACGCGGCGAACCGCAGATCGTTGTCGGGCCAGCCGTTGCCGTCAGCGTCGACGTAGGGGTCGGGCCGGGCGATGCCAGGACCATCGACGAGGATCAGCCGCTCGACGTCGGGATGATCACCACGACGCACCCGCGTCGGGTGAGCCCACGTCGGGACCGAGACGGTGAGTTCAGATTCGTTCGCCAGGCTCCAGCCGAAGTAGTCGGGCAGCACCACGTCGACCTCGTGCCCGAGCGACCGCAGCCCCTTCACCAATCCCGCCGACGCTTCACCGAGGCCGCCCGCCGACACCAGCGGGCGGATCTCAGCTGTCGCGTAGAGAATCCGCATCGACCTCACTCTCCAACACGAGGATCGACCACGGGCCGACCTTCCACTCCTGCTCGACCACGCCTGGGCCGGGCGCCGCACGCTCCCCTGCCGTGTCGAGTACTGGCGTCCAGCGATTCGCGGCGAGAACGGCGGGAACGGTGAACCCGATCGCGTCGGACCCTCCGTTGAACAACACGAGGAAGTCGTTGTCGAGGACCGGTTCGAGTTTGGGCCCCTGGGCGGCGATCGCCTGCCCGTTCAAGAACACCGCAACGGCCCGGGCGTAGCCAACGGCCCAGTCGTCGTGGGCCTTGGTCTTTCCGTCGGGCCGGTACCAGCCAATGTCGGGCAGCCCCCGCGGGCAGGTGGGGGCGCCGGTGAAGAACCGACGCCGTCGGAACACCGGGTGCGCCGCCCGGAGCGCAATCAGCTGACGAGTGAGGTCGACCATGTCGGTGTCGATCGACGACCAGTCGAGCCAAGAGATCTCGTTGTCCTGGCAGTAGGCGTTGTTGTTCCCCTGTTGGGTGCGACCCATCTCGTCGCCCCCACAGATCATGGGCACGCCCTGGGAGAGCAGCAGCGTGGTCATGAGCGATGCGGCCCGCCGTCGACGGTTGTCGACCACATCAGGATCGGCCGTCGGGCCCTCCACGCCACCGTTCCAGGATCGATTGTCGCTGTGGCCGTCGCGGTTGTCCTCGCCGTTCGCCTGATTGTGCTTCTGCTCGTAGGCCACGAGATCGGCGAGGGTGTAGCCGTCGTGGGCGGTGACGAAGTTGATGCTCGCCCGGGGTCGGCGGCGCTCCGAGCCGTAGAGGTCTGCGCTGCCCGAGAACCGGGAGGCGAGGCTGGCCAGGGCGCCGTCGCCGCCGCGCCAGAACTCCCTCACATCGTCGCGGTAGCGGCCGTTCCACTCCGACCACTCCGGAGGGAAGTTGCCGATCTGGTATCCGCCGGGACCGATGTCCCACGGTTCGGCGATGAGCTTGCATCGGCTCACCACCGGATCCTGGTGGATCAGATCGAAGAACGCCGAGTGCCGGTCGACGGCGAAGTACTCGCGAGCGAGGGTGGGGGCGAGATCGAACCGGAATCCGTCGACGTGCATCTCCTGTAGCCAGTAGCGCAGGCTGTCCATCACCAGTTGCAGGCTGGCGGCGTTCATCACGTTCAGGCTGTTGCCGGTGCCGGTGAAGTCCATGTAGGCGGCGAGATTGTCCGGCGCCAAGCGGTAGTAGGCGGCGTTGTCGATCCCCCGGAACGACAGGGTGGGGCCCGCGGCGGTGCCCTCAGTCGTGTGGTTGTACACCACGTCGAGCAGCACCTCGATCCCGGCCCGGTGCAGGGCGGCCACGAGCCGCTTGAACTCGGCCACCTGAGCGCCCCCGCTGCCACTGGCGGCGTAGGGCCCATGCGGGGCGAAGAACCCGAGGGTGGAGTAGCCCCAGTAGTTCGTGAGGCCCTTGTCCACAACGAAGCCCTCGGGCACGAAGTGGTGCACCGGCATCAGTTCGACGGCTGTCACCCCGAGGTCGACGAGGTGATTGATCACCGGCTCGGTTGCCATCCCGGCGTAGGTGCCCCGCAGCTCGGCTGGTACCCCCGGATGGGTCATCGAGAGGCCCTTGACGTGCGCCTCGTAGATCACGGTGTGGTACCAGGGCGTGGCGGGCGAGCGGTCGTCACCCCAGTCGAACGACGTGTCGACCACCACCGAGCGAGGCACGCTTTGGGCCGAGTCGTGAGTGTCGGGCCGGCCGGGGTCGAGGCGGTTGTGCCCGAACACCGGACCGGACCAATCCACCTCGCCGTCGATCGCCTTGGCGTAGGGATCCACCAGCAGCTTGGCCGGGTTGAACCGGTGCCCACCGGCGGGATCCCATGGCCCATGCACGCGGTAGCCGTAGCGCTGCCCCGGGCCGACCCCGGGCAGGTACACGTGGTGGGTGGAGGCCGTGTGTTCGGGCACCTCGATGCGAGTCTCGTACCCGTCGGCGTCGAACAGGCACAGCTCCACCGCCTGCGCGCCGGCCGAGTACAGAGCGAAGTTGGTGCCCGACCCATCCCAGGTCGCGCCGAGCGGCCGCTCCTCGCCCCGCCAGATCTCGTGCCCGCTCTCGATCGTCATGTGAGACGGATCGGCCGGTAGAACCGTTCGTCGTACTCGGCCACCATGCGCCCTGCCGTGACGAGGGGCCCGAGATGCGACAGCATCGCCGACACCATCGCCCACCAGCCCTCGGGGCTGCCGTTGAAGAGCCGGAGCACGTCGTCGGCCAGCAGTGTGTGCAGGCCCTCAGCCTCCAGGCGGTCACGCTCATCGTCGTCGACACCGTCGACGGTCGGGATCGCCCACCCGATGCCGTCGACGAACCAGTCGGCCCACCAGCCATCGAGAATCGAGCAGTTCAATGCGCCGTTGAGGGCGGCCTTCTCGCCACTCGTGCCGCACGCTTCGCGAGGTCGAATCGGGTTGTTGAGCCACACGTCGACGCCGGCGTACATGGCCCGAGCGATCTCGATGTCGTAGTCGGGCAGCAGCACCACGCCGGAGTTCGGGTTCGACTCGGCGTACCGCGAGAGCTCGGCCAGCACGGCCTTGCCCTCAGTGTCGGCCGGGTGCGCCTTGCCAGCGAACACGAACTGGGCGCCAGCCTCCACTGAGCGCGCCATGCCCTCGGGGTCGCGCAGCAGGAGACTCGCCCGCTTGTAGGTGGCGAAGCGCCGGGCGAAGCCGAAGATGCACCCGTTGGGATCGAGCTGGGTGCCCGTCGTGCCGTAGACGAGGTCGATCAGCGCGTTCTTCGCGGCACCGCGGATGCCCTCCATGCGAGAGCGGTCGATGTCGCCGACACGGCTCCACGCCTCGGCCGCACCGTTCTCCCAGCCGGCTCCGAGGGTGTCGTCGAACATGTCAGCCAGGGCAGGGCTCACCCACGTGCGGGCGTGGATGCCGTTCGTGATGCCCTCGATCGAGGCCGCCTGCGGCAGCGAGCCGAACAACTCCTGGGCCACGGTGGCGTGGAGCTGGCTCACACCGTTCACCCGGCCACAGAACGCAAACGCCAGTGCTGCGGTGTTGAAGGGCTGCTCCGGACCATCGGAGGGCAACGTCGCCCAGTCGAGGATGTCGTCGATCTCGACCTCGAGCCGCTCGGCGAAGTCCACCAGCTCGGGGCCAGCAAGGGTGCGGTCGAAGCGATCGATACCGGCGGGCACCGGGGTGTGGGTGGTGAACAGCGTTGCGGCACGTACGGCGTCGGTGGCACCAGCGAGGCCTTCGCCGTTCGCAACCCGCTCGGCCAGCAACTCGAGCAGCAGGAAGCAGGCATGGCCCTCGTTGAGGTGGAACACACCCGGTTCGATGCCAAGTGCACGCAGCGCACGAACGCCGCCCACGCCGAGAACGAGCTCCTGGGAGAGACGATGGCGACGATCACCGGCGTAGAGACGGTCGGTGATCTGGCGAGCGGAGGTGGAGTTGCCGTCAACGTCGGTGTCGAGCAACACCATGCGGGTGGCCCCCACCCACATCTCCCACACGCGCGCCGCGACCTTCTCTCCGTCGACACCGACCTCGACGGTCACCCCTGTGTCGGTGGCGCCAACGGCCAGCGGATCGACGTCCTCGTAGCGCTCGGTCTGAGCACTATCGACGATGTCCTGGCGGAAGAAGCCGCGGCGGTAGAACAGACCGACCGCGAGCAGCGGCAGGCCGAGATCGCTGGCGGACTTCAGATGGTCGCCAGCGAGGATGCCGAGGCCCCCTGAGTATTGGGGCAGCTGGGCGGCGACCCCGAACTCGGGGCAGAAGTAGGCCACATCGATCTCGGTGTGGCGCTGTTCCATCGCCTCGGTCTCGGTTGCCAGCCGGGCCGCCTCCTCGCCGTTGGCCGCAAACCAGGCGCGAGCCGCGTCGGGCGCCGCAGCCAAGGTGTCGACCGACGCCACTGGATGCACGTCGGGACCAGCCCCTGGCAGCGTGGCCATCAGCGTCGCTGACGGTTGATGCCAACTCCAGCGGAGATTGGCGGCGAGCCGGCGAAGGCGGCTCAGCTCGGCATCAGGTACGGGATCAGCGGAAGTGCTCACGTCGGTCACGGTAGTCCTAGGCCACGGCGGGATAGCAGCGAGATCCCAGTGTTGCCGAACTTCTCCCAGCGCGACGTGATGGTGACGACAGTCGCTGGATCGAGGTGCACGTGGGATGCATACCGGGCAGGGCGTCCGAGCGCCGATAGCCTCGAACCCACCACGAGCAGGGAGGCCAGGATGGCAACCTCACCCGGACTACTCGACGGGATCATGGCGCAATTGGGCCCCGGCGGGGTGGCGCAGATCGCCCAGACCCTCGGAACCGACGACAGCACTGCATCGTCGGCGATCGCAGCCGCGCTACCGGCGATCCTGGGCGGAATGGCGAAGAACACCCAGTCGCAGTCGGGTGCCACATCGTTGGCCTCGGCCCTGAACGATCACGACGACTCGGTGTTCGGCCAGCTCGGAGACCTGCTCGGAAGCGGTGGGGGCGACGGTGCCGCCATCCTCGGGCACGTGCTCGGCCAGCGTCAGCCCTACGTGGAGCAGTCGGTGTCGAAGTCGTCGGGCATCAGCGTCGACCTCATCATGAAGCTGCTGCCGATCCTGGCACCGCTCGTCATGGGATATCTGTCGAAGCAGCGGTCCTCGCAGGGTCTCGATGCTGGCGGCCTCGGCGACGTGCTCAACCAGGAACGTCGCACGCAGGAGACGGCCCAGCCCGGGCTCGGTGGACTCGCCGCCATTCTCGACGCGGATGGTGACGGCTCGGCTCTCGACGACATCCTCGGCAAGCTGCTCAAGGGTTAGGCCGATCGCCGGTGGCCCCGATTCACCTCGGCGCTGCCACCAGTTCCGACATCGCCGACGGGCCACCCCGGGCCGTTCTCGTGCCCTTGGGCGCCACCGAGCAGCACGGGCCCCATCTGCCCCTCGACACCGACACCCGCATCGCCGAGGCCTGGGCCGGCGCGATGGCGGAGGTCGTGCCCGGCGCGGTTGTGGCCCCGACGCTCCCCTATGGCTCGTCGGGCGAGCACGACGGATTCACCGGCACGCTGTCGATCGGTCAGGCCGCGCTCGAACTCACCCTGGTCGAGCTCGGACGCTCGGCCAGCCATCTCGGGGCGCTGCTGGTGCTCGTGAGCGGCCACGCCGGCAACGTGGAGCCGGTTCGTCGGGCCGAGGCACTCCTCACCGCCGAGAGCCGGGCTGTGCTGGCCCTGTTTCCCGGTTGGCCGGAGGCCGAGGGACCGATCGACGCCCACGCAGGGTGGGTGGAGACCTCGTTGCTGTTGCATCTCGCCCCCGAGGCCGTACGCCTCGACCGGGCCGCCGCTGGGGCGACGGAACCGATCGTCGACCTGCTCCCCCGTTTGCGTGCGGGCGGGGTGGCGTCGGTGGCCCCGAACGGGGTGCTCGGCGACCCAGCCGGCGCCTCTGCGGCCGCTGGCGCCGACCTCCTCGGTGACCTCGTCGCTCGGGGCGCAGCCCTGATCACGGCTGCCCTGACCAGTACAAATCCCACCGCTGACCGGTGAGGGGAGACTGGGGCCGCCGAGACCCCCGGTGCTACTGTCACGACTCAGTTCGAACGCAGACGCCGGAGGATCGATAAGCATGACCGTGTCCGTCTACGGACCTTCGACCCTCGCGCAGCTCGACGAAGAGGTGGTCGGTCGCTCCCGGGAGGGCCAGCTGGTCGTCGCGGCGTTGATGGCCGGACGGCACCTCCTGCTGGAGGGCCCGCCGGGCACGGGCAAGTCGACGCTGCTGCGGGGCGTCGCCGACACCACCGAGCAGCAGTTCGAGTTCGTGGAAGGAAACGCCGAGCTCACCCCTGCCCGGCTCGTTGGCCACTTCGATCCGGCGCAGGTGCTCGAAACCGGCTACGTCGAGGAGGTGTGGGTGGACGGGCCACTGGCCCGGGCGCTCCGCGAGGGGTCGCTGCTCTACCTCGAGGAGATCAATCGCATCCCCGAGGAGACGCTCAACCTGCTTGTCACCGTGATGTCGGAAGCCGAACTCACCGTGCCCCGCCTCGGCCGCATCGACGCCCACCCGTCGTTCCGGCTGGTGGCGGCCATGAACCCGTTCGACGCGGTCGGCACCGCTCGTATCTCTGGGGCGATCTACGACCGTGTGTGTCGTATCGCCATGGACTATCAGTCCGAGAGCGACGAAGTGGCGATCGCCCGCCGCCAAGGCCCTGCTGCCGAGGTGTTCGCTGCTGCGCCCGATTTCGCCGACCGTGTGGTGCGCCTCGTGCGGGCCACCCGCCACCATCCCGAGATCCGGGTGGGCGCTTCGGTTCGGGGCGCGATCGACCTGCTCTTGCTCGTCGAGCAGCTCGCGCTGTTGCGCCACGGTTCGATCGACGATCCCGACATCGGGCTCGACGCCGCACTCACGGCCCTGTCGGGTCGGATCAGGCTGCACGACTCGTCGTCGTCCACCCCCGAGCAGATCATCACCGAGCTGTGGCACGCCCACATGAGCTCGGTCAAGACGTCGGAGCCAGACGAGGAGGCGGACGGCGACCAGGGAAAAGCCCTGAGCCGCCCGAGGGCGGCGCCGACGACGACGAACGGATCCTGACCGGCGACGAGGCTGCCCAAGCCCTCGCCGACGAGCGCCGACGCACGATCAGCCGGCGGGAACTGGCCCGCCAGGAAGGCTTCGCCGAGGTGTCGCCCGATCTCGGTGAACTCGACCAGTCGGCCTTCGACGATCTGTTCACCGAGGACTCCGACGCCGCCCTCGACCTACTGGCCCGGATGGCTCAGGCGACCGACGGCGACCTGGCCAAGCTGGCCAGACGGCTCGCCGGCCGACTGGTGCTCGACCTGGCCCGCACAGGCAGGGCGAAGACCAGGGGCGTCGGCAAACTCACCACGATCCGAGCCGACCGGAGCGACGGTGACCTGGACATCGACGACAGCATCGACGCCCTCGTGGCGGCCAGGGCCGAAGGGCGACCACCGGCCATCGACGAGTTACGGGCCACCTACTGGCAGAAGCCCGGCACAGCCATTTGCCTGCTCGTCGACCGTTCGGGCTCCATGAACGGTGAGCGCCTCGCCAGTGCAGCGCTCGCCGCCGCAGTGTGTTCGTGGCGGGCGCCGGCAGAGTTCTCGGTGCTGGCCTTCGGCGACAAGGTGGTCACGATCAAGGGCCTCGATCAGCACAAGGGGGCAGAGGAGGTGGTGGCCGAAGTACTGGCGTTGCGAGGCCACGGCACGACCGATGTGGCCCTGGCCCTTCGGGCGGCCAACCGGCAGCTTGCGCCATCACGAGCGACCAGGAAGCTCACCGTGTTGCTGTCCGACGCCGAAGTGACCACCGGCGACGACCCATTGCCCGCCGCTCGCGGTCTCGATGAGTTGGTGGCGCTCGCCCCGGCCGATGAACCCCAGCACGCCCGCGCCCTCATCGACAGCTGTGGAGGCCGGCTTGCAGAGGTCGCCGGCCCGATGTCGGTGCTCGATGCCCTCCGCATCGTGGTCCAATGACGAGCCAGACGATGGACCCCCTCGACCTCGGCCTTCCGGCCGGCACCGTGGTGGACGCCGACCCTGCAACGATCACCCGGTTCGGTGGTCGGGTGGTGATGGGCGGTGCCCCGTTTCGGCTGCTGCGGCTGAGCCCAGCCGGTGCCGCCCATGTGCAGGGCTGGTTCCGCGGGGAGCCGGTGCCCGACGGTGTTGGTGCCCAGCGGCTGGCCCGGCGGCTCGTGGTGAACGGCATGGCCCACCCCCGCGCCCCTACACCGCGGCCGGATGCGGCAGCCCGGGTCACCGTGGTGATCCCCGTCAAAGACGATCCCGGCGGCCTCGCTCGCACGCTCGATGCGCTCAGCCGACCAAACGACGGTGACAGCGCTCGTGGCGCGAGTGGTGGCGGCGCTCGTCGCGCGAGTGGCGGTGGCGGTGGCGGTGGCGGTGCAACGGTGATCGTGGTCGACGATGGGTCGGCGGAGCCAGTCACCGCCCCAGGGGCCCGGATCGTACGAAACGCAGAGCCGACCGGGCCCGCGGCTGCTCGACAGCGCGGCCTTCACGTGGTGGAGACCGACTTCGTCGCCTTCGTCGATGCCGGCGTCAGCCTGGACGCCGCAGGGCTCGACGAACTCGTTGCCTGGTTCCACGATCCCGCCGTGGTGGCCGTGGCCCCGAGGGTGGTGTCGGCTCCCCGAGACGACCTGGTGGGGCGAGTGGAGCAGACCCGCTCCCCGCTCGACCTCGGCCCGACCGGCGGCCCGGTCGGGCAGGG
Source organism: Actinomycetota bacterium (assembly GCA_039029735.1). GTDB lineage: Bacteria > Actinomycetota > Acidimicrobiia > Acidimicrobiales > SZUA-35 > CADEDH01. The sequence goes on along the minus strand of JBCCFL010000014.1, from coordinate 950 downwards.
CCGGCCTTTGAGCTATGTGCCAACGGCGGCCCTCGTGGCCCGCACCGATGTGGTACGAGCGGCCGGCGGCTTCGATCCGGCCCTCCGCTACGGCGAGGACGTGGATCTCGTGTGGCGCCTCGAACGCCACGGCAGCCTCCGCTATGTGCCAGCGGTGCAGGCCACCCACGAGCCGCGGGCCGACCTCCGGCGTGCGCTGACCCAGCGGTACCACTACGGCACGGCTGCTGGTCCGCTGGCGGCGCGCCACGGATCAGCGGTGGCCCCCATGCACGTGTCGGGCTGGAGTCTGGCGGTCATGGCGCTGGTGGCATTGCGTCGCCCGGTGGCGGCGAGCTTCGTTGCCGCCGTGTCGGCGTGGCAGCTCGGCCGCAAGCTGAAGGGGGCGATACCCGATCCCTACGCCGACGGAGCTGTGCTCACCGCCCAGGGGCATCGGGTTGCAGCAGCGAGCGCGATCGGGGCCGCGGTGCGGCCGTGGTGGCCCGTGCTAGTGGCGGCGCAGTTCACCCCGCTCGCTCCCCTCGCCCGACGCCTGGCCCTGGGGTCGGTCGTGGCTGCGGCGCGACGAACCGAGGGCGATCTTCGCACCCGCGGGGAGACGCTGGCCATCGACGTACTCGGCGACCTGGCCTACAGCGCCGGGGTGTGGCGAGGCTCGCTCCAGGCCCGCAGCGCCGCTGCTCTCCTCCCCCGTCTCATGACCTGGCCGAACGACTCCACGCACTGAGGGCGAACATCGCCCAACGTCGCGCTCGTGTGGGCCCAGGTCTACTGGGAAATGAAGCCGGATCGCCGGAGGCGATCCTTCACGAGTTCGCCAACGGCGAACATCGCCCAACGTCGCGCTCGTGTGGGCCCAGGTCTACTGGGAAATGAAGCCGGATCGCCGGAGGCGATCCTTCACGAGTTCGCCAACGGCGAACATCGCCCAACGTCGCGCTCGTGTG
>JBCCFL010000013.1:0-115413 GCA_039029735.1 Actinomycetota bacterium | reverse complement strand
ACCCGAAGTCGGTGGTCTACCAGCGGGGCCTGGCGGTCGGGCTGAGGGAGTTGGGTGTGGCGGTTCGGGAGGGGGGGCGTGCTGGTGAGGCGGTGGAGCCGTTGGAGCGTTCGGTCGCCTTGCATCAGGGTTTGTTGGATGGTGACCCGAAGTCGGTGGTCTACCAGCGGGGCCTGGCGGTCGGGCTGAGGGAGTTGGGTGTGGCGGTTCGGGAGGGGGGGCGTGCTGGTGAGGCGGTGGAGCCGTTGGAGCGTTCGGTCGCCCTGTGTCAGGGTTTGTTGGATGGTGACCCGAAGTCGGTGGTCTACCAGCGGGACCTGGCCGCAGCTCGGAGTGCCCTCAAGCTGACGCGCTAGACACCAGTCCCGCGAGCGGTACCCGTGAGCGCAAACCACATGGCATTCAGCACACGACGGGTACCCGGCCCGCACGGACGGTGGTCAACTGTGCCCCCACCGGTCCTCACAGGCGAACCAAGCCGAACGCCGGTACCGGCCTTGCGAATGCCCTGATCAGAGCAGTCAGAAGCCGTGGAAGAACGATGAACGCAGGTGGATGTGCTCGGGCTCATAACCCGACGGTCATTCCGAGACTTCTGGGCCGGGTACGACCATCGGCTCGAAGGCGGCCAGTAGGCGTGAGACACATCAAGGATGTTGGCGTTCGGTGCAGCCACAATGGAGGGGCGATGGATGCTTTCACTGATGTGATGAACGGCGATGATCTGGAGCCTGGCGAACGATTCATCACGCACACTACGAGCCTCGGTGTGCAACGGCGCATCGTGGTTACGCCACCACCGCAGAACGACGGCACACTCCCGCCCACATACCAGTACCGGGCGCCAGGACTCCACGTCTCGGTTCACCCGCCTCGGCTCGACCGGCCGACGACGCCACCGCCAAGCGAGGGGTGGTGGGCTCTTGTGGAGTGGCACACCGTCGCTGACCAACGCAGCTATACCACGGTCAACAGCAGAACCAGTTCCAGTACCACTCCCTGGCGGGGCGACACCGAGAACCAATATGGCGGCGTGATCCACGACGGCGACATGATCGGCATCGCCAGCTACGAAATGGAGAACGGTGGCTTCCGGTCCTCACCGATAGCAATGTCCGATTGGCTACTCAAGTCCGGGTACGTGCCAACTCCAGTCGCCGAGGCACTTGCGCTGGCGATTGCCGACTACCTCGGCCCGACGAACTGGGATGCCACACGACGGTACTGGGAGAGCCAGTGATTGTTGATCTGGCTGGCGACCGGACCGATCCCGAGATCGCCAGAGCGCGCGCTGACGTGGCCGCTCTCATTCGCCAGGCTCGGTGGCACCAGCCCACCACCAATCAGCTCGGCGAACTTGAGCTGCTCGACGGGCACAAGTACAAAGCGAGCACCGCACACGCGGCACTGCACGCCGCATCCCACCAAGATCTGCCCGTCCGACTCTCGGGAGAGACCGAAGGCGATCTCGAGATCACAACGACGCTGGCCGACAGTCTTGTCGTGGTGGCGTCGGTCGGTGGATACCTGGCCGTGTGGGGGTCGGTCGGTGGGGATCTGGACGTGTGGGGGTCGGTCGGTGGGGACCTGGCCGTGTCGGGGTCGGGGTCGGTCGGTGGGGATCTGAGCGTGCGGGGGTCGGGGTCGGTCGGTGGGGATCTGGCCGTGTCGGGGTCGGGGTCGGTCGGTGGGGATCTGGCCGTGTCGGGGTCGGGGTCGGTCGGTGGGGATCTGGCCGTGTCGGGGTCGGTCGAGGACCGGGTCGTCATGAGTGGCCGAGCGAACTCCATCTCGCTTGTGGGTAAGTTCGCTGACAGGGTCCTGCTCACGCCCAGCCAGGGCGCCCCCGTCCCCCTACTCTCAGTGCGTCGAGGACGGTTCTCTGAAGAAGTCTTTGTGGGGGAGCGCGTGTCGATCGATCGATGCGACATGCGCCAGTGCGGTGACCTTGCATTGTTCAACCTCGTTGGCCGGGACCTGTTCCCAGGCCATCGACGCTCGATCAGCCAAGAACCCCGCGAAGATGACAGCGAAGAGATTCCCACCGGGAGATGGCGGCCATCTACCGGCAACTCCGCACCAACCTGGAGGACCGTCGGAACCGCCCAGCAGCCCGCGGGTTCTACGTCGCCGAGATGGACTCTCGGCGATGGGCCGCCACCGAGGAAGCCCGTACTGGCAAGCCCGCCAGAACCGAGGCTGCGGTGCTGTGGACCTACCACCTCTTAGCCCGCTACGGGCAAAGCGTCCGCCTCCCCGCCATCTGGTTCGCTCTGATCGCTCTGCTGGGCGCTACAGGCATGGCAATCGGGGGCGTCGATCTCACTCCTGCCTTCCCACTCACCGAGACCACGGTCCGGGATGGATGGTCGTGGAGCGAGCGGTACCGGCTGGTCTTGTTCATGGTGCAGTCGATGGTCTCGTTCTTCTTCCCACCGAACACACCGAACCTCTCCGACAGCGAGCGCACTGGTCAGCTCTTCGCCCGGTTTGCGGGGCCGCTGTTGTTCACGCAGCTTCTCTTCGCTCTCAGGGAGCGGGTACGCCGCTAGTACACGATCTGTACACATCCGGTTCCGTTCCGATGGAACCGGCAGCGTCAAGCCAGAGCCCTTCGCCCAGGTCATGTATCGTTCCGGACGCATCGGAACGGGTTGCGTGTTTATGGTAAGGAAAAGGTCGCCAGCCGAGACTGTGGGCGGACGGCGTTTCCGATCACTCCGGTCGTGCAGGAATGGAGAGGCCAGAGTTGCCAGGCTGTGAGCATCAGAGCTACGGAATCTTCTCCATCTCGAATGCAGCAATGGTGGTCCCCGCAGCTACACCCCTGATCGCTGGTCCTCGTCCTATCGAGTGGCCATGACCGACACCATGGTCGTCAAATTCTGCTACCCCGCACCCATAGTCTGAACCTCGTCCGGGCCTAAATAAGCGGATCGAACGATACTGATATACGAGCTTGTCTGGTTCGTGGAACCTAGCAGAAAATGAGTAACGAACGATCTCATGCGGCTCTCCTGCTTCAAATGTGCCCCAAACGTATCCCCGGAATTGCAACGTGACTATGAGCTTCTGTGTGACTTCTATCCCATCTACCCGGGAAACAACTTTCCAGCCACGACGACTATGGAGTCTCGTGTAGGGTCCGACGAAACCGCCAATATAGAAGGTGCCCAGGCGCGCCACGAACGCAGTGCCCCATAGGATTGCCGCTGCAGCGATCGAGGCGGCCACCCCAGCTTCGAATCCACATTCATTGCATGCCAACTCCATCATCCGCGAACCTCAGGTGAATTGTTGTCGTCGAACCGACCCAGCGCAGAGGTGGAACCCCAATGAACAAGGTCCGATCGCCATTGCCCTGGGCGCAAACACACCTAGTTCGTTACTCGGACCTCTCACCCCTGAGTTTGGCGGCATGGTCACAGAGCCGAACTATTTATAGGAGCATACCCGGGGGGGTCTTGGTACCGGTCGAGTATGGTAGCAGTCCACCAAGTGAGATTCTAATTCCACTGGATTCACGTGTTGGTGGCACGCTGGCGCACGTCCGTGCAGAGGGCATCTCCACTGTTGGGCCGCTGCCACGCCCGGTCGCGCGGCGGTTGGCTCAAGCACCCGGAGTGTCGTTCACCGTTGCGTTCGAGCACTTCGACTACGTGATTGACACGAGGCTCGCAAGCCGTCTGGAGGGTCCTCGCTATGCACAGCTGCGCCGACAACGACGCGTCTTTGAGCAGCGCCACCCGGACCTGGCTGCAAGTGCGACAGTGGTTGATATCGAAGATGTGGCCACGAGGCGGTCAGTCATGCGATTCGCGGAGTCCGACATTGAGTCGAAGCCGTACTCTCCGGCAGAGGTCGCAGCGCTCGCCCGACTTCTCGCCCTCAGGAAGTGTTACGACGACCTTGTCCTTGTCGTCGTCCGCGACCAGTGGCGGCTGCTTGCGTTTTCGCTAGTGGGAGTCGAGATGAGAACCTGGGCAACTGCTCACTTCTGGAAGGCCAGTCGCAGTCACAGTGAGCTCTTTCGATTCCTGCTTTGGAAGACTTGTACCGTACTAGACGAAGCCGGCGTTAGATATATGAACATCGAACAGGATCTAGGAATCGAAAGGCTCAGGGCCGCCAAAATCTCGTATCGCCCGCGGCTCCTCTTGCGAAAGTACTGGGCACATCTAACAGACCGGGTCGTGCAAGTGCCGACGGCCTGAAGGGTGTGCAACCGGCTTTCTCGGGCGGTTCGGGCGTTCAGAGACGTGTGGGCGTTGCCCATCACTTGCCCATCAACAGGGGCGAAGGTAGCGGACGAGAGCATACTGGACGGACTCGTGGACCTTCGTCGACCAGCGGAAACGGGCTTGAGGGGTCTTGAGCGATGGTGCTCGTAGCGTTGCCAAGGTGAGGGTCGCGGGTTCAAATCTCGTCGTCCGCTCCATATGCGCAGGTCAGGCCCCATCTTCGGATGGGGCTTCTGTGCGTCTGGGGCACAGGTGTGTCTGCGTCGGAGTCGAGCGGCTGCGGGGCGACGGATGCGGTGGAGGCTGCGTCTCTCGTGGTGTCGGCGGTGCGAATCGTTCGCTGCGTGGTTTTGAGATATCGGGTGGAGTTACCAGCCGACGGCTAGGGCGATGGCGGCGAAGGAGTGTCCGGTCATGGCATAGGTGGCGACGTCGTGGACTCGTTGCCGGTTGGCTCGTCGGTAGGCGACGAGCATGAGGATGTAGAGCCCTTTGATGATGATGATGGCGGCGATGCCGAGCCACGTGATCCACCAGCCTGCTACGAGGGCGATGGTGGCGATGAGCAGGATCGTGCCGAGCGTTGGCGCCCAGAAGCTCGATTGCAGACCAACGGCACGTAGATTCTCGATCCGCCAGGTCTGTCGGCGGAGGAGGCCGATCGCCATCCAGGTGGCAAAACCCGCGATCGCCGTCGTCAGGACAATGAGGATGGTGTCGATCATTCGTCGCCAGTGCTGGTGCCGAATCTGACTGAGGCGAGGCCCTTGAGCCGGTTCTTGAGCAGGAGCTTTGGGATTCGCTTGGGGTTGGCCTTGACGTCGAAGTCGATCTCGGCGCGGCGCTGTGACTTGACGAGTCCTTCGGACCGGCTGCGAACGAAGCCGGCGAACTTCGGGCCGTTGTTCATTTCGATGTACTCGACGTCTTCGTCGCCGAGGTTCCAGAATGCGTGCTCGACACCCTTCGGCTTGAGGACGTAACTACCTGCTGGTGCGGTGAACCGCAGTCCATCCTGGCCTCCGACCTCCATTTCAAGTGAGCCGGAGATGACGTACACCGCTTGGGCCTCGTCGTGGTGGGTGTGGGGTGCTAGGAGCGACTTGGCGGGGACGACGCCGTGCATGACTGAGAAGCCGTCGAGCATGGTGACGTCCCCGATGATGGTCATGTCGGTGGCGGTCTTCTCGCCGTCACCGTTGCTCGGGATGAATAGCAGGTCATCGATCGTGTAGTCGTTCATGGCTGGTCTGCCTCTCAGTGAGCTATCAACTTTGTTCGATCGACCGAAAATCTATCAAGCCTTCGAACTTCGGTCAATCGCGAGTAAGGTAGGGGCCATGGCAGGCACGCCGATCACTGACTCGAATGAGCCGGCTCCGGGGCGAACGCGCCGGTACCGCAGCTCGGAGGTTGTGCGCGACGCCCTCGTCAACGCTGCGATCAGCGAGTTCGCAGCTCATGGGTTCAACGGGGCGTCGACGCGGCGGATGGCTGAAGCGGCGGGCACATACCAGTCGCAGATCAAGTATCACTTCAACACCAAGGACGAACTCTGGCGGCGATGCCTCGACCGATTGCTGGCCGAGCTCGACGCCACGATCGCCGAAGCCACCGACCACAGCCGCAACGATCCGCTCGCCTTGGTCGATGCCGCCATCCGAGGCCTCGTGCGCTTCGCCGCCAAGCGGCCCCAGCTGAGCCGAATCATGATGCACGAGGCCACCAGTCCGAGCGACCGCCTCACCTGGCTGGTGGAAGAGCACTCAAGTCAACGCCAAGCACTGCTCACCCGGGCGTGGAGCGAGCTGCGCAAAAGTGGAGCCGTTGCCCCCATCGATAGCGGGGCGCTCTACCACACCCTCATCGGCGCAGCATCACTGCTCTACGCCAACGCACCCGAGGCTCAGCTCATGGGCGTTGATCCCTCAGACCCAGAGTTGGTGGAACGCCACGCCGACGCCTTGGTTGCGATCTTTCTCAGCGCGCCAACCACGCGATGACCCGCTTCTGATCGACGCATCACCCACCACACCGACGGATAGGTCTGATCAGGCTTGGTGTGCCCAATCAGCTCGTAGCCGCGCACCTCCAACCAGCCATCCAAGATGAGCCCGACCGCTCACAACCGGCGTGTTGCGTGCTCTCAGTGCTCAGAAACGGTCACGTCCGGCCACGGACCGTGGGCGTCGTCACACCTCGTCGACGCCTGAGCGTTTAACCGCACGCTCGTCGTGCCGTTATGGGCAATGGTGGACTGGCTTCCGCATCACCACTCTGGGGAACCCGTCCAGGACCGACTTGGTGTCGCTGGCCTTGACAAAACCGGCGGCTTCGAAGAGCCCCACGGTCCCGACGAAGGCCATGGTTGAGTCGATTCGTTGACCCTGGTTGTCGAGGGGATAGCCCTCGACCGCTGGCGCGCCGTTCTCCTCGGCGAAACAAAGGGCACCTCGGAGGAGGTGATGTGCGATTCCGGTCTTGCGGTGTCCGGGGCGAACCCGGATGCAGAAGATCGACCACACGTCCAGGTCGTCGACGTGTGGTATGACTCGGCTGCGGGCGAACGAGGTCTCGGAGCGAGGAGCGATGGCAGCCCACCCGACAACCTCATCACCGTCGTAGGCGAGCACCCCAGGTGGCCCGTGTTCAATGATCTGTCGCATTCGGTCCCCGCGGGCCGGTCCTGCCAGCGAGCGGTTCTCCTTGGACGAGAGTCGGTAGGTGATACACCAGCAGACGCTTGCATCTGGTCGCTTGGGGCCGACCATGGCGCAGACGTCCTCGAACTCTGTCGCCGGCCGGACCTCGATTGTCACAACGACGATCGTACTTCGTTGAGGTCCATCGAGATCGCCGGTTGCGTGCTGGCCGACAAGCTCGCGACAAGTACGACCTTGGTATCACTGTTCATAGCCGATCAAGGCCGGTCGACGGTGTTCCTCAGCGCTCGGCACGTGCCGATACCGGACGCTGACCACCCCTGACTGTCTCCGGTTGAGTGGTTGGGGTTGAGCCGTCGCGGTATGCGATGTGGGCGGGTTTCGATCTAGTCGAGGAAGTCGCTGATCCTGCGATATTACATGGCTGGACTCGACCGTTGATGTCTGTGTAACATTGAGCCATGACCGCTACGACCTCCCTGCCGAGCCACGACGAGCTCCTCGAGCGCATGACCGGGGGCATGGCGCCCACGGGCCTTGAGCCGTTCGCCGGCAGCGAGCGCCTCCGCCCCGATGGCCGCCCCCGCCCCGAGTTCCGGGCCGAGCTGCGACGGATCGCCAACGTCCGCAACGTCATCAGCGCGGTCTGCGCCCTCGCCCTGCCTGCGCTGCTGGTGGCCACCGTCATCACCATCGACCACTGGCTCGCCGTTCTCGTCTCGATCCCCATCATGGGAATCCTGCAGAATCGGCTGTTCGTACTCCACCACGAGGGGGCCCACCGGCTCCTGTTCTCCAACCGATTCTGGAACGACCTCATCGGGGTGACGATGTTTGGCTGGGTCGCCTTCGGGACCGGGTCCCACAGCTACCGCCGTAGCCACGCCAAGCACCACCGGGACGAGTTCGGTCCGAGGGAGCCCGATTTCCTCCTGTACTCCCTGTACCCGATCCCTCAGGCATCGATACGACGCAAGCTGAGGCGTGACGCAGCCGGTGTTTCGGCCTACCGCATCCTGAAGCCTCGCATCACGGGCCTCGTCAAGCCCAAGTACCTGGTCAACAGCCTCCGGTTCTTCGCCGGGCAGCTCGTGATATTCGGCCTGTTCGCCCTGGCCGGGCACCCGCTGCTCTACCTGCTGCTGTGGGTGCTGCCGTACGCCTCGATCTACCAGGTGCTCAACCGTCTGCGGGCCATCGCTGAGCATGGCGGCCTCACTCGATCCTCTGACCGGCGCATCACCTCCCACCACGTCCGCCAGAGCTGGCTCCCGACGATCATCATGGTGCCGTACGGCATCGGCTGGCACCTGGCTCACCACGTCGACTCGGGCATCCCGTTTCGTAACCTGCCGGCGTTGACCAGAGCACTGGAGGAGGACGGCTACATCTCCGCCGAGCACACGTGGCCGTCATACCGCGCGCTGTGGCGAGCACTCGCCGCTGGATGACCCAGCCCGCCATCGCCGACCTGCTCCGCCCGCTCTCGGCCCGGAGCCTGATCGCGTCCGCCCTGCTGGGATCCCATCCTCCGGCACTGCCGGGCCGCCTGCTCGTTGCCATGGGGGAGCGCTTCGGCATCAGCGGCGGGACGACCAGGGTCGCATTGAGCCGCATGGTCGACCGCGGCGAGCTGGCCAACGACAACGGGACCTACGCCCTCGCCGGTGAGCTGCTCGAGCGCCAGGAGCGGCAGGACAGCAGGCGCGCCGGACCGCTCCCTGACTGGGACCGCAGCTGGGAGCAGGCCGTCGTCACCACCTCCGGTCGCTCGGCCACCGACCGGGGTCGGCTGCGTCGAGCGCTGACTGGGCTCGGGATGGGCGAGCTGCGTGAGGGTGTGTGGATGCGCCCGGCCAACCTCGCCCCCGGCCGGTTGCCCTCGGCCCGGTCGGTCGCCGACGAGCAAGTCCATTGGTATGGGATCGCACCGCTGGACGAGAGCAAGGCGGCCGGTCTCGCCGCCCGCCTCTTCGATCTCGACGGCTGGGCCTCCACCGCCGCGGTCCTCGACGCCGCCATCGGTCACGCCAGTCGCGAGCTCGAAACCGACGACGACGCCGTGGTGTCTGGCTTCAATCTGGCATCGGCCACCCTACGTCACCTCACCCACGATCCCCAGCTCCCACCCGAGCTGACCCCGCCCTCCTGGCCGGCTGACGCCCTCCGCCGCTCCTATGCCGAGTTCGAGTCGGCCTACCAGCAGCTGCTGCGGACCTTCTTCCGTTCGATCAGCTAACACCGACAGGCCGGTGCAGTGGCGAGGAACGATGGGTTCGGGTCAAGCCACGGCCCGGTCGGCGGCGTGGCGGTCCATGCGTTGGCCGTAGCCGGTATGCGTGTGACACCCGTAGACCAACGCCGGAGCCAAGCCGCTGACGCTGCGACGGACCCTAGGAGAGCTGGCCGATGTGGCGTCCTTGCTCCTGGAACGATCGTGTGGCGTTGCTCCAGGCGGGGTCGGCGGGATCGAGTTGTGATCGGATGAAGGCCGTGCTGAGTCGGCTGATGGCGGCGACTCGGTCTGGGTTCTCGTCCGTGGTCTCGGCCAGGTCGTACCCGGCGACTCCGCCGAGGCCGTGTTCGGCGCCGAACACTGTGAGCAGAGTCGTCGGACCGGGGGAGAGATGGTGGGCGTCGGCGAACCAGCTCGGGCCTGCGACGGTGAGGTGCTCAGAAGCGTCGTTGTCACCGGCGACGACGAGCGCGGGTGTGTTCATCGTCGAGAAGTCGGTTGTGGAGAAGACCGGCCACTGTTGTGCTGCTGCCGGGTTGATGGCGGCGCCGCCTCGCCCGGGGGCGGCTAGCAGGACGCCTGCGCTGATCCGGTCGTCGCGAACGTCGACCTTGCTCCCGTCCGTGGGATCGACCGTCGTTGCGCCGAGGACGAGGCTGGCGGTGTGTCCGCCCATCGAGTGGCCAACGACGGCGATTCTGGTGCGGTCGAGCCCGTCGAGCCAGGGGAGGGCGTGTTCGATCACGTCGATTTGGTCGATGATCCGACTCATGTCGGTGGCCCGTGATCGCCAGAACAGTGGGGCCTCGGGGTGGTTGGCGTCTCGAAACCCGAGGGTGGCTGAGTCGAGGTGGGTCGGTTGCACGACGACGAACCCGTGCGCGGCGTAGTAGTCAGCGAGCGGCGAGTAGCCGTGGAGTGACGACACATAGTTCGACGGACCATGTCCATGTGAAAGCAGGATCGTTGGGAGCGAGCTGCCCTGCGCCGGGCCCGACACGCGAACCCGGAGGTCGGCGAGGCGGTCGGGGGTGTGGAGGATCAGCGGGGTGACCGCGTGGATCGGTTGTGCCTCGTCGTCGGCGAAGGGGGTGATCGTAGGTTGAGCCATGGTTGGTCTCCATCGAGGAGTAGAGTGAAACGGAGCGTTGTTCCGGAAATATACGGAACTCTGTTCCGTTTCTGCAACCCTTTGACACGAAGACGTATCTGCCTTGGCCACCCAGAGCCCCCAGAACCAGGAGCCCGACCAGGTGAAGCGCTCCGATGCGCGCCGAAACGAGGCGACCTTGCTCGCTGCTGCGGCCCGTGTGTTCGCAGCGAGCGGTGTCAGCGCGCCGATCCGTCAGATCGCTGAAGAGGCAAACGTCGGAGTCGGCACCGTCTATCGCCATTTCCCGAGCCGGGCGGATCTCGTCATCGCCGTGTACCGCCACCAGGTTGAGGCCTGCGCCGAATCGGGCCCGGAACTGCTCGCCAGCACTGACTCGCCAGCACTCGCTCTGCGGCAGTGGATCGACCAATTCGTTGACTTCCTGGCCACCAAGCACGGACTGGCCGAGGTAGCCAACGCCGGCGACGAGAGCTTTGCAGGACTACACGACTACTTCCTCGATCACCTCGTGCCGGTCTGCGCGGAGCTCCTCGAAGCGTCAGCTCAAGCCGGCGAGATCACAGTCGACATCGGCCCATACGAACTGATGCGTGGTGTTGGCAACCTCTGCATCGGCAGTCACGATGACGATCGATACGAGCCACGGCGACTCATCGACGCACTCCTCGACGGACTCAAGTCGCCCACCGAATGAAGGCCGACAAAATTCGGCCCCGCAGTGAGCTGGCGCAACAGTCCCGGCGTTCTCGGGCGGTTTGAGCGCTCGGAAAGCGGGTTCGGATACGAGTGGCTGCGGCATGGCAGTTGGCCGTTCGAAAGCCGGTGCGTTCTTTGCACACTCGGCACGTGCCTTTGCCGACCGGTCGAGCGTCCGAAGTCGGTCGGAGCTGATCAATGCTCCGGAGACCGTAGCCGTAGGCTCTCGGCATGGCGCACACTCTCGAGTCGATTCCCAGGCGGTGGCGATCGTTCAGCGCCGGCGGCGCCTACGTTCTCAGCACCGAACGTGGCGAATCGAAAGGAAGGCTCCCGGGAACGTTCCGCTGGCTGGATGATTCGCCCGCTCTGGTGGGAACGAGTCTGGGTGGCTATCGCCATTTGTCGAGCCTCAAGCGATGGCTCGACGACAGGGGCATCGATCCGGCCGGCATCGATCCCACCTTCATTCAGTTCGTCTCTTCCCCGGAGCTACAGGCCAAGATCTCTTCGGCCGGCCGGTTCGAGATCTCGGGGCTGTTCGCGGCCTTTCGAGTGAAGGGCGACGACGGAGCCTACTTCGCGTTCTTTTTCGACGGCTACGTTGGCGACCCGTGCTGGTATAGCTACTGCGGTCCATCGGATCGTCGCGGCGCGGTGGTGATGATCGAGGGCCATGGCCTTCGAGGATCCCCGCCCGACCCTGACGCTTTCGAACAATCGACGGCGGTCGATGGCATGACGTTGGTCGCCGACTCCTTCGAGGACTTCCTTCATCGATACTGGATCGAGACCGGCGGTCCTTTGGGCGTTGACCTGTAAAGCCGCCTTCGTACTCGGCGACCACTGCTTCGGCGAGCGGAAACCGGCGACAACAGTCTCGGCGTGGGTTACCCGCTCGGCGTTGCGAACGCCCATCATGCGACAAGCACGAGCAACGCCTTCGTCGAGCTGGTCGTCACCCGAGGTCACCAGTGCGACTGAGCGCGCTGGTCGTCGCTGCCAACGCCTCGCGCCAGACATCCGTCTGACGCCCGGGCTACAAACGCATCCTGACGGAGGCGTCCTTCATGGACCCCACCGTGGATGACCGGTACCCCCAGGCCCGGCGGCGCCTCGACGAAGACCTCGTTGCCCTCCTACTCGATCGTCGGAGCGAGATCTCGCACCCGAACCCTGAGATACCGGCACGCTTCGCAATCGACCAACTCACCTCGATGCTTGGAGCGCGACTCGAAGCCTCGACCCGACCCTCCTCGGGTCCGCGCCCGACGAACGTTTGAGGAAGAGCTCCTCAGCGCAGTCGGCGGCTACCTGGGCCTCCCGCCCTTGGAAACCCAGCCGTGACGCAAACGGAAGACGAGGGTCACGGCCCGATGCACGCATAACCGGCCCCATCCAAGAGCGGGCCTATGGCCGACTCTCCGGTGGTCGAGTGTCGGCGACTACTCCCGGGGGAGTACCGGTGAAGCCTCCCGGTGACGGATTCCCGGCCCGTGGACTTCTATGAGGATGAGTCCGACCGCCATGGACGCCAACATCGAGACCGTCGACCCCGTCCTCGGACTGTGATCAGCATCCAATCGTGGGCAACCCAGTGACCTCGACCCAGGACGAAGGACCTCGGCCCCGGCCGCCTTCGCTCTGGGTTGGCTGGCGGATCATCTATCCATTCACCAAGGAGTCAAACAATGGTCAGCTTTTGGGACCTCGTCCTGCTGTTCTTCGTCTTCATCCCCGCAGCGATCTTGTGGTTCCGGGTGGTGGTCGACATCTTCGACCGCCGGGACCTGAGCGGCGTTGCGAAGGTCGTCTGGCTCATCGGCGTCTTCATCGTGCCTCTGCTTGGCGCACTGGCCTACATCGTCACTCGGCCAGTGACCGAACAGGACCGAGAGCGGGCCGCCGCCTTTGAACAGGCGGTCAAGCGGCAGCACGTGTCAGCCGGCTACAGCATCGCCGATGAGATCGAGAAGCTGGACGGCCTCCGGGCCAAGGGTCTGCTCACCGACGATGAGTTCCACCGTCAGCGGACGAGCTTGCTCGCCTGATCGCTGGCGGGGCACCGAGGTTGCGGCGCTCGGGAACCAAGGGCGATGTCGAGTGATCAAAGCGATCGGAAAAGACTGCTCGGCCGAGGACATTGAGGGCACCCGGCAGGGCGAGGTTTCCGAGTGCGCCTCACGTGCCGTTACGAGCGGCGGCCTCAGGCTTCAATTCAGCGCAGGACTGGAACTCCGTCCTCGAATCGAATCACACCTGCGCCGGGGATCACGATGTCGACGGCGGCTCCAGGCTCGACCGGGAGGTACTCGGCGAAGCCGACCACCGATTGCCCCGGATCGAGCCTCTCCCGATACGTGCACAGGCAAGTCATCGGATCGCCGTCGAGAATGATTGGGCCCCGGGTTTCGCCGGTTGATCGATCCGTAAGAAAGAGCCCTGTGGAGGCCTCCCAGATGACCTGTGGCTGCCTCGTCGCATTTGGGTGACGGAAATCGAACCACTCCGCATCATCGAGAGTGTTAGTCACTCGGAATAGGAAACGAGTTGATGACTCGTCAGCCTGAAGGGCAACGGCGTCTACCACCACCCCGTCGACGACAGTAGTCAGAGGGCCGATCTCGGTCAGCTCCGGAGTGGTCACCCGTTGGTCGCTTCCGCCGTCCTCGCCACCGGAGGTGCAGCCGCTAGCGATCAGCAAAACACAGAGGACGGCAAGGCACAGTTGGAAGGCTCCAGTCCAGCCGTGTCGGCCAGCACCAAGCAGCAGCGACTTACCGTCCAACAACATAGACATAGTGTCTACTCAAGCAGTCAGCATGAATGAAGTCAAGGTCAGCACGTCCAGCCTGCTAGGCTATGCAACCGTGTCTCAATCGGTTGAGTCTGAGGATCTTCCTCTGCGTGAGCAGTATCTACTGGCAGGTGAGCGACTGCTCGACCAAGGCAGTGGGTTGGTCGCAGGTTTGGACGCTCTCACCGTGAAGGCGCTCGTTTCCGAGGTCGGCGGCCCGCGCTCCCGTAGCTCGTTCCACGCGACCTTTGGCAGCCGGGATGCCTACATCGGGGAGCTACTAGAGCGCGTTCTCACCTACGGCTTCACGGCGTTCGAAGCGCTAAGTCGAGCTGTGCTCCCGATGATCGAGCAATCGGTTCCGCCATTCGATGTGCTGGTCAGAGATGCCGCACGGGCCAACTTCGAGGCGGTTCGTGATGGCGGGGAACTGACACGATTTCGCGAGGCGCTGAGCCTGACGGCCCACGAGACCTACGGACCTACTGTCGAGGCAGTCGTCGCCGTCCAGTATGAACGGCTTGTGGCAATCTTCGAGGACTTCTATAGGTACGTGCTCCCCATCTATCGCCTCCGGGTGCGAGACGGTATTTCGGTTACAGACCTGGTCGTGATGCTTGCTGCGCTCATTGAGGGCTTTGTCTTCACCTGGGAAGTCGATTCCCGCTGGGTGAGAGATGACGTTACCTGGAACAACCTTCCCGGCTGGGGGCTCTTCCCAATCGCTGCCCACGCGATCATCAAAAGCTGCGTGGAAGAAATGCCCCCTGACCCCACCGAAGAGTGAAGCACCGGCTACTCATTCGGCCGTCCGAGTACCGGCGTTGCCGGACGCCTGGACCGCCCGAGAGTGCGACCGCTGACAGCGTGCTGTTCGTTTCTGGCCCGCTCGACGCTTTGGTGGTCACCGTCGGTGAGGGCGCCGGCCGAGGCGCTGGCACTTCCCAGCGCTCGCGTCGTGCCGATATCGCGCGGCGTGGTCGGGTCAGCTGGGTGGAGGGTACCCGGCGGTGGTGATGGCGTAGCCGAGGGTGGCTTGAGGGCTGGAGCCGAGCTGGCGGAGCATGGCCGTGAACCCTTCAATGGGCTCGCGCGCGGTGGTGTCGAACAGGGACCCAGCTTGGTGGTTGGCGTCGAGGACCGGGTCGATCGATGGGCGTGTTGTCTGTTCGTAGGTGGCGAGCGCTGCGGCGGGGTCGTCGGGGGTTGCGAGGAGCGCTGTGGTTAGTGCGTCGGCGCAGCGAATGCTGACGTTCATGCCCTGGCTTTGGGCGGGGTGCATGGCGTGGCAGGCGTCGCCGAGGAGGACGACGTTGTCCTTGACCCATTGGTTGGCGGTGACACGCACCGGTGGGTAGGTGCCAATGTGCTTCGGTTCGCCGATGGGAAGGGGACCGGCGATGGCCTCAACTCGCTGGCGCAGCGCCGGGCCGTCGAGTTTGCGCCAGGCGGCCAGGTCGTCGGGGTCGGTGGCGATACCGATCTTGCAGATCCCACCGGTCCGAGGCACCAGGGCGACGATCCCCTCGCGCCCGATGTGAGCAGTGAGACTGTTGCCCTCGGGCTGTTCGGTGTAGGGGGCGAAGAGAATGCTGATCGGCCTCTGGTAGCGGTCGATCTCGGCCTCGATGCCAACAACACTGCGGACGCGGGAGTTCTGGCCGTCGGCCCCGACCAGCACGGCTGTCGTTGCCGTCTCGATGCCGTTCCCGGTGCTGATCTCGACCGACATCTGGCTGTCGCTGGATTGGGTCAGCTCCCATCCAGTCACGGGCCGGTAGGTCACGAAGTTGGGGTTGCGGGCGGCTGCGGCGAGGAGGGCCTGGTTGATCAGCTCGTGATTGAGGTAGAGGAAGTAGGGGTGGGGCAGGCCGGTCTCTTGGAGCATGGCCCGGACCAGGGGCTCCCCGCCGTGGTCGTACCAGATCGTCCCGTGCCGCTGCTCGGCTCCCAAGTCGACGATGGTGTCCAGGGCTCCCCATTTGTCGAGGATCTCGACCGCTTTGGGCTGAAGGTGGTCCCCCCGGGCGGTGTCCAATGGGCCCGGCTCGCGCTCGACGAGCCCGACGCGTAGCTCGTGGGGAGCCAGGGCTGCAGCCAGAGCTGGCCCAGCGATGCCACCGCCGACAATCAGTACGTCAAAGACCCGACCTGCCATGTGCCCTCCTCGTCACCGAGCGAACCCGACACTATCGGACTCGAACCGACGCACCGGCACCGGCGATGTCGGGTGGCCGGTGTGCTCGGTAACGACGATGGTCGGAGCCGGTACGGGTGGCACATGCAGTGCCGCAGGGCACTCCGCCTGTCGATCGTCTTGCCTCGTCGTCCGCTCCATGGTGCGTGGGTCGAGCCCCATCTTCGGATGGGGCTTCTGTGATTCCGGGCTCCGGGGTGTCCCTGGGAGCCGTCGAGCATGGCGCCGAGTCCGTTCGGCGGGTCACCGAGCCTCGTCGAGGCCCGGCGCCGCCCGGTACCCGAGGCGGGGGACCGGGCGGCGATCCCCCGCCAGCCAGATCGGTCAACTCGTGGTCTGGACGGCCAGCTCGGCTGGCTCAGTCGCCGACGAGCGGTTCATGGCCAGCAGCGTGGTGGTCCCCAGCACCGCCGAAATCGCGAGGGGTGCGATCCAGCTGCTGAAGCCGCCGAACTCGCTGGCGTCGGGATGGAGAGAGGTGGTCGTCGCCATCCAGACGTAGGCGGCCACGACCAGGAGCGCCATCCGGTGGAACACGGCCCCGGAGGTGAGCAGGGCGATCCCTGCCTGGATGATGCTGAGCGACAGCATGGCCAACAAGGCATAGGCCAGGAGCGCCACGCTGCTGTCGGTTGCGCTACCGACGCCCCAGAAGTTCTCCACCGTTCCGGTCGAGTCGAACAACGGCAGCCCCACCGCGAGGGTGTGGCCGATGGTGAGCACCCAGAGCCACAGCTTGGGGTTGAGGAGGTGTTTGATCATTACTGGTTCCTTTCATTGGTCGAGAGTGTTGACGCGTCGAACGACGGCCCGCGCGGCGCGGGGCCCCTTGTTCGCTCGACGGTGCGGTTGGTCGGGTCAGCTGGGGCCGACGATGGTGGCCTCGGCGCCGTGCCAGGCGTCGTCGATGGGGCCGATGCCGAGAATCGCCGGGATGCCGAACTCACGGGCCAGGACGCCGGTGTGGCCAAGCGGCGTGCCGAACTCGGTCACGACGCCGCCGAGAAGGGGAAACACGATGTTCCAAGCGGGACCGGTGTGCGGGCAGACCAAGATGGCGCCTGGCTCGATTCGTTCGAAGGCCTCGAGCGGGTCTCGGGCCACGACGATGCGCGCCGTGACGTTCCCGTTCAGGCCGTGACCTCGGGCCACCGTCCAACCGTCGATGGAGAGTGCTCCTGAGGTGGTCGCATCGCCGCTGCTCGACTCGTCGAACCCAGAGCTCATGAGGGCCCCAAACGCGTCCAGCATGTCGGCCAACGGTGGCGGAAAGATCGACGAGCCGGGATCGGGGCCAGGTTCGCCGCCAAGCGTCATCGGCGGCACGAGATCCATGGCCGCTGCTCTGGCTCGACGGCGACTGTCGAGCTCGGCGCGGCCGACGAGGGCGGACCGGTCCGGGGCAGCCAGGGCGCTGATCTCATCGGCCCCCAGCAACCACACGTCGGGCGTCTCGGCCAGGTCGCCCCGCTTCACCGCCCGGTGACCAACCTCCAAGCCGACCCGGCGGACCAGGCCGATGCCGAGCGCCGCGAGTCCGGAGTTGTCGTCGACGGCGGGATAGGCGGCCCTGGCGTCCGCGAGCAGTTCGTCGAATCGCACCCGTTCGCTGGGCGGGATCTGGGTCCGGACCCGATCACGGGCCCGTTCGAAATCGGCCTCGGCGTCGGCCCGGCCCGCTCTGGTTCTACTCAGCGTCAGGATCAGCTCGGGGTCCTCGGCCGCGGTTGGTGAGGTCACGTCGTAGCCCAAGGCCCGCCAACCGAACTCAGCGAGAAGGGTCGCAACTTCGTCGGGAGCGGCGCCCCGCAACTCCTCGAACGACGAGGGTGTTACGCCCATCTCGACAAGGCGGGCCTGGAGCCGTCCGAGTGCATCGACAGGCCCGATCGAGGACGGTGAGGCCCCGACGAGCAGGGCGTGCATCTCGTCCGGATCGACATCCCATCGCTGTCCGGCAGCCAGGAGGCGGCCCGCGGGGATGCTCAACCCCACCGCGCTGAAGTGGCGGCGGAGCAGGTCGGCCATCAGCTCGATGGCATCACCGAACAGGGTGGCCAGTGTGTGGTCATCGGCCTCGGTCAGGTCGACGTCCGCCAGGACAGTGGCCCGTTCGAGTAGGGCGGGGCGACCGCTCCACCAGGCCTCGACGTCGCGGTGCCACAGGCGACTCTCGATCGCGGCAGCTGCGGTCCGGTTCCGGCGACGCAGCTCGGGCATCGACCGGATCAGGATCTTCAGCAACCACGCCGGCGGGGTTCGGTTCCCTCCGCCACCCTCAGGGGCGCCGACCGGCTTGATCGACACGTACTGCCAGCCGTGGAGGTGGGCGGAACGGAACGTTTCGATCGGCAGCCCGTACCGCGCCATCCCAGCGGCGACGGCAACGCCGATGGCGTGATCGAGGATCTCGGCCACCAAGCGGCTCCTCGGGCCGACCTGATGCTCTTCGTCGCGCATCCAGATGCCCGGTCCGGGCGGCTCGAAGGAGAGGGATTCAGTTGCTGGAGTGGCGTCGGTGTTCATATGTCCTGTTGGTGTCGTAGTCGTTGTTCGGGCTCTCTCGTTGCGGCCCATCGTGGCGCTCCCGTGGCCCGCGGTCGACCGGTTCGGCGCAGTGGCCTGCCCCAACAGTTCTGTGAGTCGATCCGGATCCGTGCCGATCGAGGCGGTGTGCCCCTGCTCGAGATAGCGGCGGAAGCCGCTCCGGGTGCGGGCAACGGCCATCCAGTCGTCGAGCGAGTCGACGAGCCGGTATCCCTGTTCGCTGGTCTCGATCACACCGGCCACGGCCAGCGTGTCGAGAATCCGCTCGGTCGCGATTCGGTCGAGATGGCACCGGGCGGCCAACTGTCGGGCGTCGATCGGCTGCCGTCGCTCCAGTCCGGCCAGCAGCCCTGACTCGATAGCGGCGTCGAATGCGCCGACTGCAATCGACGCGTCGACCATCGGTGGGAGGTCGGAGGGAGGACGGCCGTTCGTCATGCCCAGAGCAAACCCCGCCGGCCTTCTTTCGGCATCGGTAACGACATGCGTATTGTGAGCGGCGCCGCCTTGCCGACTACGTAGAGGGGTGCGGATGGAGCCGATCGGGAGGGCGGCGGAGTGCGCCGTCATCGCTGGGTTCCTCGATGACCTCCAATTGGGTCGAGGTGGCGTGCTTCTCGTCGAAGGTGACGGTGGGACCGGGAAGACAACGCTGGCCGGCTGGGCCCTGGCCCGGGCCGAGTCTCTCGGCATGATCACGTTGTCGGGGCGGAGTTGGGAGCGGGCCCAATCGGTGCCCTACGAGGCGATCGTCGCTGCGTTGGGTCGGCTGCTCCGCGCCACCGACGACGAACACCGTCAGACCCTCGTGCACGGCCTGTCGTCACTGGCTCAGCTCTTCGACGGCCTCGGCCTGGAGCCGGTCGAACCGTCGATCGATTCGGGCCGGGCTCGCCTCCACGACGCCATCGCCACGCTCTTGTCGAGGTTGGCAGTCGGGCGGCCTGTCCTGTTCCACATCGACGATTTGCACTGGACCGATGCCACCAGCCTCGAGGCCATCCAGTTCCTGTGTCGCGACCTGCCCTATGTGCAGCTGGGGCTGCTGGCCACGTCACGACCAAACGATGCCGACGCCAGACCCGAGGTACGAAGGCTCATCTCGTCACTTCGCCGGGCCGATGTCACGAAGTCGATCGTGGTCCGGGACCTCGACCGCGACCAGACCGTCTCCGTTGTCAGGAGCCGGCTACCGGGCACCGTCACGGACCGCGTCCTGGAGTTCGTCTGGTCCCGATCCGCCGGCACCCCGTTGGTCATTCACGAGCTGATCGACGACCTCATCGACCGTGGAGTCCTGGTCGAAGGCACTGGTCGTTGGCGGCTGACCGAACACGACCCTGCTCCGCCGGAGGTACTCTCCGAGCTGATCGTCGATCGGCTCGATCAGCTGACGGCCGAGCCTCGCCGGCTGCTCGAAGTTCTGGCTGTCGCCGACACGTCGATCGGGTTGGAGGTGCTCGAACGAGTCACGGGTCTGGAGCGTGACGACGTCGTCGACGGGATGGCGACTTTGCGGGACCGGCGGCTGGTCCGCCAGGCGATCGACGAACGCAGCAGTGTCGAGTGGTACCCGGACCACCCGATCATCTCGAACGTGGTCGCAGCGCAGCTCGACGAGCTGGTGCGACAGCGCATCCATCGCCAGCTCCTGGCGGCCGATTCCGGCGCGACGACCGCTCGCCAGGCTCGCTACATCATCGGAGCCGGCAAACCCGACGATCCAATGCATGCGATCGAGACCTTGCTTCGGGCGGCCGACGAGGCAGCCCGCGCTGGCGCAACACCGGAGGCCATCGCCTTTGGTGAGGCCGCCGGACGGATGCTCTCGCCGGAGCTTGAATACGACGATGAGCGTCGTTTCCGGCGCGAGATCGACGCTCGACTGGGCATCTGGCAGCTCCGGACGGAGGATCTCGATCAATCGGTCGCTCAGCTGACCCGAGCGTGGGACGGCTTCTTCGAAGCCGGCGACGTGCGTCGGGTCATCGACATCCACCGCGACCTCGACCGAGCCGACTTCCACCGCACCCACACCTCCGAGCAAGAACTCGAGCAGCGGTTGGACCGTCTGATCGCCGCAGTCCGCGAGTTCGACGATCTCGACCTCTTGTTGGACGTGCTCTACCTCGACTTCCAGACCTACCGGCGGGTGTCGCACTCGATCCTCGGCAAGACGGATCTGGCCCGCGAGGTGGTCACCCTGGCCGAACGGATCGGTACGCCCAAGGCCGAGGTGATCGCGGCGATCGTGGCCACCGGCCTACGCTGGCTGAATGGCGCTGGCGATGCATTGCCTGAAGGGGCGATCGCCAACCTGCTGACCTTGGCGCAATCAGAGATTGCGTGGCACCACCGGAACCGGGCACTGGTCACCGTGGTCGACGAGGCCTCGCTGCTCGGCCGGCGGGCGGAGATCGAGTCGTCGCTCGCACTGCTGCGCGACAACGAGCGTGAAGTGGGAGAGCCGCCCAACTGGCGGCACGTCATGTTGCGTGGCTGGTTCGACGTGCAGGCCGACTGCTCCACCGAGATGGCCCAGGCCTTCGGTAGTTCGCCGTTCCACGGTCGGGTCCGGCCGTTCTTGGCGTTGCACGAGGCCTGCGCCACGCGCTACCGCCTCGGCCCAACTGCTGGGCTCGCACACTTCAACGCAGTTGTCGGCGACGGCGACTTCGACGACTTCATCGGCCGGACCAGCGTCGATCTCGGCCGGTTGTTCCTCGCCCGCGGTCTGCCGGAAGAGCGAGACTGTGCCGCCGCGGCTCTGGAGGCAGTCGATGGCACCGGCTCCGTGGGATTCTTCGCGCTGTTGCACGGTGGGGTCTTCCAGGCCACGGCGCTCCGGGCCGTCGCCCTTGCCGGCTTCCCCGCCACCGGCCGTCTACGGGCGGAGTGGCGCGAGTACTCCGATGGCAGGGGGTGGCTGATGGCAGCGGTCCACGAGTCGGATGCCGCGATCGCCCCCGACCCCGGTGCTGCTGCGGCCGCGCTCGTTCACGCGGCGGATCTCTATCGGTCCGACGGGCTCGACCTCTTGGCTGTCGATCGGTACGCCGACGCAGGCGAGTTGTCGGCGGGCAGCATCGATGGCCACAGGCTGGCCTGGGCGGTCGACGTCACGGCGGGGTGCGGCGCCGATTGGCTACGAGAACGGATCGCAGGGCTCGGCGCGAAGCCGGCGTCCGCGAGGCCCGTCGCCTCGCACGATGAGTCAGGGCTCACCCGTCGGGAATGGGAGGTCGCAACCGAGGTGGCCAAGGGGCTGACCAACCGAGAAGTTGCGGCAGAGCTGTTCATCAGCATCCGAACAGTGACGAGCCACCTCGACCACATCTACACCAAGCTCGGCATCTCCTCCCGCAAGGAGCTGACAGACCACATGGTGCGTGACGGCCGCAGCTGAGCCCCTGCGAGGGTCACTCGAGCCCGAAGACCTCGGCCGCTACATCCACAGCTACATCACAGGCGGGTTGGTCGATCCATAGCTCCCGCCGCCCTTGGACAAGCATCTACTCCTGGGCCACCGCTCGCCGAAGCCGTCAAGCGCTCGCACCGAAGGGCAGGCCGCGCTCGTTCAATCGGTCTCCAGCAGGAGGCCAGCGGCGGTAGCGAGGGCCGCGAGTCGTCGCCTGTACGTGGCCGATGATGGGGTGTCATCGTCGAAACCAGCGGGGGCGAGGATGAGCAGGTCGATGGCGACCGCTCTGGTGTCGGCGTCGACCGACGACTTCGAGTTGATGAAGGCTCGCAGCCCGCTTCGCGCTCGCTCGAACGCGGCGGCGGCAACGTCGCTGGCGAACTCATGGCGGGCCTCCATCAGCTCGGCTCCGAACGGCGTGGCAGCCAAGGTCTCATAGCCGTCGGCCTTGAGCCGCTGGAGGTAGCCATCGAGCCGTTCGGTGACGGTCCCGTCGGCCATGAGGGCGGCCAGTGCCGCGTCGGTGGCGTCTTCGAGCACGGTCTGGAACGCGGCTCGAAAGAGCTCGGCTCGATTGGCGAAGTACTGGTAGACGGTGGGTCGTGACACCCCGGCTGCTTCGGCCAGGTCTGCCATCGAGGTGGCGCGATAGCCCTGGGTGGCGAACACCGGGATGGCGGCCCGTCGGATCTGCTCAGCGCGGCGTTCTCGCTCTGGCGTGCTCGGTGCCGACACGGATCACAGCTTGACACATCGGCCCGGAAATGTCAGGTTGTGGTTCGACTTTACATTTAGACCGTATTTCGTAAAGCACCACTGGAGGAATCGCATGATGGTGACCACGACAAGAGATGTCGACGTCAGCGAGACGCGGGGCAACAGGGCGATGCGGTATGCGCTCATGGCACTGCTCGGCTTCCAGGCACTGTTCGTCGGCGTGGCCCCGCTCGCCGTGCTGGTGGCCTTCGACTCGTTTCGCGAGGTGTCCTTTGGTGGCGACACCGGCTCCGAGGTGGAGCTGAACACCGTACTCCTGGCTGCACTGCTCGGGTTCATGGCGCTGGTGTGCGCCTACGGCGTCGCCATGTTGTACCGCCGTCGTGTTGAGGGCGCCATCCTCGGACTGCTCGTCGGTGTGTACCTCGTCTATGTCGGCGCCGCCCCCGAGCTAGTCCTCGATCGCAGTGACTTCGTGCTGATGGACGTGCCGCGAGGTCTGATGATGGTCGCCCTCGGGCTGCTGGTCGCCCGCAGTACCCGCACGACTCGTCGTTTCAGCATCTGACGTTCATGACATTCAACGTAAAGTGAGGAAGAGAGCAATGACGACCAATCGCACTGTCAAAGGTCGGACCGTGTGCGTGACCGGTGCCTCCAGCGGCTTCGGCCGGGCCATCGCCGAACACCTCGGTACCAACGGCGCCCACGTCTTCCTGAACGGACGGACGGCCGAGCCAATGGAGGAGTCCGCCGCCCGGATCATCGCCAGCGGCGGTCGTGCCGAGGTGGCGACGTTCGACGTCACAGACCATCACGCGCTCCAGCAGTGGATCCATGGCGCGGCCGAGGCCACCGGGCGGCTCGATGTGCTCGTCAACAACGCCGGGTTCGGTAAGGCAGGCGAGTCCATCGCCGACGGTGACCCAGCGTTCTGGAAGGCCATGCTCGACGTCAACGTCCTCGCCCTGGCCGTTGGGTGCCAAGCCGCAATGAAGGCCATGCGGGCCACGGGTTCGGAGGGCAACATCATCAACATCTCGTCGGTCGCGGCACTCCGACGAGAGTCCGGTGTCTACGGGGCCACCAAGCATGCGGTGAACTGCATCAACTCGACCCTGCGCCACGAGCTCGAGGACGACACCATCCGCGTCACGTCGATCATGCCTGGTGCCTTTGCCACCAATTTCGCTCGCAACACCGACCGGGCCACCATCGAGGGACTCGCCGCCACGGTCGGTGTCGACAACGTCACGATCGACGACTCGGGCCGCATACCCCAGGCCCAGATCGATCAGTTTCAGGCAGCCATGCCCGCCGCCTACGGCGACCCCGCTCACATCGCACGCGCGGTCGAATACGTGATCTCCCAACCCGTTGAACTCAACATCGAGGAACTCGTCATCCGACCGCAGAAGAGCCTCTTCTGATCCCGGCTCCACCCCAACTCCAGGTCAGACCCCATCCTCCATGGGCCGAAAGTGCGGTGGATCGAACCAGTTGGCGTGGGCATGCAACGCGGGAGTCCCCCCGAGGTGCATGAGGAGCACCCGCGCATCGTCGTCGAATCGCCCGTCACGAATCAGTTGGTGGAGGCCCCGAAGGGCCTTGCCCTCGTAGACCGGGTCGGCGACGATGCCTTCGCTGCTCGCCAGTTTGCGGATGATCTCCAACGTCTCGGGCTCGGCTGCGCCGTACTCGCTGAGATCGGCTGCGATGATCTCGATGTCTGCCGCTGAGAGACGTATCGATGAGCCCAGCGTGCGCAGCGTGTGGTTGGCGAGCGTCAGAACGCGGCTGCTCTTGATGTCGGTCTCGTGGTCGTCGGCCACGCCGATGACCGACACCTTTTCGCCCATGAGGGCAAAGACGGCGAGAAGGCCTGCCTGCGTGCTGCTGCTCCCCGTGCAGTGCACTACATGGCTGAATCGTGTGCCCTGCTCGCGGCACTGCTGAACGATCTCCGCAGCGCAACCCACGTATCCGAGGCTGCCGAGAGGATGCTCGGAACCGCCGCCTGGGATCAGGTAGGGCCGATGCCCGGCGGACCGGAGTGCCTCGACGAACTCCGCCAACGGACCCTGATCCTCAATCGGGCGTGGGGTCTCGTCCAGGTACAGGTCGGCCCCCATGAGACTGCTCAGGAACACATTCCCGACCTGTCGATACATGGGGCCGGCGTCTTCGGTCCACCCGTAGTGGAGCAGGGCACACGTCAGGTTGAGCTTTGCTGCGGCGGCGGCCACTTGCCGGGTGTGATTCGACTGGATCGCACCGATGGTGACCAACATGTCGGCCCCGGAGTCGAGGGCGTGACCAGCCAGGTACTCCAGCTTCCGGGTCTTGTTGCCGCCACCCTCGAGGCCGGTGAGGTCATCCCGTTTGATCCACAGCTCCGGCGCATTCAGCAGGCGACCGAAGTTCGAAAGCTGGTGAACAGGGGTTGGCAGGAGAGCCAGGTTCGCCCTCGGTCGCTCGGCCAACAGCGACACCAGCTCATGTGGCGTGTACATGGCCCCCATCGTCTCACGATGGTGAACGTTGCCACCGTGCGGGAAGCGGTAACCCCGGCGCAGTGAGCCAGGCCAAGTCTCGACGGGTCCGAGCACGACCCCCCCCGTGCAGACCCTGGCCGCTGCGAACCGGTGGCCAGGGCCAACACCGCAGGGCTACCTTCGGAAACCAGACACCGGCTGCGGGGACCTGGCCGGCTACCACACGGGGGTTGACGCCATGGCCGACATTCGATGGATCGCCGACAACGAGCTCAGCGACCGATGGCCCTTCTGGACCCGGGCCAACGTGGGGGAGGTGCTTCCCGAACCACCCTCGCCCCTCGGGTGGGATCTCGTGTGGGAGAACGGAACGCTGGCCGGCTGGTACGACTGCGCTGTCGACCGGCTCGGCTACGGCGACGTCGGCCTCAACCCGCAGCGCCCCCAGGTGGCGGGCATGTTCGGTGGCTACGCCTACCTGTGTGCCACGAACATCCGGCTGTTCGGCGTCCGCACCCCGGGCATGTCGGCGGCCGACATCGACATGGCCTACTTCGGTGATCACCCCGATGTGCCGCCCTATGTCCACGAGGCCTGGCACGACTCCGAGGAGGGCACCGGCGTTCTTGCCGGGTGGCTCGGGTGGGTGATGGGCACGATGGCGCAGGACGAGCTCGAAGCCGACCGGGCCGACGGCTACGAGGCCCGCCGATCGCGTCGCGACCTCACCGCGCTGTCGAACCAGGAACTGCTCGACCGGGCCCGGTCGTATGAGCCGCTGATCCGCCGCATGTTCAACCAGCACATCAACCAGAGCGGCGCCGCGTCGGTCGGGCCGGGCGTGATCGGCGCCGTCTGTGCCGCCATCGGCCAGCCAACCACCGCAATGCGGCTGTTCGCCGGTCTCGGCGGAGTAGATTCCGCTGCCCCCTCATATGTGATGTGGGACCTGTCCCGAGCCGTCAGGCAATCGGCATCGCTGAACACCATGTTCGCCGAGGCCGGTCCGGGCTCGGTCGGCTTGACGGCCTCGCTTCGAGAGGCGGCTGCATCCGGCGACGGTGCAGTGACTGCCTTCCTCGGCGGCCTCGATCGCTTCCTGGAGGAGTTCGGATCCCGCGGCCCAAACGAGTGGGACATCCACGCCCACACCTGGGAGACCAACCCCGATCTGGCCCTGGCGGCGGTGGACCGGATGCGCCTGGCCGACGACAGCCAGTCTCCGAAGTCGGAGAATGCGACCCGGGAGAGCGAGCGCGAGACGCTGTCAGCCCAGCTGGTGGAGGGCCTCGCCGCCTCGCCGGAGGTGGACGACGAGACGCTCGGTCAGTTCCAGGCGGCGCTTGCATCGGCCAAGGTGTTCGTGCCGGGCCGGGAGCGCTCGAAGACCACGATCATCCGGGTCATCCACGAGGTGCGCATGGCGGCATGGGAGCTGGGCCGACGGGCGGTCGAGGCCGGCGAGCTCGACGACGCCCGCGACTACTGCATGCTGTTCGGCGACGAGGTGCAGCAGCACCTAGCCGGCGATCTACCTGACATCCGGGCGGTGGTGGCCGAGCGCCAGGCCCACCACGACTGGCTCCGCACCTTGGAGCCACCGTTCATCGTCAACGGCTCGGTCCCGCCCAACACCGAGTGGCCGATCAAGGGTTCCGAGGCGGTCGAGAAGGCAGCCGTTGGCGACGTGCTGGCCGGCAATCCAGGTTGCCCGGGCGTCTATCGAGGCAAGGCTCGGGTGGTGCTCGACCCGGCCGATCCCACGGGGCTCGAACCGGGCGACATTCTCGTGGCCCCGATGACCGATCCGGCCTGGACTCCACTCTTCGTGCCAGCCGGGGCGGTGGTCGTCGACGTCGGAGCGGCGCTCAGCCACGCCATCATCGTGAGCCGCGAGCTGGGTATCCCGTGCGTGGTGTCGGCCACAGGGGCCAGCAGCCGGATCCCCGACGGCGCCGACATCGAGGTCAACGGCGACACCGGCATGGTCACGGTGCTATAGGGCGCGTCGGGCCATCGGGACTCACCACGCAACCAAGATGGGCGATCTCCTAGGGTTGGGCGATGGCGTCGCCAACGATCGAGCAGGTGGTCAGGGCGCCGCATCCCCGCCTGCGCCCATTCGTGGCGGAGTACAGCGGCTACCGGATGACCGGCCTCCCGCCCGGGATCTACGTGGGGCTCCCGTCGCGGTGGCTCACGTTCATCGTGGCCTTCGACGATCCCGTCGACGTGACGTCGGATCCCGGTGGCGCCGGGCGGGAGCGCTACTGGGGCATGGTGGCCGGGCTCCACGCCCGCCCCGCCATGGTGCGCCACGGCGCGGATCAGCACGGCGTGGAGCTCGCGCTCACCCCGCTCGGGGCTCGGGCGCTGTTCGGGGTGCCAGCCAGCGAGCTCGCCTCCACCCAGCTCCACCTCGACGAGGTGGTGCCGGCGTTCGCCGGGGAGCTGGTTGAGCGGCTCACGTTGGCGTCGACGTGGTCGGCGCGCTGGGCGGTGCTCGACGACGTGCTCGTTCGCACGCTGCACGACGATGCTCGGCTGCCACCACAGTTGGAGCAGGCCTGGGTCACACTCATGGCCGGACACGGGGCGGTCAGCATCGACCAGTTGGCTCGCGATGTGGGTTGGAGTCGGCGCCATCTGAGCCAGACGTTCCGCTCGGCGTTCGGCCTCACGCCCAAGACGATGGGGCGCGTCCTCCGGTTCGAGCGAGCCCAACGGCTGATCCGGTTGCCGAGCCGACCATCGCTGTCTCGGGTGGCCGCCGTGAGTGGGTACGCCGACCAGGCGCACATGACCCGCGACTGGAACGAGTTCTCTGGTTCGTCGCCATCATCGTGGCTCGCAAGCCAGGGCATCCCATTTGTTCAAGACAGGGCGGATGAGGCCGAGACATCCTGAACGCATGAGCACACCCCCACCGAAGACGATCTGGCCCGTCATCCACTACGACGACGCCCCGGCCGCCATCGAGTTTCTCCAGAAGGCATTCGGGTTCACTGCCACCATCGTGGTCGCCGACGAGACCAATCCGGCAGTGATCCAGCACTCGCAACTGCGGTGGCCCGAGGGTGGTGGCGTCATGGTGAGTTCGGCCGACCGGCGCGACGGCACCCCGGGGTTCCGCCCGACGGGCTCGTCGAGGGCCTACATCGTGACTGATCACCCGGATGCCGTTCACGATCGGGCCCTGGCAGCCGGCGCCACTCTGCTCCTACCCCTGACCGACGAGGACTACGGCAGCCGAGGCTTCAGCGTGACCGACCCCGAAGGAAACATCTGGGACTTCGGTACCTACGCCGGTCAGGGCTGACGGCGTCGCACCAGCATCAACATCACCACTTCGGCGGCGGCGGCCGCGAAGCCGATCACGATCACCGGCGGGTTGCCCGCAATCACGGCGTGGATCCCGTCGAACAGATCGACCACGATGCGCAACACGAGCAGCGCCTCCAGCATGGCTCGCGACCGGTTCGCCAAGGCGTAGACGCCGAGGGCGGCCGTCCCGAGGTTCCTGGCGATGAAGAGCCCGGCCGGCCCGTCGAGGTCGATCGCCCCGGGGGCCTCGAGTGCCGCCCAGTTGCTCCACAGCACCGACGCGTCCAGGTAGGCCACGACGGCGAACGCCGTCGACACCACAGTCACGAAGCAGAGGTAGAGGAAGATCCAGGTTGGGGCTGAGCCATCGTCGAGGCGCACGTGTCGGTTCCAGTCTGTCGGGTGTTCGAGGTCCGGGTAATTGAGCCCCGAACGCTCACCGGAGCAAAGGTCGACAGCAGACACGTACCTATCAAAATGCGACACATAGGTGGTTGGTAGCTGAGAGAACAGCGACACTGGCTATCGATGAGCGACATGATCGAGCTCGAACTCACCGAGTCGGTCGAGGTCAGCCACACGTCGGTGATCCGGGCGTCGTTGCGGGCCCATGCGGCGAGCACCGGGCTCGCCGAGCTACCCGTCGAACTCGTCCGGTTCCACGTGCTCATCCTGTGCACCGCAGGTCGGGGGCAACACATGGTCGACTTCGTCGCGCACGAGGTGTCGGCAGGTACTGCAATCTGGGTGCGACCGGGCCAGGTCCAGCAATGGGACGAGGTGCACAGCGGTTTCGAGGCCGACGTGGTGGTGTTCGCATCGGCGAGCGTTCCCGAGCTGCCTCTGTTCGAGTGGTTCCTTGGAGCCACTCCGGTCACCCGGCTCGGACCGGACGCCGCTCGTGCACACCAGCTGATGGCCTGGATGGTGGAAGACCTCAGTGCAACTGGCGACCAACTGATCGCAGCGTCGGTGGTTCGGGTGCTCCTACGCCTGTTCGCCCGTCGAGCCGAGGTCGGGTTTGCGGGCGCCGAGCGCGGTGGGCGCGGTGCGAACGCATCAGGGGAGTGGGCCCCGACGCCAGCCCGGCGCCTCGTCACGGCGTTCATGGAAAGCGTCGAACGCAACATCGACCG
The DNA here is from genome assembly GCA_039029735.1 of Actinomycetota bacterium. Lineage (GTDB taxonomy): Bacteria > Actinomycetota > Acidimicrobiia > Acidimicrobiales > SZUA-35 > CADEDH01. Next base: position 85,829 of record JBCCFL010000013.1, on the reverse strand, counting down.
TCGCTCCGTTGCCTGGCATGCCAACCAGATCGGGGCCTCGACCCGAACGGTGGCGCGGGCGACGGCCGAGGTGCTCGACCGGACGCCCAAGCACGTGATCGATGCCCGCGTGGTGCTCGAAGCGCAGCGCCGGCTCGCATGGTCGGACCACAGCGTCGACGTCATCGCTCGGGCCCTTGGATTCTCCGAGGCGTCGAACTTCACCAAGTTCTTCCGGGCGCGCACTGGCCAGCCGCCTTCAGCATTCCGGGCCCGACGTCCCGCGGGCAGGCCAGCCCGTCCGCCGAGCGCCGCAGCGGCGCGCGCTACATCTCGACGAGCACCTCGTTGATCGAGATCGACGGGGGCCCGGTGAACCTCGGGGCGAACTGAGCCATCGCCTGTTGGAAGGCATCGCTGGCGCGCAGCTGCTCGTAGGCGTCGCGGCTGCGCCAACGGGCGATCACGGTGACCGTGTTGTCGGCCTCGTTCGCCGTGAACCAGGCGCCGAGCCAGTCCTCGTGATCGGCAACCAGGGCCCGGTTGGTGGTGTCGAACAGCGTTGCGAGTTCGGGAATCGAGCCAGCCTCGACGCTGACGGTCGTGAGTACGACGAACATGCGTGGTGCCCCCTGCGGTGGTTGGCCACCAAGTATGGCGCCGCGACCTAGGCGACTCGCTCGAAGATGTATGCGAACGGCGACCGTGTGTAGGCGATGCCCCGTCCGGAGGCGTGCAACAACTCCACCGTGATCGCCACGTCGCGTTTGGGCACGAGGTAGCTGCCGAGGTCGTCGGTGCGCACCCGGTGGCGGCCATCTCGGCTCTCCACCACACCGGCCAGCCGGTAGCGGGTATCGATCGAGGCCATCGCCGCATCGCCGTGGCTCGAGTTCACCAGCAGATGGCCACCTTCACGGAGGTAGCGCGTGCAGTGCTCGGAGATGAAGCCTGCATAGAGCGACACCAGGAGATCGACAGACTCCTCGGCGACATCCAGCGGATCGGCATAGTCGCCGGCGATGAACCGCACCGTGCGGGCGGCCGAGGGGCCGTCGTGCTCGACCACGAGCTCCTCCACCCCGTCGGTGTCGCCGAAGAACTGCGCCGCTCGCCGATCCATGTCGACATAGGTGACCGATGGCCACACGAACGAGGGCGTGAGGTCCACATAGGAGCCGGGATACAGCACGGCCGATCCAGGAACGGCATCGGCGACGGCCTCGTAGAGGGTGCGCCGATCGCCGACCAGCGCAACCTGCTTCTCCCACAGCGACCGGGTGCGGTCCAGCACACTGCGAGCGTAGCGGGCGAGAAATTCTCGGTCGGGGTGTAAGGGATGGCGAGCTGGTTGGTCAGGACGGGTACACAACGCCCGGAGCTGCCGGGCTCAGATGAAACGGAACCCCCATGTTCACCTTCCTGACCAGCCCGAACACCCACCTCCATCCCACCAACGGCGACGACGTCGCCGCCACCCGATCGAGCCGCATGGCCCGAATCCTCGTGGCTGTCGCCGCCCTGATGGCGTTGGCCGTCACGGCCTGCACCGGCGCCGGGGCCACCGCCGACGGTGCTGCCGTCGGCTCGGTCACCGACTCGTCGGTGGCGAACCCAACCGGACCAACGCCCGTCGATCCAGATGATCTCGCCGGGCTCAGCACCTCCATTCCTGATGGGGCCGAGGATGGCCAGTCCGGTGCCGCCGGCGCCGGTTCCGACAACAACGCGTCGGGCGCCTCCGATGGCGCCGACACTGGTGACAGCCCGGATCCGGGTGGCACATCGGGATCGGGCGAGGTGCCCGCCGAGCCCACCGAGCCCGAACCGGCGCAGCCCGGCGAGCCGGGAGACCCCGAACCGGGAGGCGAGGCGCCGACGCCCGCCGAACCAGAACCAACCGACCCCGAAGGCCCGGCCGAGCCGGCCGATCCCACGCCCGGGCCCTGCGATGCGGCGACCCCGCTGCCCGAGGGCATCGCCCACACCTCGCTGGCCGGCGCCGACCTCGACGGCGACGGTGTGGTTGACACCCTCCACGTCTATGCAGTTGGCGACCCTGCCGCCGACGACGCCTGGCGTCTCCGGGTCTACCTCGACGGTGGCCGCATGACCGAGCGCATCCTCCATGGCGTCAGCTCAGTGTCGGGCGCCCGGGTGTTCGACGGCGTGGACTTCAACGCCGACGGATCCGATGAGATCGTCGTTCGCATGGGCAGCGGCGCCTCGGCCCGCACGGTTGGGATCTTCGGTCTCGACGAGGGTGACTGCACGCTGCCGTCGATGAATCTCGACGACGCCCCGGCTGCGCTCACGGTTGGTGCATCGATCGGTCAGTTCTCCGGTTTCGCCTGTGTTGACCAGCTGGGCGGCGACGGCGTAGTCGACACGCTGGTGACCCACATCGGCCAGCAGGTCGGGGACTCGACCACCTACGAGGTGACCGCTCGCTTCTTCCGTCTCACGGGCAACGACTTCGTGCCGGTGTTCGCCGACGGAGCTGTTGTCGAGGCCGGTGATCCTGGCTTCGATGCGCTCGCCACCGCCGACTGCGCCGGTCTCGGAAGCCTCTGATCCGTGCGCTGCCGGGATCAACGATCGGGCCGTAGCCGCCGCAGGAGTTCGGCGGTTGCGGCCACGATCAGGATCGTGCTGCCGATCACGAACAGCGTGATCCCCGCCCGGAACAAGCTCTCCCAGTAGAACGCCATGGACCCAGCGGCGAAGGTGATCGCCGCTGCGAGGTTCAGAGCCGGCAGCACCCATCCATGGCGGTCGAGCGCATCCAGAATGGTCGTGATGGGGGAGCGGAGACCGGCCACGGCCGCAGGCTAGCCGCAGTGGTTTGAGGGGATTCTCAGCGCACTCGAGCTGGGCCGTGATTGCGCTCGCCATCTAGGTTGGAGAGATGGTCAGCTCCGTTCTCGAACAGGCTCGGGCCCTCGGCCCAACCATCGCCGCTCGCAGCGACGACGTGGAGCGCAACCGAACGCTTCCCCTCGACCTGGTCGACGCCATCCGCCCCAGTCAGGCCTTTCGGCAATGGGTGCCCGCCGATCTCGACGGCCCGGCCATCACGGCCTGGGAGGGGCTCCAGGTCATCGAGGAGTTCGCGTACCACGACGGCTCCACTGGGTGGTGTGTGGCGATCTCTGGCACCAGTTCGCTCCTGGCCTCCTACCTGCCCGACGACTGGGCCAAGACGATCTTCGGCGATACCCGCTCGATCACCGGCGGCTTCGCCCAGCCCCTCGGCCGGGCCACCCCGGTCGACGGCGGTCTGCGAGTCAGCGGCCAGTGGCAGTGGGGCTCTGGCACGCAACACGCCACATGGGTCGGTGGCGGATGTCGGGTGGTCGATGCCGATGGTCAACCGTCGAAGCGGGGCGACGGCCTCGTGGTTCCCTACGTGTTCTTCGACCTCGACGACGTCGAGTTCATCGACACCTGGCAGGTGTCGGGCCTCCAGGGCACGGGCTCGGTCGACTATGCAGTGACGGAGGCGTTCGTCCCCGAGGGTCGATGGGCCCAACTCGGTGTTGACCCGCCGGTGCGTGACGGCGCCCTCACCCGCTTCTCGTTCTTCGGCCTGCTTGCCCTCGGCATCGCAGCCACCGCCGTGGGTATCGCCCGCCGCTCGATCGACGAGCTCGTGGTGCTCGCCGCAGACAAGCGGCCGCAGGGGAGCTCCCGCCCTCTGCGTGATCGGGCGTCGGTCCAAGCCGACGTGGCCATTGCCGAAGCGAAGCTCCGCTCCGCGTGGGGCTTCGTCGAGCGCTCAGTCGAAGAGGCATGGGCCGTGGCCGACGGCGGCGGTACCCCCTCCGACGAGGACCGGCGGGTGTTGCGCATGGCGGCCACCCATGCGACGCAGACCGCAGCCGAGGTGGCTGAGGCAATGTACAAGGCCGCTGGTGGCGCTGCCGTCTACCGCACCAGCCCGATCCAACGGTGCTTCCGCGACGCCTTCGTGGCCACCCAGCACGCCATGGTCGCGCCTCGCACGTTCGAGGTGACGGGACGGATGCGGCTCGGGTTGGAGACCGACACCCGCACCCTCTGATCGAGCTCAGTCGGCGGTCACGCCGTCGTGCTCGGTTGCCTCACGTCGTTCGCCGGCCCGGTTCCGCTTGTCGACGTACATCGCTGCGTCGGCCCGGCCGATGAGCGTGTCGAAGTCGTCGTAGGCCATCGCCCGTGCGGTACCCACGCTGGCAGCGATCGTGACGCGGGCCGCCACGGCGTCGGCCAGGGTCGGGAGCAGCTCGCCGATGCGGCGGGCCACGGTTTCGGCGTGACGGGCCGAGCGGCTGCCGGCCAGCAATACGAGGAACTCGTCGCCTCCGATTCGCCCGAGTGAGTCGCCGTCACGCAGGAGGCCCGAGATCCCGCGGGCCACCTCTTGCAGCACCTCGTCGCCGACGGCGTGGCCGTGGGTGTCGTTGATCACCTTGAACTGGTCGAGGTCCACGAAGATCACGGCCGCGTCGCCGCTGTCGATCTTGGCGGTCACGGCCTCCTCGATGCCCAGCCGGTTCAGTGCACCCGTGAGCGGATCGCGGCGGCTCTGGTCCTCCAGTTGCTTCTTGGCCAACCGGAGGCTCGTCACGTCGTCGAGTGTGACGAGCAGCCCGATGCGTCGGTCGTTCTCGTGGACCGGTCGGAGGTGCAGGGTGCCGAACTGGCAGCTCCCCTCACCGGCCACGAAGGTCACGTCGAGGTTCTCGTCCGATCCGGTCTGCTCCGCACGTTCGATCGCCGCGAGGATCGCCTCTGGCTCGTCCACCCGGTCGACGAGGGCTGCGACCCCCGCATCGGCCGGTAGCCCCGTGAGCTCCTCCCACCGGTCGTTGCTCACCGCCGTCTCGCCCTCGTCGTCGGTGTAGATGATGCCGGACGGGAGCGAGCGGCTGAGTCGGTCGAGCAGAGTCTCGCGGCGCTGCAGGGCCGCCTGGGCCGCCACCTCCCGAGAGATGTCGACGAGCTCGGCCATGACCACCGGTGGCTCGGCGCTGTCCAGCGTGTTCCACTCCGTCGCCTCGCACCACAGCCAGTTGCCGTCGACCGTCTTGAACCGCTGGCGGAGGCGGGTCACCGTGTCGGGCGCCGCCAGCAGCTCCACCCAGGCCACGATGCCGGCCTCCTGGTCGTCGGGATGGATGATGTCGAGTGCGGAGTGGCCAACCACCGCGTCGGTCGGCAATCCGAGCATGGCTTCGAACTCGGGCGATGCGCTCACGATCACGCCGCTGACGTCCAGTTCGTACGCGGCCCGGCGCGGTGGCAGGTGCGCTGCGCCGCCGTGCTCGGCCGTCCGGCTGGCCGAGGGCGACAGCACGCCGAGAAAGTCACCGTCCATGAGAGCGATGATCTCCAGCCAGTACGGTCCCTGGCCGTTGACCAGTTCCACCTCGCCCGCGCCCGACCCGTGGCGGCGGGCGTGCTCGTAGGCCACGACGGCAGGCCCGTGGCTGTTGGGATCCAGTGCGTCGAGGGGTGCGGCAGCGTCGATCACCCGGTCGGGGTCGACTTGGAGCTCGGCCGGGATCGGAACGGTCCTTGCCGCCGATGAGTCCATCGCCAGCACCAGAACGCCGGGCTGGGCGAGCAACTCAGCCAGTTTGGGATCGAGGTTCACCTCCGGAACATCGACACCGGAGCTGGCCCGCCTTGAGGCGACGTGGCCGGCAGGTCCAGCTAGACGGCGGTCACCACCGTGAAGATGTGGTCCTCGAACCGCTCTCGATCGAGATCGAGCGTCATGATCTTGCCCCAGGTGTACACGTCGTAGGTCACCCGATCGTCGGTGATGTCGAGGTTGCCGTGGAACACCACCCAGTGGTCGGGCCATGGCGGGATGTCTCGCTCGCCCGACTTGAGCACAGCCATGTTCAACAAGATGAACGCCGAGCCGCCGGCGTCGAACGCCTCCTGGGCCCGCTTGATGGCGTCGAGTTCGCCGAACACGAAGCAGGTCTTCACATCGACGTCGTCCTTGCCCAGGATCTCCTCGGCCCAGCCTTTGATCTCCCAGGGGTGGGTCATGCCCTCGAGGCCGCTGCGGATGCCTCGCGACGCCGCCTTCACCTTGAACAACGCGTTCTCGGCGTTCCGCATGGTGGCGATCAGCATCCAGTCGGCCGGATCCATCTTCTGGCCCACTGCGTCGGACCGCAGGCTCTGGGGCGCCTCCACCCGTTCCGAGCGAGACCAGAATCCGCCGGTCTCGTAGAGCTGACGGCACATCTCGACGTAGCGGCGAGGCTGTGTGCGGGCCAGCTCGTAGACAACCGATGTCGGACCACAGAAGTTCGACCGCTCCTGGTCGATCTCGATCGCTCGGTTCTGGCGATCGCGCACGTTGCCGAGCAGCGTCGCTTTGTCGATCGCGGCCCACACCCCCGCCTGCTCGGACCGCTCGAACTCGGCCGCCGCGATGTCGGCCCTGCTGTCGGCGTCGACGTCCGTGCGGTCGCGCACCGAGTAGGTGATGGTGTAGTCGGCGTCGCCCCGCTTGATGTCGGCCGTAGCCCCTGACACCTCGGCCCCGCCGATGATCACAGTGCCGATCAGGTCGTCGTCACCGGCCGGGAAGCCCTTGTCCTCTTCGATGAGCTTGATCGTGCACACGTCGTCGAACAGCGCACCGGCCTTCACCGCCCAGTCGTCACCGTCGTGCATCCGGTTGCGGTAGGCGGTCTCCAACTCGCCGTCGGTGTAGATCTCCAGCCGCAGTTCGTCGCCGAAGCTCTCCAGATCGTCGGTGCAGTGGAGGTTCTCGATCGTGATCTGCTTCATGGGGCGCGCCTTCCTTGACTCCGCTGCGACGTGGTGGAGCGGGTGCATACTCCCGCTTCGGCCAGGACCGTACTACGACCGCCCACGGGGCGCCCGAGGGGTGCGCGCCACGGCGGGGACGCCCTCAGTGGTCTGGTGAACGGAGGGCAGCGGGAGCGTCGAACGGGGTGCCGATGGCCAGATCTTCGTGCTCGTGGAACTGGGCTCGGGCGGCGGCGGTGTAGGCCGCGGCGAACACCACGATCGCAAGCACGAAGTTGACGGCCGTGAACGCACCACGCCAGGCCAGCCGTTCGTGAAAGTTGATCGGCGCCCGGTAGACCGACCCCGGGCCGGCCATCACGAACACTGCCAACGCGGCGTGAATCGGCGTGTGGCCCACGATCTCCACGCGGCCGAACACCAGCGTCGAACCGATGAACACCACGGTGACCAGCGCGGCCAGAGGTCGCTCGAGCAGGCCGATGATCAGCAGAAACCCGAGTGCGATCTCCACGAAGGCGGCGCCGCTGACGAAGAACTCCGGCGGGAGCCCGAAGGCGAGTTGTGGGTTGTCGTCGAGCACGACGAGGGACCACCCCGGGTACGTGAGCTTCTCGAATCCAGCCCAGATCAACGAGAAGCCCACGGTGAGATACAGCGCAGGGATACCGATGCCCTGCCGTTCGGGCCGCTCGTCGCCGGCCGTGGCCACGTAGATCCCGATGCCGACGTAGTGGAGGTAGTCGAGCATGTGGAACGCACCGTGGATCACAACCGCGATCAGCCACAGCAGAGCCACGCCGGCGCCAGCGACCCGTGACGCCCTCGGCACGAGGAGCGCGATCGCCACCACGAGCTGAAACCACCCGTACCAGGCCTGTGTCTCGCCCAGCTCGGGAGCCAGCAGCACCCGGTTCTCCCACGAGACGATCAGCACCGCCGAGGTGGCCAACCGCACGATCGTCGGCCCGTTCTGCTGGTACGAACTCAGCCACTCGCTGAACCGCCGGTATCGGCTCGTCTGGTCGAGTCGATCGTCGATGAGCACGAGGCCCACGAGGGCAATCGCGGTGGCCGTCGCGAGCACCAACGTGGTGGGGGTCATGATCTCGGTGAAGGTCCGAGGCTCATCGGCGAACGAGAAGTCGGTGAACCACTTCACGTGGCGAGGCAGGTCGGGGAGGCGCATCACCGACCTGGATAGCCGACCGCCCGAGCCTCGGCGAGGTCACGTGGCGAGGGTCACCGAAACGCCAGGTTGCGCCCAGTCGAGGTGCGGGCTGGCGTCGCCGTGGGTGCATGCTCCCGCCGTTGTCACCTGGCGGTGGGTCGCCCGGCCCACACCCGGGTCGGGCGACCCAGTGGCGGCGACAGCTCTGCCCATCCCCCGGCAGAGCGGTCACCCGTACCTTCGCTGGCCATGCATGGTGGTCAGGTTGCACTCGACGACATGGCGGAACCGGCAGAGGTTCCGGCCAGCCCGGGGCGCCGCCGTCGGCTCCGACGGGTGGTGATCGCAGTCTTCGTCGTGGTGGCAGCCGTCCCGGTGTGGAACGCGGCTGGGCTGTGGTGGACGTGGCGCAACGTCGAACGCGAACCGCTCGACATGGTGGCGTTCAGCGAGCTCCCGCCTCCGCCGAAAGTCGAGGCGCTGGCGCAGGAGGAGGACCTGCCAGCAGCCGCCGCTGAATCGTTCTTCGTCGAGCCCCCGCCCACGCAGGAGGAGGCCGACGCCTATGACGCCTACGACACCTACATGGTGGTGGGTTCCGACGTCGGTGATCACCGAGCCGACGTGATCGTGCTCGTGCTGTTGCCCCACGACGGGTCGGACCCGCTCATGGTGTCGTTGCCTCGCGACCTCTACCTGCCGAATCGCTGCACCCAGGGCCTCACGCGGATCAACGCGAACTACAACGGCTGTGGCGACATCAACGGGGCTACCCAGTTGGCCGGCGCGGTGAAGGACTTCACCGGGATCGAGGTGGATCACTTCGTGTTGTTCACCATGGACGGCTTCGAGGCCGTGATCGATCGCCTCGGCGGCACCGAGATCTGCGTGGAACATCCCGTGCGGGACAACCCCCACGTCGACTTCCCGGCAGGGTGCACGATCGTGGACGGGGCCGGCGCCCTGGGCTGGGTGCGGTCCCGCTACACCGAGGAGTACGTGGACGGGCGGTGGCGCACGATGCCCGGCGTGAGCGACTTCACCCGGAACGAACGCCAGCAGAAGCTGATCCTGTCGATGCTCGATCGGGCCGCCGAGTTCGAGTCGCCGCGGGAGATGATCGACCTCGCCGAGTCGATGGCCGGCGCCTTCACCCTCGACAACGATCTTGGCCTCGCTGCCGCCGTGAACCTCGGGTGGACCCACCGCCACGTTCGCCCCGACGACGTGACCAGGATGCGGATCCCGGTTGTCGACTACGTGACCTCGGGCGGGGCCCAGGTGCTGTTGCCGATCGTGCCGTTCGACGAACTCCTGGAAGCTCAACTGGCCGGCACGCCGATCGCAGGCGGCACCTACGACTGAGCCTCATCGGCGGCCTGGGCCCCTGTGAGGCCCTCGGTCTTGGCGACCGTGGCGTGTCTATCGGTATCCGCCATGTGGACCGAAGGTCCACAATGACGGCCAAGGGTGCTCACGACTGCGCGCGAGGACATGTCAGAGCCAGCCCGTCCGGAACCGTGCCTAGACAGCATCGCTACCCGCACAATTTGATAGGTTCGCTCCCGGCGATGTCGTGAACGGACTTCCCTAACGGGTGAAGGCCGCTTGCGGCATCCGAACAGCAGTCAGCGTCGACAGGAAGAGCCAATTGTCCCTGATTCTTACTGCTCCTAAGAGGACAGTCGGGCGGTCCGAGCTCAAACGACCCTGACCAGGTCGACCCAGGCTCCGAAGCTTCGAGTTCTGGAGCGCCGACTGGTCGCAGCGCCGCGAGGACCGGAGAACTGCCTAGGTGGCTCCTCGTACTGGTCGCCGTTTCAACGATAGTTGGTGGCGTGGCCGCTGCCGTCGGCGCCGTGGTGGCTGTGAATGAAGCAGACGGCCGCCCGTTTGTGCAGTTCGTCGAGTCGATCACAGGTCTACCTGGCACTGAACCGGAAGCTTCGAGGCAGGGCAGCTAGTTGGGTCCTTACTGTGTCTGGCGCTGAGTGCTGAGATACCTGTAGCAGCGGGGCAGCATGGTCGGGACCTGCTATTTCTAGTGGGGCCTGCCGAGACCGTTTGGAGAAGCGAAGCCTCATGCTAGGTTCGCTCCCGGCGATGTCGTGAACGGACTTCCCTAACCGGCGAAGGCCGCTTACGACATCCGAACAGCAGGCTTCGTGCCACTCTTGGTCAGCGTCGACAGGAAGAGCCAATTGTCCCTGATAACCCTCGCCCTGCTCGGCTGCGCGCTCGCACTGGAGGTGCTTGTTTGGGGTGTCGGCAGAGCCGGTGCGCGCACCGTGCGGCATTCCGTCCAGGGCAGCAGCGGATCTCTGGACTTCTTCGTTGATGGAGTTCCCGGTGAATCGCCGGTTCAAAAGTGGCCGGCTGTTCTCAAGGGCGTCGCCGTCTGGCTTGAGATCGTCGGTGCGCTGACGTTGGCAGCCGCAGCTTGGCCTCTGCTCCTTGCAGTTGCGGTGTTCGTTGGCTGGCGACTCCGGGTTCTTCAAGAGGTCGGGCACGTTCTTGTCCACACGGGCCTGGGGCTGTTCCTCTTCGTCACCGATCTGATTTGGTCCCTACCTATGGCGCAGCGATCCGCCCAGCAGCGGTACGTGCGTCACGTTGAGCTCCATCATGGCAACGGGACGCTGTCAACGATCGATCCCCATCGTGCCAGCGTTCGTTCGTGGCTGATGGCCTTGGAGTCGTTGCCGTTGGGCGATGAGGGCTCCGGCACTCGGCCGCTGACGCGCTCCCTCGGGGTGCTCGCGTGGTCTGACCTTCGCTTGGCCGTCTTTGGCTCGGAGCCCGACGGGGGTCACCGCCTCGCCGTCTCCCGGCAACGGGGCATCGTGCTGCTGTCGGTTCTACTGCCGCTGTCTTTTTTGCCGTTTGCAAGTGAACCCGTTCGAGCTGCGATCGTCGGCTGGCTCATTGCAAGGTCGGTCGTGTACCCGGTCCTCGCATGGTTCTCGGAGTTGCTCGAGCATCATTGGGCTGCTGGTCCAGTCGATGCTGACTCGCATGTGCAGTCGGAGCTTCAGCTCGGCCACGTGCTCGCTGCCGACACCCTGCTCAACTGGCTCATCGTCGTTGGCTTGCAGCCGTTTGGTGAGCGGTTCCATATGCTCCACTCGTTGCGTCCTGATCTCAGCCCGGCTTCGCTCGGCGCAGCTCATGCCGAACTACTCGGGAGTTGCGCCGATTATCGTTGCAAGGTTGTTCGGCCGCTGGATGCACTGACATCGCTCCTACGCTCCGATGCGGGTGATCTTCTGACGTCGCTGGGTAGCGAGTAGGGCTCGGAGAACTCCGAACTCAAAATTGTTGCAGCTCGTCGCTCCACGTCTTCGTGCAGGGCCGCCACATTCTTTCGGAAGGCATCCCACTCTGATGCCAGCGCTTGGTCCTTGTAGCGCGCTGTCCAGTCTTCAAGCCATCGTGCACCTGCTGCTTCCATGCTGGGTTGTTGGTTCAGCCACAGCCCCTCGAATCCGTCGATGGCTCTTGCCACGCGCCCGTTCTGCGATCTCTCGGCGTAGAACGTGCCACGGTCACGGTCGTTCCGATCATGTACGAACAGGATCGAGTTGCGATAAATCGCAACGTCGGACTGCAGGCCCTCGGGTAGGTCAGTGTGATCCTCAACGAGCCCGAAGGAGATCCCAAGTAGCCGGTGAAGACTCAACAGTGTTGCGAGTTCGGTCTCCGTTTCGGCGTGTCGGTTGTCGTCTAGCGCCTGGGACCCTCCACGGAAGATCTCGTCCAAGACGAAGATGCGGCGAACCTCGCCTCGAGGTGTGGCCTTGTCGACCACGACCTTGTTGGCGGCGAGAAGATCGAGCAGTTCGGATGTCCAGACCGCAGGCTGGGTCTTGTCGACTGCCATGACTTCGTTGGACGAGATCGTGAGATCCAGCTGAGTTCGGCGAATCTCCGCGGCCCTCGTTACCCGCACCTCTCCACGTTTTGCAAGGTCTTGCATAGGGCGGACCTGGGCAATCTCCCGCCGTAGGATCTCACACAGCCACTCGTAGTCAGTGGCATGTTCTGTCGGGGACAAGGAGCGATGCAGCCCCCGCATCTCTTGACTTATCGAGATTGTGGTTGGCTGCAACGGGAGAATCGCCCAGTGGTCACGCTCGTGCGAATAGAGCGCCATGCGCGCTTGGCCAGACTCCTCCCAGACGAGCTTCGTGATGTGGCCAGAGTCGAGCAGTGGAAGGCGGCTTATGTAGGAGGTGGGCTCAGGGACAGTCTTTTGGTTGAGATCGTGAAAGACAAGGATGCCGCCATGCCTGGTGCCGATGCGTTTGGCATCACGCATTGCTTGCTCGGAGATTGGCCCCGACAGGAACAGACTGAAGTTGCTCAAGTTGCCAGACTTGCCAAGGCTACTGGTGAGCGAACCCGAGGCTACTTCGTGCACGCGGTTCGCCTCGGCGGCGCGGAACTGACGAGTCGACTCGGCGGATACGAACAAAGCCGTTCCAACCACCACGCAACAAACGATGATGAATGGAGTCGAACTAGGCGACGGTGACGCTGCAATGAGGGTTACCACGGCGCCAAGGAGCAGGCCGAGAGAATTGCGGCCTGCGGGACTCTTGACGATTGTCCAAGTGCGGCTGGCTAGGCTTGCCATGGGGTGTCTCCCAACGGCTAATAGGATTCATCTATTGTCCCAGATGCCGTTCTTGGTGACGAATTCGCCGTCCAGCTCGAGGGTCAGAAATCTCCGTCGGGATACCCTGGGAGGCCGATCTCATTCGGCTGCTTCTCGTTCTCGTTTGGGGTCTGCTTGCCGGTGGTGGCAGCACCGTTGGCAGGGCGGTCCGCCAGCTTCGGCAGCGCCCAGGCGAGCCACATCAGGCCGGCACCGATCACGAGGAACAGGCCGGCTCGCCACAGCACGTCGACACCGGCGAGGTCCACGGTCAACAGCTTGACCAGCACCACGCCGAGCGTGACCAGGCCAACCGTGCGAACGGTGGCCAGCCCAGCCATCAGGCCCGCCACGATCGCGCCAACGGCAAGCACCGCCCAGGCCACTGAGATCGCCGCGAGCGGCTGCGGGCCAGGGGTCAGGATCGATGCCACCCACACCAGCCCGGTGGCCCACGTGGCCACGAAGGCGATAGTGCCCGCGGTGCGGCCGACGGCCCGACCGGCCAACCACACCCCCGTTGCGGCCCCGACCAGCGTCACTGCCTGGAACAGCGACGCGATCAGATAGTCGCCGGCTTCGATCACCGCCACGGCATCGACGGCCACGATCGCCAGCGCGAGGGCTCCGGTGGCGAACCCGGCCGCCCGAATCGCCGGCAGATGCCGGGCCACGGCCACTGCGATCACGGCCGCCGCCATCCAGGTCAGTGCCAGCACCGAGGCGAGATCCGTCGACACCTCGACCACCGCGGCCAGCCAGGCCATCGCCCCCAGCCAGGCAGGCCAGAACAGGATCTGGGCCACCTCACGGCGGCTGGTGCGATGGGCGTACCACGCAGCGACCGCCGTCGCCGCGATCACGGCCAGCTGGGCGACGGCGTCCCCGATGGCCAGCTCCTGTCGATCGATGGCCTCTGCGATGCCGACCGCAGTCATTAGGCCGGCAACTGCGCCTGTCATCGCCGCCAGAACCGCCGTTGCCGGGTCGCGGAATCGGAGGGCGAGCACGATCGAGACCGCGGCGTGGGCCGCGAGCGCCACCATCAGCACTGGACCGTCGAACAACACAGCCAGCGAAAGGGCCACGGCGGCGGCCGCTCCGAGTAGGTGAGAGAGCGCCAGCACCGGGCTCAGTCGCCGCATGATCGTGAGGCCGGCGGCTGCGCCCATTGACACGAGCGCCAGGGCGATCCCGAGCAGACCGATGCTCAGGTTCGACTCGAGTTCGGCCATCGCTCCCACCGTGAGCCACGCCCACAGGGGCACCGCCGCCACCGCCCTGGCGTCGAGCGCACGCGACGTCGACGCGTCGGCCCTCCATCGCTGGGTTGCGGGGCCGACCCACAACGAGATCGCCACGATCGCAGCAACCACGAACCCGATCGGGTGATCGACCGCAACGTCGTCGGAGATCTGAACGAGGACGAAGATCGTGAACCCTGCAGCTGCCAGCCAAGACAGCCCCAGCCGCATCCGCCACCACTGACGCAGCGCGCCCAGCGCGGTCGACACCACGACCACGGCCGCGAGCCATCCGGCCGCCGCCACCAGATCGACATCGCCGAGCACTCCGAACAGGCCGGGCCAGCCCAATGCCGACAGGCCGGTGGCCACGGCGACCGGCTCCTGCCCGAGGCGAACAGCGGCCGCCCACCCGATGGCGGACGCCACCACCACGAGCGCGAGCGCGCCCAGCGGGCTCGTGAGGTCGAGCCAGGTGTGACTGGCCACGGCACAGGCACCGAGAACCACGACGCCGCCGACACCGAGCGAACCTGACCACGGCCGGCTGCGGGTCCGGAGCAGGTCGGCCGCCCCAACCATGGCGAGGCCACCCAAGGTCGCGGCCGTCAACTGGAGCTCTGGGCCGATCCAGCCGCGTTGGATGGCCGTGGTCACGAAGAACACGGCCGCCAAGGTGACGAGGAGGATGCCGGCCCAACGCACGAGCCGTTCCACGTCGAGGGGCGTCGACTCAGCCGACGCCCTGGCAGCCGCCGGTTCGGTGAGCCCAGGGTGACTCGGAGGTGCCGGCGGTCCAGGGGTCGTCGGCGGTGATGGTGCCGGTGCAGCCCCGACGGGTGGGGGAACCGGCGCCGCCACGGGCGTTGGGAACGGTGGCGGAGGTGGTGGCGGGGGAGCCGGTGGTGGGGGAGCGGCAGCAGGCATCTGCGGCGGGGGTGCGGCCGGCATTGGCGAGGTCACCACTGTGGCGGTGTCGCTCGGTTGCGCCAGGCGCACCTCCAACGCTGCGACCCGCGCTCCGAGATCGCGTTCGAGTACCGCAACACGGGCCCCGATCGCGTCGACAGCGGCCGTCAATTGTTCGGCATCCATGGAGGGATTCTGCTTCGCCGTGCGTGGCGAGGGAATCATGGGCATCCCCCAGGGCGAGCTGGGGGATGCCCCAATGCGATCTCGTGGGCGCTTCGACCCAAGTCAGGCGGCTCATGGGGTGGGTCATCGGGCCGATTGCTCCCGTGATGGTTGCCACCCCAGTTCCTGCTCTGGCGGAGTCCGGTCCGCCACCCACCCGGCCGTCGGGCGATCGGCGTCGCGACCGGTCGCGGTGGTCGCTGCTGCTCGCGGCGCTCGTCGTGGTCACCGCGCTCGTCGTGCTCGGGCTCGCAACCCCGCGGGCCGCTGCGGTCTCGGGGCCGATCAACTCGGCGAACGCCTCGTTCATCGCCGACAGCTACACGCAGTTTCTCGGACGTTCGGCTGACGATGCCGGGCTCGACTATCACCTCGGCGTCCTCTCCGCAGGCGGCGACCAGCGCCGCCTCACCTTCACCTACGCCTTGTTGTTCAGCGCCGAAGGCGCTGGCATCGAAGTGGACCGGGCTTACCAGGATCTCCTCAACCGGGCCGCCGAGGCCGACGGTCGCGCCTTCTGGGCCAGCCGACTCCAGGGTCACGGTGTGTCGGATCTTCGGGTTCTGCTGCTGGCCAGCGACGAGTACGTCGCCAACGCCGGGGGCACCGAGTCGGCCTGGATCGACGCGCTCTACGCCGACGTGGTCGACCGACCGGCCGACGACGACGGCAAGCAGTACTGGCTCGATCAGCGAGCGGCCGGTGTGGCCCGAGCCAACGTGGCCGCCGGGCTCTACTTCAGCGACGAGGCGCTCGGTCGCCGGGTGGACGCCTACTACACCGAGCTCTTGAGCCGCGCTCCGGCCGCCGGCGAACGAACAGCCGGCATCGCCCAGATCCGGGCGACCGGCGAGCGCAGCCTCCGGGCGGCCGTGTGGGCCTCCGACGAGGCCTATGAGACCTACCTGCAGGCGGCGTGGTCGTGATCGCCTCATCGTTCGTCAACGGACCAGCATCGGTGGCGGCCTGGCTCGTGGCTGGCGTGCTCATCGTCGCCACGGCGACCAAGGCGTGGGACTCCCGCCGCACCGCCCGCGAGTTCCGGGCCCTTGGAGTTCCGATGCCAGACCTCGCGGCTCGTCTCGTTCCGCCGGCTGAGCTGTTCACGGCTGCGGTGGTGCTGATCGTGCCCCGGTGGGGCGGTGTGGTGGCGGCCCTGGTGTTCGCCACGTTCACCGCGGTGTTGTGGCCCGTGGTTCGCAGCGGCCGCGAGGTGAGCTGCGGCTGTTTCGGTACGGCCAGCCAGCCGGTCACCACCGGCACCCTCGTTCGCAACGGCGTGCTCATTGCCCTCGCCCTCACGGCGGCACTCACCCCGTCGGTGCAACGGCCAGACGTGGCGTCGGTGCTCGTGGTCGGGAGCGCCATCGTGCTCGCTGCCCTCGGCTCGCAGTTGTGGAGCCTCGAACAGACGCTCGGCCGGCTGTGGTCGGTGGAGCTCGCAGGTGAGCTCGTCACCTCCCGCACCACCTCGCCGTTGTCGGCCCAGATGCGGCCGGCGCCAGTGCCCGTGGCGGCGCCTGTCCGTCGATCGAACGAACGTCCCCCGTCCTCGCGTGAAGGAGCGATGCACCGATGAACGGAACCGTCTGGATCATGTCCTATGTCCTGCTGTGGGCCACAGTCGGACTCCTCTCGTTCGCCGTGGTGGCGCTGCTCCGTCAGGTGGGTGTGCTCCACACGAGGGTCGCCCCCATGGGAGTGCACTTCGCCGGCGAAGGCCCTGCCCTCGACGAGCCGGCACCCGCCGTGCCGGACGTCGACTATGCGGCCAACGCCGTGACCCTGGTGGCCTTCACCACCGCTGATTGCGAGATCTGTGGTCGGCTCAAGCCTGGCCTCGAACGCCTCGACGCCAGCTACGACGAGGTTGCCCTGCACGTGGTGGACCACGGCCGCGACGCCGAGGTGTTCGGCCGATTCACGGTGCGGTCGACGCCGTATCTCGTGGCCGTTGACCGCGACGGTGTTGTGCGGAGCCGCGGGGTGGCCAACAGCCTCGACCAGGTCGAGGAGATGCTGGCTGAGGTGCTCGCCGGCCCACCCGTCGACGCCCCCGCCGAGGTCGCAGACAGCGCAGCCAGCGCAGAAATCGCCGACATCGAGACGATCGACGTGGACACCCTGCTTGCTGACCTCGACCTGCTCGGTGCTGATGGGCAGACCGCAGACCTTCCCGGCCTCGACCAGGGGCGGGAGCAGATCGACGCCGACGCGCTCTTGGCTGAACTGGCCGACGCCGACGCCGATCCTGAGTACCGCATCGAGGGCGAAGGCCCGGGCCAGGCAATCGAGTTCCTCAGCGAGGCCGAGGCCGATGATCTCCTGGCCCTCGACCTGACAGGCAGCATCGTCAACGAGATCCAACTCGATCTCCCATCCGAGGCCGGCCGAGACATCGAACTGGATGCCGACGTCGACGCCGCGCCCGACAGCGCCGACAGCCCCGACGCCGCCGATGCCGATCCTCGAGCGCGGTTCGTGGTGAACCCCGATGGCGTGACCGTCGACGTGTCGGGCCCCCAGACCGAGCTCGTGGTCGAGGGCGACCCGATGGTGGAGGGCTTCTCCGTGATCGACGTGGTGCCGGATCCACTCGTGGTCGACCCGCTCGAGGCCTACAGCACCCCCCACAGCGTGGCCGCTGCCGGCGGCCCCGGCGGCCGCGATCAGAGCGACGATGACCTCGCCACCGACCTGCGGGTGCACCTCACCGAGGCGTTGCGCTCATGACCACGGGTGGTACGAAGATGGACGACGCTGTCGAGCGGCTTGGCCGCTGGACGGCCGCCCGCACTACGCGGCGCTCGTTCCTGAACCGGGCCGGTCAGCTCGCGGTGATGGTCGCCGCCGGACCGGCGTTGGCCAACCTGCTCATCCGCGAAGCTCAGGCCCGGGTGTGTGGCCAGAGTGGGGTGACCCCCAAGTGCGACACGTTCGACTGTGTGGGCCCCGGCGACGTGTGGGGCTGGTGCTGGTACGCCAGCGATGGCTGCTGCGCCAACGGCGGCCTCAAGAAGATCTGTGACTGCTGCACGGTGGACTACCCGAACGTGCACGGGTACTGCCCGAGCGGAAGCAACGTGCGTTGCATCGTGGAGAGCTGTGGGCTCGATCCTCGGGTGCAGACCGTGCTGCTGTCCGCCGTCGACTGGCAGGCTGCCGGCGGCTACCAACACGCTTCCATCCGCGCTGCGCATGGCCTCACCCACCGGGTGGTCGTTGCCGACGACGACAACCGGTGGATGCAATACGTGGCGGCCCCCTTGGCCGGCGTGCTCGGCGTTCCCCTCCTCGGTATCGGAGCCGGAGGCCCCAGCGAGGCCGATCTGGCCCTCCTCAACGAACTTGGGGTCGGCGAGGTGGTCGTGGTCGGACCCGTAGCTGGCCTTGCGAGCTTCACCGCCGCCGGTCTCACGCTCGACCAGCCGACCACTGGATCCGACATCGCCACGATCAGCCAGCAGGTGGCGCAGCGGATTGCCTCGATCAACGACGTGTACCGAACCGTGACAGTCGAGCCGTCCGGCCTCTCGGCCGAGGCCGCTCCGGTCGCGGCTGCGCTCGCTGCGCTGGGTGGCTATCCGCTCGTGGTCGGCACCCCCGCTGCGGGGGCGTTGGCCTGGCCAACGCTCTACGTCGGCCCCGAACCGGTCGACCCCGGCCTCGTTCACGATCGCACCACCGCAACGTCGCTGGTCGACCTCTCGATCGAGTTGGCCGAATGGGCCGCCGCCATCCCCGGGGTGTCGCCGCAACGGCTGGCGATTGCCCCGGTTGGCAGCTCCGACATCATCGGCCTGGTGAACCTCGGCGTTCCGGTCGTGCTCCACACGGCAAACCAGCTCGGCTCGCTCGAACAGTGGCTCCAGGACCATTCGGTTCGCTACGGCGAACTCGAGCAGATCTACTTCGTTCGCGGCCCTGGCGAGCTGGCCACCGGCGAGTACTGGAAGTTGCAGGCCGCCGTGAACGGCTTCAGAGTCGATCAGCTCCAAGGGGTCGCCGGGCAGGGCCTACCCGTGTTCCGCCAGCCGGTGGCCGAACGGCCACTGGGCATGGCTCGGACCGACGGTGCCCTCGACTGGGGCTCGGTGGCGCCGCCCAACTACTGGACCTCGCAGGCCCAGACGTTCCGTCGATGACTGGGCTGGCGATCGTGATGGTCACCGCCTCGCTGGCGGCGATACATACCCTCTGGTCCCCCTGAGGCCTGTCGGTGGCGGAAACGCTTGTGCCCTCGGTCGAGGGCCGCCGCAGACTCACTGCATTCGGACTCCTGGCGGCGAGCACCGCTACCGGGGCGCTGGCCGGGTTCGCGATCGCCGTGGTGCTTGGCGTGGTCATGGCTGCCGTCAGCGCGACCACTGGCGTCGATGTCGCAGCGGCGAGCCCCGTGCCCGCGGCGATCATGGTTGCGGTCGGCCTCATGCTCGACGGCGCCCGCGCCCTCCTGGGCCGACCGACGCCATGGTCGGTCGGTCGTCAGGTACCCGTGGAGTGGGGCCGCTGGTTCGCGCCGCCCGTCGTTGCGGTGCTCTACGGCGCCCGCCTCGGCGTCGGGCCGCTCACGATGCTGTCGACCTGGGGCTGGTGGTCGGCCCTGATCGCAGCAGCAGCTATCGGCCCGGTCGTCGCCGTGGGTGCAGGTGCGCTGTTCGGGGCGGTGCGCATCATGGTCCTGCTCGCCGCCTCGGCTCCCGCCTGGACGGCCACCGACACATCGGCCCCGCCGCTCACGGCGCTGGCCCGGGCCAGCCGACCGGCCCGCCTCACGCTCGCAGTGCTCGGCGTGGCGGCCGTGTCACTCGTGCTCGTTGGCTGTGGCGCACCCGCCGGCACCGACGAGGCCAGCCCGCCGGCACCCAGCGCGGGAGACGTCAATGACCGGTCGAAGCCGACGCGCTCCGTCGCCCGCGGTGACTCGGCGTCCGAGCGCAGCGCCGAGCGACCGTCACCGACCATCCGTCGTGCGCCCGACTCTGGCAACGAGCCCCTACCGGGCACAGCCCTTCCCGACCCTGGGGTGTCGACGACCCCTGTGACCGAACCCGCAACCCTGGAGGACTTCGTGCGCCTGTCGCCCTCACCCGACGCCGCTGCCCGCACCGAGTCGGCTCCCGACGATGCCCCGGCGCTGGCGGTCGACCTCGTCGGTTCCATCGACGGCTTCGCCCCTGTGACCGATTCCCGTGGTGATCGTGCCCTCGATCTCACCGCTGCCTCCGACATCCAACCCGACCCCACCGAGGAGTTGGCGCTCCTCGAGACCCGGGGGTTCTCAGGCGGATGGTTCCGGGCGTTCCGCAACGAAACCAACGACGTGGCCATGGCATCGGTGTACGAGTTCGCCGACGAGACCGAGGCCGAGTTCTACCTGGAGGACGGCCTCATCACGATCGGTGGTTACGGGGGTCGGTTCTTCGATCTCAACGGCCTGCCCGGAGTGCGAGGGTTCACACAGACCATCCCCGACGGGGAAGGCGGCGAGTTGGTCTCGCTCGGCGCGGCGTTCAGCCACGGCGACCGGTGGTACCTGATCTCACTCGTCGGAGATCCCGAGACCGTGACCCCCGAGGTGTTGAGCCCGATCATCAGCAACCAGCACGAGCTGGCCACGGGTGAGGCGTCGGCCGGGAGCTGACGGCTCGGGGCCCGACGGTCAGTCCCGCCTCTCGGCAAAGGTGGTTCCGCTGCGTCGCAGTCGATCCAGGTTCGTCAGCATGATGTTGCGAAGCACGTCGGCGTAGATCTTGGGATGGCTCTCGCCGATGGCGGCGAGGTTCTTGGCGCTGAGCACCCCGCAGCGGGTGGGTTCGGTGGCGACGACGTCGGCCGACCGCGGTTGGCCGTCGATGAGCCCCACGTCGCCAACGCAGGCGCCAGGGCTCAGCGCCGCGATCCGGCCCGACAGCCGGCCGGGGCCGGGGACCCGGACGTCCACACTGCCCTCGTGGATCACGTAGAGCGCATCCGGCAGGTCGCCCACCCGGCACAGCGCATCGTCGACCGCGAAGGTCTGGCTGTCCATGTGATCGGCCAGGACGTGGACCTGGTCCGGGTCGAGGCCGGCGCACAGGTCGCAGTCGGCGAGCTCGATGGTCTCGGCTCGATCGCCGAATCCGGCCGAGCGCAGCAGCGTCAGCTCGGCACCTTCGAGCGCAAGATCGAGCTCGTTGACGACAGAGGCCACCTCGTCGAGCCCCGTCGTGCGATCGATGCGCTCGTTCGGGTCCACGACCACGAGTTGGGTGTCGCCCGAGGCCAGATCCTGGGCCAGTCCGTTGAGCACCATGAGGGCATGGGGGTCGACGAGGCCCACCCGCGAGCAGTCGAGGATCACGATCTGGGCGTATGCCTGATCGCCGATCGTTCGGCTGAGGCGCTCCACCGTGGCGAAGATGATGTCGCCCTGGATCTCCAACACGGCCACGTTGGCACCGGCCCGGCTGAGGTAGTCACGATCGGCGGCCGACCACACACGTGTCGAGCCCGACTCGTGCAATCGGTAGGCCCTGCGCACGAAGTGATCGGCGAGCGTTGGCGAGTTGAACAGGTGGAGGTTGAACCGACGAGACAGTTCCTCACAGGCCCGCAACCCCCGCACACTGTTCCCGAGTTCGTCGAGCCGCGGTGAGTAGGTGGCCAAGGCGAGTTCACCGGGGAGTACGGCGACCACCCCACCGCCGACGCCGCTCTTGGCGGGCACGCCGACCCGGGCGATCCAGGTGCCCGATGCGTTGTACATCCCTGACGAGCACATCACGCTGAGCACGCGCTCCACGCTGTCTTCGCTGATCACGGCGTCGCCAGTGATGGGCTGGGTTCCCCCGTTGGCCAGGGTGGCTCCCATGGCGGCGAGGTCTTCGGCGGTGATCTGGAGCGAGCACTGACGGAAGTAGAGATCGAGATCCTCGTCAACGCGGTCGCCGAGGATGCCGCCGCCGCGCAGGAGGTGGGCGATGGCTCGGTTGCGGTGGCCGGTCTCGGTCTCGCTTCGATAGACCTCGGCATCGAGGGTGAGTTCGCGGCCAGCGAAGGCACTGAGGCCGAGCCGCAGCCATTCGAAGCGCTGCTCCGGCGAGTCCCCGGGAACGAGGCCGGTGATGGCGATGGCTCCGGCGTTGATCATGGCGTTGCGCGGCTTCGACGTCACCGGATCGAGGCTGATCTCGTTGAACGCATCTCCAGACGGTTCGAGGTCCACCCGCCGTTCGGTTTCTTCGGGGCCGTTGGCGTCGAGCACGAGGCCGTACACGAAGGCCTTCGACACACTCTGGATGGTGAAGGGTGCCTCGGCGTCGCCCACCCGGTGGCAGTGCCCGTCGGGGGTGGTGAGGGCGATGCCGAACAGGTCCGGGTCAACGTGCGACAGCTCGGGAATGTAGTCGGCGGGGGCCCCTCGTCGGTCGTCGGCCAGCTCTGCGTGGAGTTCGCCCAGAATCCGCGTGATCGTGTTCACCGTGTAGCCACCCCGCCCGCCATGACCCGGAAGGTAGACGGCTGGGGAGAATCGGACCGAGCCCGATCGGGCGGATTCATCTTGCCGAAATGAAGCGGTCGATCAGGGAAACACGGCCCGCCCTGACCAGTGCGGCGTCAGCGCAGCGCGGTGGCCAGTCGTTCGAGGTCAGCGGGCGCTGCAGGCCCCTGACAGGACCACACCACGATGTCGACCCCGGCCTCGAAGAACGAAGCCGACCGGTCGGCCAGCTCGCTGACGTCTGACGATGATGCATCGAAGCCCAGGTGGATCGACCGGGCGATCGTGGCCTGGTCGCGCCCCACCCGGTTGCAGTGCTCACGCAGCACACCGTCGAGCTCAGCCCAATCGGCGGGGGTGGCCGGGAAGGTCATGTCCCACTGGTCGGCGAAACGAGCAGCGGTGCGCAACGTGCGTTGGCGGCCCTTGCCGCCGATCACGATCGGGATCCGGTGCTGAACCGGCTTCGGTTCGCACCAGGCTCCCCGCACCTCGTAGTACTCACCGGTGAAGGTGGTCTCGCGGGCGCTGAGCATCGCCACGATCACCTCCATGCCTTCCTCGAAACGGTCGGAGCGCTGCCGGAGCGAACCCAGCTCGATCCCATACGCGTCGGACTCCATCGTGTTCCAGCCCGCTCCCATACCCAGTTCGAAGCGCCCGTTCGAGATGTGATCGAGCGTCGCTGCCATGTTGGCGGTGACCGTCGGGTGGCGGTGGTGCATCCCGTTCACCATGGCCCCGATCCGCAGCCTCGTGGTGGCCTGGGCCAGGGCGCCGAGGGTGGTCCAGCCCTCGAGGTTCGGCCCGTCGAACGGCTCGGCCAGCGGATAGAAGTGATCCCAGTTCCAGGCCGACTCGAATACGTCGATGTCGTCGGCGGCCTGCCACAGCTCGAGCATGTCGCTCCAGGTGATGTGGTGCGGGGGCGTCTTGATCGCGTGGCGGCCGAGGCGGGACGAATCGGTGCTCATGTGGCGCACCCTACTCGCCGTAACACGGAGGACATGGCCCCGAACCACGCTCGAAACCGCCCCTCGCATACAGTTGGCGACGTGTCGGACGGAGCGCTCCTCGTCCACCCTGTGCAGCGGCCCCGCACCAGTCCGGTGCGGTACGAGGCACCCGGGTCGATCGACGATGTGATCGCCCTGCTCGGTGAGCACGGTGGCGCCGCTCGCCTGGTGGCCGGCGGCACCGATCTGCTCGTCGAGCTGGACCGTGGGGCCCACGACGGCGTGGCGACCCTGATCGATCTCGGCCGCGTGCAAGGGCTTTCAGAGATCGAACGCCGTGATTCTCCCGACTCACCCGGCCCGGTGCGCCTCGGCGCCCTCGTGACCCACAACCAGGTGGTAGCCGAGCTCGACGGTCGACCGGAGCTTGCGGCGCTCGTGCAGGCGTGCGCCGAGGTCGGCTCGCCCCAGCTCCGCAATCGGGCCACGGTGGTTGGCAACGTGGTCACGGCCAGTCCGGCGAACGACACGATCTCCGCACTGATGGCCCTGGCCGCTGAGGTCGAGATCGTGGGGCCCCGAGGTGAACGACGCGTGCCGGTGGCCGCCTTCATCACCGGCTTCCGGCAGGTCGACCTCGCCAGCGATGAGATGGTCCAGGCCGTCGTCGTACCGCCAGCACCCGCCGGCCGCGCCACGCTTTACGTGAAGGCCGGCCTGCGGCGAGCCCAGGCCATCTCGATTGTGCACGTGGCGCTCGCCCTCGACCGAGACGGTGACGGCTCTGTGGCCGATCTCGCCCTCGCCCTCGGCAGCGTTGGTCCCACGGTCGAACTGATGGAGGAGGTGACCGACCAGACGCGGGGCGAACTCCTCACCCCGGAACTGATCCACGCTGTTGCCTCCGACGCCGCCGACTCCGTCACCCCGATCGACGACCTGCGGGGCACCGCCGACTACCGCCGCGACCTGGTGGCGGTCATGGTCAGCCGCGCCCTCCACACCTTGTCGGCCGGTGCGGCCGGTGCCAGCAATCCGAGCCGCCAACCCAGGCTGTGGCGCCCCGGCTTCGACGGCCGCGCCTCGGTGCCCAACGCTGGCCCGACGTCCATCGGCCACGGCGACCTCATCGCCACCACGGCCAACGGCGCGGCGACCGCCGGCCGGTTCGTTGCCGGCCAAACACTGCTCGACTGGCTCCGTGCTCAGGGCCTCACTGGGGTGAAGGAAGGGTGTGCAGAGGGGGAGTGTGGGGCCTGCACCGTGGAACTCGACGGCGCGGCCGTCATGTCGTGCCTGGTCCCTGCCGGTCGGGCGGATGGGGCCGAGGTCCGCACCGTGGAGGGGCTGGCCACCTCGACCGGCGGCGGTGCACCCCAGCCCAACGGCGATGGCGGCGTCGACGGCGCGGTGGTGGCAGGAGCGACGCCCGACCCCGATCTGCATCCCCTCCAGGCTGCCTTCATCGCCACCGGCGCCGTGCAGTGCGGATTCTGCACACCAGGCCTACTGATGGCGGCGGCCATGCTGGTGGACGAGTGCCGCGAGATCGATCCCAGCACCGTGCGAGCCGGGCTCGCCGGCAACTTGTGCCGGTGCACGGGCTACACCGCAATCGAACAGGCAGTGACCCTCGTGGGAGGATCGACGGCGTCATCGAGCGGGCTCACTGACGACGATGATGTGGCCGCATCGTGAGCGTTGGCGCCCGGCCCCACAAGGTCGATGCGGAGGCCAAGGTCACCGGCGCCGCTGGCTACCCGGCCGATCGGATCCCGGCCGACGCGTTGGCGGCCAAGGTGGTGTTCACAAACCAGCCCCATGCTCGACTGGTCCGGCTCGACACCACCGCCGCCGAGGCGTTGCCCGGGGTGCTCGCCGTCGTCACCGGTGCGGATGTGCCCGTGAACGAGTACGGGCTCACGATGAACGACCAGCCGGTGTTCGTGACTGTTGACCACACAGGCCGGAGCCCCGTGCCGGCCGACGTGTCGCGGTGGGAGGCCGACCATCTCGCCCTCGTGGTGGCGGTCGACAGCCACACTGCGGAGCGGGCCGCCACCCTGATCGAGGCGGAGTGGGAGCCTCTCCCGATCGTCGGCGACATCGACGCAGCCTTGGCCTCCGATGCGCCCCTCCTTCATCCCGAGAACGGGCATGGCACCAACGCCTACCACCAGTACCGGATCCGCAAGGGCGACATCGAAGCTGGGTGGGCCGAGGCGGCGGTGGTGGTGGAGGCGACCTACGAGGTGCCGTACCAGGAGCACGCCTACCTGCAGCCCGAGGCTGGCCTGGCCTACATCGACGACGCCGGCCGCATCACCGTGGAGTGCGCCGGTCAGTGGGTGCACGAGGACCGTGAACAGATCGCCCACGCGCTCGACCTTCCCGAGGATCGTGTGCGGGTGATCTACCCGGCAATCGGTGGTGCCTTCGGCGGCCGCGAGGACCTCTCGGTGCAGATCGCCCTGGCACTGGCCGCCCGGATGCTGGCGGCCCGCGGCGAGCGCCGCCCGATCGGGGTGGTGTGGTCACGCGAGGAGTCGATCGTGGGTCACCACAAGCGGCATCGCGGGCGCATTCATGCCAGGTGGGGGGCCGACGCCTCCGGCCGCATCGTGGCGGTGGAGAGCCAGGCCTGGCTCGATGCCGGCGCCTACAACTACACCTCCAACAAGGTGCTCGGAAACTGCCACATTGGTCAGTCGGGCCCCTACGAGGTGCCCAACGCGGTGATCGACAGCCACGCCGTCTACACCAACGCCGTGCCCGGCGGTGCGTTCCGAGGGTTCGGGGGCCCACAGGCCGCCTTCGCCGCGGAGGGCCAGATCAACCGTCTCGCCGAGGCCCTGGGCATGGATCCGGTGGAGATCCGCCGTCGCAATGTGCTGACCGACGACAGCGTGGGCATCACCCAGGTACCGATGCCGCCCGGCGTGACGCTCGCAACCGTGGTCGATCGGTGCGCCGCCGAGGCCGACGCCACCCCTGCGCCCACCACTCCGTTCTCACCGTTCGCCACCCTGGCGCCGGCGTCTGGTGCGCTGCGACAGGGCCGGGGGTTCGCCTGCGCCTACAAGAACGTGGGGTTCTCCTTCGGCTTCCCCGAGCGGTGCGAGGCCACGATCGTGCTCCACGGCGACCCCAACGACGACCAGCCCCGTGAGGCCGAACTGTTCCACGCCGGGGCCGATGTCGGCCAGGGGGCGCACACCGCCTTCCTCCAGATGGCGGCTGAGGCGTGCGGGCTGCCGCTGAGCCAGGTGAAGGGTCGCTTCTCCGACAGCGCCGACTCGGGCGACTCGGGATCGGCCTCGGCCTCGCGCCTCACGTTCATGGCGGGCAATGCCATCCTCGGTGCGGCCGAGGAGGCCGAGAAGGCCTGGCGGGAAGGGGCCCGGCCCGCCTCGGGTCATTTCCGCTACGTACCTCCGCCCACCGAGATGATCGACCCCGAGACGGGCGCGGGGCAACCGAACTTCTCCTACGGCTACGTGGCTCAGGCCGTCGATCTCACGGTCGACACCGAAACCGGCCACATCGTGGTCGACCGGGTGGTCAGCGCCCACGACGTGGGCAAGGCGATCAACCCCGATCTCGTCGTCGCCCAGATCGAGGGCGGCGTGGTCCAGGCCCACGGCTACGTGCTGTCCGAACGGCTGATCGTGGAGGAGGGCCACATCACCAATCCCCGCTTCAGCGGCTATCTCATCCCTGGCATCGGCGACCTGCCAACCGAGATCCGCAGCGTGGTGTTGGAGCTGAGCGACCCGCTCGGCCCGTGGGGCGCCCGGGGCATGGCCGAGATGCCCATGATGACCTACGCCCCGGCGGTGGCGGCTGCCCTGCACGACGCCACCGGCGTGTGGTTCGACACGTTCCCGCTCACCCCGGATCTCGTTCGGGCCCAGCTGCGAGGCATGGAGCGCTGACCACGCCGGGTGTTGGCGCTGGCGATAGCGTCGATCTGATGGCGGCCGACGAGACGTCCAACCCGTTGCTGCGCTACCGGCACCGGCTCGCCGCCCACCAGCGAGCGCTGGCAGGTGGTATCGACGATGCCCGCTTCGTGGAGATGGTCACCGCATTCGACGATGCCGTGGCCGGCGTGTGGGGCCACGGGTTTCGCACCAGCCCGGTTGTCGACGGAACGGCCGTGGCCCGGGCGGCAGGGCTCGACTTCATCGACGAGGTCGGCTCCGCGCTGTGGATCAAGGACGAGACCGGAACCGTGGGCGCATCCCACAAGGCCCGTCACCTGGCCGGTGTTGCGCTCGATCTGCTGGTCGGGCGCGAGCTCGGCTCGCCGCTGCCCGATCGGCTCGCCATTGCCAGTTGTGGCAACGCCGCCATCGCGGCCTCGGTGATCGCACGGGCGATCGATCGGCCCCTCGACGTGTACGTGCCGCTCTGGGCCGACGACACCGTGCTCGGCGAGTTGGCCCGCTTCGGGGCCACGGTGCATCGCTGCGAGCGCCGCGATGGCGAACCAGGCGATCCGTGCTACCTGCGGTTCACCGACGCCGTGGCCGACGGTCGCCACGCGTTCAGCGTGCAGGGCACCGACACCCCCACCACATTCGATGCCGCCCGCACCATCGGGTGGGAGCTGCTGGATCAGGTGGGCCCGCTGGACCGGCTCTACGTGCAGGTTGGTGGCGGCGCCCTCGCCACCGCGGTCGGCGATGCCGTTGGTGCGTCACTGCATCCTGTTCAGGCCGATGGGTGCGCGCCGCTCGATCGGGCGTGGTCCCTGGTCGGGCCCGACGGTGATCTGGCGGCAGCTGCCGCCGACGCTGAGCGGTACATGTGGCCCTGGGATGACCCGGCCAGCGCCGCCACCGGCATCCTCGACGACGTGACCTACGACTGGGTGCCGCTGCTCCAGACGGTGCAGCACACCGGTGGGCACACCGTGGTCGCACCTGAGGAGAACGTGCTGGCCGCCCATGCACTGGCCCGGGCCACCACAACCGTCCCGGTGTGCATCACGGGTACCGCAGGCCTGGCCGGCCTGATGACGGATCCTCCGACCGGCCCCGCCCGCGTGGCGGTGCTCTTCACCGGCCTCGACCGCCACACCGCCTGACCTCCGGGCGTAGGTCAGCCGTCGGGGGAGTGGCTGGGCTTGATCGTGGCGATGGAGCAGTCGTTGCAACGCAAGGTGAGGCCGAGCGCTCCCTCGTCGACGGCGATGGCGGCAGCCGACATTCCGGGTAGCAGTTCCGCTGGATGTTTGTCGTAGAAGAGGTCGAGGGGGACGAAGCCGGACGAGGTCCGGATCCGAACGCCGTCGATGACCACCCACGATCCGCCGTCACACATCAAGGCGCCCGCGGGGGTGATCTCGCCGCTGTCGTCATCGCGGAGGCGGAGCCAAGAGACGCAGTCGTGGAACACCTCGGTGACCAGCCCGGCCACGGTGACGGTCTCGACGTCCGGCCCTGGAAAGATCTGCCGGAACGACGTTGTGGTCTCCAGTGGATCGATGGTGGTGGTCGATTCGGGTGGCGGCAACGAGGGGGTGGGCACCGTGGTCTCTTCCGCGTCGGTGCCGCTGCTGTCCGCACCAGCGTTGCCGGCCTGCTCGGTGGTGGTCGTGGTGGCGCTCTGCTCGGGCAGGCTCACGGTGCCGGGAGCAGCGTCGTCGGTCTCATCAGGCTCGATGCTGGTGCCGGCGGCGGCGCTCTCGGCGCTCTCGGCGCGGTCGGCCTCGTCCGTCTCGTCTGCGTCGCTCTCGACCGGATCGACCGTCGGCGACGCGGCACCCTCGGGTGCGGCGGCGACCGTCTGGTCGTTCGTCTGGTTCACCACCACGGCGGCGACGCCGGCCACGACGAGCAGGGCAACGGCGGCCATGCCACCGATCAACCACGGCCGGCTGGTCCGGAAGCGGCCGGCCAACCCGGAGGCGGGGTGTGGGCCGACTGGTGCGCTGGCCGCCACGATGGCGGTGAGATCGGGAGGCGTCAGCGAGTCGAGCGCGCTGAAGCGGGCCGCCAGGTCGGGATCGTGAACGTCGGAGTCGTCGTCGAGAATCATCAGGCGTCGATCCTTTCGCGGAGCTGGTCGTGGGCTCGATGGAGTTGGACGCGTACCGCTCCGGCGGTGGTGTCGAGCACGTCGGCGATCTCCACCGGCTTCAGCCCGCCGGCGTAGCGGAGCACCACCACCATGCGCTGTTGATTCGACAGCGTCTGCAGCAAGTCGAGGAACTCGGCCAACGAGTGGTCGATCACCACCTCGCTCGCCGGCAGCGTTGCGCCGTCGCCCGAGGTGGGAAGGGGAGTGGCACCCGACCGTTTGACCGCGAGCAGGCCGTTGGCGATCCGGAACGCCGCTCGCCACACCCAGGCGGCCGGGTCGGTCACCTCTGCGCCTCGGGCGAGCACCTGCGTGAACGCCTCGGCCTCGGCCTCGGTCGCGATCTCAGGATCCCCGGCGTAGGCCACCAGCGATCGCCACAGGCGTTCGTGGTCGCGCCGATACACCGTTTCGACGTCGGTCATGGTCGCAGTCCGCATCCAGGAGCTACAGGGCGCGAACGAGCCCGAATCGTTAACAGCCCCCGACGAAAACTCGCGTCAGGCGAAACTGATCGACGGGTAGCCGGCACTGGCCTCCTCGTCGATCTTCTTGGTGTAGCGCGGGGCACCGCCGAAGTACGCCTGGTAGCGCACGGTGCCCTCCTCGTGGCCCTCCACGTTGGAGTTGTAGCCCGTGAACCAGCCCTTGCTCCGGCGGAACAGCAGCCGCTCGTGGAACTTCTGCACCTCGTTGAGCCACACCTGCTCGGCGTCAGCCGTGGCCTCGAACCGCGTGTGGCCCTCGGCCCGCACGTGCTGGAGGAAGTCGGTTGCCCACTCCACGCCCGTCTCGATGGCGCGAGGGAAGTTGGTCGAACCCGACACGCTCTGGGGGCCGGCGACCATCAGCATGTTTGGGAACCCGTGGGTGAACACGCCGAGGAACGTGCTTGGCCCGGCCGCCCACTTCTCGCCCAGGGTGCCGTCCACCCCCTCGATGGCGATCCGGTCATAGCCGCCGGTGATGGCGTCGAAGCCGGTGGCGTAGACGATCAGGTCGAGTTCGTGGTGTTCGTCGGCGGTCTGGATGCCGGTGGCCGTCATGTGCTCGATCGGCGTGTCGGCGAGACTGACGAGGCGGACGTTGTCCTGGTTGTAGACCTCGAAGTAGTTCGTTTCGAGCGGAAGCCGTTGGAGCCCGAACCCGTGGTCGCGGGGAATGAGCTTCTCCGCCACCTCGGGGTCGTGTACTCGTTGGCGGATCCGATCGGCGATGTAGGCCGACATCTCGGCGTTGGCCGCCTCGTCGAAGAAGATCTCGGCGAAGTTGCCGGCGAGGATGGCGAAGCCCGGCTTCTCGTAGAGCTCGTCCCAGGTGGCCTGGCGCTCCTCCTCGGTGAGGCTCCAGAACCCGCGCCAGTCCGGCACGTGCTCGAACCCGTTCGGCGACGCCGCGCAGTTGGCGAAGATCTCGTCGTAGCGGGCGCGGATCTCGTCCATCTCCTTTTCTGAGATGGGGCCGTTGTTCAGGGGCGTGCTCCAGTTGGGCCGCCGTTGGAACACGGTGAGTGAGCCCACCTGGGGCGCGATGTCAGCGATCACCTGGATCCCGGTGGCACCGGTGCCGATCACACCGACCCGCTTGCCCGCCAGCTCGACCGGATCCTTGGGCCAGTGGAACGTGTGGAATGACTCGCCCCGGAACTCGTCCATCCCGGGGTAGCGGGGAAGGGTTGGAATCGACAGCGGCCCGAGGCTGGTGATCACGTATCGGGCCGTGTAGGTCGGCCCGTCCTGGACGTGCAGCGTCCACAGCCGCGCCTCCTCGTCCCAGGCCATCGACTCGACGCGGGAGTTGAAGGTCATGTGGCGGCGGAGGTCGAACTTGTCGGCAACGTAGTTCAGGTAGCGGAGGTTCTCGGGCTGGGCCGAGAAGCGCTCGTTCCAGTGCCACTCGTCGAGCAGTTCTTTGGAGAACGAGTACCCGTACGTGTAGCTCTCGGAGTCGAACCGGGCCCCCGGGTACCGGTTGCGGTACCAGGTGCCGCCGAGATCGTTCTCACCTTCGAGCACGATCGCGTCGATGCCAAGATCGGTGAGTTTCTTGATCTGGTAGATGCCCGAGACGCCGGCCCCGAGCACCACCACCTCATGGTGTCGGTCGGTGCTCATCTCGCGACGGTACCCGGGGTACCGACGGCGATTCCAAACGTCGACCCGTTGGACAGGGCGTCAACGTTCGGCGTCGGCCCGGGCCCGCTCGATCGCGTTCAGGTAGTTGTAGAGCGTCACCCGGCTCACTCCCATCCATCCGGCCACGTCCTCCACCGCCCCCCGGAGCAGGAACGCACCCTGCTCGTCGAGCAGTCGCACCGCCACCTGCTTCTCCGCGCGGGACATCTCGGCCAGCGACGCCCCCAACTCCTCCTCGACCGCTCTCACCAACCGCGCCAGGGCGCCGTGCAGCTCGCTCACCCGGAGATAGGCCACGACGTCGCCCCGCCACCGCACGGGCTGATCGCCCGGACGGGACGCCCGTGGGGTGACCACGGTGGCGCCGAGCCCGGCCACGGCCGATCGCAGCGCGGTGAGGAACTCGTCACGGGTGCCGTCGCCAGCACCATGGGGGGCTGTCATGCGAGCTCGACCCGGGTCTGGATCGAGTCGGCCCCTTCGGCGAAGCCCGCTGCGAGCAGTGCTCCCACCGCCTCCAGGAGATCGTCGAGCTCTCCCTCGACCGACGTTGCGAACGGCCCGAGGTCGAACACGAGCCCACGCGCCCGGAACACGTCCAGCACGGCCTCGACGTGGGGGCCCGGTTCGTTCTCCCGGAACGGCTCGACGAGGATCTCCATCCGTGCTCGTGCCATGCGGTCAGGGTAGTACCCTGCTCTCGGAGTGTTGACAGTTCGTTAACAGGTGCTGTCGTGGGCGTCAGGGCAGGGGCGTGCGTGGCCCCACCTGGTGGCGGCGGGAGTACCGTCGGTCGCGTGAGCGACCACACGAGTGACACACCCCATCTCTCGCCAGGGCTCGTCTGCGCCCACCATCACCTGTACTCGGCCCTGGCCCGGGGCATGCCGGCTCCGCCGGCCACCCCGGACCGGTTTCGCCGCATCCTCGAACTGGTGTGGTGGCGCCTCGACCGGGCGCTCGATCTCGACATGCTCGCGGCGTCGGCTCGGCTCGGTGCCCTCGAAGCGCTCCAGTCCGGGTGCACGGCGATCATCGATCATCACGAGTCACCCAATGCCATCGAGGGTTCGCTCGATGTGATCGCCTCCGCCTGTGCCGAGGTGGGGGTTCGCGTCTCGTGCGCCTATGGCGTGACCGACCGGCACGGCGCCGAGGGTGCAGCGCGAGGGCTGGCGGAGAACGACCGGTTCCTCAGCGCCGGCGGTCGGGGCTACGTGGGAGTGCACGCCGCGTTCACCTGCACCGACGACACGCTGGCGGCAGCCGCCGAGATGGCCGCGAAACACCAGGTGGGAGTGCATGTCCACGTAGCCGAGGGCATCGATGACGTGAACGCTGCCGATCGCCTCGCCGGCCTCAGCACCGACGATTGGCTGCTCATCCACGGGGTGCATCTTGCCGATGACCACGGCCTTGCCGGCACGCTCGTGCACAACCCCCGATCGAACATGAACAACGCCGTCGGCTACGCCCGGCCGTCCCGGTTCGCCAACCCCGTTGCGCTCGGTACCGACGGCATCGGCGCCGACATGCTGGACGAGTTCCGCCTCGCATTCGTGCGCCACCGCGAGCACGACGTGACCGTGGGCCCCGATGATGCCTGGGGTTGGCTCAGCCGGGGCTGGGCGCTCATGCCCGAGGCGAAGAGCGACCGGGTGCGGTGGTCCTACCCGGCGATCGAGGCGTGGCATCTCGCCTACACCACTGGCGTGCGGGCCATCGACGTCGATATCGACGACGAGCCGGCCTTGCGAGACGGCCGACCAACCCGTGTCGACGAGGACGAGGTGCGATCGAAGGGTCGCGAACAAGCGGCCCGACTGTTCCGCGCCCTTGATGACATGGGCGCCTGACCCCTGCCCGAGACCCTTTACGGTTTGTAAACCACAGGGCTACGATCGGGCGTCGTGGCCCCAGCTGTGACCGACCTTTCGATCGACCTCGACCGCCTGCTCCAGCGCCTGGACGAACTCGCCCAGATCGGTGCCATCGAGGGCACCCAGGGCAACGCTCGGCTTGCCCTCACCGATGAAGACCGCGACGGCCGCGACCTCGTGGTGCAGTGGATGCGCGACCTCGGGCTCCACGTAACGATCGATGCGATCGGCAACGTGATTGCCGTGATGCCCAGCGCACCGGACGGTGCCGGAAGCCTGGCCCCGGTACTCACCGGCTCCCACGTCGACACCGTTCGCACCGGCGGCCGCTACGACGGCACGCTCGGTGTTCTCGCGGGCCTCGAGGTGATCGAAACCGTCATGGCGGCCGGAACGCCGCTGGAGCGGCCGCTCGGTGTTGCCTTCTTCACCGACGAAGAGGGCTCACGGTTCGCTCCCGACATGCTCGGCAGCCTCGTCTACGCCGGGGGTATGGGTGTTGAGGAGGCCAGGGCCATCGTCGGCGTGGACGGTGCCGTGCTCGGAGACGAGCTCGACCGCATCGGCTACGCCGGGCCCGCCCCCGTTCCCGGCCCGGCCCCTCATGCCTTCGTCGAGCTGCACATCGAACAAGGCCCGGTGCTGGAGGCCGAGGGCATCACGATCGGCGCGGTCACCGTGGTGCAGGGCATCAGCTGGCAGGAGGTCACGATCACCGGCCAGTCGAACCACGCCGGCACCACCCCGATCCCGCTCCGACGCGATCCGGCGGTCGTGGCTGCTGCGTGCATCACAGCGGCCCGAACCCTGGCCGAAGAGATCGGCCTGCCGATGGTGGCCACCGTGGGCCGAGTCGAGTTGCACCCCAATCTCGTGAACGTGGTGCCGGCCTCGGCAACGTTCACCGTCGATCTGCGCCACACCGATGACGGCGTGCTGCGGCTCGCCGAGAAGCGCATGGCGGCGGTGATCGACGATGCCGCCGCCGGCGAAGGCTGCTCAGTCGAGCGGCGGGTGCTGGCCCGCTACGAGCCTGTCCCGTTCGACCCGTCCGTGATCGACCTCGTGGCCAACACCGCAACCCGGCTCGGCCATACCGTCACCCGGCTTCCGTCTGGAGCCGGTCACGACGCCCAGATGATGGCCCGCATGTGCCCCACCGGGATGATCTTCACGCCGAGCGTCCGGGGGATCAGCCACAACCCGGAGGAGTACACGAGCCCCGGCGACCTGGAGGCTGGGGCCAACGTGTTGCTGCACACCCTGCTCGGTCTCGCGGGTGCCGACCCTGGACCAGGCCACGGCACCACCGCGAGCGGGCCCGACACCGACGGTGCGTCATGACAGGCGGCCCCCCGCTCACCCCGCTCTCGCTCGGCACGCTGCTCGGTCGGATCGACCACGAGTGGCATTCCCGCAAGAAGATCTTCGATCTGCCCACCGCCCGGATCTGGCGCCCCGACCCCGCCGTTGATCTCGGGGTCGACTTTCTCGGCCGCCGCTGTGCCACCCCGGTCGGCCCGGCCGCCGGGCCGCACAGTCAGCTGGCCCAGAACATCGTGCTGGCCTGGCTCGGGGGGAGCCGACTGTTCGAGCTGAAGACCGTGCAGATCCTCGATGACCTGGACATCGCCCGGCCCTGTATCGACATGGAGACGATCGGATACAACATCGAGTGGAGCCAGGAGCTCACCGTTCCCGAGAGCACAACCGAGTACGTGAAGGCCTGGATGCTGCTCACGATTCTCCGGCAGTGGGGGCCGCTGGCGCCCCATGTCGGCCCCGACCCGGGGCCGCACGTGTTCGACATGAGCGTTGGCTACGACCTCGCCGGCATCTCGTCGGAGAAGGTGGCCACCTTCATCGCCACGATGCGCAACGCCACCACTGAGATCGACGCTCTGCGGTCTGAGCTCACGGGCCCGTGGGCTCGTTACGCCGAGGTTGCCTTCGATCCAGTGGTGTCGGACACGCTCACGCTCTCGACCTTTCACGGCTGCCCGCCGCACGAGATCTCGGCGATCACCAAGCACCTGATCGACGAGCACGACCTCGACGTGATCGTGAAACTCAACCCGACCCTGCTCGGCTACGACACGGTGGCCCGCATCGTGAACGACGAGCTCGGCTATCACGACGTGGCGGTGAAGGAGGCGGCCTTCGCCGAGGACCTCCAGTTCGACGATGGGCTCGACCTGATCACAGATCTGGAGGCCTACGCGGCTGAGCGGGGGCGCCGGTTCGGGATCAAGCTCACCAACACGCTCGTGGTCGAGAACACCAAGGGGTTCATGCCTGACGAGACCATGTACCTGTCGGGCCCGCCGCTCCACGTGCTGGCCATGAACCTCCTGGCCACGCTCGCCGACGCGCTGCCCGGCCGGTTGGCGATCCCTGGGCACGACGGCGAGATCATGGTGAGCTTCTCCGCCGGCATCACCAAGGCGAACCTGGCCCAGTCGGTGGCCACCGGCGTGCAACCGGCCACAGTGTGCTCCGACCTGTTGAAGCCCGGCGGATACGGACGGCTGGCCCCGATGCTGAAGGCCCTGGCCGGCGACGTGACCGCCGAGGGTCACACCACCCTCGACTCGTGGCGGGCGACCCGCCAGAGCCAGGCGGTCGCCGCCGGATACCGCTCGGTTGCGGCCGAGCACGCGGCCCGCATCAGAGGGGACGACATCGGCGCCTACCACCGCGACGGCAACGCCAAGCTTCCCCGTCAGGTGGATCACCAGCTCGAGGTGTTCGGCTGCGTGGCCTGCAACTTCTGCGTGACCGTGTGCCCCAACGACGCCTTCTTCTCGGTGCCGAGCCTGGAGGGCATGGACGATCGCCAGCAGTACCTGCTGTGGGCGGAGTCCTGCAACGATTGCGGCAACTGCATGACCTTCTGCCCCGAGGAGGGCGACCCGGCCCAGATCAAGCCCCGCCTCTACACCGATCCCGACTTGTTCACCGCCCGCGATGGCCTCGGCTTCTTGGTTGACGGCACCGGGGTGGTCGATGCTCGGGCCGATCGCGACACCACCGTCACGGTGCAGGCCCTCCTGGCCGGCGAGGTGGGCAACCCCATGTGGCCGCTGCCGGCCGCCGGAGCCAGCACAGGAGATGGGGCCGACGCATGAGCCGTGCGATCACCATCGGCGGCGCCCAACTCGGCCCGATCGAGCGCACCCACACGAGGGCCGATGTCGTGGAGCGCCTGGTGGTGTTGCTACGCGAGGGGGCGGCGGCCGGCTGCGATCTCGTGGTGTTCCCCGAGCTCGCCCTCACCACGTTCTTTCCTCGTTGGTACACCGACGACGTCGACGGCCACGACCAGTACTTCGAGGCCGAGATGCCGGGGCCCGACACCAAGCCGCTGTTCGACGAGGCCCGGGAGCTGGGCGTGGGGTTCGCCCTGGGGTACGCCGAACTCACCCCACCCGACGCCACCGGCGTGCGCCATCGCTACAACACGATGATCCTCGTGGAACGCGATGGCACCGAGGTGGCCAAGTTCCGCAAGGTGCACATTCCCGGCCACGAGGCCGACGAACCGTGGCGGCCCTTTCAGCATCTTGAGCGGCGCTACTTCGAGGAGTCACCCGACGGGTTCGGCGTGTGGTCGGCCTTCGGCGGCCTCGTTGGCATGGCCATCTGCAACGACCGTCGCTGGCCCGAGACCTACCGCGAGATGGGGCTCCAGGGCGTCGAGCTGGTGTTGATCGGCTACAACACCCCGATCCACTACGCCCCTGATCCGGGCCAGAACGCGCTGCAGGGGTTCCACAACCAGCTCTGCATGCAGTCCGGGGCCTACCAGAACGGCACCTGGGTGGTGGGCGTTGCCAAGGGCGGCACCGAGGAGGGCGTCGAGTCGCTCGCCCAGTCGTGCATCATCGCCCCATCCGGCCAGGTGGTGGCCCAGGCCACCACCACCGGCGACGAGCTCATCGTGGCCCGCTGCGAACTCGATCGCTGCCGGGACTTCAAGGAGACCCTCTTCGACTTCGATCGATACCGGCGGCCCGAGGTGTACTCGCGGATCACCGGTCAAAAGGGCGTGATCCGCCCGGAAGGAGCCCCGTGATGACCGACGTCACGAGCCCCACCGACTCCGATTCAACCGCCTCGTCCGGCGGTACGGCGTTCGTCCTGAACGGGCAGCCGGCAACCGTGGCGCCCGACCACGACCATCTGCTCGCAGCGCTGCGCGACGAGTTGGGCGTCACCTCGCCCAAGGACGGCTGCAGCCCGAGCGGCCAGTGCGGCTGCTGCACCGTGTTGATCGACGGGAAGGCCCGGGTGGCGTGCCAGGTGCCGCTCACCAAGGTGGAGGGAGCCGAGGTGCTCACCGCCGAGGGAATGGATGCGGACGAGCGCAGCCGCTGGGCCGACACCTTCGCCGCCCACGGCGCTCTTCAGTGCGGGTTCTGCATCCCCGGGATCGTGATGCGGGGGAAGGCCCTCGTCGACAAGAACGGGGCCGACCTCACCCGGGAACAGGCGGCCCGCCAACTCGGCGCCCACTTGTGCCGCTGCACGGGCTACACGAAGATCCTCGACGCCATCGAGGCTGTCGCTGCTGGCGAAACCCCGGTTGCGGTGGCCCCCAAGGGTGTTGGCTCGCGGGGCACCAAGTACGAGGCGGAGCGCCTCGCCCTCGGAGACCGCGACTTCATCGACGACATCGCCCCCGTTGGCCTGCTGCACGGAGCCGTTCACCTGAGCGAGCACGCCAGGGCCGACATCGTTGCGATCGACACCACGGCGGCGGCCGCTGTGCCCGGCGTGGTGGCTGTGTTCACCGCAGCCGACGTGCCAGGCGAGATCCGAACGGGGCTCATCCACAAGGACTGGCCCGCGTTCATCCCCGTGGGTGGCCGTACCAGCTACCTCGGCGACGTGCTGGCCTTCATCGTCGCCGAGGACCGCCCCACCGCCCGGCACGCCGCCACCCTCGTCGAGGTCACCTACGACGTGTTGGCGCCGATCACGAGCCCCGTCGAGGCCGTGGCCGATGGCGCCCCTGATGCCGTCTGGGGGCTCGATGGAAACGTGTTGTCCACCAGTGAGTACGTGCGGGGCGATGTCGACACCGCCCTGGCCGGTGCCGCCCACACGGTGACCGAGACGTTCCAGACCCAGCGGATCGACCACGCCTTCGTGGAGCCGGAGTCCACCCTTGCGGTTCCCGTGCCAGCAGGGGAGCGTGTGCCGCTCACCAAGGGCGAGCCCATCGGCGACCCGGCGGCCATCGATCGGCTCTTCGTGTACTCGGGGGGTCAAGGCATCTGGGACGACCGCAACGACATCGCCCGGGTGCTCGGCGTGCCGACCGAAGCCGTTGTCACCGAGCTGGTGTCGAACGGTGGGGCCTTCGGCGGGAAGGAGGACCTGTCCAACCAGGCCCAGACCGCCCTCGCCGCCTGGCTGCTCCGCCGCCCGGTGCGCACCACGTTCTCCCGCGAGGAGTCGTTCCTGGTGCACACCAAGCGTCATCCGATCCGCATGACCTACGAGGCCGGCTGCGACGCGGAGGGCCGCCTGATGGGGCTCCGGGTGCGGATGCTGGGCGACTCCGGCCCCTACGCCTCGGTGGGGATGAAGGTGCTGGAACGCGCCGCCGGCCACGCGTCGGGCCCGTACGTGGTGCCGGCGATCGACGTGGAGGCCGTGGCCGCCCGCACGAATAACTCGGTGTGTGGCGCCTTCCGGGGGTTCGGCGCCAACCAGGCCCAGTTCGCCATGGAAGGCGTGCTCGATCGGCTCGCTGACGCTGCCGGCATCACCGGCTGGGAGATCCGCCACCGCAATGCGGTGAGCCCCGGTGTGGTGTGGGGCCCCGGCCAGGTGATGGACGACGGGTGCCTCGGCGCCCGGGCCTGCCTCGATGCGATCAAGGGCCCCTACGACGACGCTCAGGCCGCCGGCAAAGCCGTCGGGCTCGGGCTCGGGCTCAAGAACTCGGGCCTCGGCAACGGCTTCAAGGAGATCGCCCGGGCCGTGGTGCGGTTCCGTGAGAACGACGACGGCCGACCGCCAACGGTCGAGGTGCGCCACTGCTGGACCGAGATGGGCCAGGGCGTGCACACCGTGGCCCTGCAGGTGGCGGTGGAGGAACTCGGCGTGAGTGCCGATCAGGTGGAGGTGATCGTCGACTCCACCCGTGAGCTCGGGGCCGGGCAGACCACCGGCAGCCGGGGCACCCTCATGGGCGCCGGCGCCGTGGCCGATGCCTGCCGAGCGGCGATGGCCGACGGCTGCCGGGCGGGCGTCGACTACGACGGCGAGTATCGGGTGGACTGGACCAACTCCCTCAGCGAGGGCGTTGAGAACCCGGTGATCCACTCCACGTTCGGGTACGCCGCCCAGATGGTGGTGATCGATCGTGAGTCGGGCACCGTGGAGCGGGTGGTGGCCGCCCACGACGTGGGCCGAGCGGTGAATCCGTTGCTCTGTGAGGGCCAGATCGAAGGGTCGGTCCACATGGGTCTCGGCTACGCCCTGTCCGAAGGGTTCCCGTGCGATGCCGATGGACGGCCGAACAACGCCACGCTTCGCTCGCTCGACATCATCCGCCCGAAGGACATGCCGCCAGTCGACGTGATCCTGGTGGAGTCGCCCGAACCCAACGCCCCCTATGGCATCAAGGGCGTCGGCGAGATCGGCCTCGTCCCCACCGCCGGAGCGGTGGCGGCCGCCCTCCACGATCACGACGGCGGCTGGCGTACGCAGCTCCCGATGCGCAACGACGCCAACCAGGAGCGGGCCGGCGCCTGGAGTGGCTGGCCCCACGACATTGAGACCGACGAGGAGAACACGCGTCCATGACCACCACGGATCACCCCACGACTGCCTCCGACCTCGCCGTCTTCGCCGACTTCGCCCCCGATGGTCACGCCTCCTACGACAACGCCGTACGACGGTTCGCCGAGCAGAACATCGTGCTGCCCACCTTCGCTCAGTTGCGCGATCCCGCCACGATCGATCCGGCCATCCACGCCTCGCTCGCCGGGGTCGACGCCCAGGCTGCTGACCCTCGCAACCTGTTCCGGGTGCACTGGTACAACGGCTGGTCTCGGCCCGGGGAGCATCCCGCCCAGCCGCAGCTGGTCTCTGTGCCCGATCACGTGGAGCTGCCGTCGGAACTCACCGGCGTGCCGGCCCGCATCGTGGTTGCGTTCGGCAACCGGTTCCCGATGATCCGAGCCCACAAGGTGCTCGCCGCCTACTCCTGCCTCGTCGCTCGCCTCATGACCGGCCGCTTTGATCCCACTGCCAACCGGGCGATCTGGCCGAGCACCGGCAACTACGCCCGCGGTGGCGTGGCCATCTCGCGCCTAATGGGCTGCCGCGGGGTGGCCATCCTCCCCGAGGGGATGAGCCGTGAGCGCTTCGAGTGGCTCGAGCGGTGGACCGTCGACCCTGCGGCCGACATCATCCGCACCTACGGCACCGAGAGCAACGTGAAGGAGATCTACGACGCCTGCGCTG
Organism: Actinomycetota bacterium; assembly: GCA_039029735.1. GTDB lineage: Bacteria > Actinomycetota > Acidimicrobiia > Acidimicrobiales > SZUA-35 > CADEDH01. Next base: position 44,841 of record JBCCFL010000013.1, on the reverse strand, counting down.
CTCTGTCGGCCGATCCGGTGAACGTGATCCTCAACCAGTTCAGCGAGTTCTCGAACCACCTCGGCCACTACGCCGTCACTGGCCCCGCTCTGGAGACGGTGTTCGACCACGTCACCGCCGACCGGCCCGGCACGCTCGCCGGCTTCGTGTCGGCCTCGGGCTCCGCCGGCACGCTCGGCGCCGGCGACTACCTGAAGGACGCCCACGGCGCCCGGATCGTGGCGGTGGAGGCTCTGGAGTGCCCGACGATGCTCTACAACGGCTACGGCGAGCACGGGATCCAGGGCATCGGGGACAAGCACATCCCACTGATCCACAACGTGACCAACACCGACATGGTGGTGGGGATCAGTGATCAGTCGACCGACGCCCTCGACGTGTTGTTCAACTCCGAGGCCGGTCGCCGCCACCTGGTCGAGCGGGGAGTGCCCGAGGCGGTCGCCGCCACCCTGGTCGACTTCGGCTACTCCTCCATCTGCAACACCCTCGCTGCGATCACGGCCGCCAAGGAATGGGACCTCGGGCCCGATGATGTGATCGTCACCGTTGCCACCGACGGCTCCGAACTGTACGACTCCGATCGCGAACGGGTGCTGGCCACCCGGTATCCGGGCGGGTTCGGCGAAGCTGATGCCGTTGTCGCCTTCGACGCCAACCTCGGCTCGGTCGACACGGTGCACGCCCGACAGCTCGACACGATCGAGCGCGACCGGATTTTCAACCTCGGCTACTTCACGTGGGTGGAGCAGCAGGGTGTGTCGGTCGCTGATTTCGACCGTCGCCGCGACCAGGCCTTCTGGTCGGGCCTGCGGCCCCTCGTCGATCGGTGGGACGAGATGATCGGTGAGTTCAACGCCGCCACCGGCGCTGCGGTGGCGTGATGGCGGAGCAGACCGTCGACCTAGTGGTGCACGACGCGCGGCTCGTGGCCTGCGTCGATGCGGAGCGCCGCGAGCTCGCCGGCGGGTGGGTAGCGGTCGACAACGGGCTCATCGTCGGTATCGGTGGCTCAGGCGACCCCCAGCCGGTGGCCACGCGGCGCCTGTCGGCGGCCGACTGCCTCGTGACCCCAGGGCTGATCAACACTCATCACCATCTGTTCCAGAACCTCACCCGAGCGTGGGGGCCGATGACCGACGAGCCGCTGTTCGGGTGGCTGCAGGCGCTCTACCCGACGTGGACGGCGAACCTGGACGAGGAGGCGGTGTACCTCGCAGCCTGGGTTGGCCTGGCCGAACTGGCGTTGTCCGGGTGCACCACGTCGTCCGATCATCACTATCTGCACCCGGCTCGCGCCGGCGACCTGATGGCTGCTGAGATCAGAGCGGCCGTGGAGTTGGGGGTGCGCTTCCATCCCACCTACGGATCGATGAGCCTCGGCGCATCGAAGGGGGGCCTGCCACCCGACGACGCGGTGCGCAACGAGGACGACATCCTGGCCGAGTCGGAGCGGCTGGTGAAGACCTGGCACGACCCGGCCCACGGGGCCATGGTGCGTGTGGCGCTGGCGCCGTGCTCACCGTTCACCGTCACGCCTGATCTGATGCGGCGCACGGCGGAGCTGGCCGAGCAGCTCGACGTCCGGCTCCACACCCACCTGGCCGAGAACGCCGAAGACGACGCCTACGCCCTGGAGCACTTCGGGCGCCGCCCGGTCGAGCTGCTCGACGACGTCGGCTGGCTCACCGACCGGGTGTGGGGCGCACACGTGGTGCGGCCCAACCCGGCCGAAGTCGCCCGTCTCGGGGCCCACGGCGTGGGCGTTGCCCACTGCCCGAGCTCGAACATGATCCTGTCGTCGGGCATCGCCCCAACCGTTGCGCTCGCCGACGCTGGCTGTCCGGTGGGGCTCGGGTGCGACGGCTCATCGTCGGCCGATGCTGCGTCGCTGTGGCAGGAGGCGCGGCTCGCCATGTTGCAGGGCAAGCTCACCGCCGGCGCGGGCGCCATGGACGCCAGGCGGGCGCTCGAGTTCGCGACCCGCGGCGGCGCCGCCTGCCTCGGACGTCAGGGCGAGATCGGCGAGATCTCGGTGGGCTCCGTGGCCGACCTCGCTCTCTGGCGGCTCACCGGGCCGGTGTTCGCTGGCGTGCTCGACGACCCGATCGAGGGCTGGCTGCGCTGTGGCCCAACGGCGGCGTGGCACGTGATCGTCGATGGCCGCACGGTCGTCGACGCCGGCACGCTGGTTCACCCGGCCCTCGACGAGCGGCTCGTCGATCACCGTCAGGCGGCTCGCCGCTTCCAGTTGGTCGGCGAGCTGTAGATCCCATCGAGGTTGAGCCGGCGGCTGGTGTCACCGCCAGCCGCTCGTCACGGTGTGGCCTTGCCTGGCCAGCAGATGACGCTCCGCCAGGGCGAGACCGGTCGTGGTGATGGCGCCCAGCAGGCCTGGTGCCCAGGCGGCGCGCCCACCCGTGACATCGAAGGTCAACGTGACGAACAGACCGGCAACCCAAAGCGTCCACACGGAGGCGATCGCGACCAGGGGAACCAGGGCCGGATGACCTTCACCGATGCGGTAGAAGTACTTGGCGACATAGAACGCCGAGTAGAAGAAGAAGGCCAGAGCCCAGAACATCGGAACCACGAACGCGATTCCGACGACTGCGAGCAGCGTGGATCGGCCTGCCTCGGCGGCATCAGACGGGGTCACCGGACCATCTCCGAACTCAGCCGGCGCCGGCTGGGCGTCAAACCACTCGAAGACAGGCGTCGTCAGGAACGCGAGCAGGAAGAAGAGGCCGATCACGGCGAGGGTCACGACGACCGTGCGCACCACCCGTACCAGCCCCGCCACGGCCAACGATCGGTTCTCGGCGCCCACGCGAGCAACTGCCACGGCGCTGACGATGACGGCAAACCCGCCGCCGACGATCATCGTCTGGAACGCCGCGCCCACTGGCGTCAACATCGCAACGGCGAACTGTTCCAGGGTTCTCCCGATGTCGTCGTCAACGAAGGCCGGCAGCGCGGCTGAGAGGGTCACGCCGGCGAGACCCAGCACCGACCGCAGAGATGCGGCCCGGTGGATCCAGTTGCCCGTCAGGTCGTACCGATCTTCCGGGAGGAACAACAATCGACTCAACCCCCGAGGCGACCGTACGGTCGCGAAGGTCAGAGGCGGGCGTTGTGGCGCAGCCCCTGGCGCGGAGAGCAGTGCGGCGACGAAGGCCAGGCCTGCGGCGATCGCCCCAAGGCGAAGGGCCCGGCTGGCGTCGACGTCCGCTGGAATCGTCCCGTCATCATCGATGCCGAGCACGAACAGCATGGCCAGGAACATCACGAGGGCGGCACCCCACGCCAGGCGGCGGAGCGCCATCCACACGACCGACCCCGTTGTCGGGTCGTCGTCGGCGGTCTTGACCGAGCGGCTCCATGCCATCGCGAGTGCAAAAAACACGAGAGAGGCGAATGCGGCCAGCGCAACCGGCCGCAGATCGGCCGACGTCACCGGCTCGCCGTCTTCGTCGAACTGCGCAAGGACGAGCGCCATGAGCGCGCCCGTGATTCCGCCGACCCACAGCAGGCGGCGGCCTGCATGGAGCCACACCGACTCCCGTGACACGTGGGGGTCGATCCGGCGGTAGTACCGCGTGACGCCGCGCATCATCAGCCACACGCCGAAGGCACCGATGAGGGCCGCGAGCAGTCCGATCGGTGGGCTGGCCAGCTCTTCTCCGGCCGCCTCGGCATCGGCCAGCGCAAGTTCGTTGAGGTAGGTGCCGAGGCCGATGAGCAGCGCCACAACGGTCCATCCCAACCACGGCACCCAGGCCGGTCGGCGGCGACCTTCGGCGACGACGGACTCGGGTTCTGGAAGGCCAGCCGAGATGGGTTGAGGGTCGGCTGGCAGGCGAGGCGTCGGAGAGGGAACGGGCGGGGGTGGCAGATGAGGCGGGGGAGGGGGCGGCAGGTGCTGGGCCGCCCCACGCGTGGAGGAGGAGGGTTGCGCTGGTCGCGAGGGCCGCACCGGCGGCGCAACGGACTCCCGACGGTCCTGATCCTCAGCCATCGTCACAGCACTGCGCGGTCATCCAAGTCCCTCCAGACCTACGATTGTCCATCGTAGTTGCCCACCACGATGGCGGCCGTGGTGCCGGGCGGCGACCGAGCGCGTACAGGCCAGCGAGGTGACGCAATCGCGAACCGCGACGCCTGATCGGCACCGTCCACGGTGGGGATCCGATCGCCCGAGCCACCGTCGCCTCCCCCAAGAACGCCCAGCATCAAACGCAAACCTGGGTGAAAAGGATCCGCGCCTGACTGAGCAGTCTCACCCAATAGGTCGGGTGCACCTGTGCGGTCCCTTGGCGGAGGTGCGACAATTCGACTCGCCGACGGTGGCAGCGGGTCGAGGTTCCCTCCTGCAAAACCCACTCGGCACGCAGCGGAGAAGGGCAATGGCGGTCAGCTACGAAGACAAGCAGGTGAGCGTGGATCTGGGGCTCGATGAGCCCGAGGCTTTCTCCGGTTGGACCTTCGATGAGCTCTACAGGTCCTTCAAGGACGAACTCGTCGACTACGCCCGCCAGCGCGACGCCGACGATCCCGACGGCATCGCCGATCTCGCCCTGTTCGACGGGTACCGGGCCCTCGACCGCCTCAAAGGTCGGAGCACCACGGCCATCCGGGCCTATCTGATCCGGGCTGTTCGCGGCCACATCTCGACCGAGCGCCGGGCCTCGGTCGACGTTTCCCTCACCGACACGATCTGTGAGGCCGACGATGCGCCGAGCGAGAGCTTCGAGGCCGAACTCACCCAGGGTCTGCTGTTGGAGGAGCTGATCGACTCGCTTCCCGAGTCGCAGCAGGCCGTGCTCAACCATCGCTTCCGACAGGGCCTCAACGGTGCCGAGATCGCCGAGGCGCTCAACAAGAAGCCGAACGCCGTCTATCAGCTGCAGTTCCGGGCGCTCAACAACCTGCGGTTGCTGCTCGTCGCGGCCACCTTCGCCGTCGCGCTCGCCTTCGTTGCCCTCTGGACGCTCCGGCCCCAGGGTCAGGATCTGATCGACGTCTCGCCGGTCGACGGCCCGGCACCGACCGTGCCCGGTCCTGCCGAGATCGACCCCGACGGCGCCGGCGATGACGAGCAGTCGGCCGGAGTCATCACCGAGGTGTCGACGCCAACCACTGCTCCGCTGGTGCGCACCGACGCCGCACCTCTGATCGAGATGGCCCCCGCCGCCGACGACACCGAGGCGACCGACAGCGCTCCCGAGGTCGGCGACGAGCCTGACGAGCCGGCGGGCGAGCCGGCCGAGGGGGTTGTCGCCACGAGTGATCGCCCGATGGCCGACGAGGCGCCGACGCCCACCACCACGAGCACGAGCACCACCGTGGCGGAGTCCACGACGTCGACCGAACCCGATCCGGTATCGGAGCCCGAGGGGCAGGCCTCCACCACGACCACTACTCAGGTCGAGGAGTTTGCCGAGGCCACGACGCCGCCGGCGGTGCAGGAACGCAACGCCGCAGTGGTGGCGCCACCGGCTCGGTGCGAGGTGCAGCCCGACTGGGGTGCCGACTCCGGTGTCGAGGTGCACACCCTCACCGAGGACCACACCTCGGAGTACATCTTCTTCACCGTTACCCAGAGCAAGCTCACACGCACGTCATGGCTGGAGGAGTCGCCCACTGATCGTGTGGTTCGCGACGGCCATCACGAGCGTGAGTGGCGGGCGATCGAGAACCTGGGCTTCGACGTGAGCCGGGTGTACTTCGTGGCCACCGTCGACGGCGACGGTCACTCCGAGCTCGTTCGCTGCGGCCGGGCCTGACCGCAGTCGGCGGCTGTCAGCCGCAGCGTTCACGCAGGCCGATGAGCTGCCGCCGCACCATCACCCCATCGCCAACGGTGAGCGCAACGGTGGCCAGGCGCCCGAGCGGGCCGCGGATGGCGATGGTGGCTCGGGTCACCAGACGCGTCGACGCGGCGTCTTCGGAGGCTGCGCTCGATGGTGAGGCCTCGGCGGCCGGATCCAGCCGGTATGCCAACACGAAGTCGACAACGTGGCCGAGCAGCCGGCGTTGGCGCACAGCGATCACGAGGGCGTGCGGCCGATCGACCACCGGGGTGTCGAATGCCATCGGTCCGGCCGGGATCGGCTCGCCGGCTTCACCTACCTGCCACGATGGCTCGATGTGGCGGGCACTGCGTCGTCCGAAGTTGTCGATCAAGTCGTAGCTGTACCACCCGGCCCGGCCGGTACCCATCTGAGCGAGCCAGTCGAAGACCTCATCAGGGCCGCAACCGAGCGTGATGCTTCTGGTTGCCACCGAGCCTGGCGCGGCGACGAGGTGATCGCCCGGCATGGCGGAGGCCACTTCGGTGTCGGTGGCTCCCCACCGGTCGAGCCACACGACGGCGCTAGCTACCGGTCAGCACGATCGGCAGCGTGGCGACACTGATCGCAACGGCGAGGAACACGAGCGCCTCGACAACGGCCAGCAGTCCGGTTCCCACGGCGAGCGCAGCCAACACGCCCAACCCGGCTGCGACTGCGACGAACGCGATCACCTTCAGGCTCATGAGGCTGAGTGTATGTGGATGGCGTCAGGCAGCTCGGGTCGGGCCGTCCGGGGCATCCGGGGCGGCGACCAGTTGGCAGAGCCGTACCAACTCGGCGCGGCCGGCCTGCGCAGTGCCCATGAGCACCACGTCGTGCACACACGCTTCCAGGGCGACGACCAGCGTCCGGGCCCGGATGGTGGCCGCGGCCTCAGGGTGTCCGAGTCGGATGAGGTGCCACGCCACCTCAGCGGCCATGGCCTGATTCAGTACCTCCAGCCGCTCCACCAGCGCATCGGTCCGAGGCGCAGTCCACAGCACGGCGTGCAGGCGATCGGTGTCGTTCAGGCGGATCGCCTCGTCGACCATGGCCTCGACGAGCGTCGGAAGATCCGGGGGATCAGTGCGAAGTCGGAGGGCGAGATCGGCGACTGCGGTCGAGGCCGACTCGAGATGCGCTTCGGCCAGCGCAACGACGATCGAGTCCTTGTTGGGGAAGTACTGGTACAGCGAGCCCACCGAGATGTCGGCAGCCTCGGCGATGTGATTCGTGGTGGTCGAGGTGTAGCCGCGCTCGTCGAAAAGGCGAGCAGCCTCCGCCAGCACGGTGGCCACGAGGCGTCGCGACCGCTCCTGACGAGGGCGTTTCCGCGGCTCGGCCTTGGTGGTGAAAGACGAGTTGAGAGACACGAGCAATACTCGCATACTCGGCTCATGCGAACAATCACCATCACAACCGAGCTCGAAGCACCGCCCGAGGCGGTGTGGGGAGCGGCACTCACACCGCAGATGTTCATCCACATCACCCGAGGGGTTATCCGCTATCCAGCAGCGGAGGCCCACCCCGGCCCATGGGCCGCCGGCGACCGGATCAAAGGCTGGATGTTCGTACTCGGCGTGGTGCCGGCCAGCATCCACGAACTCGCCATCGACTCGATCGACCACGGCAGCCGCACCCTGATCACCGAGGAGCATGGGGGCATCCTCCGCCGCTGGCGTCACCGCATCACCGTGGAGACCCTCGACGACGGCCGTAGCCACTACTGCGATGAGATCGAGTTCGAAGCTGGCGCGCTCGATCCCGTTGTCGCCGTGGTGGCCCGGGCGTTCTACCGCCTTCGGCAGCGCCGTTGGCATCGGTTCGCCCCGGTGCTGCGGGCCAGTGTTGGCGAGGCCTCAGCGCAGTCGGAGGCTCCATCGCTGGCCCCGGTGCCGGTCGGCGTCTGACCCCGAACCCGGGGCCGCTCAGGCCTCCGGGCTCTCGCCTGGCGCGAACGGGGCGATCACGGCCACCGGCACCGATGGGTCCCACTGGGCCAGGCGGTCGACCACCTCGGTCACGGCCGGTCGGTCCTGCTCGGTCACCTGGTTGAGCAGCACGCCGAACCTGGCGTGTTCGGGCTGACCTTTGCGGGAGCCGGTGGCGGAGGTGAGCACCCGCACCAACCGCTCCGGGGTGAGCACCTCGGCCGCCGAACACCCCGCTTCAGCCGCGACGATCTCCGGGCGATGACACCCCTCGGCGATCGGCTGCCCGATGGCATCGACCCCGACGCAGGCCACCAACATCGTGGTGCGAGCCGGAACCACGGGCTCGTACGCAGCGGGCGCCTTGAACGGCCGACCGCGCGAACCGTCGGCCTCCACCACCACATGATCGGCACGGTCGAACCACTGATCACACCACTCGGGGGTCACCCCGACCGCACGCTCGCCGTGGGCGTCGTCGACGGCTTCGGCCCACACCAGCACGGTGCCGTGGGCGTCGAGCGCCGCATCGAGGTCGGCATCGGCCGGGGCCACGAGCACCGGGAGGCCGCCTGTACGGTTGCGGCCCATCTTCGTGGTGGTGGTGAGCACCACTCGCCCTGCCAGCTGTTGCCCGGCGGCGAACAGCGTGGTGGTCTTCCCGCCGCCACCCACCACGGCCACCAATTCGTGGACGCCCCAACCGAGCGTGTCCGCCAATGCGGTGACCGGAACCGGACCGTCGAAGCCCATCGGGCGTGGACAGTAGTCTTGACCTCGGTGAACGACAACGACGCAACCGACCCGGGCCTGATCATGCCTACCGACATCGCAGCGCCAGCCGCCGCCTACGCCCATGCCAGGCTCACCTCCGAAGCGGGAACGTGGCTCCACACCTCCGGCGTGGTTCCAATCGCGCCTGATGGCAGCGTGCCGCCCTCGATCGAGGCCCAGGCCGATGTGGTGTGGACCAATCTGGGGGCCATGTTGCGTGACGCCGGCATGGAAGCCCACCACGTGGTGTCGATCACCACCTACGTCACCCCGGGTCACGACCTGTCGGGCGTGATGGCCCGCAGGGACGAGGCGCTCGGTGGGCATCTGGCGGCGTCGACGCTGGTGGTGGTGCCGGAGCTGGCCCGGCCGGAGTGGCGTGTCGAGATCGCACTCGTGGCCGCCCGCTGACACGAGGCCACGTGGGTATGCGGGTGCTGCTGATCGACGCCTTCGGCGCCGCTGATCCCGACCGGGCGGTGGTCGACGCCACGGTCGCGTTCCTCGGCGGCCAGGGCCATCAGGTCACCCGCCTCGTTGCGGCCGAAACAGGGGGCGGCCGGTTCATGAGCGCAGCGGAACGCAACGCGTATCACGAAGATGCCCCGCTGCTCGACACGGCAACGCAGGCGAGCGCGGCGGCGGTGGCGGCCGCCGACGCCCTGCTGTTCTGCTACCCGACCACCACCTTCACGGTGCCGGCGGCGTTGAAGGCCTGGTTGGAACGGGTGCTCGTGCCCGGCGTGGCCTTCACCTTCGACGCATCGGGCCGAGTGACGCCGGGGATGACGAACATCCGCCGGCTCGGCGTGGTGACCACCGTGGTTCAGTCACGCCTGACCATGCTGCGGGCCCGTGACGGCGGGCGGCGTACGATTCTGCGCACACTGCGGCTCAACTGCCATCGCCGCTGTGGCCGCACGTTCCTGAGGATTCCGGCCGGAGGTGGCTCGGCCGCGGACCCCGCCGTCGCCCGCACGTTCAGGAACTGGTGATCACCTCGGCGATGCTCCCCGCCCGGCCGGCCACCCGGTCCGCCACCACGGTGAGGTGACGGGTCAACGCGGTGCGGTCGAGCCGATCAACGCCGAAGCAGGCGATGCGTTCGAACCGGGCCTGGTGCGTGCAGGCCCGCAGCACCGCTCGCCACAGATGCACGCCCGGCTCGCCCTGCACGGCATTGACGAGCCGTGATGAGCCGTAGCTGGTGACCAGCACGAGCCGGTCCAGGTCGGCCAGTGGCGAGGTGGCCGCGGGGTGGTCGCCGTCGATCCAGGGGCCGAGTTCACGCTGAATCCAGGCCAGGAGTTCGGCCGGCATCGCTCCCCACCAGGTGGGGGCCACCACGATCAGCAGTCGAGCGTGGCGGAGATCGTCGAGGCGGACCTCGTCGCCGAGCGCCAGGCGTACGACCGACGCCGTGGCGCCGACCTGCGCCAGACCATCGGTCACCGCGTCGAGCAAGGCTGTGCTGTAACTGTCGACCACCGGATGGCACTGGATCACGGCCACCGGCGCCCCAGCTGCGACGGGCTCCGGGGTGGAGGCGGCGGGCGTCATCGGGTGAGCTGGGGCATCACCGTCTCGGCCAGCCGGGCCAACTGCTCGTCCACCTTGGCGTAGGCGTCGCCCGGCATGCCGGGGAAGAACAGCACGTTCTCGAGCCCGAGCCGGTCGTCGAACCAGGCCAGCTGTTCGGCCACCTCGTCTGCGGTGCCAACGAGCCAGGTCTTCTGTTCGAGCGAGTCCTCGAGCGTGGGAATCATGCCGGGAGGCCACGGCGTGCCGTCGGGGGAGCGGTAGCCACGGCTCCACCCGTAGGGGCCGAGGAACTTCCAGAACTCGTCGTGGCCGTTGCGGACCGACTCGATGGCGGCCTCATGGCTGTCCTCGACGCACACGTTCACCACCAGCTGTCGCTTCTCGCCCATGGCGAGGGGACGTTGATGGGCGCCTTCGTAGATCTCAGCGAATCGCGACCACCGGGTGATCAACTCGTCGTGGTGGAGCAACCAGAACACGCCGCCCCAGCCCTGGCGAGGCACTGCTTCGAGCGTGGGCGGAGAGGTGACCGCCTGCCACACCTCGAAGGGATGGAGCGGGCGGGGAACCAGGGTGAGCTCCTCGACGAACCCGCCACGGTCGGGGATGCCGGGAGGTGGGAAGTCGTACACCTCGCCGTGGAACGAGAACGTCTCCTTGGTGAGGGCGAGCTGGATCACCTCCATTGCCTCGGCGAACTGGGTGCGGTTGAACTCGTCGGCGGCCCGCTGGTCGGGGTTGTCGAAGCTGCCGATCATGGAGCCGAGCACCTCCGACTCACGCGGCACCGTGCCTCGACCGACGCCGAGGATGGCACGCCCGCCGGAGATGTTGTGGAGCGTTGCGAAATCCTCGGCCAGCTTGAGTGGATGCCACTGCGGCACCACGTTGAACGCCATGCCGATGCGGATGTCGTCGGTGCGTTCGGCCAGGATGGCACCGATCATCAGACCATTCGGCAGCACCTCGTACCCCTCGTACTGGAAGTGGTGCTCGGTGAGCCAGAACGAGTCGAAACCGAGCTGGTCGGCGAGCACACCGGAGTTGATGATCTGCTCGGTCGCTCGCCACATCTCGGCGTTCGAATAGCGCCGCTCGGTCGACAGAGGGGGTCCTGCGCCGGCATCGGGCATCTCAACTCCGCCGAACAAGAACGCTCCGAATCGCATCTCCAAACCGTAGTGCGGACGAGTTCGGCGGGTCGCCTCCGGCCTGGGCAGCGAAACAGAGCGTTCACACTCACGTCACTTCCGCGTCAATCAGGCTCCGCCCGACCCACTAAGGTGGTCCGTCATTACGACTGGCCGTTGCGGGAGCAGGAGATGACGGGCGGATCATCAAGCGGCACGTTGTCGTTCCGTGGGATCGGTATGACCTTTCCCGACGGGACCGAAGCTCTGCGCGAGGTGGACCTCGACGTGGGCCAGGGTGAGTTCGTCACGATCGTCGGCCCGTCGGGTTGCGGGAAGTCGACGCTGCTCAAGATTGCGTCCGGGCTGCTGGAGCAGACGACGGGCGATCTCTCGATCGACAGGGAACGCCTCGGCTACGTCTTTCAGGACGCCACGCTGCTGCCATGGCGCACGATCCGCTCCAACGTCGAGTTGTTCGCCGAGTTGCACAACGTGCCGAAGCGCGACCGCCGGCGGCTGGCCGACGAGGCCATCCAACTGGTTGGCCTGCGCGGCTTCGAGGGCCACTACCCCAGGTCGCTGTCAGGCGGCATGAAGATGCGGGCGTCATTGGCCCGCACCCTCACCCTCCAGCCGCCGGTGTTCCTGTTCGACGAGCCCTTCGGCGCCGTCGACGAGATCACGCGGGAACACCTCAACGACGAGACCCAGGATCTGTTCCAGCGGCAGGGGTTCGCCGGTCTGTTCATCACCCACTCGATCTCCGAAGCGGTGTTCTTGTCCACCCGGGTGCACGTGATGTCGAGCCGGCCCGGCCGGTTGGTGGCTGAATTCGAGATCCCGTTCGACTACCCGCGAAAGCCGGATCTGCGATTCGACCCGGCGTTTGCCTCGTTGTCCGGTGAGATCTCCCACGCCCTCCGGGAGGCCCACTGATGACCACTACCGAGTCGGCCGACGATCTCCAGCTCGGCTCCGACGCCGAAGCCGTCGTCGTCGCCGAGGCGCAGGCCTCGACCTCCCGCTCCGGTGGCCGTGGCGCTGGCCGGAACACGCTGGCCATCGTGTTGCCGCCCCTGCTGCTCGGGGCCGCAATCATCGGGCTCTGGTACTTCGTCAGCTATGGCCTGCTTGACGAGAGCCGTCGGTTCCTGCTCGAACCGCCCCATGAGGTGCTCCGAGTCGGTTTCCTCGAGTGGGAGAACTTCTCCGAGATCCTGAGCGGCCTGTGGTCGAGCGCCAAGGTGGCCTTCGTCGGCCTGTGCGTGGCCATCCTCATCGGGCTGGTGCTGGCCACGCTCATGAGCCAGGCCAAGTACATCGAGCGGGCCGTGTTCCCCTACGCCGTCACCGTGCAGGCGGTGCCGGTGTTGGCAATCGTGCCCGTGATCGGATTCTGGTTTGGCTTCGGCTTCACGTCGCGGGTGATCGTGTGCGTGATCATTGCCCTGTTCCCGATCATCGTGAACACCTTGTTCGGGCTGCAGTCGGTGGATCGCGGCATGCACGACCTGTTCACCTTGCATCGAGCGAGCCGCCTGACTCGCCTGCGCAAGCTGATGTTCCCCAATGCGATGCCTGCGGTGTTCGCCGGCCTTCGCATCTCGGCCGGGCTGTCGGTCATCGGCGCCATCGTCGGTGACTTCTTCTTCGGCCAGGGCGAGCGTGGCATCGGCCAGCTCATCCAGCGCTACGCCAACTTCCTCGAAGGTGAGCAACTGATCGCTGCAGTGATCATGAGCTCGGCGCTCGGAGTGGTGGTCTTCCAGTTCTTCGGCTGGCTCCAACGTGTGGTGGTCGGTCGCTGGGCCCAGGCCGACATCACCTGATTCCCGCATACACAAGATCTCGACTCAAGGGAGAGTGACATGACATCACGACATCTGCTTCGCCTCTTGGCGATGCTGCTCGCCTTTGGCCTGGTGGCCGCGGCGTGCGGCAGCGACGACGAGGACGATGCCGGAGACGATGCCTCGGCATCGGCGTCGGAAACCGCCGACGAGGCCGAAGGTGACGAAGAGGCCGCCCCCGACGACTCGGTGCCAGCCGACGAGGGTGAGGGCGACGACGAGGAAGCTGCGGCTGCGGGCGGTGTGCTCTCGGGCGTGTGCCCGGCAACGATCGTCATCCAGACCGACTGGTTCCCCGAGTCCGAGCACGGGGCCATGTACAACCTCATCGGTGACGACTACGTGATCGACATCGCCACCCAGACCGTGACCGGCAGCCTCGTGAGCGGCGGTGAGGACACGGGCGTCGACGTCGAGGTCCGCACGGGCGGCCCGGCGATCGGCTTCACCGCTCCGCCGGCTCAGCTCTACGCCGACGACGCAATCCACTTCGGCTACGTGTCGACCGACGAGGGCTTCCTGCTCCGTGAGGACACCCCGACCATCGCCGTGATGGCACCGCTCGAGAAGAACCCGCAGATGATCATGTGGGATCCGGAGACCTACCCGGACGTCGAGAGCATCGCCGACCTCGGTGAGGCTGGCATCACGATCAACGTGTTCGCCGGTCAGACCTACGCCGAGGTGTTCGTGGCTCAGGGCATCCTCTCCGAGGATCAGCTCGATCCGTCCTACGACGGTGGCCCGGCCCGGTTCATCGCCGAGGGTGGCGCCATCGCCCAGCAGGGCTTCGCCTCCGCCGAGCCCTACAACTACGAGAACGTGTTCGAGGACTGGGGCAAGCCGGTTCAGATCGGGCTGCTGAACGACGCCGGCTTCGAGATCTACAGCCAGGCGCTCGCCATCAAGGAGGCCGACCTCGAAGAGCTGCGGCCATGCCTCGAGGTGTTCGTGCCAATCGTGCAGCAGGCCACCGTCGACTTCTACAACGACCCGGCCCGGGCCAACGGCATCATCATCGACGCCGTCACCCAGTACGACTCGTTCTGGGTCTACGACGAGGGCATCGCCGAGTTCTCGGTGAGCACGCAGCTCGACCTCGGGCTCGCCGGCAACGGCCCCGACGCCACGGTTGGCAACATGGATCCCGATCGGATCCAGCGAGTGCTGGACAGCCTCGTGGAAGCCGGTCTGCTCGACGAGGGGACCTACACCCCCGATGACATCATGACCAATGAGTTCATCGACGAGAGCATCGGCTTCTGAGCACGACGCTGAGGTCGTTGTGGTCGGAGGCGGCCACAACGGCCTGATCTGCGCGGCCTATCTCGCGCGGGCGGGTCTCGACACGATCGTGGTCGAGGCCCGCCCGACAGTCGGCGGCTGCGCATCAACTGAATCGATCTGGGGTGTGCGGTTCAACATCTGCAACTGCGACCACACCATGATCAGGGCGATGCCCGTGATCGACGAGTTGGAGCTCGCCGATCACGGGCTTCGCTATCTGGAACCCGAGTCGGGCTATGTGAGTCTGTTCCACGACGGCAGCACGCCGTGGGTGAACTTCTTCGACCCCGAGCAGACCCTGGAAGGCCTCGCCGCCGCCTACCCCGGTGAGGTTGACGGCTACCGCCGCTACGTCGCCGATGCCGTGCCCGTGATCGAACTCGTGATCGAGATGGCGAAGGCCCCCACCACCGCACCGGGGCTGGCCCGCACAGCGATGGCGCGAGGCTCGAAGGCCGCTGCTCGCCTCCTGGCCTGGAGCCGTCGCTCGATGGTCGACGTGCTGAGTGACTACTTCGACGCGTGGCAGCTGATCATGCCGGCCGCCTCCATGGGTCCCACCGTGTGGGGGGTATCACCGACCACGCCCGGCACTGGCCTCGCCGCTGCGCTCTATGCGCTGCGTCATGTGGTTCGTACCGGCCGCCCCGTCGGGGGGAGTGGAGCGCTGCCCGATGCAGTGGCTGCCGCCTTCGCTGCAGCTGGTGGCCGGGTGCAGTGTGAGTCACGCGTGCAGCGACTGTTGGTCGACGACGAACGCATCCACGGCGTGGAGCTGGCCGGCGGTCAGCGGGTCACCGCCCCGGTCGTGGTTGCCGCCTACGACCCGCAACGGGTGTTCGTCGACTGGCTCGGTGAGGCGCCGGCCCGCGCTCGCAAGATGGCACAACGCTGGCGCGAGCGCCCTGTCGCCGACGGTTACGAGAGCAAGGTCGACGCCGTTCTCACCCGGGCGCCTCGCTACCGGGCGATGGACGAACTGGAGGCGCGCCATCCTGGTATCGCCCTGGATCAGACCACGTCGCTCGTCGCACCCTCGCCGGACGAACTGGCCCGGGCCCACCAGCTTCGGGCGGAGGGCCGGGTTGACGACCACCCCACGTTCATGGTGAACGTACCGACTGTGCTCGACCCGTCGATGGCGCCGGAGGGCACGCACGTACTGAGCCTCGAAACGCTCTTCACCCCATACGAGCTCGTTGGAGGCTGGCCTGGGTCGTCGGAGCCGCAGCGCTGGCTGGACGTGTGGTCGAGGCTCGTCGAGCCCGGCACGCTCGACATCGAACGCTGGCGGGCCATGACGCCCGACGTCTACGAGACCGAGTTCGGCATGCATCGCGGCTACACGCCCTCCTACGGAGGGGCGCCGCTGGCCACCCTCGTTGGTCGCTCACCGGAGACGAGCCGCTATCGCACGGCGATCGATGGGCTCTACCTCACTGGCGCCGCAACGTTCCCCGGCGCCGGGATCTTCGGTGCCCCGGGCCGCAACACCGCCGGTGCCGTTCTCGCCGACCTCGGCTGCGGACCGCGACGGTGACGTGATGACTCTGGCCCGCTCAGCGGGCGAGCACGAGTGGACCGATGGTGTTCACGTAGTCGGCCAGGCGGCTGGCGAGTTCGAAGGCCACGTCCGGGTCCTCGAGGTCGGTCTCGATCCACGTCTCGCTGAGGCGCCCCCACCCGTCGCGGCCGATGAACGGCCCGAGTTCCGCCTCGGGCCCGAGCGCCGCCCGCCATGTTTTCTCAGCAGCCGCGAGGGTGTCGAGCACCTCCTGGTTCCGCGCTGCGTCCTTCAGCTCGGCGTGGAACCCAACCTCGACCGCCACCTCGCCCTCACCGGGCACCACCGGGGCGAGCCGGTCGGGGAGGAGCTGGGCCTCGAAGTGGAGTCGCTCCGGGGTGTCACCCCCGAACCACATCTTGACCCCTCGCCGATGGGAGCGGACGCGAACCGGCCCTGGCATGGCGTCGACGTGCGACACGTCAACGAGGGTCCGGGTCAGTTCTCCGACCTGCTCGAACAGGGGCAACTCCATCGGTGTCATCGTAGGCTTCCACGCTGATGTCGACGCTCGACACCACCGCTCTTGTCAACGGCCGTTCGGCCTCAGGTGGGCCGCTGTCGGTGGTGGTCGCCGACGGTCTGATCCAGTCAACGCACGCCGATGCGTCGCCCACGGTGGCGGCCCGCACCGTTGACCTCGGCGGACGCCTCGTGGTCCCGGCGATGGCCGAGCCGCACGCCCACCTCGACAAGGCCCTCACTGCCGAGGCGGTACCGAACCCCACCGGCGACCTCATGGGCGCAATCACCGCCTGGACCGCAGCATCGGCCGAGGGGCGCATCACCCCCGAGAGCATCACTGCCCGGGCCGTCGACGCGATGGGCAGGCTCGTGGCGAACGGCGTCACGGCCGTGCGCACCCACGTGAACGTCGGCGCAGGCATGGGCGCCTCACAGGTCACCGCCGTCCGGGCCGCCGCCGATGAGATGGCCGATCTGATCGATGTGCAATTGGTGGCCCTCGTGGCCAGCCCACTCACCGGCCCCGACGGTGCGGAGAACCGGGCGGCTCTCGACGCGGCAATCGAGGCGGGTGTCGATCTCGTTGGCGGGTGCCCCCACCTCGACCCCGATGGGGCGGGGTTGATCGACCACGCGCTCACCGTCGCTGTCGACGCCGGACTGCCCGTCGATCTCCACATGGACGAGATGCTCGACCCCGACGTGCTGTTCCTCGACACGCTCGCTCGTGCCGTGCTGGAGCGCGGCTTCCAACACGGGGTCACCGCCAGCCATTGCGTCACCCTCGGCATGCAGCCAGCCGCCGTCCAACACGAGGTGGCGGGCCGGGTGGCCGAGGCCGGCGTGGCCGTGGTGACCCTGCCCCAGACCAATCTGTTCCTGCAGGGCCGTGATCATCCGACGGCCACGCCGCGAGGCCTCACGGCGCTCGACGCCCTGGCCGACGCCGGTGCGCTCGTGGCCGGCGGGGCCGACAACGTGCAGGATCCGTTCAACCTCGTTGGTCGATCGGATCCGCTGGAGACAGCGGCCCTGCTCGTCATGGCGGGGCATCGTCTTCCCGAACGGGCCTTCGAGATGGTGAGCGGCGATGCCCGGCAGGTGCTGGGGCTCACGCCCGTGGCGTTGACCCCGGGCGATCCCGCCGACCTCGTGGCGATCGGTGCGCCGTCGGTGCGGGCGGCGATGGCCGATGCCCCCGCGGATCGGATGGTGTTCCGGGCGGGCCGCCTCGTGGCGTCGACCCGTACTGAGCAGACCCTGCATCGCAGTCGCACCGCATGACCAACCACAAGAGCCGACGAGTGAGGGCGGGCCGATGACGACAGCACTGGTACTCGGAGCCGGGGGTCCGCTCGGCTGGGTGTTCCATCTCGGTGTGGTGGAGGCCCTCCGGGAGCGCGATGGCGCCGACCCCGCAGGATTCGATCGCATCCTCGGCACCTCCGCTGGTGCCGCCATCGCCGCCGGCCTCGGGAGCGGCGCCACCACGGCGGAGACGCTCGCCGCCCTCACCACGCCGCCCACCGAGGAGGACATGGCCCGTATGCGTGAGGTACGCGACCAGGTGCGGACGAAGCCCTGGCGTGTGATCCGCCCGCTCCGGCCCCGGCTCATCACCAAGAGCTTGTCCGCTCCGGTCACGGCTGCCGTTGGGATGCTTCCCCGCGGCGTGTTCCCCACCGGGCCGCTGCGTTCAGTGCTCGACCGCGACGTAGACGGGTGGCCGGCCAACGTGTGGATCCCCGCCGTTCGGGTGCGTGACGGTGAGCTGGTGGTGTTCGGCCGCGATGACGTGGGCGGGCCGTTCGATCTGGCTGATGCCGTCGAGGCGTCCTCAGCGGTTCCGGTGATGTTCCAGCCCAAGGCGATCGGCGGTGAGAGCTACGTCGACGGAGGGGTGGCGTCGGCCACCAACACCGGCCAACTCGTTGGCGAGGGATTCGACACCATCGTCGTGTCGTCGGTGGCCTCGCGAGATGGGCGCAGCCCGGCTCGGATGCGGGCTCGGCGCCAGCTCAATCAGGAGATCGCGGCGCTGGAGGCGGCCGGCACCCGCACCGTGGTGTTGACCCCAACGGTGGAGTTCGCCGCCCTGGCCAGCGGCTTCCCCCGTCGCAACGGTGACCGAGCCGCCGAGATCGTGGACGCCGCCCGGCAGGTGGCGCGCACCCAGCTCGACGCCAGCGGTCTGGCGCTCAGCTAGCCAGAACTCGTAGCCTCGGCTCAGGCGTCGAAGGGGAGCACGCATGTCCGACACCCGCCGAACTCATCGCTCGTACGTGAGCTACATCGACAAGTCGCGGGAGTACTACGCGGCGCATGGCTACAAGGTGCCGTACCAGTGGGCCACCCATGGGGACGCACCGTTCACGCCGCTGCCCAAGCCGCTCTCGGAGTGCAAGGTGGGTGTGATCACCACCGCCTACTTCTTGCCCGACGGGTTCGTGTACCGGGTGCCGTCGGACCTGCCGAGGGTTCCGGCCGTCACCCCGCGCGAGAAGGTGGAGCAGCTCGACACCCAGTACCTGTCGTGGGCCAAAGACGAAACCCACACCAACGACACCGAGAGTTTCGTGCCTCTCGCTCGGCTCGCCGAGTTCGCCGACGCCGGCCGGATCGGTTCGGTGTCGGACCGCGTGTACTGCCTGCCGACGCAGTTCAGCCACCGCCAGACCACGAAGCGCGACACGCCCAGGGTGTTGGAGTGGATGCGCGAAGACGACGTGGACCTCGCCGTGATGGTGCCGCTTTGACCTGTGTGTCACCAGTCCGTGAGTCTGGGCGCACGTCAGATCGAAGAAGCCGGCATCCCCACCGTGGTGATCGGATCGGCTCGCGACATCGTCGAGGAGTGCGGGGTGCCCCGCTTCGTGTTCTCCGACTTCCCACTCGGCAACCCCTGCGGCAAGCCGTACGACGTTGAGATGCAACGGGGCATCGTCGGGTTGGCGCTCGACGTGATGGAGAACGCCTTCGCTCCCCGCACCACGGTGCAGTCGCCGTATGTGTGGGACGAGGCCGACGACGGATGGCGTGATCGCTTCATGCACGTTGGCGACGACAACCGGGACATGCTGGCGGCGGCCGGCGCCGAACGACGTCGCCTTCAAGAGGAGCTCCGCGCCGAACGCAAGGCGTCCTGACCGGGCCTGACGCGCCGGTGCCCTGGCCGAACGACCAGGGCACCGAGTTGGACCGGTGGGGGAGAGGGACACCGAGTCCGAGATGGATCTGCGCCTCCAGGGCACAGCGCAGTGCTACATCGAGGAGCCCGAACCGAGGATCTGCTCGGGGTTGTTGTCGAACTCGATGTTGACGTGATCGCCGATGCCAGAGGGCACCTCGCTCACGAGAGGCTTGAGGGCGAACGGCGCCGGGCTGTTGTCCGGGTCGGGCTCGACGCTGATCACGATGGTGGCCTCAGTGAGGTCGGTGGGGAAGGTCAGCCCGTCGGGAGCGTTCACAATGAAGTCCTCGCCGGGGTAGTTCGGGCCCTCGTTCGGGCCAGAGAAGCCGTTGAAGTCATCGACGGCGGCCACGTCGGTGAAGCGACCGGTCGACACCGGCTGGCCGTCGATGACGGCCCAACCCTCGTACACCCAACCAGCCGGCAGCTCAGGCAGGTTGAGGCTGGCCTCCGGGCCGGGCACCTGCAGGAACCACACGCCCGACAGCTCGTTGCCGTCCGGGTCGTCGGTCGGGGTGCCCAGGATGTAGATGCCGCTGGCGTCAGCGAAGTCGGTGCCGAGCGCTGCGGGGTGATCGATGGTCAACTCGAACGTGCCGTCGTCGGCGATCGGGCCGCCGAGCACCTTGGTGTCGGCCGGCGCTGGGTCGTCGCCAACGGACGGTTCGATCGAGATCACCACGTCGGTGGCGCCTTCGTGGCCGTAGAGGTGATCCTGGTCGCTCGTGATCTCGACGGCGCCAGCGTCGTCGATGTCGAACAGGCCACCGCTCACCGGAGCGTCGTCGACGATGGTCCACACCTCGTAGTCGAAGTCGTCACCGAGTGGCTCGAGGCCGTCGAAGCTGATGTCGAGCACCGGGCGACCCTCGGCCATGGCGTCATCTTCCATGGCGTCATCTTCCATGGCGTCATCTTCCATGGCGTCGTCCTCCATGGCGTCGTCCTCCATGGCCTCCTCGTCCTCCATGGCCTCGTCGTCTTCCATGGCGGCTTCGTCGGTGGTGGCGTCGGCCTCGGCGGCAGCGTCCCCGTCGTCACTGCCGCACGCGGCAGCAACCAGGGCGAGCCCCAGGAGGAGCGCAGTAAGTCGGGTGACCATCGGTTGGTTCCTTTCTCGGGCCGGTCCTCCGTTGGAGCGGCACAGGTTCGATGGCCGTCCTAACGGCCGAGTGCCCGTCTCGACGTCCCGTAGGGCGCGGCGTTCAGGACTTGTTCACGGCTCTTGTCGACTGCTGACCGTGCCCTACGCTCGCCTGATGCCCTCCGACGCGCCGGCCGGCGACGTGGTTCTGCCCTGTGATGACCTCGATCCGACGATCGAATGGTTCTCGGCGGCGGGGTTCCGGCTCGACCTGATCACGCCCGCCGACGGGCCCCACACCGCAGTGATGAGCGGTCATGGTCTTCGCCTTCGTTTCGAGCCGAGCGCCGACATGCCCTCGGGCGATTCCGGGTGGCCGGCTGGGCCAGCCGGGCCGGCAGGTGTGATCCGTCTCCCGGTCCCGGCCCGGCCAGCGGCCGACCTGGGTGACGAGAGCACGGCCCCGAACGGCACGCATGTGATCTGGGTTGACGCCGGTGAGGGGGATCTGGAGCCGCCGTTCGAACCCGCCACGATCGTGAGCCGGGCCACCGACGGCTGGGACCCCGGCCGGGCGGGCATGGGCTATCGCGACCTGATCCCCGGTCGCCTCGGCGGGCACGTGATCGCCTCGCACATCCACATCACCGAGGGTGGGCCCGTCGCCGACTACGTGCACCATCACCACATCAGCTATCAGCTGATCTTCTGCTGGCGCGGCTGGGCCGACCTCGTCTACGAGGGCCAGGGCCCGCCGTTCCGGTTCGTCGCCGGCGACTGTGTGCTTCAGCCCCCTCACATCCGCCACCGGGTGCTCGCCACGTCGGCCGACTTCGACGTGGTGGAGGTGGCGAGCCCCGCCGCCCACGACACCTTCGTTGAGCACGATCTCGTATTGCCGACCGAGCGGGCCGAGCCCAACCGAACCTGGAGCGGGCAGCGCTTCGTCCACCATCAGGCCGCAACTGCCACCCCGCAGGCTCGGGCCGGCACCCCGTTCCTGGTTCGCGACCTCGAGCTCGGCGCGGCATCGGTGGGGGCCGTCACCGCCGGCGTGGTGCAGCCGGCAGCCAGTCGGGTCGAGGAGGCAGCCCCCATCGCCTGCGACGACGGCGAGGCCCGAGTGCGCCTTCGCGTGGTGCTGGCCGGAACGGTCGACGTCGAGGTGGATGGTGCGCGGGAAGCGTTGACCGAGGGTGACGCTGTCGTCGCCTCGCCAGGCGTGAGCCTCGGCATCGCAGCGTGGAGCGCCGATGCGCAGTGGCTGGAGGTGCTGGGTCGGTGACCGATCCGGGCCCGTTCGTCTTCCTGAGCATCGAGCCCCCGGCCGAGCTTGCTCGAGTGGTGCAGTCGATCTGGTACGCACGAGGCACCGTGGCCTACGACCGTGAGCGCATCGCCCCCACTGGTTCCACGGTGGCGCTGCTCGTACTCGGTGACCCGATCCGCCAGACGCCCGACGATGGGGCTGGCCCGGCCTGCACCAGCGACGAGGGGCTCCTCATCGGCCCCCACGACCGGCCCATCGTCAACGAGCCACTCGGTGAAACCCATGCCGTTGGCATCGTCACCACCCCTGTCGGGTGCGACGCGGTGTTCGGGATCCGACCAACCACGATCCGGGGCCGGGTGGTGCCGCTCGCGGCCCACTGGCCAGGGGCCGACGCGCTGCGTCGGAGACTCCAGGTCATCGCAGAGCCCAACGAGATGCTGGCCGCGGTCGGCGAGGCCCTCGTGGCGACGGTTGGTCCGACCGATACGGCCTTCGATCGATGCGAGGCCGCGGTCGGCCACCTCGAACGCACCCCGACGATGCCGATCGCCGAGATCGCCGCTGGCGTCGGAGTGTCGCACAACCGGCTCGACCGAGACTTCAACCGCATCGTCGGCCTCAGCCCCCGCACACTGGCCAGCCTCCTCCGGGTGCGGGCACTCCTCGCTCGGATCGACCCCGATGGCCCCATCGACTGGCCGGGGCTGGCGGCGGAGTTGGGCTGGTACGACCAGGCCCACCTCGGACGCGACGTGAAGCGGTACACGGGGGTGTCGCCCACCCGGTATGTCGAGGCTCAGCAGGCCTACCGAGAACACAACGCCGGCGGCGCCGAGGTGGTGGGCTTCGTACCTGAGTGAGCCCGCTGCCAGTTGCACAATCCGTCCAAGACGGCGCCGTGTCCTTCGGTCAGGCTGACCGCCGAACGATCGGAGGATGACCATGACAACGGCCTTCACGTCCCAGGCCACCATCGACCGCCCTGCGCCCGAGGTGTGGGCCGCCCTCGTGAACTGGGACAACGCCCAGCACTGGATGGAGGGCATCGAGTGGCTTCGAGCCGACGGCCCCGTCGAGGCCGGCACGACGTTGACGTTCCGGGCACGGGGCAAGGACAGGCCGTCGATGATCGCCAAGGTCGATCCTGGCTCACTGCTCGTGCTCCGTTCGGAGCAGGGCGGCGTGACCGCCGACTACCACTACCGCGTCCGCCCGATCGACGCCACCACCAGCGAGGTGGAACTGACAGCGGACTGCTCCACCAGGGGCCTCGTGAGCCTGGTTGGCCCGCTCCTGCGGGCCGCGATCCGTCGAAGCGACAGCGGCCAGCCGGCGAACCTGAAGCGCCTCGTCGAGGCGGGCCCACTCGAATGATCGAATGATCGAGTGGGGCGCCGGTACCTAAGGCCCGGATCCGTTCTAAGGTGCTGTCGGGGCCGACTGGAGCATAACCATGATCGCAGCCTCGGAGCGGGCCCTCACCTGGGACGGCCTCGTCAACGGCCGAGACCTCGGTGGCCTCGCCACCGCCCACGGCCCGGTACTGCCCGGGCGCCTCCTACGCACGGCGTCGGTGCACACGCTCACGGCCCGCGGCTGGGAGCAGCTCCTCAGCCACGGCGTGTCGACGATCATCGACCTCCGCCACCAGTGGGAGATCGACCGGGCCACGCCCGAGCGTGGCCTCGTGCCGGGGTCGGTGCACCGCCAGGTCCACCCGCTCGAGCCACCGGGCTACGTCGAGGAGTGGGTCGCCCGGGGCCAGCAGTGGAAGTTGCGGACGCCCAGGTTCTACGCAGAGTTCCTCGAGGATCACCCCACTCGGGTGGCCGCGGTGCTCACCGCCATCGCCGATGCCCCTCCGGGCGGGGTGGTCGTCCACTGCCAGGGGGGTCGGGACCGCGCTGGTTTGGTGGTGGCCATGGTGCTGCGGCTACTCGGAGCCGACCTCGATGTGATCACCGCCGATCATTGGGCGAGCTACGACCGGGACGAGCCGATCGAGGTCGCGCTCGGCGAACAGGTGGCGCCCGATGGACCTCTCCCAGATCGAGCCAGCTACGCCGCCGTGATCGCCGACGCTCTCGGTCGGTTTCCTCCCGAGGGTTGCTTCGGCGACGAGGCAACCGCCGCCAACATACGACTCCGCCTCGCCACCCGCCTCTGCGGAGCCTGAGTCACACCCAGGCGAGGATCTCGCCGTGGGGAACGGTGAACCAGCCGTCGGGGTGCTCAGCCCAGTCGCGGAAGCCGGATGCGCACCACTCGAGGTCGGTCGCGTTGGCCAGGCCGAGTTGGGTGGCCTGCTTCGACATGGCCGTTGCCGTCACCCGGTCGGACCAGAGGCCACCCCACCAGCTGCGACTGATCGGTTCGGCGTAGCACCACACGCTGGCGGTGACCTCCACCCGGTCGAACGCCTTCGCCGCATTGGCCCATGCGAGCAGGTGCCGGCCACCGTTCGGTTCGGCATCGTTGGCCCGGGCCACACCCTGGTAGATCTCCATCCAGCGCTCGATGCGGGGGTCGGCGGGGTGCCAGGTCATGCCGGCGTAGTCGGCGTCGCGGGCGGCGACCACGCCGCCAGGCCGGCATACCCGGGCCATCTCGACGAGGGCGGCCACCGGATCGGAGAGGTGCTGGAGCACCTGATGGGCGTGCACCACGTCGAAGCTGTCGTCGGCGAAGTCGAGGGCGTACACGTCGCCGACGGTGATCGTCACGTTGTCGACCCCGTGCTCGGCGCACACCGCTCGGGCCTCGTCCAGCACGTCGGCGGCGCGGTCGATCGCCACCACCTCTCCGGGCGCGACCACCGCTGCGATCTCGGCCGTGATCGTGCCGGGGCCGCAACCGACGTCGAGCACCCGCTGACCCGACGCGAGATGAGGGCGGAGGTACGCCGCTGAGTTGGCGATGGTGCGGTTGCGGTGCGAGCGAAGCACCGCATCGTGGTGGCCGTGGGTGTAACGGTCGTCGGGCATGGCGCACACCCTAGAGCGGCGCCGCCCGCCTGGCGGTGGCGTTTGTGGGCCGGCGTGGTCTAGACACAGGCCATGGCCGAGATCCGCCCGTTCACCATCGCCGTTCCCGACGCCGCGCTCGACGATCTGAAAGCCCGCCTGCGAAACACCCGATGGCCCGAGGCCGAGCCGGTCGACGACTGGAGTCAGGGCATCCCGCTCGCCTACACCAAGGAGCTGGCCGCCTACTGGGCCGACGACTACGACTGGCGCGCCCGCGAGGCAGCCCTGAACCGCTTCGACCAGGTCATGGTGAACGTCAACGGCCTCGACGTGCACGCCATCCATCAACGGTCACCCCACGAAGACGCCTTCCCGTTGCTGATCACCCACGGCTGGCCGGGCTCGGTGGTGGAGTTCCACAAGGTGATCGAGCCGCTCACGAACCCCACCGCCCACGGAGGCCGGGCCGAGGACGCGTTCCATGTGGTCTGCCCATCACTGCCCGGGTACGGCTTTTCGGAGAAGCCGTCGGAGCCGGGCTGGGGCGTCGAGAAGATCGCCGACGCCTGGGACGAGCTGATGGTCGCTCTCGGCTACGAGCGCTACGGGGCCCAAGGGGGCGACTGGGGCTCCGCCGTCACCGCCCAGATCGGACGCAACGAGCGGCACTGCATCGCCATCCACACCAACATGCCGACCGGGCGGCCCACCTCCGAGGCCATGGAGAACCCGAACGCCGCGGACAAGGTGGCCTTCGACGGGATCAGCCACTATCGCGAATGGGACTCTGGCTACTCGAAGCAGCAGGCCACCCGGCCCCAAACCCTCGGCTACGGCCTCGTCGACTCGCCTGCGGCACAGTTGGCATGGATCGTGGAGAAGTTCTGGTCGTGGACCGACTGCGACGGGCATCCCGAGAACGCCCTCGGGCGCGACGAGATGCTCGACAACGTGATGCTCTATTGGATCAATGGCGCCGGCGCATCCTCGGCCCGGTTGTACTGGCAGAGCTTCGGGACCTTCTCCGGGTCGGGCAAGGTGGAGGTGCCGACCGGGGTGGCCTCGTTCCCCAAGGAGATCATGCGCATTCCCCGCCCGTGGTGCGAGGCCAGCTACAACATCACCCACTGGTCGTCGTTCGACGCCGGTGGCCACTTTGCCGCCTTCGAACAGCCCGAGTTGTACGTTGGCGACGTGCGCACCTTCTTCGGGACGGTTCGCTAGCGCCCGGAGGCCAAAACCGAGGCGGAAGCCGGAGCCAGCGCCCGCGTGTCAGGCGCTGCGGTCGCGGGCCCGCTCCCACGCCCGGATCGTCGACGCCACGGCGGCGTTCGTCGGTGCGTCCAACCCCAACTCCGCTGCTGCGGTCACGATGGCTCCGTTGATTGCGTCGATCTCGCACGGGCGGCCGGCGAGCCAGTCGAGCAGCATCGACGGGCGGGCGCCGGGAATCCGGGAGCCGAACGTCCGGGTGTAGGCCACGGCATCGCCGCCAACGTCCATCGGGATGCCCCTCGCCGCAGCGACGGCGGCTGCCTCGGCCACGCAGGCACTCGACAGGTTCGAGGCATCGGGATCGGCGAGGAGCTCACCCACCCGCAGCCCCGTCACCGTGCAGGGCCCGGAGAATGCCACGTTGCAGATCAGCTTCTCCCAGACGAGCTGGTGCACGTTGGCGAAGGTGGACACGGTGAAGCTGCCGGAGCGCCACAGCTCGGCCAGGCGCTCCACGCGACCGCTCACGGCCGCAGCGGCACCGTCGGTCTCGTACTCGCCGAGACGCACCATCTCCATTCCGTTGTGGTGGGCGTGGCCCGGGCCCACCATCGACGCGCCGAACCCACCGACCACGCCGACCACCACACGATCGGGGCCGAGCACGGCGGCCGCCCGATCGGGCCCACCAAGGCCGTTCTGGATCGACAGCACCGGTGTGTCGGGCCCGAGGAGGGGTCCGAGCTGCTCGGCGGCTGCAGTCACGTGCCCAACCTTCGTGGCCAGGATGACCACGTCTACCGGGCCCGATGCATCGTCCGGCGCGGTGACGGCGCCGGCGAGGGGCACGGTGCGATCGCCCGAGAAGCCCTCCAGCCGGAGCCCGTGCTCGGAGATCGCGGCCACGTGTTCCCGCCAAGGATCCACGGCCCACACCTCGTGGCCGGAGTCGGCCAGGAGCGCGGCGTACACCGACCCCATTGCGCCACACCCCACCACGGCGATCGACGTCATCGTCGCCTCACACCGCGCCCGATGTACGCACATACATGGCGAACAGGCTCGTGGTGGCGCAGATGTAGAGCCGGTTGCGCTTCGGGCCGCCGAACTCAACGTTGGCGACCACCTCGGGTAGGTGGATCTTGCCGAGCAGGGTTCCATCGGGGTCGAAGCAATGCACGCCGTCCCCAGCTGATGACCACACGTTCCCGTCGCGGTCAACGCGGAAGCCGTCGAACACGCCGGAGTCACATGTGGCGAACGTGGTGTGGTCGCCAACCGATCGGCGGTCGTCGCTCACCGTGTAGGCCCGGATGTCGGGCGGGCAGGCCCGGCCCACGTGCGACACGCCGGTGTCGGCCACGTACAGGATCGACTCGTCGGGCGAGAACGCCAGTCCGTTCGGCTTCACCATGTCGGTGATCACGGCGTCGAGGGTGCCGGTGTCGGGGTCGAGCCGGTACACCCAGCTCCCGTCGAGTTCGGCGGAGTCAGCATCGCCCTCGTAGTCGGAGTCGATGCCGTAGGTCGGGTCGGTGAACCAGATCGCCCCGTCCCGGGCCACGACGGCGTCGTTGGGGGAGTTGAGTCGCTTCCCCTCGTAGCGATCGGCGAGCACCACCCGGCGGCCGTCGTGGTCGATGCGGGTCACGGCTCGGCCTCGGTGCTCGCATGCGACCAGGCGCCCTTCGAGATCTCGGCAGTGCCCGTTGGCGTTCCAGGCCGGCTGGTCGAACACCGCCACCGTGTCGGTGGTCTCGTCGTAGCGAAGTGTCCGGTCGTTCGGGATGTCGGAGAACAGCAGGTATCGGCCAGCCGGGTGGTAGACGGGCCCCTCCGTCCACCGCCCACCCGTCCACAGATGATCGATGTGGGCGTTGTGGATCGCATAGCGGTGGAACCGTTTGTCGATCACCTCGATGGCCGGGTCGAGTGCCACGGGCGCGTCCTCCGTCGGGGTTGAGTGGAGCCTCTTTCCTATCCTCCGGATCGCCCGCTGTCGAGCGTGGCTGACTGCAACCGAGCGAGCTGGCTGCCCTACGGTGAGCGCCCATGGACGCCCAGCGGATGCGGATCGAGCAGGCAGCGCAGCGGTTGGTGGACGAGGTGCTCTGGCCGGCTGCGATCAGCGTGGATCGCTCCGAGCAGATCCCGGCCTCGCATCTCGCCGCAATCGCCGACGCCGGCCTCCTCGGCCTCGCCGCCCCGGTGAGCGCTGGAGGGGCAGGATTCGATCAGGCCGCCATCCAGGCCGTGCTGCGCATCGTTGGATCGGGGTGCGGGGCCACGGCGTTCGCCTACGCCCAGCACCACGGCACGCTCAGCACCCTCGCCCGATCCGACAACCACGATCTCCGAGACCGTTGGCTCGCACGGCTGTGCGGGTCGAGCCTGGCCGGCACGGCGTTCGCCCACGTTCGTCGGAGCGGCGCGGCCGCCGTCGAGGCAACCCGCGACGGCAGCGGGTGGCGCTTCGACGGGCATGCGCCGTGGGCCACGTCGTGGGGCATGGCCGAGGTGTTCTCCGTGGCGGCCACCACCGACGACGGCCAGCTCGTGTGGGCACTCGTGGCGGGGGAAGAAGCCCCCGGCCTCTCGGCGTCGGCGCCGATGGACCTGATGGTGTTCGACGCCACCAGCACCGTGCGCCTCGCGTTCGACGGCTTGCGAGTCGACGCCAGTGACGTGATGGCGGTGGTCGACCTCGAGCGGTGGCGCGGCGCCGACCGCCGGGCGGCCGCCCGGCCCAACCCGCTGTGTCTCGGGCTCGGAGACCGGGCGCTGAGCGAACTGATGGCGATCGAGCCCGACACCGGGCCGGACTTGAGCACCCACTGGAGGGCTCAGGCCGCAGCAGCCGAGGTCGCAGCGGCGGCGGCAGCCGACGAGGGAAACGAGTGGACCGTCGACGACATCGCCGCCGCCCGCACGTCGGCAATCTTCACCGTGCAGCGGCTCACCACTGCGCTGCTCGCCGCGGCCGGAGGGCGGGGCGCAGATCGAGGTGCACCCGCTCAGCTGCTCGCCCGCCAGGCGTTGTTCTACGTGGTCCAGGCCCAGAACGCCGAGGGTCGAGCGGCCACGCTCGCCGCTGTGCGTGCGGCAGGGCGATCCACCGCAGGAGACGATGCGGGCGCGCAACCGGCGCGCTGATCAACACCACTGGATGATCAGCGCCACTGGATGATCAACACCACTGGATGATCAACACCACTGGATGATCAACACCACTGGATGATCAGCGACGTACTGCGATCTCGGCCCCCGGCACCTCGGGCTCGTCGTCAACCATCTCGGCCGGGAACCCGGGCGCTGTGATGTCGAGGTCGGTGGCCTCCTCCAGCCGCTTGATCACGTTGGGCGACCACTCGCGTGGACCGTAGCGATCCTGGGCATCGTTGAAGATCGACAGCAGCTGGGGGGACATCTCCAACGGCACGTCGTGGCGGTCAGCCACTGCCTGGAACAGCGACAGGTCCTTCACCACGAGGTCCATCGTGAAGTTGATGTCGCGGCTGCCGTTGAGGATCACCTGGCTCTCGGTCTCGTGCACGAACGAGTTGCCTGACGAGATCCGGATCGCCTCGTAGGTGGTACCGAGATCCATGCCCGACGCCTTCGCCGTCACCAGAGCCTCGGCCAGCGACACCAGGTTCGCGGTGGCGAGATAGTTGGTGACCACCTTGAGCACCGACGCTGACCCGAGCGGGCCGGTGTGGAGGATCTGGCGGCCCATGGCGCTCAGAAGAGGGAGCATCCGTTCGAACGTTGCTCGCTCGCAGCCGGCGAAGATTGCGATGTTGCCGGTGGCGGCCCGGTGGCATCCGCCCGACACCGGGCAGTCGAGGGGCTCACCTCCCGCCGCGGCCACGAGGGCGCCCAGGCGCAGCACCTCGGTTTCGTCGGTCGTGCTCATCTCGGCCCAGATCGTGCCCGGTGTGAGGCCGGCGAGGATGCCGTCGTCGGCTTCGAGCACCGCGGCACTGGCGGCGGGGCTCGGAAGGCACGTGATCACCACGTCGCAGACCTCGGCCATGCCGGCCGGGGACGTCCCCCAGTGGGCGCCGCCATCGAGGAACGGTGCCGCAGCCTCGCGGTCCAGGTCGCGAACGTACAGGTTGAACCCGTTGCGCAGCAGCGAGCCGGCGAGCTTGCCGCCCACGTTGCCGAGGCCGATGAATCCGACGGTGAGTGTCACGTAGTTCTCGATTCGTCTCCGCTCCACCGGCCGGTCCGGGTGAGCTTCCGCTGACCCTATGTCGTCACCTAGCGTCGGCGGCATGTGGATTCGACTTCGTCAGATTGCGATCGTGGCCTCCGACCTTCGCACCGCAGCCCTCGACATCGGCTCGGTGCTCGGTGTCGAGGCGTGCTTCACCGACCCGGGCGTCTCGACGTTCGGGCTCAAGAACACGCTGTGGCCGGTTGGCAACCAGTTCCTCGAGGTGGTCACCCCGACCAGCGACGGCACCGCGGGCGGCCGCTACATCGAGCGGAGAGGCGGCGACTCCGGCTACATGGTGATCACCCAGGTCGACGACGTGGCCCGCCGACGGGCACGGGCGGCCGAGCTCGACATCCGGGTGGCGTACGACCTCCACTATCCCGACGAGGGTCACGACGGCATCCAGCTGCACCCCGGCGACACCGGCGGCACCTTCTTCGAGATGGACCAGATGCTGATGGACGGTGCCGATCAACCGGACGGCCCCTGGTACCCGGCTGGCAAGAACTGGAAGCCGTTCGTGCGCACCGACATGGTGGCCGGCATCGCCGCTGCCGAGATCCAGAGCCCCGATCCCGAACCGCTCGCCCGGCGCTGGGCCGACATGGCCGAGATCGACCTCACCGCCGACGCCGACGGTCACCCTCAGATCGAGATGGACAACGCGACCGTGCGCTTCGTACCCGAGGCCGACGGCAGGGGAGAGGGCCTCGGCGGCATCGACGTGATCGCAGTCGACCGATCGGCGATCGAGGCGGGGGCGGAGGCCCGGGGCTGCATCGGTGCCGACGGCCAGATCAGCGTGGCTGGGTTGCGGGTCAATCCGGTGGACGCCTGACGTCCGACTGACCCTGATCTGACGGCGCCTCTATATAGAGGTGGCGGTGACGTCGAACCGGAACCTGATCGACACCCACAATCGCGAACACAGATGTGACAATGGCTACACGAGCATGCGCTGGTCGCAGGGGTCGTGCCGCTCCGGGGGGCTGCCGCCACTTTGACGGAGCGTGTCGAACCTGTCTACCGTCCGGATGCTACGAAGCTAGAGCAATGAGCACAGGGGGAGGAACTACCAACGTGTCTCTGCTGGATGTCTCCGACATCACGGTGAAGTTTGGCGGTATCACCGCGCTGGATCGACTGTCCTTCGGGATCGAAGAAGGTCAGATCTGTGCGTTGATCGGTCCGAACGGTGCCGGCAAGACGACGCTGTTCAACGTCGTCAGTCGGATCTACGACCCCACCGAGGGTTCCGTCACCTTCGACGGGATCGATCTGCTGAGCCTCGCTCCGCACACGATCTCGCAGAAGGGCGTGTACCGCACCTTCCAGAACCTCGCCCTCTGGCCGGGTATGACTGTGCTGGAGAACGTCATGGTCGGCGATCACACGTCGACCAAGGCGAACTTCGTCACGTCCATGCTCAAGCTGGGAACGGGCAAGGAGGAGAAGGCGACCAAGCTCAAGGCGTGGAACGCGCTCGAGGAGCTTGGTCTGACCGAACATGCCTTCCATCCCGCCGCCGGCCTGCCCTTCGGCACGCTCAAGCGCATCGAGCTCGCTCGTGCGCTGATCGGCGACCCTCGTCTGCTGATGCTCGACGAACCGGCATCCGGCCTCACCCATTCCGAGGTCGACGAACTCGGCGAGACGATCAAGGGCCTCCGCGATCGTCACAACCTCACCGTGCTGCTCGTGGAGCACCACATGCGCATGGTGATGGGCATCTCCGAGAACGTGGTGGTGCTGAACTTCGGCAAGAAGATCGCCGAGGGCCCGCCCGAAACCGTGCGTGAAGATCCCTCTGTCATCGAGGCCTATCTCGGGAGTTCCGCAGCATGACCGACACTGTTGACAGCACCGCCAGCAACGGATCGGCTGCACCGAAGCCGTTGATGCTCAAGGTCGACAACCTGACTGCCCGCTACGGGCAGGTCAACGTGTTGCGCGGCGTTTCGTTCGACGTGCCAGACGGCGACGTGTCGGTGATCCTCGGTGCCAACGGCGCCGGCAAGACCACCACCCTGCGTGCGATCTGCAACATGGTCACCTCGACCGGCGACGTGACCTTCGGCGGGGAGAACATCTCCAAAACTGATACGGCCAACATCGTCGGCATGGGTCTGGCCCACGTTCCGCAGGGGCGGGGCACGTTCCCGGAGCTGTCGGTGCTCGACAACCTCCAGATCGGAGCCTACGTCCGTACTGATCCGATCGACGACGACCTCGACCGCTGGTTCCAGATGTTCCCTCGCCTGAAGGAACGCAAGGACCAGCTCGCAGGGTCGCTTTCCGGTGGTGAGCAGCAGATGCTGGCTGTGTCGCGGGCGCTGATGTCGCGGCCCCGCCTGCTCCTGCTCGACGAGCCGTCACTCGGCCTGGCGCCGCTGATCATCGAGGATCTGTTCGCCACCTTCAAAGAACTCAACGAGGAGTCTGGTGTCACCATGCTCCTGGTGGAGCAGAACGCCAACTTGGCGCTGGATCTCGCCTCCCACGGTTACGTGCTGGAAGCCGGCGAGATCGTGCTCGAGGGGCCCGCCCAAGAGCTGAAGAACGACAGTGCCGTCCAAGACGCCTACCTCGGCGCCTAGGTCGCAGGAAGCGAGGAAACGAACATGACAACAGCACAAGTCGGTTCACGACCGTCCTGGATGGACAACCCCGCCCGCCTGATCACCGGAGGCATCTTCGGCGTCATCGGGCTTGCGCTCTTCATCTACATCCTCCCCGAGATCATCGACGGTGGCGTGCAGCTGTTCCTGCAGCGACTGTTCGACGGTCTCGACAACGGAGCCGTCTACGCCGTGGTGGCGGTGGCGCTGGTCTTGATCTTCAAGGCCACCACCCTCATCAACTTCGCGCAGGGCGAGCTTGCGATGTTCGGCACGTTCATCGCCTACCTGCTGGCGGTCACCCCCGAAGACTCGGCGCTGAGCTACACGCTCGGCTGGGCCGAGTTCTCGGCCGGGTTCCTGCCGCTGGGGCTGATGGCCGCCATCGCTGTGGCGATGGCAATCAGCGCCGCAATGGGAGCAGCGATCGAGCGGATGCTCATCCGACCGTTCGATCCAACGGATCACCTTCCAGTGGTGCTCATCACCCTGGGCCTGTTCCTGATCCTGAACTCGGTGGCCGGCTACCTGTGGAACTTCAACCCTCGGGCCTTCCCGAGCGTGTTCCCCACCGACTCCGACGCCTTCGTCGGCATCGGCGGCGCCCGTCTCCGCTACTCAGTGATCGGCACCTGGGCCGTGCTCGGGGCGATGGGCCTCACGCTCTGGTTCATCTTGTCGAAGACGAAGATCGGCCTCGCCTTCCGGGCGGTGTCGTCGAACACCGAGTCGTCTCGCCTCGTTGGCGTGCGGGTGGGTCGCACTCTGATGTTCGGCTGGGCGCTCGCCGCGGCCTTCGGCACCCTCGGTGGTGCGATGGTGGCGCCGAAGCTGTTCATTCAGCCGAACATGATGGCCACGCTGCTCATCTTCTCCTTCGCCGCCGCCACGATCGGCGGCCTCGATTCGCTCCAGGGCGCTGTGGTGGGTGGCATCGCCATCGGCCTCATCCAGAGCCTCCTCGTGGGGTACCTGGGCGACCGCGACACGGCGTTCAACGTGTTGAGCCTCGCCGTTGCCTTCGTGGTGATCCTGATCGTGTTGTGGTTCAAGCCTTCGGGCCTGTTCGGTACGTCCCGCGTCGAGCGGGTCTGACGCGAGTGAAGAGTCGAAAGGAATCAGTTCTGTCATGAACAGTGGACCGATGTTCACCTTCCAACAGGGCAGCAGCTCGCACCGAGGCTTTGTGATCGGCAGTTGGGTGCTGTTCGCAATCGGCGCCGTTCTGTTGCCGTACGTGCTGTGGGAGGTGTTCGGCCTCTTCCAGGTCGGACGCCTGAACCGTGCGTTGTACTTCGCCGTGGCCATCCTCGGCGTGAATCTCGTGGTCGGCTACTCGGGTCTGATCGCCCTCGGGCACAGTGCCTTCGTCGGGATCGGAGCGTTCCTCACCATCTGGTTGATCAACGACTTCGGGTGGGACTACTGGATGACCATTCCGGTGGCGATCGCAATTGGATTCCTGGTGGGTGTTCTGCTCGGCGTTCCAGCGCTGCGCATCAAGGGCCTCTACCTGGCGCTGCTCACGATCGCCTTCGCTGCGGTGTTCCCGTCGTTGATGAAGCTCGACAAGTTCGGAATCGCCGACGCAACGGGCGGTGCGAACGGTCGAAACATCGACGAGATTCTCGTGGCGCCGAGCTGGGCTCAGTCACTCCTCGGTATCGACGACACCGCCGAGCAGCAGGAGATCTACCAGTACTTCGTCATCCTGATCCTCACCGTGCTCGCCTTCTGGGCCACCCGGAACCTTCTCCGGAGCCGTCCTGGTCGGGCGATCATCGCCATTCGTGACAACGAGACCGGCGCGGCGGTGAGCGGCGTGAACCTGCCGCTCTACAAGACGCTGACCTTCGGCGTGAGTGCTGCCCTCGGTGCACTTGCCGGCGTGATGTGGGTGATGAACATCGGCTTTGCCGGCGAGCAGGACTTCGGGTTCGCCCCGCTGGCCGTACCGCTCCTGGTGGGTCTGGTGATCGGTGGCGTGGCCACGATCGAAGGCGCCGTGGTCGGAGCGTTCGTGGTGGTGTTCGTCCGTGAGTACACCAAGTCGTTCGGCCTCGACATCTTGTCCGAGTCGCTGTTCGGCCTGATTTTGATCGCCGTGACGTTCTTTGCCCCGGGCGGTGTCGTAGGATTCGCCAAGCAAATGAAGGGGAGAATCATGCGAACCATCCCGCGGCCGCCGGAAGGGGCGGTTGTCGGACGGGCCGCAAGTCCGGAACCTCCTGCTGAGGAGGTCGTTCCGGAGCCGGCGGTCTAGCCGCTGGTTCGTGTTCGGTGCACCCGCACCGCAATCACGTTCACGGCACATGGGGTGTGTCGGTTCGACGTGGAGACATCGAGAAAGAGATCTAAGTCCGGCCTTGGGGCGGACTTGGCGAGAGGAGAAACCAACCAATGAAGAACCTGACCAAGATATTGAGCTTGCTCTTCGCGCTCGCTCTCGTAGCTGCTGCCTGTGGTGGCAGTGACGACGACGAGGGAGCCGAAGGCGAGGAGACTGAAGCCGAAGGCGACCTCGCCGGTGGTGGCGTCGATGACGACGCTGTCGAAGAGGCTCTCGACGAAGAGCCGGCCGATGAGGAAGAAGAGGCCATGGAGGACGAGGAGCCCGCTGCGGCTGCTGGTTCGATCGAAGAGCTCGAGGCCCAGTGGGCCGAGGCTCGGGCCACTGTCGTTGCGGCCATTCAGGATGGCGGCTACGGCGTCGACGAGAACAACGTTCTCAACGGCCCCGGCGGCTTCACCATCGACCTGAACAACTGCCCGGCCGACTGGAGCGAGACCGAGGGTGTCGGTGACACCATCAAGATCGGTCACACCACGGCTCAGTCGGGCAACCTGGCTGCCTACGGCAACATCGCCGCCGGCATGGAGGCGTACTTCGAGTACGTCAATGAGACCGGTGGCATCGGTGGCACGCCGATCGAGCTGATCGTCAAGGACGACGCCTACGTCGCCGCCCAGACGATCGAGCTGGTCGACGAGCTCATCCAGTCGGAGAACCCGTTCTACATCACCACCCTGGGCTCGCCGAACACGCTGGCCACCTACGACACCCTCAACGAGAGCTGCATCCCGCAGCCGTTCGTGATGACCGGTCACCCCGCCTGGGGCGATCCGGACGGTCACCCGTTCACCACCGGTCTGCAGATGTCGTACTCCACCGAGGCTGTGTTCTGGGGTAACTGGATCAAGCAGAACCTGGCCGACGACCTTCCCGTGAAGGTTGCCGGTCTCGTGATGGACAACGACTTCGGTCTTGCCTATGAGGACAGCTTCGAGAAGTGGGCCGAGGCCAACCCCGACGTCGTGTCGGAGTTCCAGGCCGTGCCCCACGACCCGGCTGCCCCCACGGTGACCAACGAGATGACCACCATCGCCGCTGGCGAGCCGGATGTCTTCATCTCGATGACGGCTGGTAACCCCTGCCTCCTGGCTGTCCAGGAAGCCGGCAACTCCGGTCTGACCGAATCGGCCAGTGCGCTGTTCGCTCCGTCGGTCTGCAAGGACCCCAACGCCTACATGATCCCCGCTGGCGATGCCGCTGACGGGTTCCTCATCGTGGGCGGCGGCGTGAAGGCCACCACCGACCCGCAGTACGCGGACGACCCCTACGTCGTGTGGGTGAACGAGCAGATGGAGAGCCGTGGTCTCGACATCTCCGTTGGCCTCTACGGCACGGGCTTCGCTCAGTACGGCTGGCCGCACGTTGAGGCCCTCCGCATTGCGTCGGAGCTCGACGGTGGTCTGAACCGCACCAACCTCATGCTCGCCCTGCGGGCCATGGACCTGGTGCACCCGCTGACCCTCGATGGCATCAGCTTCTCGGTGAACGGTTCCGAGGACGGCTACTACATCGAAGGCTCGGAGTTCAGCCAGTACGACTCGGCCAACGAGTCGTGGATCCAGCTCGGTGACGCCGTTGACCTCAACGGTTCCTCGCCGAACTGCTCCTGGGGCGAAGACGGCTGCTGATCTCGCTTAGCGAGTGATGCACGCCTGACATCGTTCAGGGTTTGCTTCACCGGGGGCCGGGGTTCCACAGTGAACCTCGGCCCCCGGTCGCGTCCGGAGTCGACTGAGAAGGATCACGGTGGATCTGCTCCTGCAACGCATCTTCGACGCACTGTTCAACGGTGCGATCTACGCATCGCTGGCGGTTGCGCTGGTGATGATCTACCGGGCCACCGGCCTGTTGAACTTCGCGCAAGGGGAGCTGGCCACGTTCAGCGCCTACGTCGGCTTCCTTCTTCTCACACCGCCGGCCACGGCCGGGGTCGCCGGGATCACCCTCGTGGGATTCCTGCCCGGC
Organism: Actinomycetota bacterium; assembly: GCA_039029735.1. Lineage (GTDB taxonomy): Bacteria > Actinomycetota > Acidimicrobiia > Acidimicrobiales > SZUA-35 > CADEDH01. Next base: position 7,575 of record JBCCFL010000013.1, on the reverse strand, counting down.
CTGCCGTGGCCGACTCCGCTCGCCATCGCCGGTGCGGTGCTGTTCGGAGCGATGGCGGGGGCCCTCACCGAACGGGTGCTCATACGGCCGCTGGAGGGCCGCCCCGACCTTCCGGTGGTGAACGTGACCATCGGCTTGTTGATCGCCGTGAACGCCCTCACGGTGGAGTTCTGGGGCACCCAGGCTCGGCTGTTCCCCAGCCCGTTCCCCTCCGGCCCTGACGACTTCGTACCGGTTGGCGGTTCGCGGCTCCGTATCGAGACGATCGGGGTGTGGATCACGTTGCTCGTGTTGCTCGGGTTACTCGCCCTGTTGCTCTACCGCTCCAAGGTCGGGCTCGCCTTCCGGGCCATCACCGGCAACCGCGAATCAGCCGAGCTGTGTGGGGTGAAGGTGAGCCGCACCCTCATGGTGGGCTGGGCCATCGCCGCGGCGATCGGAGCCCTCTCGGCGGCGTTGGTGGCCGACGCGGTGCTCCTGGAGCCGTTCATGATGATCCGGCTCCTGATCTTCTCGTTCGCGGCCGCCACCATCGGTGGGCTGGACAGCCCGCTCGGGGCGCTCGTGGGCGGCCTCGTCGTGGCGCTGGCCCAGACGCTTGTGCCCGCCTACGTGCCGTTCATCTCCACCGATCTCGCACTGTTGCCCCCACTGATGGTGATGGCCGTGGTGCTCGTGGTGCGCCCCACAGGCCTGTTCGGCACCCGCCGGGTGGAGCGGGTCTGACCATGTGGGAACGCCTCGCCAGTCGGCTCACGATCAGCCAGTGGGTGGCCGTGGTCACCGTTGCCGTGCTGCTCGTGCTGCCATTGCTTCTCGATCCCCTCCCGCTGCGCCGGATCGCTGGGGTGGTCGTGCTCACCCTTGCCGTGCTCGGACTCGTGGTGGCCACCGGCTACACCGGCCTGATCTCGCTCGGGCACGGTGCCTTCGTCGGGCTCGGTGCCTTCGCCCTGGCCTCCTACGTCGACGTGGTGGGCCTGCCCTATGCGGCGGCCCTGCCGGCCACGTTCGTCACGTGCTGGGCGGTGGGCTGGGTGCTCGGGCTGCCGGCGCTGCGCATCAAGGGCATCTACCTGGCGCTGATCACCCTCGGGGTGGGCGTGGTGTTCCCGTCGCTGGCGAAGCGGTTCCCTGCTCTCACCGGCGGCGTGAGCGGTCGGGCGATCGACAACACGCTCGAAGCCCCGGCGTGGTTCGGGGCTGACAACACGATCACCTTCCGCTACTACGTGTGCCTCGCCGTGTGCGCCCTGCTGTTCCTGGTGACCCGCAACCTGTTGCAGTCACGGATAGGCCGCTCCATGCAGGCCGTTCGCGACGACGAGACGTCGGCGGCGGTGTTCGGTGTCGACCTCGTGGCCACCAAGACCGGCGCATTCGCCCTGTCGGCGGCCCTGGCCGGAATGGCGGGCGCTCTGCAGGCCACGCTGTCGCCGTTCGTGAGTCACGAGCAGTTCACCGTGTTCTTGTCGTTCCGGCTCTACGCCGCGGCCGTGATCGGGGGCGCCGCCTACCTCGTGGGCGCCGTCTACGGCGTGATTGCGCTCATCCTCGTGCCGTTCGTCAACGGGCTGCTCGGCGTGCTCGACAACGACGTGTTCGTGTTCGGAGCCGGCCTGATCCTGCTCACGTTCGTCTCGCCCGACGGTCTGGCGGGGCTCGTTCGCCGCTGGGAGCAGCGGCGCGCTGCAGGCGAGGACGGCCAAGACGACGGTCGCGACGGTGGCCCCACCCGCCCTGTGTCCCGGGGTGGGGGCGACGGCTGGGGGAGTGGCGGCGGCTCCGAACTGGCTGGTCTGCCCACCCCAACCCGCCGATTCCCGGATGTGACATCGGGAACATCTCCTCCAGGGTGAGGGTTCATCCGCTATGGCTCAGCGGCGAACCTCTCTCTCACGATCCCGACGACTGATCGCGTTGGGCCTCGGGCTGGCCCTCGTGGCCGCAGCCTGCAGTGACAGCTCCGACACCGAAGCCGTCACCGACGGTGGCGCCGACAGCTCCGAGGAGACCGCAGCCGAGACCACCACCTCGGCCCCACCTTCCACCGTGGAGGTGGCCCAGGTGGACGGGGCCGACGACGACGCGCCGACCGCCTTCGTCGACCTTCCGCTCGACGAGAAGATCGACGCCTTCCTCGAGCAGCCGAGCAGCTCGCTGGCGTCCAACATCGCAGCCGACATGGCGCTAACTGGCGAGCGGCGGTGGGGCCCGTGGCTGCTCGACCTCATGCGGCTCGGCCCGTCCAACACCACCGACGAACAGGTGGCCGGCGCAATGTCGATCCTGTCGGGCATCGAGCGCACGTCGGATCAGTTCATCAACGAGGACTACCGCGTCTACGGCCAGTGGGTATACGACGAGGCGATCGATCCCGGTGAGGGCTACCGGGAATGGAAGCTCGGGCTCTACGGCCCGATCGACGATGACTACCCGCAACTGCTCGACTCGGTCGACGACGATCTGGTGCTCAGCCGGATCCAGTGGGGCGGCGTGCCCCGGGCGGGCATCCCCGAGCTCAACGACCCCGAGCGGGTGACTGCCGCCGAGGCCAACGAGTGGATGGAGGACGGTGAGATCGTGTTCGGCGTCGTCGTGAACGGCGAGGCAGTTGCGTACCCGTTCCGGATCCTCGGCCACCACGAATTGGCGAACGACACGGTTGGCGGTGAGCCCGTGTCGCTGATCTTCTGCACCCTGTGCCGCACGGCGCTGCTGTTCGACCGCCAGGTGGAGGGCCAGGTGCTCGACTTCCAGACATCGGGCCTGTTGATCAGCTCCAACAAGATCATGGTCGACGTCCAGACCGACACGCTCTGGAGCCACCTCAACGCGGTTGGCATCGGTGGCGAGCTGGAGGGCGTACCCCTCGAGCAGTTCCCGGTGGAGGTCACCACGTGGCGGGAGTGGCAGGACGCTCATCCCGACACCGAGACGCTCGCCATCCCGGGCCCGATCTTCTCCGACAATCCGGAGCAGGCTCCGATCGCCTATGCCTACGACGCCGATTCGGCCTACCGCTTCTACTACGACGATCCGAACGTGTGGTTCCCGATTCTCGACACGCCCACCGATGAGGTGGATCTGAAGGAGAGCGTGATCGGCCTTGACTTCGGCGGCGAGCAACTGGCCATCCCAGTCGACGACATCGTGGCCGCAGGCCCCCGGGTGTTCGAGGTCGGCGGCCAGTCGGTGCTGCTCGTGCCCAACTCCGCCGGGGCTCGGGTCTACGACGCCAACGATGCCGGGTTGGCCGACGGCGACGCCCCAGAGGTGTCGTCGTCAGACGTCGACACCGCCGTGTTGGCCGATGGGTCTGAACTACCCCGCATGGTGGTGAGCCAGGGCCTCTGGTTCGCCTGGTTCGGCGACCATCCGAACACTGAGATCTGGGCTGGCTGAGGCGCTGGTTCCGGGCAAGATCAGTGCAGAGTTCCGTAAGAATCGGCGTGCCCATGGCGGTGGAGATCAGGGTCTGGGTGCACTCACCAGCGTCCCGCTTGTCGCTCCACTGGATCCACTAGCCTGCTCCCGATGGCTGGAGGGCGAGCGTCTCGCGCAACCCGGACAGCCGGACTTCTTCTGTCGTTCGGCCTGATCGCCGCGTCTTGCGCTGGCGATGCGAACGACGCCTCGGTGCCCAACACGATTCCGATCGGCACCTCCACCACAACGGTGACGAATACCGCCGCCGCGCCGGCCGGCGCGATCGAAGGCAACGCCATCGACGGTGAGAGCGATCCCGACGATCTGGACGATGTACTCGTCGCCCTCGAAGCCGACTGGGCCGATCGTCGCTCCCAGGTGGTGGGAGGCCTTCAGCTCGATTCGTTCGGTATCGACGACGACAACGTGTTGAGCGGGCCCGATGAGTTCGAGTTCGACCTCGACGACTGTCCCGCTGAGTGGGTCGACGATGCGGGGGTGACGTCGGCCTCGGTTCGCCTCGGGGTCGTGGTGGCCCAGAGCGGGCCGCTGGCGTCGTTCTCGTTGCTCGTCGACGGGTTGCAGGCCTACGTCGATCTGGTGAACGCACGCGGCGGCGTCGACGGTCGCTTCGTCGAGCTGGTCGTGCGCGACGATGCCTACGACCCAGCTCGGGCCGCCGAGCTGGTTGCCGAGTTCATCGCGGCCGACGACGTGCTCGGGGTGATCACCGTCGGATCGCCAGGCTCGCTGGCGGTGCACGAGGCATTGAATGATGCGTGCCTACCTCAGCCGTTCGTGGTGTCGGCCCATCCGGCGTGGGGCGATCCTGAGGACTTTCCGTTCACGGTCGGGTTCGAGCTGTCGCACGCCACCGAGGCGCTGATCTGGGGCAACTGGATCAAGCAGAACCTTGGCGATGAGGTGCCGGTCACCGTGGGCGCCCTCGTGATCGACAACGACTTCGGTGAGATCTACCTGGAGCGCTTCCAGGCGTGGGCCGACGACAACCCCGACGTGATCGAGAGCGTTGAGGTGGTTCGCCATCCGCCGGAGGCCCTCGACCTCACCGAGGAGATGGCCGAGGTGGCCGATCTCCTGCCCGACGTGTTCATCGCCATGACCACCGGCCAGCCGTGTGTGGAGGCGATCGAGGGGGTCCAGGCCGAGAACCTGCAGCTTCGGGCCTCTGCGTTGTTCATCCCGTCGGGCTGCAGCCAGCCGCTGGCCTACCTGCAGCCGTTGGACGACGCCGGCGACGGGTTGTTGTCGGTCGGCACCGGGTCGAGAGCGCTGAACGATCCCGACACGATCGATGACGACTTCATCCGGGTGGCCCGTCGCCAGATCGAGTCGGCTCGCCTCGACCCCGATCAGCTTCTCGTCGGTCTCGGCTTCGCGCACTATGGGTGGGCCCACGTCGAGCTGTTGCGGATCGCCTCGGAGCTGCCCGGTGGGCTCAGCCGGTCGAACATGGTGTTGGCGATGCGGAACTTGAATCTGGATCATCCGATGCTTCTCGACGGTGTCGGCTTCACGACATCGGGGGCTCGCGACGCCTACCCGATCGAGGGGGCGACCGTGCGGCGTTACAACGCTGCGGAGGGGGAGTGGGTGGCCACCGGCACGGTGCTCGACCTCGACGGTGCCACCCCGGCGTGCGACTGGGTTGGGCTGAGCTGTAACCCGTAGGCGCCCGGTCGTCACGGCGTCGGCAGTGTCGGCGGGCGACCCCGCGCACCGTGGCCGATACGCCCCACTGCGTGTCCTAGAGTGTCGACGGACCCTCACGAGGCGGATTCAGGAGCGGAGACCATGGGCGTGTACCTGGAGGACAACCCCCCGGCGCGATCGCAGTTCCGGCGGGTGCGTCGGGCGACGGTGACCGGTGCGATCGTCGTCCACACAGCGGAGAACAACACCGACACCACGCTCCCCGACGGTGGGGCCGAGGCTGTTGCTCGGTTCATCTCCCGCCGGCGTGACGCCGCTGGCAGTTACCACTCGATCGTTGACTCCGACTCGATCGTGCAGCTCGGCAAGTACGAGTGGGAGATGTTCCACGAGGGCACTGGCGGCAACCGGTGGTCGCTCGGGTTGTCGTTCGCTTGTCGGGCGGCGCAGTGGCCCACCCTGCCCGAGCGCTGGTTCGTTGGAGCGCTGCGCAACGGGGCGAAAGAGGCGGCGAACATGGCTCGCTGGGTTGAGCAGACGGTGGGGGTCACCGTGCCGGCACAGCGGATCTCGCCCAGCCAGTATCGGTCGGCCCAGCCGGGGTTCGTGGGCCACGGCGAGCTCGATCCGGGGCGGCGCAGCGACCCGGGTTCGCAGTTTCCGTGGGAGGAGTTCCTCCGGTACTTCGCCGAGGAGATGGCTCCGACGGCGCCGCCCGAGCCACCAACGGTGCCGAGCCCGCCCGACGGTGGCTGGCTGTTGCGCCAGGCGATGGAAGAGGTCGATGAGTTGTACCTGGCCTATCGGGGCACCGAGGCGCCCCGGAGCGAGCGGAGTTCGTGGGGCCGGGACCTGGCGCAGAAGATCTACGTGGAAGGCACCGACCCGCGGGCCACGCTGGCGTTCATCGAGTTCACCCTGCGCGACGAGCTGGCGTCCAGGGGCTGACAGCCCTCAGGGCACGGTCAGGTGGCGATCCCGAGCCGCTGGGCGTGCTCGGGGCAGAAGGTGGCCACGGCCGAGTCGATCAGGAAGGCGAGCTCCTCGGCGTCGAGGTCGCTGAACGACGATCCGGCTACAGCCTCGTCGCGCACCGAGGCGTACATTGCGCCGTCGTCCACGTCGGCGGCGAGGGCGCAGAAGTCCATGCCGAACTGCTCGATCTCGGCGTCGCCCAGGCTCTCAGCGGAGAGTTCGTTGGCGGCCAGCCGGGCCCGGAAGTCGGCCACCCGGGGGTCGCTGGTTAAGAGGGTGGTGGAGGGGCTCGCGGTGGCCTCGGCCGCGCCGTCGGCGTTGGCGTCGGCGTCGGCGTTGGCGTCAGAGTCGGCGTCGGTGGCCTCGGCTGCTGCGTTGTCGCTCTCAGTGGTCGGTGCGGCCACGTCCACTGCCGCAGTGTCAGCGTCGTCGGAGCCGAGCATGAGGAAGGCCACGCCGGCGATTAGCACCACGGCCACGAGCCCGAGCACCGACAGCAGGGCGATGAGGGCGCCTGAGCCCCGGCGAGGGGGCGGGACGGTGGCTTCGGTGGGGGTGTTGCGGATCTGTACCTTGGCGAGCTGGGCCGTCGGCTCGTGCCGCGGCTCCGCGCCGATGCCCAGGCCCACGCCTGCGCCTGGATCGGGGCCGGTGCCGGGCGCCCAGTAGCGGCCGTCGTCGGCGAGGTACCAGTTGTCAGGTGGTGGCCATGGGTACTGCCGCCCGTCCCATGCGATGTAGTGCTCGCTCATCAGTCGTTGCGCCTGGCCGGCCTGGAGGGGCAGGGCGAGGCAGGTTGGCCGTCGTTGTGGGCCCTGATGGTATCTCACGCCGGGTCGTGATGATTGGCGGTAGGGTTGTGATCCGCCAGCGCGGATGCCCGAGTGGTCTAAGGGAGCGGCCTGCAAAGCCGTGATTCGCGGGTTCGAATCCCGCTCCGCGCTCACGACCGGTCGGGGAGGCGTCCTGCTACCCTGACCGGACCGGGGCCATTAGCTCAGTTGGCTAGAGCACTTGCATGACGCGCAAGGGGTCGGGGGTTCAAATCCCTCATGGCCCACAAACCGTTTTCCCTGGTAGCAACGGTCTGCCGACCCCAGTGGGCACGGCCAAACTCCCCCGACCGACCCTACCGACGACCCTTCGGCTCGTTTCTGCGCATATGGGCGAGGTTGTTGCGGGTGGTGAGGGTGTCGGGGTGGTCGGGTCCGAGGATGCGTTCGGAGTCGGTGAGGACTTGTTCTTGGAGGGTGATGGCTTCGTTGGTGCGGCCCGCTGACCAGTAGCTGTTGGCGAGGTTGTTGCGGGTGGTGAGGGTGTTGGGGTGGTCGGGTCCGAGGATGCGTTCTCGGTCGGCGAGGACTTGCTCTTTGAGGGTGATGGCTTCGTTGGTGCGGCCCGCTGATTGGTAGCTGCTGGCGAGGTTGTTGCGGGTGGTGAGGGTGTCGGGGTGGTCGGGTCCGAGGATGCGTTCTCGGTCGGCGAGGGCTTGCTCTT
>JBCCFL010000012.1:0-115646 GCA_039029735.1 Actinomycetota bacterium | reverse complement strand
GCCGTGGTTCTTCTCTTCAGGTGTGTTTTTGATCCTGTCGATTCAAGCTTTGGAAAAGGGCAAGCGCCTGCTGGCTTCCAGAATGGCGGAAAGAGGCTGCTGACAGCCCGGCGTCGCCGCACGCTGCCAGGGCCGTCACAGCCTTTGCCAGGCCCGTTGCCGCTGCCCCGGGAGTGCTTGCCCCCTGCATTCGGGGTTGGGCGGAGGGGAAGGGGCCGCCGGAGGCGGCCCTTCAGGAGTTCGCCGTTGGCGAACGTCCCAGGGCGTGGCGCTCGTATGGGTCAGGGCGTATGTGTCGCATGGGCCGGGCCCGCCGGGGGTGGCCCTTCAGAAGTGGCGGACCTTCTCGCCTCTGGCTGCGTGATCGGCCACGGTGACGATCCGCTTCTCTCTGGTTGCGTCGGCCTTCGCCTGCGCGATCCAGCGCAACACGTTGCGCCGATACGACGGCGCCGCCTCACCGAACCAGGACGTGCCGCCGGCGCCAGCCAACGCAATGTCCAGGTCTTCGGGAACGACCAGGGCGTCAACGTCGGCGAGGTCGTTCCATCGACCTTCGGCCTTCGATCGAGCGATCGCCTGTCGGCCCGGTTCGCGCATGCGACCCTCGGCGTCGAGTCGGGCTGCCCGGTCCTTGTAGCTCTGCGCCCACGACTGGGTTCGTCGAGGGCTGATCAGCTGTGAGGTGCGAGCGTCGTCCACCTTGCGGCGGGCACCGTCGATCCAGCCGTAGGCCACGAGTGTGTCGAGCACCTGTTCACGTGACACGTAGCGGTTGGGGTCGGACTTCTTGAACGTCACGAGCCACACGCTCTCCTCCTGAGCGTGGTTGATGTCGAGCCACGACCACAGCGCGCCGATGTCACTGATCTCGAGCTCGGTCGGCGTGGCGGATCCGTCACCCATGCGCTCAGGGCCGTTCTGCGTTGGCGGCGGACCGCCGGAGGCGGTCCTTCGGGAGTTCACCTTTGGTGAACGTCCGTGGGTGTGGCGCTCGCATGGGTTCAGGGCCGTTCTGCGTTGGCGGCGGACCGTCGGAGGCGGTCCTTCGGGAGTTCACCTTTGGTGAACGTCCGTGGGTGTGGCGCTCGCATGGGTTCAGGGCCGTTCTGCGTTGGCGTCGGCGGCGGCTTGGACGCCGTAGTCGATCCATTCGGCGACGAGGCGCGCGTTCTCGGCCTTGAACAGGAACGTGTACGCCCCGAACGCCAGGCGATCGGCCATCGAGAAGCCGACGCTGCCGGGGTGCCTCCGTACGAGCGACACCGTGATCGGGCCCCGACGGACGCCGCCCTCGATCCGACCCACCACCTGCCGGCGAGGCCCTGACTCGTCGAGCGACGGTAACGAGGCCGCCGTGCGCAGGTGCTCCGCCAACCGACCGGCCTGGTCGGGGCGCAGGCGTGTCGGCCACCGGTACCGCCAATTCCAGCCCGTCTTGACCCAGGCGCTGAGCTCGATGGGCTTGTCGGTGCCCGAATAGGCAAACACCTTCAGGGTGAGCCTCGAACCGGCGGAGGGAATCAAATACAGCCGTTCAGTCTGGATCTCGCCGATCAGCACGCTCTCTCCTGCCCATCACCGTTCGCTGCGCCGATCCAGGTACCCTAAGCCCATTCGGGTGAACGTGGTGTTCACCCGCCGCACGAGGCCAGCTGCCAGTTTCCGGCTCCTCAGCCCGTTTTCACCGCAACGACCTGGGTGGTCGAAATCTGGGATCTGGCCTGCGTAGTCCGAGCGATGGTCGCTCGGGCGTCTCTCAAGTCAAGAACCCAAGGAGTTCCCTATGACGGAAGCGATTTCCGTTGCCGGGACGGTCACCAGCGGTGACGGTCCCGACATGCATCTCGAGACTGGCCGCCTGGCCAGTCTGGCCGGTGGTGCCGTCATGGCCCGCATCGGCGACACCAGCGTGTTGGCCACGGCCACCGCAGCCAAGTCCCCCCGGGAAGGCGTCGACTTCTTCCCGCTAACCGTCGACGTCGAAGAGCGTTCGTATGCCGCAGGCAAGATCCCCGGCTCGTTCTTCCGTCGTGAAGGTCGTGCCGCAGACTCGGCCACGCTCACCTGCCGTCTGATCGACCGGCCGCTGCGCCCGTCGTTCCCCGACGGATTCCGCAACGAGACCCACGTGGTGATCACGGTCACCTCCGCCGACATGGTGCACCCGCACGACGTGTTGGCAATCAACGCCGCGTCGGCTGCGCTGATGGTGTCCGACGTGCCCTTCGACGGGCCCATCGGTGCCGTGCGCCTTGCCTACACCAACGAGGGCGACTGGCTGCCCCATCCCACCTACGCCGAGGGCGACGAGTCGTCGTTCGAGATCGTGGTGGCCGGGCGTCAGCTCGACAACGGCGACGTGGCCGTGATGATGGTGGAGGCCGGCGGCACCGAGAACTCGTGGGCCAACTACGAGAACGGCGCCCCCAAGGTGGACGAGGCCGCCCTCGCCGCGGCGCTCACCGAGTCGGAGCAGTACATCAAGGAGGCCATCGCCCTCCAGCTCCAGCTGGTGGAAGCGGCTGGCACCAAGCCGACCATCTCGTTCCCCACGATGGCCGACTACACCGACGAGCAGTTCGCCGCCATGGTCGATGCGGGCGACGCCCGCATGGTCGAGGTGATGAGCATCGCCGACAAGACCGAGCGCGGTGAGGCCGAAGGCGCCCTGCGCGATGAGCTGATGGCTTCGCTCCTGCCGCAGTTCGCCGGCGACGACGAGGAGCTCGCCACCAAGCAGCTCAAGGCCGCGTTCCGGTCGCTGTCGAAGTCGATCGTTCGCCGCCGCATCGTCGAGGACGGCATCCGCATCGACGGGCGAGGCCCGGCTGACATCCGGCCCCTCTCGGCCGATGTCGGCGTGCTGCCCCGGGTGCACGGCTCCGGTCTGTTCCAGCGGGGCGAGACCCAGGTGCTCAACATCACCACGCTTGGCATGAAGAAGATGGACCAGATGATCGACGGCATCGATCCGGTCACCCGCAAGCGATACCTGCACCACTACAACTTCCCGCCCTTCTCCACCGGCGAGACCGGCTTCATGCGAGGCCCGAAGCGTCGCGAGATCGGCCACGGCCTCCTGGCCGAGCGGGCCCTGGTTCCCGTGGTCCCGTCGCTCGACGAGTGGCCCTACACCCTGCGCCTCGTGTCCGAGGTGCTGTCGTCGAACGGCTCCACCTCGATGGCCTCGGTCTGCGGCTCCACCCTGTCGCTGATGGACGCCGGTGTGCCGATCAAGGCGCCGGTGGCAGGCATCGCCATGGGCCTCGTGTTCGCCGAGGGCAAGTACACGCCGCTCACCGACATCCTCGGTGCCGAAGACGCCTTCGGTGACATGGACTTCAAGGTGGCCGGCACGGCTGAGTTCGTGACCGCGCTCCAGCTCGACACCAAGATCGAGGGCATTCCCTCCGACGTGCTGGCTCAGGCGCTGAACCAGGCCAAGGACGCCCGGATGCAGATCCTCGAGGTCATGACCGGTGCCATCGCCGAGCCCCGTGACGATGTGCGCGACGGTGCTCCGAAGATCATCTCGTTCGAGATCCCGGTCGACAAGATCGGCGATGTGATCGGCCCCAAGGGCAAGGTCATCAACTCGATCCAGTCCGAAACCGGCGCCGAGATCTCCGTCGACGACGACGGGGTGACGGGCGTGGTCGCCATCTCGGCCACCGAGAAAGAGGTGGTCGACGAGGCAGAGCGTCAGATCCGTCTGATCCTCGATCCGCCCACCGCCGATGTCGGCGAGACCTACGCCGGCCGTGTGGTGAACATCACCAAGTTCGGTGCGTTCGTCAACATCCTTCCCGGGCGTGACGGTCTTCTCCACATCTCCAAGATCGGTGGCGGCAAGCGCATCGACAAGGTGGAAGATGTGCTCGATCTCGGCCAGGAAGTCGAGGTCGTTGTTGAAGACATCGACCCGAACGGGAAGATCTCGCTCAAGATGAGCGGCGATGACTCCGCTGGATCCGGCGGCGGAGGCGGCTCCGCATCCGCGAACGGCGACAGCGGACGGGGCGGAACGGCCACGGCCGTGGCCAGCCGCACCGAGACCGAGGTCGGCGAAGACGCCGTCTCGGTGTCGTTCGAGGACGAGTTCAATGATGCCGCATCGTCGGACTTCGGCGAGCTCGGCCCGGAGGGCGCTGCGCTGGCATCCGACGACGACCGGGGTCGTGGCCGTGGTGGCCGTGGCCGTGGTGGTCGGGGTCGGGGTCGAGGCCGCGGTCGGAACTGATCGAGCCCGTTCTCAGCCTGCCGACTCACCAGGTCGGCGACATATGAGGAACTGAATAGCCGGGTCTGTTCGTTGCGGCAAACGACCGAAAGGTCACCGCTCGAAATGGGCCCGGCTCTTCGCGTGCCGCCTTCTTCGTAAGTTCTTAACAACGACCGGCTACAGTCGCGCACCGTGGCTCCCGGATCGAGCCGCTCCGTGACGCCACCGCATGAACCATGCGTGGTTGACTGGGGGCGGCTGCAGGACGGGAAGCCTGCCCAACGGGAAGTGAGGGTCCTCACAATGGCAACACTCGGAACCACCACCTTGCGCGCACCTCGGCGGTGGCGCGTCGCAGCACTCGCCAGCGCGTCGGTACTGCTGTTCGCAGCCTGCGCCGGAGGCACCTCCGGCAGCACCAACGCTGAAGGCGACGGCGTGTCGGCCGAGGGTGGGTTCACCTCACCCATCGCCGAATTCCTCGGTGAGGAGACGTTCGATTTCTCCGATCCCGAGGCTGCCGAAGCTCGATACTTGGAAGAAGAGCGCGCTCGTCAGGATGTGATTGCGCAGTGCATGGCCGATCAGGGCTTCGAGTATGTGCCCTTCGTCCCCGACACGGGCTTCGGCTTCATTGCCTCCGATGGGCTGGAGTACGGCTCTGAAGAATGGGTGGCCAAATACGGGTTCGGCATCACCACGACCTGGTTCTCCCAAGAAGAGGTTGGCCCGAATCTCATCGGCAACGACTATGGCAACTTCGAAGAGGCCTTTGCCAACGACCCGAACCAGGAGATCCGTTCCGGGATGAGCGATGCCGAGGCCGAGGCCTACGACGGCGCACTCTACGGCGACCAGTCGTTCTTCGAGGTCGACGAGACCCTGAGCGAGGAAGAGGCCGAGGCGCAGTTCGACGACTTCGAGCCCAACTTCGAGGAGATGGGCTGTCAGGGCCAGGCCTACAACGAGTCGGACGGCAACACGGCCGCCTTCTACCAGGAGTTCAACGACGACCTCGACGTGATGTACGAGCGCATGGAGGCCGATCCCCGCGTTCAGGAGGTGGAGCGCGAGGTGGCCGAGTGCGTGACCGGCAAGGGCCTCGAGTACACCGACATCGACGAGGTGAACGAGCGGCTGTTCGAAGAGGTCAGCGCCCTCGAGAGCCAGGTCGGGTTCCCGGGTGAGAACCTCACCGACGAAGACTTCGAGAACATGTCGCCCGACGAGATCGAGGCCATCTACAACCAGCCCCGTGAGTTGCCCGAAGAGGTACTCACCAAGCTGGGTGAGCTGCAGGCTGAGGAGATCGAGCTGGCCCAGGCGGTCGAGGAGTGCGGTGGCGGCTTCGACGCTCAGCAGGACCTCGCATTCGAGATTCTGGCCGAGTACGAGCAGGAGTTCCTCGACGACAACGCCGACCGACTGGCCGAGTTCCAGGCCGAGGGCTGACAGTTTGCCGAGCGACCACGGCTGGAGGGCCGTGGTCGCCACAGAGCCCAACGCCAACGGCGGCGAAAGGTGAGGTAGGGATCGACAATGGACAGGCGGGGAATTCTGGCAATCGTGGCCGTGGTGGCTGTGCTCGCCGGCGTGGTCGGTTGGTTGGCTGGTCAACGCGTGAAGTCGGAGGCCGAACTGGCCGCCGAACGTGAGCCGCCGCCCCCGTCGCTCATCACCGTGCCCATCGAGCTCCAGGAACTGTCGCAGAACGTGGTGGTTCGTGGCACGGTGCGGGCCAGCAACGCCACCGAACTCACGGTGGCCTCCGCCTCCGGCGAGTCGATCATCACCCGCCTGCCCAAGGATGCCGGCGACGTCGTGGCCGAAGGTGACGTGCTGATCGAGGTTGCCGGGAGGCCCGTGATCGCGCTGCAGGGTGATCTGCCGGTGTTCCGCAACCTGATCCCGTCGCTGGAGGGGCCCGACGTCCGCCAGCTCGAGGAGGCCCTGCTGCGCCTGGGCTATGACCCCGGCACGGTCGACGACGTGTACGACTCCTCCACGGCGGCCGCGGTCGAGGAGCTGTACCGGGCCGCTGGCTACTCACCCGGCGGCGAGGACGACACGGCGCGGACGGCTGCATCGGCTGCCCGCGACGCTGTCGACGCCCAGAACGAGGCGGTCTCCCAGGCTCGTGACGCCCTCACGCAAGCTCAGGACGGGATGTCCACGTCAGAGCGGTTGCAGCTTGATCAGTCGCTCCAGCAGGCGAGGGAGGGTGTCGACCAGGCCAAGGTGGGCCGTCATGACGCCAATGCCGAGGCAACCGCCACCTTGGACGCGACCTACCAGCCCGAGACCGATGCTTGGAACCGGCTCCAGACCGCCCAGGGCGGCACCAACCCTGATACCGGGCAGCCGCCCACCGCGGAAGAGCTGGCCCAGTTCCAGGCCGAGTTCGACCAGGCGAAGGCGGCCCGGGTGGCGGCCGAGACGGCCAAGGCCCGTACCGCCGAGGAGCAGGATCGGCTCGTTCGTGACGCCGAGACCAACCTCGCGATCACCCAGGCCTCGTTCGACGAGCAGACCCAGCCCGCCGACACCGCGGATCTGCAGCGTCAGGTCGACGATGCCAACGAGGCGCTGAGCGACGCCCGCGAGGAGCTGGCCGACGCCGAGAGCCGGGTGGGCGCACGCATTCCGGCCAACGAGATCGTCTTTCTCCCCGATCTGGCGGTCGTGGAGCGCCAGGTCCAGCGGGTGAACGTCGAGGTCGGCGACTTCCCGCAAGGGCCGGCGATGACCATCTCTGGGGTTGACGTGTTGATCGAGTCGGGATTGGCCAGCGCCGATCGTCGGCTCGTGTCGGTGGGCGACGTGGCCACGCTCGAAGACGAGCCCCTCGGACTCGAGATCGAAGCCATCGTGAGCTTCGTGGCCGACTCTCCAGGCGGGCCGGATCTGTCGGCTGATCGCTACGCCCTCCGGCTCGAACCGATGGGTGACGTTCCTGACGATGCACTGAACGTGAACCTGCGCATCTCGATCCCGGTGAGCTCCAGTGGGGGAGAGGTGCTGGCCGTGCCGTTTGCGGCGCTGTCGGCCGGCGCCAACGGCGCAGCCCGCGTCGAGGTGGAACGCACCCCGGGCGACGTCGAGGTGGTCGAGGTGGTCACGGGCCTGCGGGCCAACGGCCTCGTGCAGATCGATCCTGTCGACGCCGACCTGGCCGAAGGCGACCGGGTGGTCGTCGGGCGAGATCTGGTGTTGCCAGGATCCGACACCGCTGATGGCACGCCTGATGGCACCGCCGACACCGACACCGACACCGACACCGACACCGATGACGACGACAGTGAGTCGATCGAGACGGAGTCGGGCGACGGATGAGCCGTCGATGACCGCGGTTGTCGAGCTCGACGGCGTGGGTCGCACGTTTCCCGGCCCACCGCCGGTGGAGGCGCTCAAGCCCTCGTACCTGACGATCAACCAGGGTGACTACCTGGCGCTCGTCGGGCCATCGGGCTCGGGCAAGAGCACGCTGCTGCACCTGCTCGGGCTCCTCGATCGGCCGACGGCTGGTGCCTACTACCTCAACGGGATCGACACGAGCACGCTCGGCGAGCCCGAACGGGCCGGCCTGCGGGCCTCACACATCGGGTTCGTGTTCCAGTCGTTCCATTTGCTGTCGCACCGCACGAACGTCGAGAACGTGATGCTCGCCGACATCTACCGGCCCGATGGCCGGCGGGCCCGGCGGGAGCGCGCCTGCGAGGCGCTCGTGAGCGTGGGGCTGGGGCACCGGCTGGAGGGGTATCCCACCACCTTGTCGGGAGGTGAGCGGCAGCGAGTGGCCGTTGCTCGGGCACTGGTGTCGGAACCGAGCCTGCTGTTGGCCGACGAACCAACCGGCAACCTCGACACCACCACCGGTGAGCAGATCATGGCCCTGTTCGGTCAGCTGCACGCCCAGGGGCTGACCCTCGCCGTGATCACCCACGACGATTCGGTGGCAGCCCGGGCCGAGCGGATGGTACGCATCCGCGACGGCGAACTCACCGCCGTTGGACCCCCGGAGCGCACGTCATGACCGTGGTCGGCCCTGACGACTTCGACGACGGCGATTCGGCGCGTGCCACAGCGGACGTACCGACGGTGGTGATGGAGGGAGCCGCAGTGCCGCCCATCGACGGGCCACCCCCGCCGTCTGGGCCGCGGCCGAGCCGGCCTCGTTCGGTGTTCGGGCTCGGTGATCTGATGTCGGAGATGACGCTGGCTCTCACGGCTCGCCCGGCCCGCACGCTGCTCACCGCACTGGGCACGATTCTCGGCGTGGCAGCGCTGGTGTCCACCCTTGGCCTGGCCAAGACGGCTGGCAACCAGATCGTGTCTCGCTTTGACGAGCTCGAAGCCACCGCGGTCACGGTGGAGCCGAACCAACGGGGCGGCTTCGGTGGCGATCAGAGTCGTGGCCCGCAGCAGAGTGCGATCCCGTGGGATGCCGAGGATCGGCTCGTGCGCCTCAACGGCGTGACGGCGGCTGGCACCAAGTCGTCGATCCAGACCGAGCGGCTCGCCCGTTCGGTGCCGGTGATCGATCCACTCGGCCGCACCGAGTTCCAGGTGCCGATCATCGCCGCCAGCCCTGGCTTGTTCCCGGCGAGCCGGGCCCAGCTCGCCACCGGCCGCTACTTCGACGATGGCCATGACGAGCGCAACGACCCCGTGGCCGTGCTCGGTCCGGCGGCGGCGCAGCGGCTCAACGTCACCCGCGTCGACAATTCCCCGACGATCTTTGTCGGCGACGAGGCGCTCGCCGTGGTCGGCATCCTCGCCGACACCGCCCGACAGGCCGACCTGTTGAGCGCCATCATCATCCCGAATGGGGTGGCCCGCGAACGCTTCGGCCTGGCCGGGCTGGAAGAGGTGCAGATCGAGGTTGAGGTCGGCGCCGCCGAGCTGATCGGCACCCAGGCGCCGGTGGCGCTCGCCCCCGACAACCCGGACAGCCTCCGGGCCCGGGTACCGCCGTCGCCCTCGCGGGTGCGTTCCGACGTCCAGTCCGACGTGAACTCGCTGTTCCTGATCCTCGGAGGGGTGTCGCTGCTCGTCGGCGCCATCGGCATCGCCAACGTCACCCTCGTGTCGGTGCTCGAACGCACCGGTGAGATTGGCCTGCGGCGAGCGCTCGGCGCCACCCGCATCCACATCGCCCTCCAGTTCCTCAGTGAGTCGGTGGCCCTTGGTGCGCTGGCCGGCCTGCTCGGCACCAGCGTTGGCGTGCTGACGGTGGTGGTGGTGTCGGCCACCCGCGAGTGGACGCCAGTGCTCGATGTGTGGCTCCCGTTCGCCGCGCCCGTACTCGGAGCCGTGATCGGCCTCGTCGCCGGTACCTACCCGGCATGGAAGGCCGCCAGCACCGAACCCATCGCCGCCCTACGCGGCGCCGCGTCGTAGCGCGGGCACGAGTCCGGAGACTTGGTCAGGTGGTTGGCATGGCCACGGCCGAGCGAACCTGCTTGGGGCCGCCCTACGCGGCGCCGCGTCGTAGCTCGGGCGTCGCTCGCCAGCCCATTGGTCACGGCGGCTCGTCATCGTCGATGACGGCGGGAGGTCGGTGGGCGTGGCCGTCGGGCCGCCAGATACGAACCCGTCGGTCCGGCATGAGCCGAAGCGTCCATCCCCCTTCGTGAACCCGGTGATGATGATGGCTGCACAGCGGTACGAGATTGGCGAGATCGGTCGGCCCGCCGTCGCGCCACGGACGGACGTGATGAATCTGGCAGTGCGATATCGGCCGTCCACACGACGGCCACCCGCAGGTGGAGTAGCGCGAGCGCAACGCGGCCCACTGTGCGTCGGTTGCGGTGCGCTGCGAGCGCCCGACGTCGACTGGCACTCGGCGTGCGTCCATCACCACTCGGCGCAGCTCGGCGTCGCAGCTCAGCCGTGAGATCGTTGCCGCCGTCAGGTCGTGCCCGTTGCCGGTTCGGGCGACCGTTCTTCGGCCCGATCGCTCCTGGCTGACGTTGTCGTGGGCGAGGTCGAGCCCAGCGCGAACAGCAGCCAGCGTGTCGAGATCGACCACCACGGACATGGATGTGACTCGCCGCCCAGAGCCACCTGCGTGCCCGGCTGCGACGAGGTCAACCAGGGCTGCCGCCGCAAGGTTGGCGTTCTTTTCGAGCCCGCCCTCCCCCTCGGACGCCAGGGATCGAGTGCGTTGGTCGACGGCCGAGGTCAGCAGCTCGTAGCGCTCGAGATCGAGTGATCCGACGAATCGCCCCATACCCGCCCGCTCGTCGCGCCAGTGACGAAACACGCTCGCCGCCCGTTTCTGATCGGCTGACCCCTGCGCCTGCCTCTTCTCGATGCTCGCGACCGCCCGTCGGACCGCGGCATCGAAGGTGTCGGCCGGCAGCCGGGCTGCGTCGGTGGCCAATGACTCGATCGGCAGCCGGGCGCGGTCGTCGGGCGAGAGGCGGTTGGTGTGCCGGGCCAGGCTGTCGAGATGGTCGTTGCTCACCTCGCCGTCGGCCATGGCGGCTGAGATCGTCGGCGCCCATCCCAAGACGGCCGCCCTCTTCGCCTCGGCACGCGCCGTGTCGGCCCGTACTTGGCCCTCACCGAGCAACAGTTCTGCCGCCGGCGCAGCTCGACCGGCAGCAGCCAACACGTCGGCCGCGTGCCCGATGCGGGCGACGAGGGTTGCCGCATCGGCCTGCACCTGGCGCACGGTGCGCAACAGGCGTGACAGATGGGCCGAGTCGAGCGACGACAGATCTCGCAGTGCCCCAGCTGCATCATGAAACGCAGACGCGCCGCTGACGATCCCGTCGGCGGCATCGCCCGCAGCTGTTCCTCGCGCATCGCTCGTCATCAGAGGGCCTCCTCATGAGACAGATCTCAGGAGACAGATCTCAGGAGATCACGGATGAGAGGGAGCCGAAGCGCCGAGTAATCACCACCCTACGGCGACTCAGTGACAGCGAAGGCCGACGCAGACTCCGCCCGTCGTCGAACTGCTGCCACCCACCCCGGGCAACCCCGTAGCCTGGGATCATGACGCTGCGAGTGGGAGTGATGGGGGCCGGTGGACGCATGGGCCAGGTGGTGTGCCAGGCGATCCATGACGATCCCGAACTCACGCTGGCGGCCGCCATCGATCCCTACTACGTGGGGATCGACCTCGGCGAAGTGGCCGGATCGGGCCTCGCTGATCTCGGATTGGCCGTCGCACCGAGAATCGACGAGCTCCTCAACGCCGAGGTCGACGTGGTAGTCGACTTCACCCATCCCGACGCAGCGCGGGAGAACCTCGCATTCTGTGCCGCCAACGGGGTCCACGCCGTAGTGGGCACGTCGGGCTTCACCGAAGCGGAGTACGCCGGGATCGAGGCGTCGTTCACGACCTCCAACTGCCTCATTGCGCCCAATTTCGCCATCGGCGCCGTGCTGATGATGCGGTTCGCCGAACTGGCTGCCCCCTTCTTCGACACTGCTGAGATCATCGAGCTCCACCACGACGGCAAGGTGGACGCGCCGAGCGGCACCGCCGTCGCCACCGCCGAACGCATGGCGGCCGCCAGCGCCGACTGGACCCCCGACCCCACCACGAGCGAGACCATCGCCGGGGCCAGGGGCGCCGTTGGCCCCGCCGGCATTCCGGTGCACTCCGTGCGCATGCGGGGGATGACTGCGCATCAGGAGGTGGTGCTCGGCACCGCAGGGCAGACGCTCACGATCCGTCACGACAGTCAGGACCGTTCGTCGTTCATGCCGGGCGTTGTGCTCGCCGTGAAGCGAATCGGGGATCTGCCGGGCCTGACCGTCGGCCTCGACCGGGTGCTCGACTTGTGATGACGGTGTTCGGGGCGGGAGCGGCTGCCGGACGAGGCGGGTGGTGGCGTGGCCCCGCGGTAGCGGCGGTTTCGGTGGTGGTAGCGGGGGTCGCGTCGCCATGAGTGCCCGACGCTCCGAGCTCGAACCGGTCGAGCCCGCATCCGAAGCCGGCGCCGTGTTGCAGCGGGCGATCCGTCTCGCCGAGGTCGACGTCGATGATGCCGTGGAGCTCCCCGTCGCCAGCCTCGAACAAATCGCGGCCGAGCTCGGCATCCCGTTGGCCGCGCTCGCCGAGGCCATGGCCGAGTTCCGAGCGGGCGCGTTGGACGACGCCACTGGCGTGGGGGAGACCGCGGCCGGTGTCGGGCCGAAGGTGCTCACCGTGTTGGTGGGGCCCGGCCAGGTCGCTGTTCGCCAACGCACGGGGCTCACCGAGACCGAGACCACCGAGCGCCTCCAGGACTGGCTCAAGCGGCGCCATCGCCTCCGCACTCGGCGCGACCATCGAGGGGCTGTGGTCGGAGTGCGGCGCCGGGGAATGCTCTCATCAGCGGCCCGATCGGTGTCGACGGCCACCGGGCGGGCGGGCCTGTCGGGGATCAAGGAGGTGCGGGGCGCCGCGGTCGGTGTCGACGGCGGCGCCACGGCGTTCGTCGTCGTCGCCGACGTGCGAGAGCAGCGGGCTCGCTCACTGGCGATGGGCTCGGCGGTCGCCGCCACCGGCACCGCAGTCGCGGTGACCGCCGCCGTGGTCACCGCGCCAGTGTCGGCGGTCGGCGTGCCGGTTGCCGTCGGTGTCGGGTGGTTGGCCAGTCGCGTGGCCCATGGCCGTTCGGTGCGACGGGTCACCGAGGAGGTGGAGATCACCGCCGACGAAGTGGCAGCCGGCGTCCGGCCCCCGACGATCTCGGATCAGCTCAGCGCCGGCTGGGATCGGGTGTACAAGCGGGCCGTGGAGAAGGCCGAGGGCAGTGGGGGAGTGCCACCCGCAGTCGGGGCTACGGGGTCGGCCGCGTCGGAATCGACGCTGGGTCCGGCGCCTGTGTTCGGTCCCAACGACCCGCCACCGGTCCGGCCCCCGGATCCAGCACCAACGCCAACGCCAGCGCCGGCGGCCGACCCTCGCGCCGAGGGCAGCGGTCGTCGTTCTCGCTTCGGTCGACGGCGCCGCTAGTCGGCGTCGGTCACGCCGTCGGGCTTCGCCTCGCGCTCGACGGCCTGGAGATCTGCATCATCGACTGCGACTCCGTGCGGTTCGCCGTCCCCGTGGGCGTCACCCCTACCGCCAGTGGCAGAGTCGGCCTCGTCTCCCACGCCCTCGCCGCCGCCCCTGCTGCTGCCGCCGTCACCGCCATCGTCCTCGTCTCCGAGCGCGGTGAGCTCGGATTCGTTGCGGCCCCGGAACTCGCCAAACAGCGTCCACGCGATGGCGAGGCCCGTGATGATCAGCAACGGCGTCTGGAATCGGGCGATGAGCCCGATGAGGGTGGCGATCGGGGAGCTGAAGGTCTCGCCGACGAGGCGAACGAGGACGAGGCGCACCACCGTGCCGCTCAGGTTGAGGGCAATGAAGGTGGAGATGCGCACGCCGGTGGCGGCCGAGAGGGCACAGATGATGTTGTTCGGGGCAAGGAAGATCAACGGGTAGGAGGCGCCGCGGAAGCCGCCCTCGATCTGGCGGATCACGGGCCCGTAGGTGCGGCTGCGCCGTTCGGTCCAGGCAATGGCTCGTTCGCCGTACCAGTAGCCCAGAAGGAAGTAGAGCGGGTCGGAGATGACGAGGCGGAAGAATCCGATGCTGTAGTACGTGAACGCATCGAGGTAGATGGTGGCGAACGCCAGGTTCCGGTTGCGGGGGTTCAGCAGGATCAGGAGGGCGGCCTCGCCCCAGGTCAGCTCACCCTGGCCCGAGTCGGCCAGCTGATCGGCGCTGCTCACGAGGAAGAAGTCGCCGAACAGCGCAGCACCCTGTGACAGCGCCACCAATGCGATCACGATTCGCACGATCCATTTCGACGGCGGCGTGCCGCGCTCGAGTTTCACCCTCCAGAGTCTGGCAGCTCACCCGGTCAGGCCCACCGCGGTTGCCGCCCATAAACTGACTTGGTGCTGACCGGCGATTGGTCGTTCGCAAAGCGACCCTTCTGGATCTTCTCTCATGTGTTCGCCGTCTCGGTGGTGTCGCTGTTTCTCGTGCTCGGCGTGTGGCAGCTCAGCCGCCATCAGGAGCGGGGCGAGCAGAACGAGATCGTCGGGGCCCGGGCGGAGCCACCGGCGGCGTCGGTCGAGTCAGTCCTCGACGACGAGCTGGCCCCGGCTGAGATTCAGTACCGCTATGTGGCGGCCGAGGGCCAGTACGTGGACCCTGATGCGTTCCGTATCGCCAACCGATCACAGGGCGGTTCGGCCGGGCAGCACGTGGTGGCGCTGTTCGAACTCACCGACGGTCGTCTCATGGCGGTGAACCGGGGCTTCGTCGCGCTCGCTGTGGCCGACGAGCCCCTGGAGCCGGTGGGTGCCGGCGTGGTGCAGCTCACCGGGTGGTTGCAGCCGTCGGTGGAGCAGGGGTGGCTGGGGGCCACCGACACCGGCGAGGGCAACGTGTTGCCCCGCTTCGATCTCGCCGCCATCGAGCAGCGGCTCGGCGAGCCCGTCGTGCCGGTGTGGATCCAGGCCGAAGGAGCGGGGTCGGAGACGTCCGGGCCGGTTGCATTCCCCGATCCGGTGCCGCTGCCTCCACTCGACGCAGGCCCCCATCTGTCGTATGCCGGTCAGTGGTTCATCTTTGCTGTTCTGGGTGTGGGGTTCTACCTGGCGTTGCTGCGCCGAACGGCCCGCCAAGGCTCGTCGACCGACGTCGTCGAGGCGAACGCCAGCGCCATGGACGGCAGCGGATCTCGCTGAATCCATCTGATTCGACAGCTCTATTGGTGCTGGTCCCGGCGGCCCGGTCTGGGCACATCGACCAACGGCAAATGGTTGCCCGTCCTCTCTCGGGGCTAGAGGATGGCGGTGTAGCCATGGAACCAGGTTGGTTCGGAGGTCTCGAATGGGCGACATGGGGAGAGCAACAGCGACATCAATGCTGCGTGTGGCCTGCCGTGCGTGCGGGCCTCGTTGTCGTTCGGCTCGGCGGCCATGACCGTGCAGGCAATCCGGCCCGGAGGCGGCCCGCCTGTGCTCGGGCCCGGTGTTCGGTCGCAGTTCTCGGGCCACCGGGTGGCCACGTGGCTGTTGACGGTGATCACGGCCCTGTGTGGCACTGTCGGCACACTTGCTGCTGCGGTCTATGCGCCCACATTGTCGATTGCGATGGCGCTTGGGGTCACCGGGATCGCCGTGGCCACGCTGATCGCATTGGGTCAGTACCGCACGCAGATGACGGGCGATGTTTCGTCTGCGGTGGCGCCGGTGTCCAAGGCTGTTGGGGTGGCCGGCTTCGTGTTGATTGTGGCGGTCGCATGGCTACCCGTTTCTGATCCGAGTCTCGACGCTCTTGCCGGGATGTTGATGATTCTGGCGGCGTCGCTTCTTGTCGGGTTCAGCATCGGCCATGTGGTGATTCGCAACCTGTGGCTGGCCGGTCGGCTGCGGGCGGCGGCGTTGGTCGTCGGTGTCGACGGTCTGGCCCGCGAGCTCGCCGTTGAGGTCACGTTGCATCCCGAGTTCGGCATCGATGTAGTCGGGTTCGTTACACCGGGCGGTTTGTCGTCCGAGGAGCTACCGGCGCCGGTGTTCGACCTTCGCGACGACATCCTCGAGGTGTTCGCCGCAAACGGCGCCGATCGTCTCGTGGTCGCGGCCGACTCAGGTCTGCCCGAGCGCGTGGGGGTGCGGGCGGCGCGTCGGGTGGCAGCGGCAGGGATTCCCGTGTTCGTTGTTCCCCGGTTCCACGAGATGGGGCTGGGCGGTGGGGCGCTGGCGCCCGATCGGGTGCGGGGGTATCCGTTGGTGCGGTTGCAGCGGGCGGCGCATCCGCAGATCTCGATTCGGTTGAAGCGAGCGTTCGACGTGACCGTCGCGTCACTGATGCTGGCGCTGCTGTCGCCCGTGTTGGCGGCGATCGCCGTTCTGGTGCGGCTGAGCGGGTCGGGGCCGGTGTTGTTCGATCAGCAGCGAGTGGGTCAGTTCGGCCGGCCGATCGTGATCCACAAGTTCCGATCGATGCACATGAGCGAGACGAGCGACGAGGAATGGACCGCTGACGGGCGCATCACGTGGGTGGGGCGGTGGCTGCGCCGCTTCAACCTCGACGAGCTGCCCCAGCTGTGGTCGGTGATCCGCGGCGACATGTCGCTCGTCGGGCCTCGGCCGGAGCGGCCCGTGTTCGTGCGTGAGTTCAAGCGGGTGGTACCCGACTACGACGACCGCCACCGCATGCCAGTTGGCATCACAGGCCTGGCCCAGGTGCAGGGCCTGCGGGGCGACACGTCGATCACCGAACGGGTGAAGTACGACAATCTCTACATCGACCAGTGGTCGTTCGCCACCGACCTCCTGATCCTGGCCAAGACGGTGCCGGCGATGGTGCGCCAACGCCGCTCAGCCGTCCAGCAGAATACGCTGACGGAGGAGTTGGGCCGCCAGGATGCTGCTGTGGCGCCCAAGGGGCGTCAGCGGGTGGCGAATTAGCTCTACTCGGCGTCAATCACAGAGCGCCTCGGCTTAGGGGCCGGTGCGCCGTTGCCGTTGCCGTTGCCGTTGCCGTTGGCAGCGGCTCCGTTCCCCTTCGCCCACAGCTGTTCGGTGTCGCGTCCGAGGTTCTCGGGGCGAGTCGTGGTGCGGGGCTGGTCGGGGCCGTAGTAGTACTGCCCGTAGCCTTCGCTCTCCTCCACACCGATGAGCACCACGCCGATGATCCGAGCGCCGACCTGGGTGAGCACGTTGATCACGTTGGTGAGATCCTGCTTGGTCGTCCGATTCGCCCGGGCGGTCAGCACCACGCCGTCCACGTGACGGGCCATGGTGTGAGCGTCCGACACGGCGAGTACGGGAGGTGCGTCGAGCACGAGCGTGCTTGACTGCTCACGAATCCAATCGAGGGTGTTGACGAAGCCTGGCGTGGCCACGAACGCGGCCGGATTGGGCGGGATGCTTCCCGTGGGCATCACGAGCAGGTCGTCGATGCCCGCAATCGTGTGGGCCGTTTGCTGGGTGTTCGGGTTACCGCGAACGAGGTCCGATAGGCCCGGCTCCGACGGTACGTCATAGTTCTTGGCCACCGTCGGGCGCCGGAAGTCGACGTCGGCCAGCACCACCCGGTTTCCAGCAGAGGCGAGGGCGATCGCCAGATTGCTGGCGGTGGTCGACTTACCCTCGGACGGGTTCGGTGAGGTGACGAGAACCGACTTCATCTCGCTCTCATACGAGACGAACTCGATCGAGGAACGCACGAGGTGGTAGCCCTCGCTCCACTGGCCCTCGGGCTCGGTTTGCGTGATGCGGTGGAGGTTGTTGAGCAGATTCCGGGGAGCGAGCGGTATCGAGGCCAGCACGGGCAGCGCAGTGATGGCCTGCACGTCGGTGGCGGTGCGGATTCGGTTGTCGCGCACGTCGATCAGAAGGGCGAGACCAGCACCGACCACGAGGCCGAGGAATCCGCCAAGGGCGATGAACCGTGACAAGGGGGGGTTGCTGGGCTGAGCAGGCTCTGCTGCCACTTGGACGATGCGGGCCTCGCCGAGCGCTGCGATCTCCGCGTCGATCTCCAACTGGTTCAGGCTTGCGGCGGTTGCCTCGGCCTGCCCGGTCACCAGCTCCAGCTCGAGCCGCAGATCGTCTGCGAGGCGGTCGTAGTCGCTTTGGAGCTGGGCGGCCAGGTCGGGGTCGCTCGTCGCAGCGATCCGCCGGTCGAGTTGATCCAAAGGGGCTCGTATCTCCTGGCGGTCAGTGCGTAGTTGTTCGAGCCTGGTCTGCAAGCTCGTCATCGCCGCCTGAATGTTGCGGACGGCGTCGTCGCGCTTGACCTGCACGTACTTCTCAGCCCAAGTGTTGGCGATCGTCGCTGCGTCCGCTGGGCTGCCGGAATTGGCCCGGAAGATCAGCACGTCGGAATCGTTGGCACCGCTGATGTTGATTGCCGGGATCTCTCCGAGTTCGTCCGCGACGAGCGTCTCCACGGTGTCGCTTCGGGCGAGGGAGATCTCGTTGGTGAGCTCACGCGACAAGAAGCCAGTGTTCTGCGAACCCGGATCGAGCGTCCGCTGGGCCGCCGTGTCAGCAAGCAGCACGCGTGACTCGGCGTCGTAGGTCGCTGGTCTGGTGATGCCGTACGCCACGGCCAGCGAAGTGATCAAGACGACGGGCAGCAGAACCCACGGCCATCGCCGCCTGGCGATTCCTGCGTAGTCGAGAAGGCTCAGTTCCTCAGGCGCGTCGCGCACTGGCATGGACACGCGTGGCAGCCTAGCAGCGGAGATTTGCGGTCTTCCCTTTCGGATCCATGATGCGTCGCCCTTGTCGCCTCATGTGCGCGCCGCACTCCGCCATTGGTGCGTCTTATGGT
Organism: Actinomycetota bacterium; assembly: GCA_039029735.1. GTDB lineage: Bacteria > Actinomycetota > Acidimicrobiia > Acidimicrobiales > SZUA-35 > CADEDH01. The sequence continues at coordinate 97,131 of JBCCFL010000012.1, read as the reverse complement.
GTAGATCTACCCGTCGTGATTCAGAACTTCGTTCGCGTGGCGTAACAGGCCGTTACGCACGGCCCATTCTGGGGGAAATCGCTCATCACGCATCGACTCGGGCGGGTTGATGTTGGGTCATTCTGCGAGCAGCATGTGGCCGTGGTCCGGGCGGCATTGGGCCACGGAGGGTTTACGTCGATGATCCTGGGCAGTGATCAAACTGGAGAAGGCGCATGACAGACGTGCGTGTCGCGCCACCGCACGCCCCAGCGTGGCTGGGTTCCCGTCCCCTTGGTCTGCGCGGTCATCGACTGGCGAGTTGGCTGCTCCTGATGCTGACGTCGTGCGGAGTCGTTGTGGCCGGCGCTGTGTGGTCGCTCCAGGCTCCATCAGTCTCGCTGGGCCTTGGGCTGGGCGTAGCGCTGCTCGTCGTCAGCGTGCTGTTCCTGCGCGGTGTCTACCGCGTGCAGACGGTTCCACGAGCATCGAGCGCTGCGCTACCTGTTTTGGAGTCCGTTGCGATCGCTGCTGGGATCGCACTGCTCCTCCTAGGGCTTCTCCCGACTGGCCGGCCGACGTATGAGGGATTCGGAGGCTTGGCGTTGTGGCTCGGCGCGTGGGCGTTCGGGCTGTATGCGGCGGGTCTGTCCGCGTTGCGCGCATTATGGCGTCGGGGTCATCTACGGTCGCGTGCCCTCGTGTATGGGGTTGATCCGCTCGTCCGAGAGATGGAGGTCGAGCTGTCGCTCCGGCCTGAGTACGGGCTCGATCTGGTCGGCTTCGTCGCTGACCCTGCAGCGGCAGATGCGTCATCGCTTCCCGCGCCGCTGTACAGCGTGCACGGAGATGTCGTCCTTGCTCTGGCCGACTCCGAGGCCGACCGTCTTATTGTCGGCCCCGCAACCGATGCCTCTGACCGCGACGCGGTTCGCATCGCACGGCGGGCAGCCGCTCTGGGAGTGCCTGTCTTCGTTGTGCCGCGGTTCTTCCAGATGGGCCTTGGGTCATCCGTACTCAGCAACGACCAGGCTCGTGGCTACCCGTTGGTTCGGCTTCAGCGGTCCGCTCACCCACAGGTCTCGCGCCGGCTGAAACGGATGTTCGACCTCGTTGTCGCCGGCTCCCTGTTGGTGCTGTTGACTCCAGTGCTGGTTGTCGTCGCTGGTTTGGTCAAGGCGAGCAGTCCGGGGCCGGCCCTGTTCCGGCAGAATCGGATCGGTCAGCATGGGCGGCCGATCGTGATCCATAAGTTCCGGTCCATGCGTTTGAGTCCAACCAGCGACATTGAATGGACCGCCGAGGGCCGCGTCACCAAGGTTGGGCAGTGGATCCGGCGCGTCAACCTCGACGAGTTGCCCCAGCTCTACACAATTGCCAAAGGCGAGATGTCGCTGGTTGGACCTCGACCAGAGCGGCCGGCGTTTGTCGACCGGTTCAGCCTCGAGATCGATGGCTACGCTGATCGGCATCGAGCTCCTGTCGGAGTCACCGGTCTTGCCCAGGTTGTTGGCCTCCGCGGTGATACGTCGATCGAAGAACGCGTCAAGTATGACAACTTATACATCGACCAGTGGTCATTTAGATCTGATCTCCTGATTCTGATCAGGACCATCCCGGCAATCTTCGGTCAGGCGCGGGCCGCACGTCGCTACGTCGAACTCGGCCGTGCCATCAAGGGGGGCAGAGGTAAGATGTCACCGGCTGCGCAGATCAGCCATTCCGGTCATCCGGCGGGCGACGAAGGTCTGGGGCGCACTGACCACCTCGCAAAGCTCGAGAGCTGATCTGGTCCGCTCAGTGCACCTCAGTTCGGTCGGAAAGTGGGTCTCGTGTTCGCTTGTTTGGGTCTTCGCTGCGTGGGATGGGGGCAAGGGTACCCCACCCTCTTCGTGTTGTACCCCGGCGGATATAGTTGAGGGCTTCGCAAGGCTCATGGAGCGATGGTGATCGATAGCTCAGTCAACAATGGGGTAGAATCTAGTCGTCCCGTGCTCATGGTCACGGGTCGGGCTGATATTGGTGGCGGGCCGGCGCATGTGCAGCTGCTATTGGAGGGAATTCCTGATCTGGATATCCACGTCGCCGCACCCAAACAGGAACCATTCTTTGGCATCTATCGACGGATCCTCGGTGACAAGAAGGTACACGAGATACCGGCTCGGTCAACGGGCCCCGCGGCGCTGCGAAGAGCCTGGCAGATACTGGGCCGTGTTCGCCCGATGCTAATACATACGCATGGCAAGGCGGCCGGGGTCTTGTTTCGTCCGTTGGCCCGCATCCGGCGGACAGCAACTATCCACACTTTTCATGGCCTTCACATCGGCGCATACTCGCGTCTGCAAACCTTCTTCTATCTGCGGATCGAGCGCGTACTCGGCCACGGGGATGCCCTCAAGATCGCAGTGTCGCCCGACGAGCATCGTGCCCTGGTAGATGCGGGGCTCGGAAAGAGATGCGAGTTGGTGATGAACGGTATCAACGTTGGCCCTGAGCCAAAGCGGCTCTCATCACCAGCGCAGTTGGTCGATCGACCTGCGTTACGGCTCGTATCCGCTGCGCGCTTCACGCATCAAAAGGACCCAGTCGGTCTCGTGCGCCTGGTACAAGATGTGGTCGGAGGTCGAGCTGGCTGGGAACTCGGTGAGACTCATGAGTCGGCGTTGGAATTGACCCTCATGGGTGCCGGCGATCTCAACAACGAGGTTGTGGATGCGGTTGGCGGGAAGCCGAACGTGGTACTGGCCGGCGAGGTGGTTCGTCCTTGCGCGACCTATGTCGACTACGACGCCTACGTATCCAACTCCCGGTGGGAAGGGCTGCCGCTCGCAGTGTTAGAGGCAATGGCTGCCGGTCTACCCTGCGTGCTCTCTGACGTCGTAGGGCATCGCGAGCTCGCCAACTTGGCGGGCGAGGGCGTAGTTCGATTCGAACAGGGTGACGCTCGTAGCTTCGCTGTAGCACTTGCCAAACTGCGTGCTCGCGGCTTCGGGGTCTCGGGGGCTGCGGCACGTGAGGCGGCGGTTACGCATTTCTCGGCCGACAGGATGGCGACCCAAACGGCTGCCCTCTACGCCCGAGTGATGCCTGCGGAGCCGAAGGCGGACAGGAGTGCTTTGCCTGGAACTTCGCTGTGAAGGTTGCGATCGTTCACGAGTGGATCTCTGCCCGCGCTGGTAGTGAGCTGGTGTTCGAGCGGTTGGCAAGGTTGTGGCCCCAAGCCGATCTCTTTGCGCTTTCGCAAGATCCGTCCGTACGTCTAGAGCTCCTGGGGCGCCGGGTACGGACGAGTCTGCTCAATGCGCCTGCACGGAGTCCTCTAGGCCGAGCGGTAGTGCTGCCGCTGATGCCGGCTGCAATGAGGACGCTGAGACAGCAGGATTACGATTTGGTCGTGAGTTCCAGCCATGCATTTTCTCGAGCCTTCGGTCGACCTGGTGACGTGCATCTCTCCTACACCCACACGCCACTGCGATTCGCATGGCATAGCGATGTTGATGGCCGCGGGAATGGGCCCATTTTCGCCCCTGCGCGGGCAGTGTTGCGAACGTTGGATCGCCGGTACGCTCGCAACACCACTAGCTTGGCCTGCAACTCGAGCTACGTCGCCGACCGGACGTATCGAGCCTATGGCCTGGATTCCGTCGTCATTCCACCACCTTGCAGAACGGACTACTTCGCTTCCGTTCCCAAGGACGATCCGACGCCACGCATCAGCACCGTAGTGGAGAACGGCGGCTATCTGCTGTCGATTGGACGCTTCGTCGGCTATAAGCGCCACGACATCGCTTTGGACGTCGCCGGTGCACTCGGGCTTCCTGTGGTTGTCGCCGGTCGCGGACCGCTCGAACGGGAGATACGAGTGCATGCCGAGCGCACCCCGGGAGCCTCGGTTGTGGTGAGTCCGACGGATGAAGAGGTCCGGTGGCTGTACCGCTCAGCGGCTGCCACGATCTTCGGTGCGCTCGAGGACTTCGGCATCGTTCCGGTCGAGTCTCTGGCCGCAGGCACGCCAGTCGTTGCGCTGGACGACGGTGGAGCGCTCGACACCGTCGCTCCTCATGTCGGTGTGCGAGCCCCCAGCCAGGCGGTCGACATGATGGTGGCGGCGACGGAGAAGTTGTTCGCCGACGCCCCCACCCCTGAAGCATGCCAGGAGTGGGCCGGGCGATTTTCGGCTGAAGCGTTCGACCAACAGATTCTCCGGTGGGCTGCGCAGTATGTGTCATGAGTGAACCGAATCTCTTCCTCGTTGGTGCGCCGAAAGCGGGCACGACTTCGGTCGCAGAACTGCTCGGTAGTCACAAGGATGTCTTCTTGGGCTATCCTAAGGAGCCGTGCTTCCTATCGTCTGACCTTGGCTCGCGGCCCTCCTCCGTAGTGCTCAACAGCATGTCCGACTACCTGCGGATCTACGTTGGCGGCACGTCCCATCGGTATCGGCTGGACGCATCAACGACCTATCTCCGTTCGAGTGTGGCGGTAGAGCGCGCCATGGAGCTATCGCCAGACGCTGCCTTCATAGTCTGTCTTCGAAACCCGGTCGATTTGTTGGTCGCGTTCCATCAGGAGATGATCTTCAATCTGAACGAGGATGAGCCCGACGTGGGGCGGGCGGTCGACTTATGGCGATCACGGCGCAACGGCCGCGATCTACCGTCTCGGTGTACTGACCCACAACATCTGGACTACCTCTCGATTGCGTCGCTGGCCACTCAACTCGAGTCGGTCATGAACTTCGTCCCATCGGATCGTCTTCTGCTTCTACGTTTCGAGTTGATCGGACAGGAGCCAGATGTTGTCGAACAGCATCTGGTTGACTTTCTTGGACTCAGTACTGGATTCGACAAGTCGCTCGGCCACCGCAAGTCGCGTCGGTCGCACCGTTTCGGGCCGATCGCCGTTGCCATACAAGATCCACCGGCCGCCCTAGAGCCAGCTGTGCGTGTAACTAAGAGGCTTGTGCGCCGCAATCCGTTGATACGAAAGGCGACGACATCCGTGCTGACCCGACCCACGGCTCTGACCAGCCCCTCGCCGGATGTGCGCCGCCGGTTGCTCGAGCTCCTTCGACCTGAGATCGAACGGCTCGAGATGCTGACGGGATGGGATCTCAGTGACTGGAGCGCCGATGCCTGAGCCTGTCATCCCGAACTTCTTCGTTATCGGTGCGCCGAAGGCCGGTACAACCGCTCTGGCGCAGTATCTCGCCGAACACCCCAACGCTTTCGTATGCACGCCCAAGGAGCCCTTCTATCTCTGTACCGACTATCCTCATCTGAAGGAGCAGCACGCTCTCGGGTCCCATGGCGACTACCTGGCGCTGTTCGAAGGCGGCCGAGGTCAGGTTGCAGTCGGTGAAGCATCGACCAACTACCTCCGATCCGAAACCGCTGTCGAAAATGCCCTGGAGCTGAATAGCGACGCTCGATTCATCTGCTTGTTGCGGGATCCAGTTGAGATCGCCCACGCTTTCCATAGCGAGCAGCTGTATGCCCGCAACGAGACGGTCGAGAGCTTCGCTGAAGCGTGGGGCCTTCAGGAGGCTCGTGCCGAGGGCCGCCAGATCCCGAGTTCGTGCCGCGCTCCGGAGTTTCTCCAGTATCGACAGGTTGCGAGCATCGGATCTCAGTTAAGCAGGGTCACTAGCATCATCCCCGAGGGGCAGCTCCTTGTGCTATTCCAATCAGATCTTTCTAGGGACACTGGAGCCGTCTATCGAGCTGCGTGCGACTTTCTCGGCCTGCACGACGACGGGCGCAGCGATTTTCCGAGAGTCAACAGCTCACATAGGCACCGGTCCGAATTGCTGGCTCGCATTGTCCTATCGCCCCCTGCTCCACTAGCCCGACCGGTCAATCAGATCCGCCAGCATCTTCGAGTCCGCCGCCCTTGGTACGCTGAGCGAGTCAAGCGCTGGCAAAAAGTCGTGAGTTCTCGCGATGCGATTGCGCCCGAGCTTGAGGCAGAGCTTAGATCTTTCTACGGTCCGGAAGTGGCGGAGGTCGAGCGCTTGACGGGTCGAGATCTTTCCGAGTGGACGACGGATTGCGGGAGCGGTGGGCTATGACTCTTCCCAACTTTGTGTACATTGGGACCGGAAAGTCCGGTTCGACTTGGCTCTTTGAGACTCTCCGTCGTCACCCCAACGTGTATCTCGCGCCTAGCAAGGAGACCACGTTCTTCGACCTTAATCGGCATCGGGGGGTGGCCTGGTATGAAGCCTTTTTCGCAGGATCTAAAGGCGAGTCCGTCGTTGGTGAGATAGCTCACCGCTACTTGCAGATCCCCGACGTCGCAAGCTCGATGGCCGAGGTGTTAGGCACCGATATTCGGCTGATGGTCACGTTCCGTAAGCCGATTGACTTCCTAGTCTCGGACTACCGATTCGCGATTCGCAACGGCAAGCAGCCCGAGTCGTTCGAGCGGTTCGTCATCGAGAACGACCGGCTCGACGCTGTTGCCTACTCCGCTCGCCTGCAGCCTTTTCGCGACACCTTCGGTGACGAGCGAATTCTGGTTACGAGCTTCGGTGATCTTGTAGCCGACATGGAGGGCATGCTGCGTCGAGTGACCGACTTTGTTGGCATTGAACCATTCGAGGAGATTCCCACAACAGGGCGCGTCAACCCTGCTGCATTCCCTCGGTCTGCCCGTCTGGCCCGTATGGCAAACGCCGGTTCGAAGCGGGCGAAGCGCTACGGCCTCCAACGTGTCGTGGCACGTGTCAAGCGGAACCCCGTTGTGGGACGCGGTCTCTATGCTGCCGCCTCGCCAGCGGCTGTCGTTACCGTTGCCCCTAGCCTGAAAGCTGAGGCCGATCGAATCGCGCGCATCGAGGCGGAAGCGCTCGACCACGCCTTCGGCACTTCGTTCCGCGTGGAGTGGCTCGGTGAGTGAGTCCGTAGTCGGTGCTGCGGGTGCGACACCGAACGTCGGGTTGCGGCTGCTGCGCGCGAGTGCGCTGACGATGGCAGTCCGAGCTGGCGCCGGAGTAGCGGCGGTGCTTACTTTCGCGCTGCTTTCGCGCGTTCTCGGAGCGGATCAGTTCGGGAAGTTCGCTTCCGGCACAAGCCTGGCTCTCGCCGCTTCCCAGGCGGCTGGCCGTGGTGCTCCGACAACGGTCCTTCGCTTCTTGGCGAAGTATTCGGTCAGCGACCACGACAAGGCGGCCGCGGTGCGGCGCTGGGCCGACCGCCGCGTCGCCATCGGAGCGCTCGGCTCGGTGGCTCTGCTCGGGCTTGCAGCGCTTGCGCAACTGGCGCAGAACGAGGACGCGCTCTACGTGGTCGCCGCGGGCCCCGTTCTTGTCGCGATGACCTTCACTGATCTTCGGAGTCATCAACTTCGAGGTATCGGCCACCTGCCACGTTCTCTTTTCGGCCGGGAGGTCTTCTGGCGTTTGACGATGCTGGCGGCCGCCGGCGCTCTACTGCTGTTCGGCGCGGACGTGTCGGCGGGATTCGTACTGCTTGTGTCGGCTGGGTTGCTCGCCTTGGGCGGACTGGTTCAGCACCGGTGGCTGGTGAAGCGTCTGTCCCCGTCGGCGCCAGGTGCCGGTGCCGATCCGGCCTGGAACACGGCGGCTATAGGGAACTGGGGCCTCGCGGTCCTTCGCACTGCCGTGCCGCACGGCAGCGTGGTGGTTGTCGGCGCCGTATTGAGCTTCGCCTCAGCAGGGCTCCTCTTCAGTTCGCTCCGGTTGGCCGGCCTGATGTCTCTCCCGCTAACCGCACTGGACTTTGCGATCGCTCCACGGATATCCCGCCACGCAGGCCAAGAGAGTCGCGAGCAGTTACAGGGTTTGTTGACAGCCTCGATTCGCTTGCTGACCCCGATATCGATACTCAGCGCTGTGATCTTGGCAGCCGCTGCTGAGTTCCTATTGCAGCTCTTCGATCCCTCAGTCGCCAGCTCGCCGTGGCCGCTAAGGGTGATTGTCGCCGGCGCTCTACTCAACGCTCTCTGCGGCCCTACGGTTCCGCTATTGCAGATGGCTGGCCAGGAACGGTTCTTGTTTCTGGCACGATTAGTCGCAACAGCTATAGGCGCCACGCTCGTACTCTCAGCTGTTTTCTACGGTGTGGTGATGGCCGCAGTCGGCGTAGCGGTGGCTCAGGTCGGATGGAACATCGCTGCGGTCGCACGCGCGCGTCGTGCTCTCGGCGTTGACCCTTCTGTCCTGGCGTTGGTTGGGCGGCACTCGTGAGCACAAGATGGCGAGCTAGTGCCTCGAGATTCTTTCGACGGACAGCCATGCAGCGTCGGGCTGATCGACGCGTTGCAAGGCCGACGCAATACGGCGGAGAGACACTCTATTGGCGTAGCTTCGTTGTGGTGCGAGCAGCGTGGAACCACCTATCGACTCTCGGCTTCCGCAGGCATCGGTCGATTGATGCTGGCGTGCTAGTTGCCTTCGTACCGCGGAGCGGATCAACCTGGCTTGTCGAGATGATCGAGTCCATTCCTTCGGTTGTGACTGTCAGTGATCCTCTATTGCGGCGCAATGCGCTGCTGTTCGGTCGGTTGTACGGGTATCGGTCGCGCAACGCGCACCTGGGTCCGGCCCTGCCGGAAGGTGCGCAGCGTTTCTTAACGGCGAACCTTAGACTTGAGATTCGCCCAAGCCGGCTGGGCGGCGGAAGGCCGAGCCCCGGACGTGTCACTCCCATCGTGAAGCTAGCGAACTGTCCGGCAGTATTGTCATCGCGCCCAGCAGGCTTTGCTGAGGTTGTGTTCCTTTCTCGAGACCCGCGTGCCGTTGCCCGTTCGAAGACCGCTCATTGGAATATGCCCGATGACCTCGATGACACCCTTGATGCGATGGGAGCCGAAGCGAGCAACTGGACGTACAACCATCAACGGCGCGATGACCCGCTCTTCCGACATCTCGTGGCCTCGTGCATTCTCAGCGAACTACATTTGCGTCACGCACGAGACGGCAACGCACCCGTCGTCCAGTATGAGCGATTGACCTCTGGGGATCTTGATTCGCTAGGTTTCCTCAGTCGAATTGATGGCGACTGGCGCTGCTACATAACGCGGAGTTACCACAGGAAGTCACGCACGACCGGTCAACCATCTCCTGAACCACCGAATTGGTTTGAAACGGAGTTCGAAGCAATCACAGCAGCATTCGAACTTGACATGGTTCGATCGCTCTACGGCACGCAAGGGGATCGAGCGTGATGCGAGTTCGGCTACTTGGGCTCTATGCCCTTACTCCCGTTGCGGTGCTGCACATTCCCGGATCGTCAGTGATTGGGTTGGCCGACGTATTGGCAGTTGCCGCAGTTCCAATACTCTTCAGCTTGCCTGGTTCTTGGCGCGGATCGCGTGGTGTGTTTCTCTTGTATTGGGGTTGGGTGGTTACTGCTGGTCTGCTGGCGAGCGCGGCCAGCGACGGGCCCAACGCTCTCGCGGTTTCCATGCACGCTGTAAGACTGCTCGCAGTCACGGCCCCGTTTTTCCTGGCCATAGGGCTTCCCAGCGTGAGTGAACGCGATATCGAACGCATCCTCGTCTATGCTGCTCTTACGTCAACTGCTGCGGTGGCGCTCGGCGTAGGGATGCATCTGCTTGGGATCACGGTCGCAACACCCCAACGACTGTGGCAGACCGGGGAGGGGTCCGTCGCACGTGCCGGTGGCCTGACTGGAAACAGTGGATCGTTCGGAGCGCTGACCGGCCTCAGTTTCGTGATTGTTCAGATAGTGTTCTCGGGCAGGCGGGCCACTTCACTCCCGCGCTGGCTCCGTCCGGCAAACATCGTCGTTTGTTCGTTGGCTATTCTATTCAGTTCGTCTCGGGGTGGACTTGTGCTTGTCGTGGTGGCGAGCGTGGTCTGGATGGCACTGCAGGGACGTCGAGCCGTCACCCGGGTAGCGGCCGGTGGTGGTGCGCTATTGGCGGGTCTCATGATCGTCGACGTCGAGAGCGCCTTCGTCAACCGATCGCTTCAGCGTCTAGACCTACTCAACCTTGGGGGTGACTCGACGTTCACGGCGAGCAGTCGGAGTGTGGTCTTTCGGCAGGCACTCGACGATTTCGCGGGCTCGCAGCCTCTAATCGGCGTTGGGTACAAGCAGTACGCAGACACCTTCGGGCGCCTGCTTGACAACGCATACCTCCTGTCTTTGTTGGAAACGGGCCTCATCGGTGCCGCCCTCTTCGGACTGTTCTGGGTTCACGTTCTACGTGAAGCGAATTGGGCGTCCAAGCGTGCCATCACTTACGGATTTCCGGCCGCCGCACTGCCATTATTGGTAGGTTTCATGGCCCGGATGATGACCGGCGGTACGAACGCATCCTGGTATGTCGCTCCGACTTTTTATCTAGTGCTCGGTCTACTGATTCGCCAAGTAGCCCTGCGTAGCGCCTCGGCGTCTCAGGAGCGGCCTGAGGCGGTCTCGTCAGGTCCACTGCTCGAGGCCGGCACGGCCATGCGCGTGGACTCGACAGTCAGGTCCGCAGACGTCTCCCTCTCGGAGAACGCGACGCTTCATGGCTAACGCCTGCCTGCTGACTTCGGATCGACAACAAGCAGATTCTCTGTTGTGGGAGCGGCTGGGAAGAAGTGGGAACGAGTTGTTGATCGCGGCGCGGTCGAGCCCAGAAGAAGTTAGTCGACTGTTGCCCTCTATGTGCAATATGTATCACTACGACGGCGAGAGTCTCGACTTTCGCCAATATGGGAGCCTTTCGGGGACCGTAGGAGGCTGTGGCTGTGTTGGTTAGTAAGATTGTCAAGAGATTGATCAGTCGACGATACCTATTCCACTACTGGTGGTATCACAAGCTAATCTTCCGGATCTCGAATACACGCTTCGACATCTCGTATTGCGTGTTTCGTGAGAGTTTCATGGAGGATCAGTATAGGACTCGCGAGTTCATAGAAGGAATTGATGGCAAGCGCTCCCTTCTGTTCCTTGATGTTGGCCGAAACCATGGCCTCGTGTTCTACTACACGATGTACAGAATGATGCGGGCTCGTTCCAGCATAAGAGAGGTAACTTACATCGGTATCGATCCGTCGCCGTTGAAGTTTGTTTATTTCAACTTCTTCTCCTACCTCGAGAAATCCGGTACGAAGGTAACCTATCGAATCTTGGATCGTGCAGTGACCTTCGGGAACGAAGACACGACAGTGCTCAAATATGGTGAGCGGAATTTCGGTAACTTCAATGTGGTTTCGTCAAACTACTCTCAGAAGTTGTCGGCGCAGCAAGGTCGTTTCGAGTTCGTCGAGATCGAGGTAGATGCGATGAGTCCCGGCGAGATCTTGGCTCTACTTGATGGGCAAAGCCACGATGTGGTCGTCGCTAAAATCGATTGCAAGAACCGGACTGAGGTTCTCTTTGATCTGTTCGCTCAGAAGTTGGAAGAGATGGATGTACAGTACTTGGTGGCCGCCGAGGCCGATGGGAGTGTTGGGAAAGTTCTTGACCCGTACAGGGACGTTTCTTCGAATACGCTCTCGAAGAGCAACGTGTCGCTGGGTTGATTCAATTGGTCTCTGGTCGCCGTCTTGTAGCGCCCAGGTCGGCAGTCGAAGGCCTGTTGGCTTAGTCGGGGCGTTGCTCCTCTGATCTGGAGTGAACGCGGTTAAGAGGCGCTCCGGATTTCAGAGGGACTTGATGGCGGTGAGGTGATCCCTGTTGGGTCGTCCGGTGCAGCACAGATACCGACTTGGTAGTTCATGAGAGAGGTGAGGCCGAAGGCCAACTGGTTCGCGGCCACCGAACCACGTCCGGCCAGTCGCTAGGGCGATCGGCCGGCCGTTCACATGCCGTGGTGGCCGAACAACCCTCGATTCCGTCTAGGAGTGGGCCGATTCGGACGTGTTTGATCCGACCTCGGTAGCGATGCGAACAGCACCGGCGGCGCATGTGCGACACCATTCGAGTCGGGTTCCCCGAAGACGCAGGTCGACCGGTTCGGTCATGAGCCGGCTCCTTGACCAGGCGATTGCCCTATAACTCGATCACGCCGCACGCTCACGGTGGTCCCGACATTCACCCGCGGCCCACCAGTCCCCACCTCGATGACGTTCACATCGGGCATGTTGACCAGAGGCGAGTACATGCGCGTGGGCTCGGCGCCACCGATCCCAAGTGCTAAGATTTCGGTGGAAGCCAGCCGTCAACGCCATGAGTTTCGACGGAAGGCTCAGATGGAACAATGACGATCAACGACAAACTGGGCAAGATCAGCTGCGCGACCGTCCGGACGGTCGCCCCTCATTGCGAGTGGTCCACTTGGGTTCCGGTGGCTTGGAATTCGCCGTTGTTGCGGTTGTTGGACCAGCGGTTGGGTGTGACGGTGAGGTCACCGATGGTGTAGCCGCTGTCGATGCCGTTGATGATGGTCGTGGTGCCTTGGAGGGTGGTGGCGGTGTCGTTGGTGAAGTCGAGTTGGGCGAGGAGGCAGTCTGTGGGGTTGGGAATGAACGGCACTGGTTCGCGGCGGTTGTCGTAAGTCCAGTGGGTGCCGGTCCAGACCACCGCTATCAGGTGGTCGGCGTTTCTGGTGTGGGGGCGGTTGGCTGCGAACCGGGTGTGGACCGAGTGCTCGGACCACATGAGATAGCCGGTGCCGGTCGCCGTGTCAGTCGCAGCGATGCCGTCGCGAAGGTTCCCTAGTGCCATCACCGACGGACAAACCGAGTCAGGCGGCGGCGCAACCGTATACGAGCGAGTGGTCGGCGTACCCTGCGCACCGTCCTCATCGTCAACCGCCACGGCGTGCAGCACGTAGTCATCGGCTGAAAGCGGCGTGGCGTTCGCCCAACTCCAGTCAACAGACCCAGCTGAGTTCGGTGGAGCCGAGAGTGTTGCGTTGAACGCATGCGGGGCCGGGCCGAACGATGTTCCGTCGGCTTGTAGCCACTGGCCGCCAGCACCGTCTTGCAGGATCGAGATCTCGACGCGCTGAATCGTGCCGTCGGTGTCGCTGGCGGTCCCCTCGAACGTCGTAAGCGGAGTGATCACCTCGCCATCGGTGGCCGGCGTCGAGATCGTGGACGTTGGCAGCTCGTTTGCGGCGACTGTCGCTGAGCGCACTGCTCCTGGACTGGGATCCCCGTCATCGTCGACCGCTGTCGCCGTGATGTCGTAGTCACCCGCGGGCAGCGCTGTGCTTGGTGTCCAGGTCCACGTTGTCGAGGCCGAGCTCGGATTCGCGAGCGTTGCGGTGAACACATGCTCCGTCGGTCCGAACGAGCCGTCGGCCTGGAGCCACTCGTTCGGCGCCGAGGATTGCTGCACGGTGAGTTCGACGCCTGCAATCGTGCCGTCGGTATCGGTGGCGTCGCCGCTGATGGTCGGCATGGCGTCGATCTCTTCACCGTTCGTTGCCGGTGTGGTGATCGACGCTGTGGGCGCCACGTTGGGAGGTGGCGTGCCGCCGGCCCACACCCGCATCATCGCCGCCTCGGACGGCACACCGTTGCTGTCGAGGGCAAACAGCATGTAGTCGCCGGGCGTGGCCACCGTGTTGAGCGTGGGTGCATCGATCGTCAGCGTGTTGCCCGACTGGGTGAACGGCAGCTCCATGAAGTTCTGCGTGTTCATGTTGTGCGTGGAGTGGTTGACCTTCAGCAGAGTCACCCGATCGACGCTGCCGTTCACGGTCGCGTTGAACGTGTGGCCGTACCCGATCTCGCTCGGTGCCGAGGTGATCTGGGGGCGAGCCGCCAGGTTGCCGTTCGAGTTGAACAGGTTCGGGGGGCTGAAGATCTCGACGCTGGGATAGTCGGGCACGGACCCGGCCGCACCACCACCGGCCACGAACACGCGGCCGTCGGCTAGGAGCACCGCACTCGAGTGGTAGAGGCGTGGGGTGGCCATCGGCTCGAGCACGGTCCACGTGTTCGACACGGGGTCGTACAGCTCGGGCTCGTACGCCACCGGTCCGAGGTCCTCCCGGTTGTTCTCCTGCGAGCCGCCGATCACGAGCACCTTGCCGTCGGGCAGCACGATCCCATCTGGCCAGTGGCGGCTGTGGGTCATGTCGGGCACCGGCGTGATCGTGGGCGGATCGACGTTGAGGTTGATGATGCTGGCCTTCTTCGACCCGTCGGCCGGCTTGTAAGTGTTCGACGGTTGCCCGCCGCCGAACTGCAGCACCATGCCCACGTCGAACATCACGGCCGCCGACGTGGCGCCCACGTTGTCGGTGGGGAAGTCGCCGATCTGAGTGAGGGTGCCGTCGCCGTTGTTGGCGTCGGGATCGATGTAGAACATCCGGTCGAAGGCCATGTTCCACACCCGCCCTGCCGGCGTCACGAACGACTTCGGATACCACCATCCGAGGTCGCTGGTGGCCCACACGGCCGGGCTCGGGTTGCGGGTGCCCTCCAGGCTTTGCCACCCAACGCCCGGAGTGTGGACCTCGGCAACCTTGATACTGGGCCGGTTGGTCACGTCGTCTGGCACGCCGCCCTGCACGAGCGTGCGGCCGTCCCACAGCGTGGTCGCCGTGGGGTACCAGCGTGAGTCGTTCATGCGGTCGAAGTCGGTCAAGGCCGAACCGTTGAACAGCGAGGTGAACGTGGGACGGTTGCTGCCCACGATTTCGCCGCCGATCAGCATCGCCCCGCCACCACTGGGGTCTGACATGCCGAACGAGCAGAACAGGTCGGATCCGAGGGTGTTGTTGACAGTGGAGTTGGTGTTGGTCGCCGGATCCCACACGTCGATGGCGAAACCGCCCTGGTCGCCGTTGCTGTTGGCGCCGTAGGTGATCACCCGGCCATCGCCGAGTACGCCACTGTGCACCGGGAGCAGGCTCCAATTGATGACAGAACTCCACTCACCCTTCTGATTGGCCTGGGCGTCCGCGCGGCCGCCAAGCCCCAACACCGCAGCGATCACGAACACCATCGCTGCTAAGCGCCAATACATCCCACACCCTCCGCCCAGGCCCGCGCCCGAATCCCGCCTTGCGGGGCGACCCTAGTCGGCAGCCAACCTCCACGAAGCTGGTAGATCCACCTATGTGCGGGGCGGCGTGGTGGCGGGCCGCACCGGATGCCGTATCTCTTCGGACCGGGCTGTGGTCAACATGTAGTCTTCGGGCTGTCAGCCACCTCACCCAGAAGGAATCACGATGGCGCAGTTCGGAACCGTCCTCACGGCCATGGTCACGCCGTTCACCACAACGGGTGACCTCGATCTCGACGGTGCGCAGAAGCTGGCCAAGTACCTGGTGGCAAACGGCAACGACGGGGTGGTGGTGGCCGGCACGACGGGTGAATCACCGACGATCACCAAGGCCGAGCAGCGGGATCTGATCGTGGCGGTGCGGGAGGCGATACCGGACCATTCGCTGGTGGCCGGTGCGGGATCGAACGACACCCACACGTCGGTCGCCAACACTGAGATGGCCACCGAGGCCGGCGCCGACGGCATCCTGAGCGTGGGCCCGTATTACAACCGCCCGAGCCAGGAGGGGCTGTATCAGCACTTCGTGGCCTCGGCCGCGGCCACCGATCTGCCGGTGATGGTGTACGACGTGCCAGGCCGAACGGGGCGCAAGATCGCAACCTCCACGATCCTGCGGTTGGCTGAGGTCTCGAACATCACCTGCCTGAAGGACGCTGCCGGCGACCCGGGCGAGACGGCTGTGGTCGCAGCTCATGTTGCGGAGATCGATCCTGAGTTCGAGATCTACTCGGGTGACGACGGTTTGACGCTGCCGTTCCTGGCGGTTGGAGCCGTCGGGGTGGTGGGCGTGGTCACGCACTACGTGGGCCAGCTGATGCACGACATGATCGCCGCGTTCTCGGCCGGGCGGGTCGAGGAGGCCCGGGCGCTGAACGCTGCGATGGTGCCGGCGTACGCCCACTTCGCCTACGACGACGCGCCGAGCCCCGTGCCGACGAAGTCGATGATGAACCTGATGGGCGTGTCGGTGGGTCGTTGTCGGCTGCCGATGGGCCCTGAGCCGGACGACATGGAACAGCGCTCGAAGGACGTGCTTGCAGCCCTCGGTCGCTGATGAACCTTGTTGCGCTAGTATCCGTGATCTAGCGCAGTTTGCTGCCATTTGATGCTGGCCGGTTCGAGAGTGAGGGGCGGGAGCGGTGACGCGATCGGTTCGGATGACAGTGATGGCGGGAACCGTTGGGTTCGCGTTGGCGTTGCTGGTGGCGGCGTGCACGTCCGGGGGCTCTGAGGACACTGGCGGTTCTGAGGCCGACGGTTCCACATCGTCCACCTCCGACTCGTCGGGAACTGATGTTGCAGGCGCTACCACGTCGTCGTCTTCCACCTCGACCACGAGTTCAACGACCACCACGCTCTCCCCAGACGAAGCCGACCGCGCCGCCGTCGAACTCGTCCACACCAGGTTCATGACCGAATTGTTCGCATTCGACGAGCGCGAGGTCGTCCAGTGGCAGGCGAAGTGGGATCTTGCGGACGAGCTATCTGCGGATCCCCAGCTCAGCAGGATGCGTGAGATCATGGAATCAGATCGTGCGGCCGGCCTTGCAACTGTCTCTGACGGCTATAACTCGAACATCGTCGAGCTGAAGCTGGCTGGGGACGAGGCCGAGGTCCTCGACTGCTCTAGCAGCGATGGTTTCTTGTACGACGGCGACGAGATATTGGAGCGCGGCGATGGCTCTTTCAAGCTTCGTCAGACGTTGCTGAGTCGCGTCGACGGTCGGTGGCTTGTAACGGACACACGCTTTGGGGGGTCGCTCGAGTGCACGCCGCCCGGCTAGTCCTTGTCGTCCTCATCGCTGCGCTATCCCAAATCCCGGATGAGTCGCCTGAGGATCGAATGACTGGAGGCTCGGCGCCGGTGGTAGAGACTGAAGTGAGAGGCACCGTCGGGGATGATGGAGTCGGGCGGGTGTCAGCGGCGGTGAGTGGGGTCGCGGACCGGTCGAGCCCCGTCGGGTTCGTCGGGCCGGCGACGCCGTCGTGGCTGCGAGCCTGCACGTGGCGAACGATGCCCAGCACCGAACTGGGTCCGCTGCTCGACGGCGTCACCGGGCAGGCTGCGCTCGCACTCGGCGACGATGCTGCCGCCGGCGCGGGCGAGGCCGTTGAGTACGCCATCGTGTCGTGTCCCAACTCCAGTGCCGATGCGCTCGCCTTCGCCCGCGACCCGGCCTTCTTCGCCTTCTCGGGAATCTGGAGCTTCTGGCAACTCGGGGAGCAGCCGCCCCAGCGAGTGATCGACTGGCTCATCGATCGGGCGTACTCATCAATCGAGGTGCCCGGCCCGGTTGGGCAGTCGGCGCCCTTCGGCGACGTCGACGTTCCGATGATCACCCAACTGCCGACCTGGCTCTGGATCGACGACGCGATCTGGCAGCCCGTCTCGGTCAACCCCGGTGCTGTGTTCGGCTACTCGGTGACAGCAACCGCAACGCCGGCCAATGCCACGTTCTCCTCAAACACCGGCGACGCCGTGGACTGTGGCGCCAACACCGGAGAGGTGTACGACCTCGATCGTCCATCCGACGAACAGGCCTCCGACTGCACGCTGACCTTCCGTGACTCCAGCAACGTCGGTGACTGGACGCTCACCAACACCATCACCTGGGACGTCACCTACGTGTGCGCCCCAGGCTGCGGCACCGGTACCCGCCCGAGCCTCGTGGTCGAGACCACCCGTCCGGTACGAGTAGCCGAGCTGCAGGCGCTGCTGGTGCCAGTGGACAGCTGACGAACCTCGGTCGGTGCATCGTCAGCCCCGTGGTCGTGCGCCGCAACCTTCGCCTCCTCGCAGACAAATCAACAGGTCCCGTGCGCCTTCAGCCAATCTGCACTGGTCGCCGCGATTGAATCGAATTCTCGTTGTTGACATTCGTTGAGGTGCAAAATGCGTAGATTCGCCGAAGCCTTGAGTGCTGCTGATCTGTATCCGTGGCGTGTAGGGAGTATAGGGTCACTCTATTTGCCGCGATCCTATGAGAATCCTCGGCTCTTGTATCGCCATTTTGACTCGCCTGAGATCTCAGACTTGGCGTATGCCTACGGTGAGCTTGTGTCTGGGCTTCGTCGTTGGATATCAGCGCACGACGCCCTTGAAGGCCTCGTTGATGTCTTAGAAATCAACGAGGTTGGTGTTGATTTCGTGAGTCGTCCATACGTCATCTATCACTACGCATTGCGCGAGTACGATGAGCCGGACAAGTCCGATCTCGCGGGCCACGTGCCTGAGGAGTTGGGAATGATGAGGGATCGTGTTCGGCGGCTTGAGGCAAGCCTGGCTGAAGGGGAGCAGGAAATACTCTGGGAAGTTGCTGCGGCTTCTCTGTTGGGATCGAGCCCATCGACCATGTTCGATGGGCAGGCGTTCATCGTAGTTTCGCCGGTCATCTCACTTGCTCGTTTGAGCCGGTGGGCCGAACTCCGTCGATGAAAATGCAGTCGCCCTGGAGTTGCCTACGTCGCAGACGTGCATGCGCAACGTGGGTCTGGGCTCGGCTCGGAACGGTCCCAGCAGGCAGCGAGGGCGGTACGAAGGATTGGTGAATGACGCCCGACGACGCCCTGGATTTGATTCGCGATGTGGCGGCCACCGGTCGTGACATCCATATCGATGAGTTGGGCGACGCGCTCTCGGCTGGCCGCGTTCGGCCCAGCGCCATCCGCTCAGTCCTTCTGGATCTCATCGACGTTGCTCGAGCTGAGGCTGATCTACTGGTCCAGGAGAGCATCATGAATGTCCTGAGCGCGAACTACCTGTCGGGGATGTGCAGGGCAGAGATCGAGGAACTCGTTGTCGAACTCGGGCCTTCGTTTGCTCCGATGTCAGCGGTTCACGCCGTTTCGATCATCGCGGAGTCAGCCTTGCCAGATCGTGGTGCGCTGCTCTCCTTCTACGCGAACTCGGAAAATCCAGCTGTCCGAGAATCCGCCGAACGGTATATGTCGGACTGACCGGAGAAGGTGGACTCGAAGGCTTCGGCCCCGAGACGTGGACAGCCCTTCATTGAGCTCCCAGTTCCCAATCGATGGCTCAATGGAGTCGACTGAGCGTGAGGTCGAGATTGGAGAAAGCGTCCTAGTGGACGCGCGAAACCTCATCCGGGAGCATGTCGAGCAGCCGAGACGCGCCATCGAGGTGGCTGGCCTCAGCGAGAACGTTCGGTTCTGGCCTTGAGCTCGTCCAACGAGGAGCGCACGAGCGAAGACGTCGCATTGCACGAGCTGTGGGTCAGCTCTGGTGGGGTTCGCGGAAGGCAGCTCAACTGGACCGGGCATGAGATCGGCGGGATCAACCTCGGAGGCGCGGTGCTCGTCGGGGCCGAACTGGGCGCAGCCAACCTTGCGGGCGCAGATTTGTCAGGGGCCGATCTCACTGGGGCGTGGCTTGCCGGTTGCGTTCTCGACGACGCGGATCTCAACGCAGCGAACCTGACGAAGTGCCACCTGGATGAGTGCAGCGCCCGCATGGTCCAAGCGAGTGACGCAAACCTGTTCAGGGCGTCGTTCTACGGGGCTGATTTTCAACGCGCCAACCTCAGCCGGTCTGACCTCACCAAGGCCCTCCTTGTGAACGCAGATCTACGTGGAGCCACTCTGGCGGGCTGTCTGCTCGACCGTGTTGGGATGAACGGCGCCGTCTTCGGCGGAACTGATCTCGCCGGCGCAACGGAAATCTCAACTGTTGTCGTCAGCAGAATCACCGTCGACGAGGGCCCCCAACCTCGCGAACTCAGCGGGGAAACAGTTCTCGAATGGTTCGAGTCGCAAGCCAGAGCGGGAACCTGGCAAGACGGTTGACGGGGAGCGCCCCACAGGGCCGGTCTTGGGCCTGGGTTACGTGCACCGACGTGCGGCAAGTGCAGCCAATGTCCTGAAAGGAATAGATCGTGAACCAGCTCGATGAACAGCTTGCGATGCATCGCCAATGGGTGGCGTCCGCCGGACGCTCCGGTCAGAGGGTCGATTTGTCGATGGCTGACTTGAACGGTTCAGATCTTGAAGGGGCAGTGTTGGTAGAGGCCGAACTCAGTGGAGCAACGTTTGATGGCGCCAGCCTCGCGGGCGCCGATCTCGCAGGAGCTTGGCTTGCGGGAGCCCGACTCAATAAGGCGGATCTCTCCGGGGCGAACATGACGAAGGCCAACCTGCAGGAGTGCTCGGCACAGGGCGCGAGGTTCAACTCGTCTCGGCTGTTCAGAACAGTGTTGTACCGTTCTGATCTCCGGGGGGCGGACTTCACGGGCAGCGACATGACGAAGGCGAGGCTCGGCAGTTGTGACCTGACAGGGGCAATCTTGCGTGACTGCCTGCTTGATCGTGTCGCGTTCGACGATGCCCGGCTTGTTGATGTCGATTTGGCTGGCGCTCGTTTGATTCGGCCGCTTCTCGCTGAGCGTGCAATCGTCGGAACGAAGGGGGCCGAGGAAGAGCGAGTCGGTTCACGGCTCCAAGTGTGGTTCGATCAGGCGGCCCGACTTGAGACCTAAGAGCTTGCGGTCCGCATGGTCTGTCGGGGCAGCAGCGCACCTGGTGCTCGACGGGAAGAGTCCGCGACATGGCCCGGCTCGGGCTCGGAGCAGCAGGTTGCCAGCCACACCTGGTGTTGGCGTCAGGCGCAAGCGAGAACTCGAGATGCAGAGCGTAGAGGCAGATCTCCGCGACTCTCTGAGCCTGTGTTGTGGTGGCAATGAGTAGCCCGCCTCCCCCCGATCTTGTAGATCGGCTCGTTCAGCACGGTGAGTGGTCGTCCAGCGTCGGCCGTTCGGGGTCGAAGCTGGACCTGACTGAGCAGGACCTTCGCGGTCTGGATCTGAGCGAGCGCGATCTCAGCTCAGCTGAACTTGGAGGGGCCGTTCTTCGTGGTGCCAACTTCGAGGGATCGAACCTTGCGGCCGCATGGCTTCAATACGCAGACTTGACCGACGCCCGCTTTGGTGGCGCCGACCTGACCAAAGCGAACGTCGACGGCTCCACCGCTCGAAACGCAGACTTCCGTATGGGTTGGCTGTTTCGAACAACGTTCTATGGAGCCGATCTCAGCGCGGCTGACCTCAGCGGTGCCCTCATGGTCAAGACCGACCTCAGTAATGCTGACTTGACCGGCGCACGACTCTCGGGCTGCACGTTGGATCGAGTGTTCCTCGTAGACGCTCAGCTTCGCGGCGCTGACATCCGGGGTGTCAAGATCACCGGTCCGCTCGTCGTTCGATCCGGTTTGGCGGGAGCCACGGGCGTTCTCGACAGGCTCGAGGCCCACACCTGGCTGGAACGAGCCTGCTCTTCATGAGGAACCGCAGTGTGGCGATTGGCCCTGACGCAGCTTCAGGTGGCTGCACGCAGTGGTTCATCGCGGAGCCAGCGACCCTGGGCCGAGTGAGCCCTTGCGTTCGAGCTGCAGCCGGCGCCGAGTTGGCGTGTCGCGGGGTGCCGTAGTCTGGGCGCCATGGTTTCGACGGCGCTCTCGATACTCCATGGCCTGCGCCTGGCGGGGCGCCGGCCCCAAACCTCGAGGCTTGAATCCAACGGTTCAGGAGTCGATGCGGTGCTGGCCGACCTGATCGACAGGGGCCTCATTCTCGAACGGCGCAATCCGATCACGGGCACGATCGACCTCGTGCTGTCGGATCCAGGGCGAGCGGAGGGGGAGCGGCTCGTCGCCGCAGAACTCGACGCCGCTGGCCACCGCCCTGCGCTCCGGGGGCTGTACGAGATGTTCCGACCGCTCAACACCAGGCTCCTGCGGGTCTGCGCCGACTGGCAGGTTGTCGGCGACGGCGACGAGCGGCGGCTGAACGACCACTGCGATGCCGCCCACGATCGGGCGGTGCTCGATCGGCTGGCCGCTGTCGATAGCGATGTCCAACCGCTCCTCGACAAGGTGACCGCTCTTCTCGATCGGTTCGAGACCTATGGCCCCCGTCTTCGTGCCGCTCGGGCGAGAGTCGAGGCCGGCGAGCTCCAGTGGCTCGACGGAGCCCAGATCGACTCGTATCACACCGTGTGGTTCCACCTGCACGAGGATCTCCTGGTCACGCTCGGTCTCGACCGGGCCCGAGAAACCGAATCAGGCATCTCGCTCCCCTGACCAACCTTCGTTGTCACACCTCCTTTCTAAGATGGTGGTCATCGAAGCTTCGGCTTCCTTCACTGGCTGTCATCCTCGTGTGAGGTCGCAGCGATGTCCTGTGGAGTGAGTTCTTCAAACGGGTCGGAGTGTGGTCCGGCTGAGCAGTTTTCAGCGGCACTGGGTTCGTTGCGGCGCGTGGCGCGTACGCCGGCCCTGGTCGACGGTGTGCGGGATCAAGCGGAGCTGACTGGCTTTCTTCGTGAGGTTCGTGCGGCGCAGGCTGATCTCTCGGCGTTGGTGACTCGGATCGGCGTGGCCGCCGATCGGTTGGCTGGGCGGGGTCGCTCGGCGCCTGCGGTTGAGGTGTTGTTGGATCAGGGCCAGGTGCGGGGGCACACCGCTCGGGCGGAGGCAGCTCGGTCCCAGGTTGCGGGGCAAGTCCCCGGGCTCGCTGATGCGGTGGGGGAGGGCCGGGTTGGTGGTGCGCAGCTCGACAGTTTCGCTCGGCACATGAAGCATCTCGGTGAGGCTGATCAGGCGCGGTTGCCGGTGGCGGAGTTGATCTGCGAGGCGGAGCGGTTGCCGGCCGACACCTTCGATCGTCATCTTCGCCGCACCGTTGATGCTGCCTGCGCCAAGCATGCTCGGGCCGACGCGGAGCGCAAACGGGCGGCGAGCGGGGTGCGGTACTGGTACGACGAACGCACGGGGATGGGCCGGATCTCCGGTGAGCTCGATCCGGAGCGGTACGAGATGTTCGCCACCGCGCTTGATGGTCATGTGAGGTGGCTGGCGGCGAAGGCCTCTGAACGCCTGGCGTGTGACGCGAATCTCGCCGCAGCGGCATTGGTTGATCTAGTCACCACGCCGGTGGGGGAGGGTGGTCGGCGGCGGCCGACGCCGATGTCGGTGGTGGTCGACGTGCACACCCTGGCTGCGGCTCGGGCCGGGGTCGGTCGGCCCACCGACTCTGGGGCGGTTGAGGTCCGGCGCACTGGGGATGGGCGGCCGCTCACCGGTGAAGCCCTGGCCCGGTTGAGTTGTGATGCCGTGCTACGGCGGGTGGTGCTCGACGAACGATCGGTACCCATCGACGCCGGCCGGAGCAGCCGCACGGCCACCGACGCCCAGTGGGCCGCGCTACGCGCCCTTCACGACACCTGCGCCTGGCCTGGATGTGGCCAGCCGATGAGTCGATGTCAGATCCACCACGTGCGCCCTGGTCCCACGGCGGCACAACCGACATCGACAATCTCATGCCCCTCTGCAGCCACCATCACCACCGAGTGCACGAAGGCCGCTGGACTATGGAACTGAGCCCGGATCGTCAGCTGAGGATTCGACGCCCAGATGGGGTCGGCCACGACCCGCCGGTCCACACACAGACCGGGCCCAGTAGAGAACCTCCAGGTCACCGGCCGAGGGGCGCCCCGGTCAGCCACGCTTCCATCGCGAAAGCTGATGGCGGGCCCGATCCGAGTAGGGTCAGGTGATATGGCATCCCCGGTACGAGTCGTGTTTCTGGGAGGGCTCGGTGACATCGGGCGCAACTGCGCTGCGATCGAAGTCGATGGCCGCATCATGCTCATCGACTGCGGAATCATGTTCCCGGACGACGACATGGCTGGCGTCGACCTCGTGCTGCCCGACTTCACCTACCTGCGGGAGAACGCCCACCGGGTCGAAGGCGTCGTGGCCACCCACGGCCACGAAGACCACATCGGGGCCCTGAGCTTCCTCCTCGAGGAGGTGCCGCTCAAGATCGTGGGCTCGCCGCTCACGATCGGCATGGCCAAGAATCGCATCGAAGAGCGCGGCGTCATGGAGCAGGCCACGTTCATCGAGGTGAGTGACAACGATCGGATCCAGGTGGGTCCGTTTGACATGGAGTTCTTCCCGGTCGCCCACTCGGTGCCGCACGGGTTCGCTACGGCATTCCACACACCCCAGGGCGTCATCCTCCACTCCGGCGACCTCAAGCTCGACATGACGCCGGTAGACGGTCGCCTCACCGACCTCGCCGGGCTCGGCCACATGGCCAAGGACGACGGCGTCCGCCTCTTCCTGTGCGATTCGACCAACGCCGAGGAGCCAGGCTTCTCCGCGTCGGAGACCTCGATCGGCCAGTCGATCCGTGACTTGTTCGCCGCCCGAGCCGGGCAGCGCATCATCGTGGCCTGCTTCGCCAGTCACATCCACCGCGTGCAGCAGATTGCCGATGCCGCGATCGCCAACGGCCGTACCGTCGCCACGCTCGGCCGCTCGATGAACAACAACGTGGCGCTCGCTCGGGAGATGGGCTTGCTCTCGATTCCCGACGCGAAGCTACGCGCCATCGAAGACGTCGAGGATGTGCCGGGCGAAGAACTGTGCGTGATCTCCACTGGATCCCAGGGCGAGCCGCTCTCGGCGTTGGCCCGTATGGCCACCGGCGACAACCGGTGGCTCCAGATCGCCGACGGTGACTGCGTGATCCTGTCATCGCATCCGATCCCCGGCAACGAGTCGAGTGTGAGCCGGGTGATCGACGGGCTTCTCCGCCGGGGAGCCGAGGTGATCCACTCCGGCAACGCCGAGGTGCACGCTACCGGCCACGCCAAGTCCGAAGAGCTCAAGGTGATTCACTCCATCGTGCAGCCCGAGTGGTTCGTCCCCGTGCACGGCGAGTACCGCCACCTCACCCGCCACGCCCACCTCGCAACCCAGATGGGACTCGCCGCCGACAGGGTGGTGCTCTGCTCCGACGGCGACTCCGTGATCATCACCGACAACGGGGTAAAGCGCGGCGACGGCGTTCCATCGGAGTACATCTACATCGACGGCACTGTGAGCGCGCTCGATCACAACGTACTGCTCGAACGTCGGATCCTCGGTGAGGAGGGTTTCGTGAGCGTGATCGTGCCCATTGGCATCAACGGTCCCAACGCCGAGTTGCTCGAAGAGCCTGCCGTGATCAGCCGGGGATGGGTGGACGGTCACGATGGCGAGCTGCTGCGCAAGGAAGCAGGCCTTGCCGTTCGCGATGCTGTCGAACACGCACTCGGCGACGGCGTTCGCACGCGACAGGAACTGGAAAAAGTCACTCGCCGTGTGATCGGTCGCTTCATCAATAAGCAGACCCGCCTGCGTCCGATGGTGGTTCCAGTTGTGCTCGGTGCGCACGAAGGCGCCGAGGGCCAGGCAGGTCGCCAGGCCGGCGACTGACGCTGTGAGAAACCTGTGAACCACCCAAGCAGGTTTGCTCCAAACAAAGCGTCTGTTTCTTGGTCATTGTCGTGCCTGCGCCGCCAATTCGGCGCTACCTTCGCGTAAATGGTTCCCTGGAGCGCCGCCGGGGATCTGCTCCGGTGGTGGCGACACGACATTCTGGCGATCTCACAGCAACAGGCCGCTGAACGGCTGTCGGTGCAGCCGAGCGCGCTGTCCAACTGGGAGCACGGGGCCAGGGCGGTGTCGATCGAACTCGACCAGCTCGACGCCGCTCTCGACGGCAACGGCGTGCTGGCCGACATGCTCTGGGCGCTCGGAACCCCGAAGGGCCTCGACGCTCGGCCAGTGTGGGATCACGCCTTCCGCCACGGCCCCGGCCCTGTCTGGGCGTGGATCCGCTCGCCGTCCCCAAGGGTTCGCGTGTCGGCCGAGTGGGGCGTCGCTCGCCTCGACGAGGAGTTCACCCTCGAGCCCAACGGCCAGTTCATCACCGTGGCTCGCAGCGTGCCGGAGTCGCCCATCCGCTATGAACTCGACCCGCCCGGCTGGGTCGACTTCGGACGGGGTGCCCTCCCCACCCAGATTCCCGGCGCCGACGTGGTGGCCGGCATCGATCTCATGCGGCGTAGCTCGGCCAACGGCGCCTTCATGCAGCTGTTCATCAGCAACCTCGCCGAGCGGGTCGGAGGCGCCCGAGGCCGTGATCTGGCGGCTCTCGGGCCCAAAGCGATCGGTTCCTACCTGAGCGCAACGCTGCGGAACCGGCCAATAGCCCAGACTGAGCCCTGGCAGATTTTCGAAGACGAGATCGCCGAAATCGATCGCCTCCGGTTCGGTCGACTACGCCGAGCACGGGGGCTCTCCTTGGCCGAGACGGCCACGCTGCTCCGGCACCAGACCGATCTCCACATCGGCAAGGAAACCCTGCGCCGCTTCGAGACCGAT
The DNA here is from genome assembly GCA_039029735.1 of Actinomycetota bacterium. Classification (GTDB taxonomy): domain Bacteria; phylum Actinomycetota; class Acidimicrobiia; order Acidimicrobiales; family SZUA-35; genus CADEDH01. Next base: position 70,980 of record JBCCFL010000012.1, on the reverse strand, counting down.
GTCGGCCAGCCCCACGACCGGTATCTGCCGTCCGCCCTCGACTATGCGCTCGGCGGTGGCGGCAGCCTCGGGCTCACCTGCCTCGCCTCGGGTGAGGGGCCTGGGTCAGTCTCGTTCCCGCCGTACTGGTACGGGCCCGCCTGGTTCGAGGTCGATGCGACGGGCCGCCCCCCGACCCTGCGCCTCCAATGGGGCGACTGGTATCGACAGATCAGGGTGCAGACGCCTGCGCTGTTGTCGTTCACCTGCACCACGCCGGACGCTCCGATCAGGATCGTGACCGACAGTGATGTGTCCTGGCGATTCGGTGTCGGCGTCCGTTCGGGGGCGGCATCGATCAATCACAACTGGGTTCCAGCCAGTGTGAGCATCGCCCAACGGGCGTTGTCGGACACCGAAGGCGCGATCGCGAGATCCTTACGCCGTTAGGGCCCGAACAGTCCGTTTTCCGCTGAATTCAGCGGAATCGAGGTGTTTCTTCACACTTTGACCCAAGCGTCTAGACGACTGTTGGAGCGCTGTACTAACAACTCCCGTAGCGCGGTACAAGTCAACAAGGATCGAACACTCGGTATGCCCGCCGCACCGAAGCGTTGCCTTCAGTTTGCCGAGTCATGACGTCCATGGAACCGCTCGCCCTCGACGGGGGAGCGCCTCTCATGGCGCACGACTATTCGGCCCAATGGCCCCCAACCCCACTCCCCGCCGACGACCTCTTTCGGATCGCTCCGGCTGCACTCACGGCTGAGGTCGGCACCCGCCGGGTCGCCCGCCTCGAACGCCACTGGCGCAACGCCACGTCTCGAACCCATGCCGTCGCCTGCCGTTCCGGAGACGTTGCGCTCCGGATGATCGTGACCGGTCTCGAACTGGACCCTGGCGACGAGGTGATCTGCCCCGCCGACGCCGCACTGACGGCCAGGGTCTTGTTCGGCGCATCGGTTGTCGCCGTGCCGGTCGACCTCGACCCCCGCACCCTCCAGCTGGATCCCGACGCCGTTCGCGCGGCGATCACCGACCGCACCCGTGCGGTGGTGGTGGTGGATCGGCACGGCAGTACCGCCGACTACGACGCCCTGGCCGCCGTGTGTGATCCAGCCGGCATCGCCCTCATCGAGGACGCGTCGGAGTCGCTCGGAGCCACCTACCACGGGCGACCCGCCGGGGCGCACGGAATGGCGTCGTTCTGCTCGGTATCGGGTCACGATGCTCGTAGCCCGCTGGGGACGAGCGGCCTGTTCGCCACCGACGACGAGGATCTGATCGCCGCCGCCCAGCGCATGCTGCTCGTGAACAACGACACACCGCTGCCCGGCACGGCTGGCCTCGATCCCGAGAGTGGTGGACACAGCCGGATGACCGGCTGGTCGTGCCAGCTCTCCGAGCTCGACGCCGTGCTCGCTCACGCCCAGCTCCGCCGTAACCACGAGCAGCTGGGCACGAGGGTGGCGAACGGCAGCCACCTCTGCCTCCGCCTGGCCGATGTGCCGGGGGTGTGGACCCCCGAGCCAGTGGACGGCGCCACCAACGTCTACACCTCGTTGCCGCTCCTGGTTGTTCCGGACGAGCTCGGGCTACCTGAGGATGCCGCACCGGCCCTGCGCGATGCGGTGGTCGATGCCCTCACCGCCGAAGGGCTCTGGATCGACTCCTGGCGCCCCCAGGGGAGCAACCCCATGCTCGTCGGCGGCGTCGGCGCCCAGCATCAGGCGTGGCGTGTCACCCGTACGCCGGGCCGGTTCGCGGTGTCGGAGGCACTTGCCGGGTGCGCCGTGGTGCTCGGGCACCTCCGCTCGCCGTTCGAGCCGCCGCACACCACGATCACGATGGACGCGGTCGCCGACTGCTTCGAGAAGGTTCTGGTGGAGAACGTCGACCGTCTGCGTCAGCTCACGGTTCGCCGATTCGAGGCCCAGGCCGAGCCAACGAGGAGAACCGCCTGACCCGCTGACCAGAAGATCCCGAGCGCCTCCTTCCCCGCATCACTGGTTCCCGAAGGCGGCGCTCAACCCCCCGTCGGGACGTGTTCCAACCCGACGGTGTGGCCGGGTGCTCCTCGCATGCATTCGTGAACCGCCGCCATGCGAAGGTCACCCGGCCCTTCAGAAAAAAACCTCTGGCCGGAGCCCTGCCCGCCGCAACTCCAACCCGGGGCTCCGGCCTGAGGATGCGAACGCTCCCCGACCTGGGCGAGCACGGCCGCTAGTGTGGGTGCACTGTGGCACAGACAACTCGGAGCACGAAACGTTCCGGTCGAGGGGCTACGGGCGGACGATCTCGAAGCAATGGCTCTCGCGCGTCGCGCCCACGGACGAAATCTCGGCCCCCCACGAAGAAGCAGCGCGCCCAGAACCGCCGCGAGATCCGCGGCGTGGTGCTCCTCGCCCTCGGGCTGATCCTCGGCGTCGGCCTCTACACGGGCGCCACCGGCGTCGTCGGCCGAGCCCTCGCCGACCTCACAGGGTCGGTCTTCGGGTTGATGCGCTTCGTGCTCCCCCCGGTGCTGTTGTTCGCTGGCTGGATGACGCTGCGGGCCCGCAAGCGCCGCAAGGTCACCCGCACCGCCACCGACTACGTGGCGTGGGCGTGCCTCGGGCTCGCCGTGTTCTCCGGCCTCGACTTCCTCGGTGGCCAGCCCTACCTCTCCTCGTCGGTCGACGATCTCAGTCGCGCCGGCGGCTGGATCGGGGTGTACGTTGGCGGCACCCTCGAGCGCTGGATAGGCGACTGGGGCCAGGCGATCGTCACCCTCACCCTGATTGCCGTGGCCGCGATCCTGCTCACGTCGGTGTCGGCGTCATCGGTGGTCGACGGTGTAGCCGAACGGGCGGGCCGGATGCTGCGCATCGGCACCGACCGGATGGATGGCGCCCGCCGCCGCCTCGACGAGCGGCGTGGCCAGGCCGACGGCGACGGCGAGAGCGACAACGCCAAGAAGGGCCGCCGCCGGCGCGGTGAGCGGCCTGTGTTCGGCGCCGGTACGCCAGATGATGACCCCAGCCTCGATCCCGACGAGGCCACCGAGACCTACATCGACCTTCGCGGCTCCGGCAAGGACTGGGATCGTGACGGCGAGGATCGACCCACCGATCCGGACCTGGCGCCGGTCGGTGACGGAGCCGGCACTGATGGCAGCGGTGCGGGGGCCCACGACGCCCCTGGCTGGAACGAGGCCGCCCCGCAGCCCGTAATCGAGGTGCCCGAGCCGACTGTGGTCGAGGACGTGGTCATGGCCACCCCCCGGCCGGCGGTCGGCGAGTGGACCTTCCCCTCCATGGACCACCTCGACCGCACCGAGTCCCAGGACGTCGACCGCACAGCGGTGGAGCAGCGCGGCCGTCAGCTGGAGCATGCGCTCGCCGAGCACGGCGTGGAGACCCGCCTGATTGGCGTGGTGGTTGGCCCGACGGTGAGCCGGTTCGAGCTCGAACTTGGGCCCGGTGTGAAGGTGGGGAGGGTCACGGCGCTCCACAAGGACATCGCCTACGCGATGGCGACCCCCGACGTGCGCATCCTGGCCCCGATCCCGGGCAAGCAGGCCATCGGCGTCGAGGTGCCGAACGTGCGGCGCCAGATCATCACGGTGGGCGACCTCCTCGTATCGGAGGAAGCCGTCGGCGCCACCCACCCCCTCGAGGCAACGCTCGGTCGCGACATCACCGGCCGCACGGTGATGATCAACCTGGCCAAGATGCCTCACCTGCTCGTGGCTGGTCAGACCGGCTCCGGTAAGTCGAGCTTCCTCAACTCGATGCTCACCTCGATCCTCATGCGGGCCACGCCCGACGAGGTGCGCATGATCCTGGTGGACCCCAAGCGGGTGGAGCTCACGCAGTATGAGCGGCTGCCGCACCTTCTCACCGAGGTGGTCACCGACCCGAAGAAGGCGGCCAACGCCCTCGCCTGGGCGGTGCGGGAGATGGAGCGCCGTTATGACCTGCTGAGCGAGGTGGGCGTGCGCGATCTCGACGGCTACAACAAGGCCGTCGAGGAAGGCCGCTTCCAGCCCGAGCTGCCCCTCGATGGTGGCGAGCCGGCCCACTACCAGAAGCTCAGCTACATCCTCGTGGTGCTCGACGAGCTGGCCGACCTGATGATGGTGGCGGCCCGCGACGTGGAGGAGTCGATCTGCCGCATCGCCCAGAAGGCCCGTGCGGTTGGTATCCACCTCGTGATCGCCACCCAGCGTCCGTCCACGAACGTGATCACCGGCCTCATCAAGGCCAACGTGCCTGCCCGTCTGGCCTTCGCCGTGTCGAGCCTCACCGACAGCCGGGTGATCCTCGACCAGCCCGGGGCCGAGCGCCTCGTGGGTCGCGGCGATGGCCTCCTCAATGATGGCACCACCAGCACGCCGCTGCGGTTCCAGGGCGCCTGGGTCACCGAAGAGGAAGTGGAGGCGATCGCCCACCACTGGATCCAGCAGTCACCCGAGGTGGCCTACGACAGCCGGGTGCTCGGCGAGGAGAGCAGCGGCGGCGATCCTGGCGCGGCGCTGCCGGGCGGCTCGACGGGCGACGAAGACGACGACGGGTTGCTGCTCCAGGCCATGGAGCTGGTGGTCCGATCCCAGCTCGGATCCACGTCGATGTTGCAGCGCAAGCTCCGGGTGGGCTTCGCCCGGGCCGGGCGCCTCATGGATCTGCTGGAGGAGCGCGGCGTGGTCGGGCCGTCGGTGGGCTCGAAGGCCCGCGAGGTGCTGATGACGAGCCAGGATCTCGACGCCGGCAACTGGCCGACGCCCCCGGGCGGAGCGCCTACGGCTCGCTCGGCTCCCGCGGCCTCACAGCCTCAGCCACAGCCGCAGGCTCCTGCGCAGCAGCCAGGTCCTGCCCAGCAGCCAGGTCCTGCCCAGCAGCCGGCACCGTCGGCGTCCCAGCCGGTGGTGGATGAGCCCAAGCCCCGCCGCAAGACCCTGGCCGACCTCCAGTTCCCCGACCCGTCGTCAGCGCCCAGCCCGCCACCGTCCGGGTCATCGTCGCCCGGTTCGTCGACTCCGACGAGTGGATCGTCCTCCAGCTCGGCGTCGTCCGGCTCAGCTACCACCAAGCCGGCCACGACCAAGCCAACGTCGTCCAGCTCGGCCACGTCCAAGCCGGCCACCACCAAGCCGGCGTCGACCAAGCCGACGACGTCCAGCTCGGCGTCGTCTGGCTCAGCCACGTCCAAGCCGGCCACGTCCAAGCCGTCGACGTCCAGCTCGGCGTCGTCTGGCTCGGCCACGACCAAGCCGGCGTCGACCAAGCCGGCCACGTCCGGCGGTGCCGAGTCCGGGGCTGGAGCCGGCACCACGTCGAGCGGGCCGAAGCACAACCTGCCGCCGATCACCGAGCCTGATCTCGAGCCCGAGCCCGAGCTCGGCCTCGACCGGAAGCGCCCAGCCGCCGAGCCGGCACCCCGGGTGCAGCTCCGAGTGGTCGAGGATCCAGACGAGGACGACGACGAGTACGAGTACGACGACGGTGACGACGATCTCGAAGATCTCTTCGAGGATTCTCCGTCGCCAGGCCGTGACCTCGATGGCGCCAGCAGCGATTCCAAAAGTGATGATCTCGACGAGTTCGAGGACGATGACGACGAGTTCGGCCCCAGCGACGGGGTCGATCCTGCCCTCGCGCCTCCACCCGGATACCGGCCCCGCAGCTGAGCCTTGCCTCCATCCCCCGATCACCGAATCTGACCACGGATGGTGGTGGGGAAATCGTCAGTCTGAATCGCCCGATCCGGGTGCACACGGTAGGGTCGGTGGCCCTCTGCCATGCCGCTGAGACACGAGGTGACGATGGAACTCGAGGAGTTGGCGTCGGGACTCCAGTTCCCCGAAGGTCCGGTCTGGATGGCCGACGGATCGGTGATTCTCGTCGAGATCGCCCGTGGCACCCTCACCCGTGTTTCGCCTGACGGCGACGTCGACGTGGTGGCTGAACTCGGCGGCGGTCCCAACGGTGCCGCCATCGGCCCCGACGGGCGCATGTATGTGTGCAACAACGGCGGGTTCACCTGGAGCGAGGTGAACGGGATGATGCTCCCGGGCAACCAGCCGCCCACCTACACCGGCGGCAGCATCCAGCGGGTTGATCTCGCCACTGGCCAGGTCGACACCATCTACTACTCGTGCAATGGCCGACGGCTCAAGGGCCCGAACGACCTCGTGTTCGACGCCACCGGCGGCTTCTGGTTCACCGACCACGGCAAGACGAGAGCTCGCGAGCGCGATCGCGGCGGCCTCTACTACGCCAAGGCCGACGGCTCGGAGATCCGGGAGGTGGTGTACCCACTCGACGCCCCCAACGGCGTTGGCCTGTCGCCAACCGGCGACACCCTCTACGTGGCGGAGACGCACCAGGGTCGCCTCTACCAGTGGCCGCTTGCCGGCCCTGGTCAGATCGCCGGCTACTTCGGGCCCGAGCATCGAGGCACCGTGCTCGCCGACCCCGAAGGTGGGCCGTTGTTCGACTCACTCGCCGTCGACGCCTTCGGCAACGTGTGCGTGGCCACGATCCGCAATGGCGGCATCACCGTGGTGACCCCCGAGGGCGTTCACGTGCATCACCCGATGCCCGACCCGCTCACCACCAACATCTGCTTCGGTGGCCCAGGGCTGAACACGGCATTCATCACCCTGTCGGGCACCGGCCGCCTCGTGAGCCGGCTCTGGGATGCCCCGGGTCTGCCCCTCGCCTTCTCTGCCTGATCCGTACGCGGTCCCGCTGGCTGGTGCCATCGTTAGGGTGAGGGGATGACCGCGCGGGCCAGAGTCTCGGCCACCATCGTCAAGCTGGCAGTCGTCGCCCTCGTTGGCGTCTCCACAGCCGTCGCCACGATCGGCCTCGGGGCGTCGCCGAGCGCAGCCCACACCGATCTCCTTCAAGCGTCGCCCGGCGTCGGCCAGCGGGCTGGCGGCACGATCGAATTCCTCGACTTGGCGTTCACCGAGCCCGTCACCGAGGCCGTGGTTGAGGTGACCTTCGACGGGGAGACGGTTCCCGGATCCATGCTCGTCGACGAAGGGATCATCATCCGCTACGTGTTCGACGACGCCCTTGCTGAGCCCGGCCGCTACGACGTGCGCTACGAGATGATCTCGTTCGACACCGACTTCACCGAACGCGACTTCTTCTTCACCTACGATCCCGAGGCCCCACCCCCGATCCGGCTCGGCACCGTGATCGAGGAGCGGAACTGGACGCCGATCATCGCGTCTGGCGTGTTCATCGCGTCGATGCTCGCCCTGGCGTTCCTGTTCCTCAGCCGCCTTGAGTCCCGACGTCGCCTCCGCACCGCCGCCGATGGCGAGTCGGAGCTTGCGCCGTGAGCTCTGACGACCAGCCGACGCGCACCTTCCATGTGACAACGCTCGGGTGCCCGAAGAACCAGGTCGACTCCGACAAGCTCACGGGCACGTTGCTGTCGGACGGGCTCGTGCCCGCCGCATCACCCGACGAGGCCGACGTGGTGGTGGTCAACACGTGTGCCTTCATCGGCCCCGCCCGTGAAGAGTCGGTCAACACGATCCTTGAGCTCGACGAGCTACGCAAGGACGGCGCCGAGCTGGTGGTGACCGGGTGCATGGCCGAGCGGTACGGCGACGAACTCGCCGAGGCCCTCCCCGAGGTCGAACGTATCGCCCCGTTCGGTGCGGCCCTGGTGAACCCCGCCCTGGCACCCGAGGTTCCACCAGCCTCGTCAACCACGAGCACCACCAGCACCACGAGCACCGCCGTCCCCGTCGTGATCGGCGCCACGCGAGCGGCCCCGTCCACCTCGCAGGCAGCATCGATCGGCGCTGGCGAGCCCACGTTGGTCACGCCGTCGTTCGACCTGTTGGAGCTGCCTCGGCCGAAGGCCGCGGCTCCGTGGGCCTACGTGAAGGTGGCCGAGGGCTGCGACCGGGCCTGCGGGTTCTGCGCCATCCCGAGTTTCCGGGGCCCGCAACGGTCGCGGTCGATGGCGTCGATCCTCGGCGAGGTCGAGGCGCTGGAAGTGGCCGAGGTGGTCCTCGTCGCCCAGGACCTCGCCGCCTACGGTCGCGATCAAGGCCAGGGCGAGCGGTCGATCGTGCCGCTGGTGCAGGCTGTGGCCGAACGGGCGGAGTGGGTGCGGCTCCTGTACCTCTACCCGTCGGATCTCACCGACGAGCTCGTCGAGACCATGGCCGCCACCGGCGTGCCCTACTTCGACCTGTCGCTCCAGCACGTGTCGCGCCCCCTGATGCGACGCATGCGGCGGTGGGGGTCCGGCGAGTTGTTCTCCGAGCGGATCGCCACCATCCGCCGCCAACTGCCCGATGCCACCTTCCGCTCCAACTTCATCGTGGGCTACCCGGGTGAGACCGAGGCCGACCACGATGCCCTGTTGGCCTTCGTGGACGAGGTGCAGCTCGACTGGTGCGGCTTCTTCGCCTACTCCGAGGAAGAGGGAACCCACGGTGCGACCCTCGAACCGAAGGTGCCGCCCACTCTCATCGCCGAGCGGCTGGCCGAGCTGAGCGAACGCCAGGATCGCATCACGGCCCTCGGGCGCGATGCCCGCATCGGCACCGACACCACCGTGCTGGTCGACAGCCCCGGTGAGGCCCGATCCACCGGCGAAGCCCCGGAGATCGACGGGATCATCTCGGTTCCGACCGGCCTCGCCGTTGGCACCTTCCACCGCGTCACGATCACCGACTCACTCGGGCCCGATCTGGTCGCCGAGCCCTGCGGATCCCAGGCGTGAGCGACACCAAGGTGGCCGGAGGGCTGTCGGCCCTGATCGGCACGTCCTCGTGGGCCCGCGCCGCCAACGCTCTCACGATCGGCCGGATCGCCCTCACGCCGGTGCTCGTGGCGCTGATCATCGAGCGCAATCCGTGGTGGGTCACCTTCTGGCTCGGCTGGTTCCTCGGCGCCACCGATGTGATCGACGGCTCCCTCGCCCGTCGCGCCACCCCCACCCGGCTCGGGGCATTCCTCGATCCGCTCGCCGACAAGGTCGTGGTGCTCGCCGCCGGCTTCACGCTGGTCGGCATCGGGCGGTTCCCGGTGCTACCGATGGTCATCATCGCCGTGCGGGAGGTGGGGATCATGGCCTACCGGTCGTACTGGAGCCGTCAGGGCCTCGCGATCCCCGCCCGCCAGTCGGCCAAGTACAAGACGCTGGTACAGGGCGTTGCCCTCGCTGCTGCGTTGTGCCCGCCGCTGGAGCGAGTTCCCGAGGTCGCCGACGTGCTGCTCTGGGTTGCCGTAGTGTTCACGGTGGTGACCGGCCTCCAGTACCTGCTCGATGGGCGCAGCGCGCTGAGGACCACGGGAGATCGCTGATGCTCCGATCGAACAGGCCCCCATCGTCACTGATCCGAGCGATCGCACTGGCCGTCGCGGCTCTTCTCGTCGCCGCCGCCTGCACCGGAGGTGGCGACGGCGCCGCCCCCGAGAGCCCGGAGGGCCCCGAGCTCAAGGTCAGGCCAACGGGGCTCGGCGTGTCCGGTGGCGGGGTCGAGGTGGCCTCCGACGTGCTGGAACGGATCCGCAGCACCACCTTCGAGTCGAGCCCGTGTGAGTTCGAGCTGCCCGACGCGGCCACTCCTGAGTGTGGCACCGTCACCGTGCCCATGAACTGGGAGACCGGCGAGGGCGAGGTGATCCTGTCGGTGGCCGTGTTCTCGTCGCTCGCTCCCGAACCCGCAGCCGATCCGGTGGTCTACCTCGAAGGCGGCCCCGGTGGTCACGCCCTCGACACGCTGTATCTCTCCGCCGACGATCTCCTCGAGCCGCTGCTCGAGCGGGGCGACGCCGTGTTCTTCGACCAGCGAGGCTCTGGCCTGTCGGTGCCGCGCCTGGCCTGCCCGGCACTCACCGAGTACAGCCGGGTGGTGGAAGACGATCCCACGATCGCTGATGACGAGATCGACGCCCGCTACTCCGAGATCATCTCCACCTGCGCCGCCGACCTCACGGCCGGGGGCGTGGACATCGCCTCGTTCACCTCGATCCAGAACGCCCACGACGTGGAGGCGATCCGGGTGGCGCTCGGCTACGGGCGGTGGAACCTCTACGGCATCTCGTACGGCACCCGCCTCGGGCTCGAGGTGCTCCGCCAGCATCCCGCCGGGGTGCGAGCGGCCGTGCTCGACTCGGTGTACCCACCACAGGTCGACTCCGTTGCCGAGAACCCTGCCACCTTCCTCGACAGCTTCGATGCCGTTGTGGCCGCCTGTGCCACCGAACCGGCGTGTGCCGCCGATGGTGATCTCGCCGAGCGCTTCCGCGCCCTCGCCGCTGAACTCGACGCCAACCCCGTGAACGTGGAGATCACTGCCGACTGGGCCACTGGCGAGACCGACACCGTGTGGGCCGATGGCTCAACGCTGGTGACGCTGATGCTCGGTTCGCTCTACTCGCCATACCAGTTCACCGACCTCCCCGAGTTGGTCGACCAGCTCGAAGCGGGCGAGACCGCCGCCCTGAGCGACTACCTGTCGAGCGACCGCAACAACGAGCCGTTCTCCACCTCCGGTGCGCTGTACGCATTCGAGTGCAATGAGGAGGTGGCGTTCTCCGATCGCGACGTGGTCGCCGCCGCGGTGCCGGCCGACCCGTTCGAACTGCAGGAGTCGTTCGAGTACTTCGGCAACCTCGGCGAGAGCGCCTTCGACCTGTGCGAGGCCTTCGCCGGCTGGCAACCCTCGGAGCCCTACGCCAACGAGTCGGTCGTCAGCTCGGTGCCAACGCTGTTGATGGCGGGCCGCTTCGATCCAGTAACGCCGGTCTCGTGGGCCGAGCAGGCAGGTGAGACCCTCGACCGGAGCCAGCTCGTGGTCGCACCCTTCGACTCCCACGGGGTCAGCCCAGGCGAGTGCGGCATGACCGTGCTCAAGGCGTTCCTCGATCAGCCGGGTGAGCCGGTGGACGCAGCGTGTTTCGACGACGAGTCGATCGCCTTCCTCTCAGCTCCCGAGGCGCCCAGCCTGGAGCCGTTCTCGTACGACAGCGGGTTCCACACCGTGTCGAGCGTTCGTCCCGAAGGGTGGACGATCGGTGGGCTCGACGGTGACTCCTACCGTGGCGACTCGATCCTCGACAGCGCGGCGCTGCTCCAACTCGACGCCGACGTGATCTCGATGCCCGGCCTGGAGGGGTTCGTCGAGTCGGTGTTCCGCGTGAGCTTCGGGCCCGAAGAGGCCGTCACCGGCCCCGACGGCAGAGCCTGGACGAGGCGCACCGGGGAAGGGGTCAGTTCTGCCGGCGAGCTGTGGACGGGGGAGATCGACGGGGCCAACCTGATCGTGTTGTTCGTGGCCCCGAACGAGCAGTTCGTCGACTTGTCGGCTCAGGTGCTCGATCCGGCCCTGGCCACGATCACCGCTGAGCCGTCCTAGCTCGTCACGTCAGGATCGTCCATGAAGGGGGAGTCGAGGCAATGAAGGTCGAGATCGTCGCGGTGGGGACCGAGCTGTTGCTCGGCCAGATCGTCGACACCAACTCGTCGTGGATGGGGGAGCACCTCGCGCTCGCCGGTCTCGACTCGCACTATCAGACCAAGGTGGGCGACAACCCCGATCGGATCCGGGCTGTGCTGGAGCTGGCCCTCGGCCGTAGCGATGCGGTGATCTGCTGCGGTGGCCTCGGGCCAACGCAGGACGATCTCACCCGTGACGTGATCGCCGAGGTGATGGGCGTGGAGCTCGAGTTCCAGCAGAACATCGCCGATCGCATCGCCGCCATGTTCTCCTCCCGTGGTCGCACCATGCCCGAGAACAACCTCCGCCAGGCCATGGTGCCGACCGGGGCCTCGACGATCGCCCAGCAACCCGGCACCGCCCCCGGGCTCGTGTGTCCGGTGGGCGACAAGGTGATCTACGCCGTGCCGGGCGTGCCGTACGAGATGCGGGAGATGGTCAACGGCACGATCATTCCCGACCTGATCGCCCGCTCGGGTGAGAAGGCCGTGATCCGTAGCCGCGTGCTCCGCACGTGGGGCCAGTCCGAGTCGGGCCTGGCCGAGCTGGTGGCACCCCGAGTGAGCGAGCTCGACGCCGTCGGCAATCCCACGATCGCCTTCCTGGCCAGTGGGGTGGAGGGGATCAAGGTGCGCGTGACGGCCAAGGCCGCAGACGAAGCAGCAGCCCATGCAGTGCTCGACGCCGAGGAGGCCGTGCTACGTCCGATCCTGGGCGACATCGTGTTTGCCGTCGACGACCAGAACATGGAGGCCGTGGTGGTCGAGGCGCTGGCGGCCAAGGGGCTTCGCCTTGCCGTGGCCGAGACGATCACCGGCGGCTACTGCGCCGGCCGTCTTGCCGCGGCGCCCGCCGCATCGTCGGTGATGCTCGGGGCCATGATGCTCGCCACCGATGAGGCCCGCGTGGCAGTACTGGGCGACGATGGGCCCCGAGGGGTGGGGGAGTCGGTGTCGCTCGCCCTGGCCCGGGCGGTGGCCGAGCGGTTCGGCGCTGAGGTCGGCCTGGCGGCAACGGGCATTGCCGATCGGGCGGAGTTGGCGGCCGTACAAGCGGCGATGGGGGCCGACGCCGAAGGTCTCGACGTGGGCAGTGTGGCCCTGGCGGCGGTCACGCCCTGGGGTGAGCAGGCCTCGACGGTTCGCCTCCCCGGCGATCGTGAGCGGATCCGCCAGTTCTCGGCGATCTCCCAACTCGATCTGTTGCGGCGGCTCCTGGACCAGTAGCCCCCGAAAGGACCGGGCCAGGAAGAAAACCGGGTCGGATCTGACAAAACCGAGTAGAACGAAGACGTGACCGACTCCACTGATCCCTTCACAGCCCCATTCGGGTCGCTCTTCGCGAACTCGATGACGTTGGCTCGCCTCGAGGGCGGCCAGTACCACTACTCGGGGTCGGCGGTACCGCTGGAGGACTTCTCGCTTCACCCCGGAACGCACGTGCTCCACTACGGCAGTGCGTGTTTCGAGGGGCTCAAGGCCCACCGTCAGATCGATGGCACCCTCGCCGTCTTCCGGGTCGACGATCACGCCGCCCGCATGGTGCAGAGCGTGGAGCGGCTCCAGATGACGCCGCCCCCGGCCGAGCTGGTGCGCACGATGATCATCGACGCAGTCGAGGCCAACGCCGAGGCCACGCCGGCAGCGCCGGGATCGCTCTACATCCGGCCAACGCTCATCGGCACGCTGCTCAATATCGGCGCCGCAGCTGCCCCGAGCGACACGGGCCTGCTCTACGTGTTGAACTCGCCCGTTGGCGACTACTTCGCCGGTGGCATCCGGCCGCTGTCGATCCACATCGAGACCGACATCCCCCGCACCACCCCACAGTTCGGCATGGTGAAGAGCGGGGCGAACTACGTGATGGCGCTCGGCCCAACACTCGACGCCAAGCGCGACCACGGTGCCGACCAGGTGCTGTTCGCCACCGGCGACGACGTGACCGAAACCGGAGCCTCCAACTTCTTCCTCGTCGACGACGACCGGCTCATCACCCGCCACCTCGACGAGTCGTTCCTGCACGGCGTCACCCGCTCGTCGGTCATCGCCATGGCCGCCGACATGGGCTACACGGTGGAGGAGCGGTCGATCCCGCTGCAGGAGCTGCGCTCCTGGGTGAGTGAGGGCGAGGCGTTCCTGTCGGGCACGGCTGCGGTGCTGGCACCGGTCGGTCGCATCACCGTGGCCGGCGAGGAGCTGATCGTGCGCGACGGACAGCCCGGTCCGAACACACTTCGGTTGCGGGAGGCTCTCACCGACCTCCAGCTCGGCAAGACGCCCGACCCCCACGGGTGGATGACGCCCGTCCAGGGCTGAACGGAGCGGTCGGATGCGGTTCAGTTTCTGGGTGAGCAACACGATCGAGTGGTCCGAGATCCTCGAGCGGGCCACACGAGCGGAGAACACGGGATGGGACGGTGTATGGATCGCCGACCACTTCATGCCCTTCACCGGCGACCGCGACGGGCCCATGCACGAGGCGTGGTCGGTGCTGTCGGCCTTGGCCGTGGCCACCGACCGGGTGCGGCTCGGCCCGCTGGTATGCGGCAACACCTATCGCAACCCGGCGGTGCTGTTGAAGCAGGCCGTGACCGCTGATCACATAAGTGGTGGTCGGGTGGTGCTCGGGCTCGGGGCCGGCTGGCAGGAGAACGAGCACGAGGCCTACGGCATCGAGTACGGCACGTTCACCGACCGCTTCGAGAAGCTGGAGGAGGCGCTGCAGATCATTCGGGGCCTCCGCGACGAGCCACCCGTCGACTTCGATGGCGCCCGCTACACCATGGTGGATGCGCCGCTGTCGCCTCCGGCCGTTGGAGGGATGCCGATCCTCATCGGTGGTGGTGGCGAGAAGAAGACGCTGCCGATGGTGGCCCGCTACGCCGAGGAGTGGAACGTCTGGGCCACGCCGGAGATCATGGCCCAGAAGTCGGCCGTGCTCGATGCGGCCTGTGAGGCGATCGACCGTGATCCGGCCTCGGTCCAGCGCTCGGCGGTGGCCCTGTTGTTCCTGTGCGACACCGAAGAGCAGGCGGCCAAGCTGCGCGAGCGCGACATCCCGCGTCCGTCGTTGATCGGCACCGGCCCCGAGCTGGCCGAGCAGCTGGCGGCGTTCCAGGCATCGGGGGTGAACGAGGTGATCATCCCCGACTTCAACCTCGGTGCCGGCGATGCCCTCTACGACGTGGCCGACCGCTTCCTCACCGAGGTCGCTGCGCCCTTCCGGAGCTAGCGGGCGCTACTCGAACACGTCGTAGACGACGGTTGGCCCCGTCGGCTCGGTTGACGTGGTCGTGGACAACGACGGGTCGGTGTCTGCGTCAGTGCCGGTGCCGGTGCCGGTGCCGGAGCCGGTGTCAGTGCCGGTGTCAGTGCCGGTGTCTGTGTCAGTGCCGGTGTCTGCGTCTGTGCTGTCGATCTCGTCGTCGTCCGGGGGGAGCGTGGTGGTGGTGTTGCTGGTGGTTCCCAGCTCGGGGCGCATGCGCTCGTAGGTGGGCATGCGATCGGGGCAGCGCTGGCCGAACACCCAGTCCTGGAATTCGAGCTGCTGGGTGTCGAGCCGGATCCAGACCTCGGCCAGCACCCGGCCGTCGGTGCCACAGAGCAGGTCGGCCAGTTCGAGCTGTTCGACCACCTCGGCGTCGCTCAGGCTGCGGCCAGCCACCTTCTCCAGTTGCTGGTGGGTGGTGAGCTCGGGCGTTCCCTCGCCACACGCTGCGATCAGCAGTGGGCTGAGGAGGAGGGCTGCGGCCAGGCGGCGCCTGACACGGGGGGCGGTGGTTGGTCTCGTTCTTGGCCCAGCCCCACCGAACACGGGCCCATGGTAGCCAGCGGTCACCACGTCGGCCTGACGTGCTGCTAGGGTTCGAAACGAACATGCGTTCGGAAAAGCTTCCGTGAAACTACATGGTTGTAACCCCGGCGCACCTACACTGAGGATCGTCCTCGGGCCCATGAGTTCTGGCGGGCACTTCGGTGTCACAGGGGCTTCCTAGGGTCACCGATGACGAGCTTCGTCTCCGGGATCGCCGTCCCGCCACCAACCATCGAATCAGCATCGACCGTGCGGCCCGGGGTGGGGCGCACACAGAACGGGAGCATCCAATGGAGAAGCAGAAGGCACTCGATATCGCCCTCGGAAACATCGAGAAGCAGTTCGGCAAGGGCTCGGTCATGAAGATGGGCGACCGATCCGACATGAACGTCGAAACCGTCCCCACCGGCGCCCTCGCCCTCGATCTCGCTCTCGGGGTCGGTGGCCTACCCCGTGGTCGTGTGGTCGAGGTGTACGGCCCGGAGTCCTCGGGCAAGTCCACGCTTGCCATGCACGTCGTGGCCGAGGCGCAGCGCAACGGTGGCATCTGCGCCTACATCGACGCTGAGCACGCCATGGATCCCACCTATGCATCGGCGATCGGGGTCGATGTCGATGAACTGCTGATCTCCCAGCCCGACACGGGGGAGCAGGCGCTCGAGATCGCCGACATCCTCGTACGGTCCGGTTCGATCGACGTGATCGTGGTCGACTCGGTGGCGGCCCTCACCCCACGGGCCGAGATCGAAGGCGAGATGGGCGACACCCACGTCGGTCTCCAGGCCCGCCTCATGTCGCAGGCCCTGCGCAAGATCACGGCCAACCTCAACCGCACCGACACGATCTGCGTGTTCATCAACCAGCTGCGGGAGAAGATCGGCGTGATGTTCGGCTCGCCGGAGACCACCCCCGGTGGTCGGGCACTGAAGTTCTACAGCTCGGTCCGTCTCGACATCCGGCGCATCGAGTCGCTGAAGGATGGGGCCGAGGTGGTCGGCAACCGCACCCGGGTCAAGATCGTCAAGAACAAGGTGGCGCCGCCGTTCCGCCAGGCCGAGTTCGACATCATGTACGGCCAGGGCATCAGCCGTGAGGGTTCGCTGCTCGACATTGCCGTCGATCGCTCCATCGTGAAGAAATCGGGTGCCTGGTACACCTACGAGGGCGAACAGATCGGTCAGGGCCGGGAGAACGTCAAGAAGTTCCTCAAGGACAACCCGGACCTCGTGATGGAGATCCAGGATCGGGTGCTCCGTGAAGTGGGCCTCCGAGGTGATGAGGCTGATGAGGCCGACGCAGCTGATGGTGCGGACGCCAAGGCAGACAAGGGCGCCAAGAAGGGCGACGTCCACCCCGACGACCAGCCCATAACCCTCGACTGAGCCGGTCGGCCGGAGGCCGACCTTCACGAGTTCGCTCGGTGAGCGAACGTCGTTGGCGTGGTGGGGGTGCCCTGGAGATCGGTTGGGTTCTGCTGACTGAGCCGGTCGGCCGGAGGCCGACCTTCTCGAGTTCGCTCGGTGAGCGAACGTCGTTGGCGTGGTGGGGAGAGGCCCACTCCGCTCGACTCGGGCTTGGGCCTGCCGATACGTTGACCCTGTGGGGTTGGAACAACTACGTACCGGTCTGACGTTCGACGACGTGCTTCTCGTGCCTCGGCGCTCCGGCGTGCGGTCACGGCGCGACATCTCGACCCAGACGCAGCTCACGAGGCGGATCTCGATCGACACTCCGATCGTGGCCGCCAACATGGACACCGTCTGCGAGGCCGAGATGGCGACGGCCATGGCCACGCTGGGTGCCGTCGGCATCATCCATCGGTTCCTCAACATCGAGGTGCAGGCGGCGATGATCGTCGAAGCCCGGGAGAAGGCCCTCGCCGCAGGGGTGGAGCGGCCCGTGATCGGCGCCGCTGTGGGCACCGACCACGATGCCGGCGACCGGAGCGCCGCCCTGGTCGAGGCCGGGGCAGACGTGCTTGTGCTCGACATCGCCCACGGTCACGCTGACCATGCGCTCGACACGCTGGCCAAGCTGGTGGCGTCGTTCCCCGATACCGATGTGGTGGCGGGCAACGTCGCCACCAGAGCGGGAGCCGAGGATCTGGTCGCGGCCGGCGCCGCGGCAGTGAAGGTGGGCGTCGGCCCCGGTGGGGTGTGCACCACCCGGCTGGTGGCTGGGGTAGGCGTGCCCCAGCTCACCGCGATCGCTGACTGCGCTGGGCTCACCGGTCCTGGCGGTGATCTGGTGCCCGTGATTGCCGACGGTGGCATCCGCACCTCGGGTGACATCGCCAAGGCACTCGGGGCGGGAGCCTCCACCGTGATGCTCGGCAGTCTCTTTGCCGGAACGAAGGAGAGCCCGGGCGAGGTCGAGCAGTCGAGCCGGGGCCTGGTCAAGCGGGTGCGGGGCATGGCGTCGTTCGAGGCGATCGAGGCACGAGCCGCCCGAGCCGGAGAAGACGTTGACGAGGAGTACTTCGAGCAGCGAGCGCCGGAAGGGGTGGAAGGCACGGTGCCCTACCGGGGCTCGGTGAACAAGGTGGTGGCCACCCTCATGGCCGGGCTGCGCTCGGGCATGAGCTACAGCGACGCCCGCACGATCCCCGAGTTCTGGGACAAGGCCGAGTTCATTCGGGTGACCAACAACGGGGTGCGGGAGAACCAGCCCCACGCCACCTTCAGCGACTGATGAACTCAGCCCAACCCGGGCGGGGATCGGGTTGGACGCAGGTCGCCACCCTGTTCGCGGTATCGCTCGGCATCCAACTTCTCGTCCCCCTGCTCCTGCCTGATGTCTCGCCGCTCACGGCGGCGGTGATCGTGGTCGGACTCTGGGCGCTCGTGCTCGTTGGTCTCGCAGTCGTGGTCGTCCGACGTCGTCGCGGGCGAAACCTCTCGCCAGATCACAACCACGGTCCGTAGGCCCTCCTTCGAGCTCGATGCCACCAGATTTTGGCGTTGACCTCCCGCCGTGGTTCGGCACCCACCAAGCGGGGGATCGATGACGCCCGGAACATTGCCCGCATCGCCGAGTTGGTGATCAGCGACGACAGTTGGCGAACGCCGCGGGAGGCCGAGGCTCCGGGGGGCTAGCCTGCGGCCATGACCGACGTGGTAGCAGGTTCCCCGCTCGCCGACTGGGCCTCGGCCTCGGTTTCAGCCGGCATGACGCCCACCGATTCCGGGATGATGGGAGCCTCGGTGCGCCGGGTGGAGGACCATCACCTCCTCACCGGCAACACCACCTTCGTGGGCGATCTCCCGCTCGAGGGTGCCCTCGTCGCCCACTACGTGACATCGATCGAGGCCCACGCCCGGATCACCCGGGTGGACACATCCGCCGCTGCGACCGAGCCCGGGGTGGTGCTCGTACTCAGCGCAGCCGATGTGGCCGACCTCGGCCCGGTGCTCGGGCTCGGGGAGGAGACGCCGCGCCCGATCCTGGCCACTGATCGGGTGCGCTACGTCGGCGAACCGATCGCCGTGGTGGTGGCCACCGACGCCGCCTCCGCCGCCGACGCCGCCGAACTGGTGGAGGTCGACTACGAGCCGCTGCCGGCGGTGATCGATCCCGTGGCCGCGATCGACAGCGTGACCACCGACGCCGACTCCCGTTTGTTCGAGGGCCTCGACTCCAACGTGGCCGTGCAGGCAACCGGGCCCGGTAAGGACGCCCAGCCCATCGACATGAGCGCATACGACGTGGTGGCGAGCGAGGAGTTCGTCAATCAACGGCTCGCCCCCTGCCCACTCGAAACGCGCACCGCCGCCTCCCTGTGGACCGACGACGGGCGCCTCGTGCACTACGCCGCGTGCCAGGGCGTGCATCCGCTCCAGGTTGGCCTGGCCCGCTACTACGGGCTGGAGAACGACCAGGTTCGCGTGATCACCTCCGATGTCGGCGGCAGCTTCGGGGCCAAGGCCCGCATCTACAACGAGGACATGCTGCTACCCGAACTGGCGCGCCGCACCGGTCGACCCGTCCGGTGGGCCCCAGTCCGCAGCGTCGACATGGTGGGCCTCGGCCACTCACGAGCCCAGCGTCAGCGGGTCACGATCGCCGGCGACCGCGACGGCACGATCCGGGCGCTGTCGGTCGACTTGATCGCCGACCTCGGCGCCTACCCGGTGTCGGCCGGAGGTCTGGCCCGCAATACCGGCATGATCCTGCCCGGCCCGTACCAGATCGAGAAGGTCTACTGGACGCTCACCGGCGTGGTCACCAACACCACTCCGATCGTGGCCTACCGCGGGGCCGGTCGCCCCGAGGCCGGTGCCCTGCTCGACCGCGCCGTCGACCTGTTCGCGGCCGAGGTGGGTCTCGACCCGGCCGCCGTGCGCCGCCAGAACCTGATCCCGGGCGCCCAGATCCCGTGGACGAACCCCACGGGGCTCACCTACGACTCGGGCGACTACCCCGAGGCGTTCGAGTTGATGATGAACGCAGTCGGCTATGACGAGGTGAAGGCCCGTCAGGCCACCCAGCGCGAGGAAGGGGCATCGGTCGTGGCTGGTGTTGGCCTTTCCGTATTCATCGACCGCACCGCCGGCATCCCCAACCCCGAGTACGGCTCGCTCGAGCTCCTGCCGGGCGGAGGGTTCCGGGTGTTGACCGGATCGTCGCCCTACGGGCAGGGCCACTACACCACCTGGGCGATGCTGGTGTCGGAACGCACCGGCGTGCCGGTCGACCAGATCGAGGTCACCCACGGCGACACCGACGTGGTGCCCCGGGGAGGCATCACCGGCGGGTCCCGCTCGGCCCAACGGGCCGGCTCGGCGATCGCCATCGCCACCGACGACCTGGTGACCCAGGCCCGAGCTGCGGCCGCCACTCTGCTGGAAGCCAACGTGGACGACATCGTGCTCGACGTGGGCGCCGCCCGCTTCCACGTGGCGGGGGCCCCCGGCGCCGCCACCGTCGGCTGGACCGAGATCGCGGCCGGCCTGGCCGACAGCAGCGACACCGACAACGACACCGACGACTACGTGCTCAAGTGCGAGTCCGACTTCCTCGGTGAGGGGGCGTCAGTTCCCTACGGGGCCTACGCCGCAGAGGTGCGTGTCGACACCGAAACCGGAGCCGTCACCCTCGACCGGGTGGTGACCGTGGACGATGCCGGCACCATCATCAACCCGATGATCGTGTTCGGTCAGATCCATGGCGGCCTCGCCCAAGGCATCGGGCAGGCGCTCTACGAGGACTTCGTCTACGACGACGACGGCAATCCGACCACCGCCACCTTCCTCGACTACGCCTTCCCCTCGGCGGCCGAGATGCCGTCATTCGAGTGCCAGGTCACCCAGACGGCGTCTCCCAACAACCCGTTGGGGGCCAAGGGCATCGCCGAGTCGGGCTGCATCGGGGTGGTGCCGGCCATCCAGAACGCCGTGATCGACGCGCTCGCCGACCGGGGCGTGCGCCACATCGATTTGCCTCTCACCCCGCACACCGTGTGGGCTGCGATACGTGACCACGGCTGATCCCGGCCCCGAACTCAGCGCACCCGGAGGCGGCTCCGAGCCACCAACCGCGCCCGAACCCCCGACCGCCGCCGAGAAGGCGGCGATCCAGCGGCGCACCCTGAACATCTTGTTCGCGGCGTCGATCTTCGGTCGCGCCGGGATGACGATCTCGTTCACTGTTGCCGCTCTCGTCCTGGCCGACATCCTCGACGGCGACGAGACCTGGTCGGGCGCATCCACCGCGTCGATCACGGTGGGCACGGCGATCAGCGCATCGTTGCTGTCGAGCATGATGAACCGGCGTGGTCGCCGCCCCGGGCTCGCCGCCGGGTTCCTCGCTGCTGCCGTCGGTGGTGGGTTCGCCGTGCTCGGGGCGCAGAACCTCCTGCTCGTGTCGTATCTGATCGGCCTGGTGTTCATCGGCGTCGGCCAGGGGGCGAGCACGCTCTCCCGCTACGCCGCAGCCGACCTCGCCGCCCCCGATCAGCGGGGCAAGGCCATCAGCTGGGTGGTGTTCGCATCGACGGTCGGCGCCGTCGGGGGGCCGACGCTGGTGGGCCCCGCCGGTCGCCTGGCCACGAGCATCGGCCTCGACGAGTTGGTGGGGCCGTTCGTGTTCTCCATGGCGTTCTTCGCCGTGGGCGCACTCGTGTTCTACGTCGGGCTCCGGCCTGACCCGCTGGTGGTGGCGGGTGGGCTCCGAAGCGGCGACGACGGAGGTCGAAGCGGGTTCCGCAACGGCTGGTCCGCCATCACCGCCAGCCCCCTGGCCCAGTTGGCCGTGATCGGCTTGATCGTGTCGCAGGCCGTGATGGTGATGGTCATGGCCATGACGCCGTTGCATATGCGGGCTCATGATCACGAACTCGGCACCATCGGCTTCGTGATCTCGGCCCACACGGCTGGGATGTTCGCCTTCGCCCCGATCGCGGGCTGGGCCTCCGATCGCTACGGCCGGCTGCCAACCCTCGGGGCGGGCATGATCCAGCTCGTGGTCGCCACGGCGATGACGGCGCTGGCCGGGGAGGCGCCGTCGATCCTCATGTTCCCGGGCCTGTTCCTGCTCGGCCTTGGGTGGAGCTTCGGCATGGTGGCGTCCAGCGCCCTGCTCACCGAGTCGGTCGACAGCGAGCGCCAGGTCGACGCCCAGGGGTCGGCCGATCTCGTGATGAGCTTCGCCAGCGGTCTCGGCGCCCTCGCATCCGGGTTCGTGTTCACGATGGCCGGCTTCCACATCCTGTCGATGATCGGCATCGTGGCCTCCGGCCTCGTGCTGGCGTTCACCTGGTACCGCCACCAGACATCGGGCCGCCTGGCGATCTAGCGGCTCAACGGCGGGGGCTGGGTGGACTGGCATCGTCTGGGGCCGGGGCGTGCCCGTCACCGGCGAGGAGGCACGTCGACCACGAGCAGATCCTCTGCGGCGACCACGTCGTGATGCTCGGCGCTGGCCTCGGCGGCGAAGGCGGCGTTGTCGGGGTATCGGGCCGAAAAGTGGGTGAGGAGCAGCCGGCGGGCGCCGGCGCCGGCGGCGAGCTGGCCGGCCTGGCGCGCCGTCATGTGGGCGAACCGGGCGGCGTGCTCGGCCTCGCTCGTCAGGAACGTCGACTCACACACGAGGAGATCCACGCCGTCAGCGAGCTCTTCGGCGGCGGCGCACGGTGCGGTGTCCATGACAAACGCCATCGACTGGCCGGGCCGAGGCTCCGACACCTGTTCCAGGCCAACCGTGCCATCGGTGGTCTCCAGCCGGCCGTCAGCGACGAGGCGCCCGACGTCGGGGCCACTGATGCCGAACGCCGCCAGGCGCTCGGGGTCGAGGCGGGTGCCGTCGGGCTCGTCGAGCCGGTACCCGATGGTGGGGATCCGATGGTTCAGCGGCCGGGCCGTGAGCGTGAGGGCGGGGCCGATGTCTGCAACCGGGGGCGCTCCAGCCACCACCTCGGCAGCTGACACCGGGCACGGCTCAGTGTCGCTGGTGTCGTGGAACACCGTGGCTGCGCGCAACCGCTCGAAGTACTCGACGCCCTCGGCCGGGAAGAACACTCGCAGCGGTCCGAGCGAATGCGGCGCCGACCGGTTGTCCAAGGCCCGCCGCTGGATCACGCCGGCCAACCCGAGGCTGTGGTCACCGTGGAAGTGGGTGATGCACACTGCGTCGAGCCGGGCGATGGCCACGCCGGCCAGGATGCACTGGCGCTGCGTTCCCTCACCGGGATCGAACAACATGAGGTGGTCGTCCCACCGCAAGGCGTAGCTGTTGTGCTGGCGGTGACGGGTCGGTGCCTGGCTGGCGGTGCCGAGCACGATGAACTGACGGGTGGCCACACCCAAGTTGATCACAAGGCGGGCCGCGCACCGATCCTCAACGCCTATCCTCCTGGCTCAGGAGAGTGCCGTCGAGAGACTGTCCACGAAGATCCGCCCGCCAGCCGCCCCTGAGGAACGAGTCGTGACCGAGCCAGGTGCCGAGACCCCCGCAACCGTCGCCATCGACCTCGGAGGCACCAACGTACGCGCTGCGGTCGTCGCCGCCGACGGCACCGTGGTGGCGAGAGCCCAGCGTCCAACCCCGCCCGACGACCCCCAGCCAACCGCCCTTGTGGAGCTCGTGACCGAGGTGTGCGCCACCGCGGGCGACGCGCCCGTTGCCGGCGCCGTGGTGGGTGTACCTGGCATCGTCGATCACGACGAGAACGCACTCGACCGGGCCCCGAACCTGCCCCAGGCCTGGATCCCATGGCTGCGCGGCTCCTGGCTCGGCGAACACATGGGGCTCGACGTGTCGCTCGCCAACGACGCGGATCTGGCCGCGGTTGGTGAATCGGCGTTCGGCGCCGGGCGCCGCTTCCGCGACGTCGCCTACGTCACCATCTCCACCGGCGTCGGTGCCGGGGTGGTGGTCGGTGGCCGCCTCGTACGGGGGCGCAACTCCGGAGGCGAGATCGGCCACACCGTGATCGATCATCGAGCGGCGCTCGCCGGTCGCCCGTCAACCGTTGAGGAATTGGGCGCCGGGCCCGCAATCGCCGCCGCGGCCGCCTCCGCCGGCATCGCCGAGCGCGACGCCGCCCTTGCTGATCTGGTCCGCTCGGGCCATCCCGCGGCCACCGAGGTGTGGAACGCCGCCATCGAGGCCGTCGGCATCGGCATCACCAACCTCGCGTGGCTCGTGTCGCCCCAGGTCGTGGTCATCGGCGGCGGCGTCGGCCGCAACATCGACATCGTGGCCCCGCCCATCGAGCGCATCCTCGCCGCCCGCGGCCCTGCCACCGACACGCCGATCCAGGTCGCCGTCGTCGAGCTCGGTGACGACGCCGCACTTGCTGGCGCTGCCGCCTGGTTCGACGCCATCGCTGCTGGCCCCCAGATTGGGCTCACCGACGATCGAGCCGGCGGCGCTGCCGCCCTCGTCGGTTCCCAGGGATGAGTGCAGCGGAGCACCCCCCAGAGGCCGACGGCCCGGCGAACGAGGATCTCCATCGGTTGATCATCGAACCCGTGGAGGTGTTCGCCGAGCGGGCAGCCACGATCATGGCGGCCACCATTGCGCAGACGATCCAGGTGCGCGGGCGTTGCGTGCTCGCCGTCGGCACTGGCGACGCCAGCTACCGGGTACTCACTGCGCTGGCCTGCCAGGAGCTGGCGTGGGACGCCGTCCACGTCGTCCCGACCGAGCAGCTGCTCGATCGGCGCCGTTCATCCGCTGATGGATCGGGCGACGACCCGGGCCCCCGGAGCGGCGACGAGGATGCCGACGGCAGCGAAATCGCCGGGGCGCAGATCAGCGCCCCGGCCGACGATTCGGGCCCCAGCCGGCTGCATGCCCTGTTCGCCGATCTTCCCGTGTCGTGGCTGGACCTTCCGATCACCACCGAGGAGATCGCCAGCTTCGGTCGCACTCTCGCCGTACTCACCGACGACCCGCCGTCGATCGATCTCGCCGTTCTCGAACTCGGCCCCGATGGGCACACCGCCAAACTGCTGCCCGACGATCCGGCCATGCGCGAGGTGCTCGCCTCGGCGGCCCTCACTGGTGACGACAGCGCCGGCCGCCGGTGGGTGACCCTCACCCGGCCTGTGTTCGACCGGGCCCGGGCCGTGCTGTGGCTGGTGGCCGGGGCCGACCGGGCGCCGGCGCTCGGGCGCCTCCTCGTCGGCGATCTCACGATGCCGGCTGGCCTCATCCGGCCCCGGCAGTCAGTCGTGGTGGCCGACTCCGACGCCGCCCGCCAGGCTTGAGCTGAGCCCGACGCCGCCCCCGTTCAGCTGTCGGCGAGGCGCACGGTGGTCACCACCATGAAGTGGTCGCTGCCCGCCGATGGGCCGAGCTCCACCCCCAGCACCTCGAAGCCGGGCGAGACCAAGGCGTGATCGAGCCGGAGTATGGCGAAGGGCTCCCGGCGGCCATCCGGCCAGGTCGCGTCCAGCCCGCAGCCCTTCACCTCGTGAGCGTCGGTCCATCCTGAGGCCAGCAGCGATCGGAACTGCGCGTGGTCGATCGTGGCGTTGAAGTCCCCCACCATCATCGCCCGCTCGGGCACGGGCTCCGCGGCCAGAGCCGCCAGCTGCGCCTCCCAACGGGGCACCCGGGGGCGGGAGAGAGGAGCGAGGAGATGGATGGCCCGAACCGTCACGGGCCCGTCGGGAGTGTCGACCACGGCCTGGAGCTGCGGCACGTCGCCAACGGGCACGAGCTCGGCGTCGCGCACCTCCCACCGGCTCCAGATGGCCAGGCCGTAGTGGTTCCGGCGGATCTCGTTGGCCCGGAAGCCGTAGCGGTTCAGCTCGGGCCGCTCGGCCAGTGCCGCTGCGGTGTCGGCGTGCAGCTCCTGGAACACGATGATGTCGGGATCGGCGGCGTCGACTGCGTCGGCGAGGGCGTCGTGATCGCTGAGATCCCAACTCGTGTTGTGGCTGAGCACCACGATCTGGTCCTCGGTCTCGGTGAGCCCGCAGCCGAAGGCGGCCGACGGCGACACGAAGGTTGCGGCGTACACCACCGCCGAGCCGAGCGTGGCGAGCCGCAGCGACGGACTGTTGGTCTGCCATGCGGCGCCGGCCACGGTCACGAGCGGGGGCAGGAGCGCCAGCGGCATCAGACCGACGGCGGCGATCAGCAGCGGATGGCCAACGCCGTTCCACCGCAGGTACAGCCCGGCCACGATGCCGAGGGTGGCAAGCCAGCCGGCCGACAGCCAGAGCGCCCGCATGAACCCGGGGCGCGCACGCTCCAGGAGGCTCGGCTCTTCGACTGGTGCTCGTCTGGCCACGATGTGGGCTCAGCGCCGGGGCAAGGGTGGACATCCCATCGAGTCGATGTTGGCGGATGCCGCGGCCCGAGTGGTGTCACGTCGGCCTGAAATCCACTCGACGCCGTACCATTGACGGGGTGAGTACCCGGCGATATCACCTGCGCACGTTCGGTTGTCAGATGAACGAGCACGACTCCGAGCGCATTGCCGGCATGCTCGAAGCCGACGGCTACGAGGCCACCGAGTCGCCCGACGACGCCGATGTGGTGGTGCTCAACACCTGCTGCATCCGCGAGAACGCGGACAACAAGCTCTACGGCGCCCTCGGCCACCTGAAGGGCCTCAAGACGGCCAACCCCGACATGCAGATCGTGGTCGGCGGCTGCCTCGCCCAGAAGGACCGCGATCAGATCCAGGATCGGGCCGGCCACGTCGACGTGGTGTTCGGCACCCACAACGTGCATCGGGCCACTGAGTTGATGGCCCAGGCCCGCCAGTCGGGCCCGGTCACCGAGATCTGGGAAGAGGCGTCGATCGACGACGCCGACATGTTCCCCTCGGCTCTGCCCGCTCGGCGAGAGATCGACTACCGGGGCTGGCTCACCATCCAGATTGGCTGCGACAACTCGTGTGCGTTTTGCATCGTGCCCGCCGTGCGCGGTGCCGAGATCAGCCGACCGTACGACGACATCGTGGCGGAGGCCGAACGGCTCGCCGCCGACGGCGTCACCGAGATCACGCTCCTCGGACAGAACGTGAACTCCTATGGCCGCGACCTCGCCGTCGCCGCCCGTCGGGCCGGTGAGGACGTGTCACTGCGGCCGCAGTTCGCGCAACTCCTCCGGTCGGTCGGCGCCGTCGACGGCATCCGCCGAGTGCGGTACACGAGCCCCCACCCCAAGGACATGACGCCGGACGTGTTCGCGGCGATGGCCGAGACGTCGAGCGTGGTGCCCCACCTCCACTTCCCGCTCCAGTCCGGGTCCGACCGGGTCCTGTCGGCCATGCATCGCGGCTACCGGGCTGAGCGGTACCTGGAGAAGCTGGCCGAGGCCCGGGCCACGATCGACGATCTGGCCGTGACCACCGACATCATCGTGGGCTTCCCCGGCGAGACCGAGGACGATTTCGCGGCCACTCTCGAGGTGGCGGCGGCCGCCGAGTTCGACGGGGCCTACACGTTCGTGTTCTCGCCTCGCCCCGGCACCGAAGCGGCAACGATGACCAACGAGTTCTGCGACCCTGCCGAGGTGCAGGATCGCTACGCCCGGCTCCGCACCGTGATCGAACGGTCGTCCCTCGCCCGCTACCGCAACCGCATCGGCCGCACCGAAGAGGTGGTGATCGAGGGGCCGTCCAAGAAGGACCCGGCCGTACTCACGGGGCGCACCGAGCAGAACAAGCTCGTGCACGTGCCCGCCGATCCGCTCAAGCCCGGCACCTACGCCCGGGTCGAGATCGTCGACGCCGCCCACCAGTACCTCATCGGCCGCCTCGTCGAGGTGACGGATCGGGCGCGGCACCGCACCCGTATCGCCGTTTCCGCCGGCTGAGCGGCCGGTCACAACCGGGGGATCAGTCGGGCGGGTAGTGCTCGGTCCAGTCGAGCTGGTCGTCGGCCGGGAGCGACGACGCAATCGACGAGAGAAGTTCGAACAGCCGCTGCGATGCTCGAGCACCTACCGCAGCCCACACGGGATCATCGAGCCGGTCGGTCAACGCCTCGATCCGCTCGCGCCCGGCCCGCCCCTCGGCCGTGATGCGGCCGCCGTCGTCGAGCCATCCCCGCGCCGTCAGCCGAGCCGTTGCCGCCTCCACCTCGGCCGGCGACCAGGCCGCCTCGTCGGTGATCCACACCGCTGGCGCGCCGCCGTCGGCGGCGTGAGACACCACCGCTTCGCAACCGTCGAGCCCTTCGGAACACACGGCGATGAGATGGTTGCCACTCCGGTACTCGCGCATCACGGTGGTGCCGTGCCACAGCGCCGTCCACGGATCATCGGGCCAGGGCTGGGCGGCCCAGCCCGCATGGAGCACCCGACCGATGGGGCTGCAGGCCGCCGCGGCCCGAGCCAAGAGGTCGACTGCTTCGCCCACCTCGTTGGTGGCCGGGCCAAGGCGCTGCTCGAACGCGGCGCCCATCGCTCGATGGCGGGCGGCCAACACGGCCTCCGGAGAGGAGAAGGTCCAGGCGTCAGGGATCGCCCGGCGGATACGGGGCTCCGCGTAGTAGAAGAACGTCGCGGTGACGACCTCGGGCCCGACCGGCCCGAGTGGTGCGACGCGGGTGGCGAAGTAGTTCATCCAGAAGCCCTTGAGGCCCGCCGCCGAACCCTCGGACCGCACCTCGGGCGCCGTATAGCAGTAGGCGTGCACCCGCTCGACGGCCTCCCACATCGCCCGGGCCGGGCTCAACGGAGCCGATCCGCGAGGTGAACCTGCATCTGTGCTCATGGGCCGACGCTAGTGGCCCGGGCCGGGGAACTTCTCCCGTCAGTTGTAACCGCACCAAGCCCATCCCTTAGGGTGCGGGCTAGTCCTGATCCACACTTCGTTCGCGGACGGTCCTGCTCGTTGCGACAATCCGACCATCGCTGGTATCTGCTCCCGAGCCCTCTGCTCGGCCCAGCGAGCTGGCGCGCCGTCAGCGATGTGTTGGGCGGCCTCGGACAACAGGTGATGGTGGCCCACCCTCCGATGACCACCACTGCGGACTCCGACCAC
The DNA here is from genome assembly GCA_039029735.1 of Actinomycetota bacterium. Classification (GTDB taxonomy): domain Bacteria; phylum Actinomycetota; class Acidimicrobiia; order Acidimicrobiales; family SZUA-35; genus CADEDH01. The sequence continues at coordinate 42,280 of JBCCFL010000012.1, read as the reverse complement.
GTGACCCCGTGGATCGAGTCGATCGCCGGCGTGCCGGCACCCAGCGATGACCTACCCGTGGTCGTGGTCGGTCACTCGGCAGCATGCCCGCGGGTGCCGATGGCAACCGCCCGCCTCATCGAGCGGGGGTGGAACGTCTCGGCGCTCGTATGCGTGGATGGTCGCTTCCCCGACGGCCGCCCGTTCACCGCCACGGACAGCTACGGGGCCATGCTCGACGGCCTCGTGCACCCCGACGGGTATCTCCCGCCGTGGCCCCGCTGGTGGGGGAGCCTGGTCGAGGGTTTGGTCGTCGACCCGGTTGCCCGCGATCAGGTGTTCTCCGAGGCCCGACCCGTGCCGCGGGGCTACTTCGATCAGGGGTGCCCCGTTCCGACGCTGCCCGAAGAGGTGGGCCGGGCCTTCCTCTCGTTCGGACCGGGCTATGAGGAAGCGTGCAATCAGGCCCACCTCGAACGGTGGATGACCTACCGCCTGGTTGGCGACCACCTGCACCAGGTGGTCGAGCCGGCCGCCGTGGCCGCAACGCTGATGGCGATGGTCTCGTGTATGGAGGCGGGCAGAGCCACCTGATCGCCGCACCACCCGGCGGCCCTACGATGAATTGGTGCCCAACGACGCCACGACACCTCCCGTGTCCGCCTCTTCCGGCGCGCCGGCCGCCGTGGTCGCTGCAGTGCTCCAGGCCGGCATCGGTGCCGACGAACCATGGATCCCGGCGGGGGAGCACCCGAGCGACGACGGGCGGCGCTGGCTCGTCGGTGACACGCTCGTTCAAGCCGAGCCCTCCTCGCAGACCACGTCCGTCGATGGCTCGGCTGACTGGTTGGCGGCAGCAGGGTTCTGGCATGAGCCTGGGTTCGTGGTCGAGCACGGCGGAGAGCGGTGGGCCGTCACCACGCTCGACGGCCGGCGACCCGGCGACGACCCGAGCCTCCACCCACATCCCGACCGGGTACCCGGCCTGATCGGCGCCGCGCTGCGCGAACTCCACGACGTCGACCCAGCTCAGTGCCCCACGGTGTTCGACGAGGCGGCCCTGGTCGCCCGCCTGGATGCCGCCGTCAGCGCTGGCAGCCTCGACGTGGCCCGGCTCGACGCGCCCTACAACCGGTATGAGCCGGCCGATCTGCTCGCCATGTTCACCAGCCACCCCGGGCAGTCGACGGCATCGGATGCGGTGATCCACGGGGCACTCAGCGTCAGGCGACTCCTCGTGGCCGACGGTCAGCGGCCGCTCGTGCTCGCCCCCACCGCGGCCGGGATCGGTGATCGGCACCGGGATCTGGCCACACTCGGCCACGATCTCCATCGGTTGTTCGGGCCCGACGCCGTGTTCGCCTTTCACGAGGCGTACGGCACCGATCCCGACATGGTGGCGCTCGACCGCCAGATGCTCCTGCACGTGCTGCTCCGGGCGGTGCCAGCATGAGCGTTGGGCCCGATGGCCAGGCGTCTGGATTGAGCCACTCGGCTCTCGCCCCGCTGGTGATCGTGGGGCCGACGGCATCAGGGAAGTCGGCGCTGGCCGTGGCCCTCGCCCACCGGTGCCCCGGAGCCGAGATCGTTTCGGCCGACGCGATGGCCGTCTACCGGGGGATGGACATCGGCACGGCGAAGCCACCGGTGGCCGAACGGGGCGGCATCCCGCACCACCTCATCGACGTCGCCGACCCGAGCGAGGAGTACACCGTCGCCCGCTTCCAGACCGAGGTGAACGAGGTGGTGGCCGGGATGGTGGAGCGGGGCGCCATGCCCATCGTGGTCGGCGGTACCGGGCTGTACGTGCGGGCCGTGGTCGACAACTTCACCGTGCCCGGCCGATATCCCGAAATCAGGGCGGTGGTGGAGGCCGAGCCGGACACCGCCCGGCTCTGGACCCACCTGGACGCACTCGACCCGACCGCCGCCGCCAAGATCCTGCCGTCGAATCGCCGCCGCCTCGTGCGGGCGCTGGAGGTGACACTCGGCGCGCAGCGGCCCTTCTCCAGCTTCGGCCCTGGAGTCGACGCCTACCCACCGAGCTCCTTCCGCCAGGTCGGCCTCCGGATCGACCGGGCCGAGCTCGATCGGCGCATCGACGAGCGCTACGACCGCCAGCTCGAGGCCGGTCTCGTGGCCGAGGTGGCCCGCCTCGCGCGAGGCGAGTTGTCTCGCACCGCAGCCCAGGCGCTGGGCTACAAGGAGCTTCTCGCTCATGTCTCTGGTGAGTGCACCGAATCAGAGGCAATGGCCATCGCCCGGACACGCACGAAGCGGTTCGCCCGCCGCCAAGAGCGCTGGTTTCGGCGGGATCCTCGCATATCCTGGTTCGACTCGGTTCGTTCCGATCCCGTCGACCTCGTCGACGAGGTCGAGGCATGGTGGCGGGAACCGGATGGCGCAACCCGAGAGGTGGCAGGGCAACGATGGCATCGGTGATGCTCACGAAGCACCACGGTCTGGGCAACGATTTCCTGATCGCGGTGGATCCCGATATGGCGCTCGGTCCCGAGCAGGCGGTTCGGTGGTGCGACCGCCACCGTGGGCTCGGTGCCGATGGGCTGATCGCAGCCGTGCCGCGGCCGGAGAGCCCACTCGCGTGGACGATGCACCTGTGGAACGCGGATGGCAGCCGAGCCGAGCTGTCAGGCAACGGTCTCCGGTGCCTTGGGCAGGCGATCCTGCTCCAGAACCCCAGCCAGGACAGCCAGGTCACCTACGACATCCACACCGACGCCGGCGTGCGCACGGTGGAAGTCATGACCGACGGGTCGAGCCACACCGACCTCGTCACGGTCGACATGGGCCAGCCCCGAATCGGCCCGCCAGCCTGGTCTCGCTGGCCTGATCTCGGGGTGAACGTTGCCGCCCAGATCGGCGTGGATCTCGGCAATCCGCACCTCGTGTGCCGCGTTGACAACCCGTCCGCCATCGATCTGGCCAAGATCGGCCCGGTTGTCGAGTCCGACTATCCGAAGGGCCTGAACATCGAGTTCATCGCCGTGCACTCCCGCACCGAGATCGAGCTGGTGGTGTGGGAACGCGGTGTCGGGATCACCCAGGCCTGCGGTACGGGGGCGTGTGCGGGGGCGTGGGCCGCCGGCCATTGGGGCCTTGTCGACGTGCCGGTGGCCGTCAACATGCCGGGCGGATCGGCGTCGGTTCGGGCAGAACGCGATCGACTGCTCCTCACCGGGCCGGCTACCTTCGTAGCTGTGGTCGAGCTCGAGCATTCATGAATGACTTCTGAGAACGAGGCGGTCGGTCCCGGCGACGGGTTCGACGACGAGTTCTGGGGCGACGACGGTGATCCGGGCGTCGACCTCGACAGCGAAGCGAGCACACACCGCGGGGCGTTCGGCGAGTACGGCGGTGCCGTCGATGGCCTGCTCGACCGGAGTTTCCGGGAGCGGATCGTGCTCGTGGGGATGACCCGCGCCGGTCAGACCGAACTGGAGACCCAGGCCTCGCTCGACGAGCTGGAGCAACTGGTCGACACCGCAGGCGCCGACGCCCTCGACCGAGTGGTGCAGACCCGGGAACGGCCCGATCCCGCCACCTTCGTTGGGAAAGGCAAGGTCACCGAGATCCTCGACGTGTCGCTCGCCATCGACTCCGACACCGTGGTGTTCGACGACGAGCTCAGCCCGGCCCAGCAGTTCAACCTCGAGAAGATGCTGGCTCGCACCGCGCTCGACCGCACCGCGGTGATCCTCGACATCTTCGCCCAGCACGCCACGTCGGCCGAAGGCAAGGCGCAGGTCGAGCTCGCCCAGCTCCGTTACCGGTTGCCACGGCTACGGGGGAAGAAGAACTTCAGCCAGCAGGGCGGCGGCATCGGAACCCGGGGCCCTGGTGAGACCCAGCTCGAGGTCGACCGGCGGCGGCTCCTGCGGCGGATGCACAAGCTGGAACGTGACCTGGCCCGCATCACCGAGCGACGGGCCAACCAGCGCAAGGCCCGGCGGCGGTCGCCCTACAAGAACGTGTCGATCGTCGGCTACACCAACGCCGGCAAGTCGTCGTTGCTGAAGCGGCTGACCGGCGCCGAGGTTCGAGTCGAGGATCGGCTCTTCGCCACCCTCGACCCCACCACCCGCCGACTCCAGCTGCCAGGCGGCGAGCAGATCCTCGTCACCGACACGGTGGGCTTCGTCAAGAAGCTGCCACACCAGTTGGTGGAGGCGTTCAAGTCCACGCTCGAGGTCACCAACCAGGCCGACTTGCTCGTGCACGTGGTCGACGCGTCCGGCCCGGATCCCGATGCCCACATCAACGCCGTCACGGAGGTGCTCACCGAGGTCGGCGGAGCCGACGTGCCACAGCTCGTGGTGTTCAACAAGGCGGATCTGGCCGAGGCCGACCACGTCGAGCAGCTGCGCCGCCTAAATCCCGACGCAGTGGTGGTCTCGGCGGTGACCGGCCAGGGCATCGACGGTCTCCTGGCCGCCATCGGCGACCGGTTGCGGGCGCTGTCGTCGGTGTACGAGCTGTTCATTCCGTGGGCCCGGGGCGATGCCCTGGCGGCCGCGCACCGCGAGGGCGAGGTGCTCTCGGAGCGTTCCACCGAGACCGGCATGGAACTCACTGTGCGCCTGGAGGACGCATCGGCGAAACGTCTGGCTAGCTTCATCACCGTGAGCACGCCAGGCAGCCGATCGGATCACGACTGATGGGTGGCGACGAGCCGTTCGTTCCGCCGCCCTACCCCTACGACCGCCTCGATGAACTGAAGGCGGTGGCCGACAGCCACCCTGGAGGGCTCGTCGATCTGTCGATCGGCACGCCGTGCGATCCGCCGACGGCTGCGGTGATCGAGGCCCTGGCTGGATCCGATGCCGAGCGGGGCTATCCGCCGTCGATCGGGATACCCGCCTACAGGGCCGCCGCTGCGAGCTGGCTGAACCGTCTCGTTGGCACCGATCTCGGGCCCGGCGACGTTCGGGCCACGATCGGCTCCAAGGAGTTCGTGGCTGGTCTGCCGCACTGGCTGCGGTTGCGGGAGCCAGCCCGCGACACCGTGCTCTACCCGGCCATCAGTTACCCGAGCTACGCCATGGGAGCCACCCTCGCCCGGGCTCGGGCCGTGCCGGTGCCGGTCGACGACCAGTGGCGGCTCGATCTCGATGCCATCGACCCGGCCGACGCTGCTCGCGCCCTGTGCCTGTGGGTGAACTCACCGGGAAATCCGGCCGGCAACCTCGACGATCTCGAAGCGGCGGCGCGCTGGGGTCGAGACAATGGGGTTCTGGTCGCCTCCGACGAGTGCTACGTGGCCTTCACCTGGGATGGTGAGCCGAGTTCGATCCTGCAACACGCTCGCAATGGCGTGCTGGCGGTGCACTCGCTGTCGAAGCGGTCGAACCTCGCCGGCGCCCGGGCCGGTTTCTATGCGGGGGATCCCGACCTCGTGCACTACCTGGGTGAGCTGCGCAAGCACGCTGGGTTCATGCAGCCGGGCCCGTCCCAGGCGGCGGCGGTGGTGGCCTTCGGCGACGAGGCGCACGTGGCCGACCAGCGGGCCCGCTATCTGGAGCGCCTCACGTTGATGCGCGCCGTGGCCGCTGGGTTCGGATCTGAGGCGGAGCTGCCCGGTGGCGGCTTCTACCTCTGGGCGCCCGCCCCCGATGGGGACGCCTGGGCCTTCGCCCGCCGGTGGGCCACCGAAGCGGGTGTACTCGTCAGCCCCGGTGAGTTCTACGGGCCCCAGGGTGAGGGCCACGTCCGCATCGCCGTGGTGCAGCCAGACGACAAGATCCGGCTGGCCGCCTCCCGTGCCGGCATCGACGCCACGGTCTAGCGCCAAGCGCTCAGCCCAACAGGGCCGTGATATCGAGATAGAGCAGGATGCTCAACAGCACGATCACCGACACGTGAAGCACGGTGATCGGCTTCTTCCAGTGATGGTCGGCCTTCCAGAACCGCCTGATGCTGAACACGTTGGCTGCGATCGCCACCGTGCCGACCACCAGGCCGATGCTGGGCCCAACCCCGGGTGCCAGCCCGATCAGCGGCGTGACGAAGGGCAGGATCACGTAGGTGAGCACACACCGGATGCCAGAGATGACGATCGAGCGGCTGAAGCCCTGCTGGGCCGCAGCCGACGCCTCGGCATCGACTGCTGGCGCCTCCGGCGCCGGGGATGCGGGCGTGGCGCTGGATCCGGAATCGGTTGCGGTCACAGGCCCGAGGGTATCCGATCCCGGCGCGCCACCCGGTACCCCGAGCCGACCCACCGGGGGATCGGCGGTACCGTGTTCTCGATGACGACCACCGACCCTGCGCTCGCCTCCGAGCTCTCCGCGGATCTGCTCGCCCTCACCGTCGACTTGGTGAACCGTCCGTCGGAGTCGCGCCAAGAGGGGCCGCTGGTCGACTGGCTCGAATCGGAGCTGTGTGCGCTCGATCACCTGCAGGTGGTGCGCGTTGGCGACAACCTCGTGGCCCGTACCGAGCTGGGCCGGGGCACTCGCCTGGTGATGGCTGGCCACACCGACACCGTGCCGGCCAACGGCAACGCCGACGCTCGGTTGGACGGTGATCTGCTGTGGGGCGTGGGCTCAGCCGACATGAAGGGCGGCTTGGCGGTATTCCTGACCCTGGCCCGAACCGTGACAACGCCGAGCGTCGATGTCACCTACGTGTTCTACGCCCGGGAAGAGATCGCGAGAAGCGAGAGTGGGCTCACCGAGCTCATCCGCCACGACCGCGCGCTCGTCAGCGGAGACTGCGCCATTCTCGGCGAGCCGACCAAGGCGAACATCGAAGCCGGGTGTCAGGGCGCCATCAGGGTGGCCGTGCGGCTGGCCGGCCGCCGGGCCCACACCGCTCGGCCCTGGATGGGGCGCAACGCGGTGCACCGGCTTGCGCCGATCCTCGACGCGCTGGCCGCATACGAGAGCCGGGAGCCCGTGATCGACGGGTGCCGCTACCGCGAAGCGGTACAGGCGGTGGGTGTCGAAGGAGGCGTCGGCGGCAACGTGGTGCCCGACGCCGTGGAATTGCGCATCCATCACCGCTTCGCCCCCGACCGCACGCTGGCCGATGCCGAAGCCTGGATCCGCGAGTTGCTCGCCCCACACATCGACGACGAGGACGAGGTGGAGGTGGTCGACGCCGCTCCCGCCTGCGGGCCGTCGCTCACGCACCCGCTGCTGGCCAGGCTCGTGAGCGACAACGGGCTGTCGGTCGATGCCAAGTTGGGCTGGACCGATGTGGCCCAGTTCGCCGACCTGGGAATCCCGGCCACCAACTTCGGCCCCGGAGACGCCGCCGTGGCCCATGCCCCGAACGAGCACCTCCATCGTGGAGATCTCGACCGGTGCTACGCCGCCCTCCACAGCCTGCTCACGCAGCCTGCCTGATCCTGCCGTTGCTCGAAATCTGTACTGGGCATGGCCTGAAGGAGGCGTGACGGACGACACGCCGCTACAGTGTTGGACACCTCGGGGTTCGTGGGGGACCCATCCAGAGGTTGACCTGGGCCCATCGGTTCGGGTCAACCTCGCGTGTCAGCCTCATCTGGGCCGAGCCCGGAGGTGTGATACCGAGCGTCAGAGGCGCCGCATCACGGTGACGACCCGGCCATAGATGTGCACCTCGTCCGGCTCGAAGACCATGGGCTCCATCGTGGCGTTGGCCGGAACCAGCACCGTCTTGCCACGGGTGCGCCGATAGGTCTTGACCGTGGCCTCCTCGCCGGGAAGCCCAGCCACCACCACATCGCCGACATCCGCGGTCTGCTGCACCCGGGCCACCACGAAGTCGCCGTCGAGGATGCCGAGGTCGATCATCGAGTCGCCCCGGACCGTGAGCATGAACAGATCACCCTCGCCGGTGAGATCGGCCGGCACGGGAAGCGTCTCCTCGACGTGCTCCTCGGCGAGCACGTCGGTGCCCGCTGCAACCTGGCCCACGAGCGGCACGTGGCGAACCGGCCGCCGCTCGACGTCCACCGCCCCACTCGTGGCATCCCACGAGACCTTGATCGCCCGGGGCTTGCTCGGGTCGCGCTCGAGGTAGCCCTCGCGCTGGAGGGTCGCGAGGTGCGCGTGCACGCTCGACGGTGAGGTGAGGCCCACCTCGGCTCCGATCTCGCGGACCGAGGGCGGGAAGCCCTGCTCCCGCATCTGCGTCTCGATGAACTCGAGGATGGCTCGCTGTCGGTCGGTCAGCTGGTGCTCTCCCATGCCGGTGTCCTTTCGGTAGTCCAGGTGGTCCCGGTTGGTCCGGTCGGTGCTGATCGGTACCGACGAGTATCGCGCGCACGGGGGCCGAAGTGGCGTACACGTGTTCGATTCCCGTTGACGGTAGCAGGAACAGATGTTCGTTCCAAGGGTTGATCCGAACGGATGTTCGCCCTATCGTCTACGAACAAGCGTTCGCTCCGGTCGCAACGGCATGCGAGGTTCCCGCCCCGCACACGACCGACCGGCCGGAGCGCAATCGAACCGATGTCTAGCCGTTCGCTGTCACACCCTGTGAGGAGACTGCCCCCATGGTTGCCTTCGTGGACTACAGAGTTGGTGCCGTGTCCGCTCCTCAGCTCGAGCGGCTCGACGTCGGTGGCGGGGCTACCGCCACAGCCGGGCGCGGTTCCGCCAGCCGCGCCAGCCGCGTTCCTGTGGCGGGCATCGCGGTGGCTGTGGCGGTGGTGCTCGGGCTGGTCGTCGGGGCGCGGTTCGCCCAGGGTGAGCCGCCTGCCAGCGACTGGTCCGAGCTCGTGTCCGATCCCCGGGCGCCGGCACCGGCGTTGGCCGGCCCCGGGGATCTCGTCGTCGTTGCCACCGCAGGCGATTCGTTGTGGTCGCTCGCCGGTGAGCACGCTCCCGCCGTTGAGCGTCGAGCAGCCGTCGACGAGATGGTGGCCGTCAACGGCGGATCGTCGTTGGCGGTCGGCCAAGAGGTGGTGATTCCCGCTTCATTGCTGGGCGGTTCGTGATGCCGGGCCGGCGCATGGCGCCGGTAGCTTTGGGTTGGTGCGATGTCCCATCTGTGGCAGCGACCCCACCCGTGTGGTCGACTCGCGCTCGGTGGAGGACGGCGCTGGCATCCGGCGGCGACGGGCGTGCGGCAACGAACGCTGCGGTCACCGGTTCACCACGTTCGAGCGGGTCGAGGTCGCCACGGTGGTGGTCGTGAAGCGGTCAGGAGTCAGGGAGCCGTTCAACGGCCAGAAGGTGCTTCGAGGGCTTGCGTCGGCGGCGAAGGGCCGCCCGATCGATGTCGATCAGTTCGAGGTTCTGGTCGATCAGGTGGAGGACGCAGCTCGTGCTGCCGGGGGAGAGGTCACCTCGGAATGGGTGGGGCTCGCAGTCCTGGAACGGCTCCGCACGATCGATCACGTTGCGTGCCTGCGGTTCGCCAGCGTCTACAAGGACTTCACCGACATCGGCGACTTCGAGCGCGAGGCTCGCCTCATCAAGCTCGACGCGACCTGATCCACCGGCAGAACAACAGGTCGTCTCGCGTCCACACCCGGGCGAGGTCGAGCGCATTGCCGCCTGGGTGCACTGGCTGATCGCCGATGGCGGGCCGGGCCGAACCGCCGCCACCGAGCAGGGGAGCCAGGCTGAGGTTCCACTCGTCGATGAGGTCGTCGGCCACGAGCTGCCCGTTCAGCCTCGGGCCGCCCTCGGCCAGGGCCACCGTCGCCTCACGGTCGGCGAGGAGCCGCATCACCGCGGTCATGTTCACCCGGTCGGTTCCGGCGTCCACCACGTCGGCCACCGATGCCAGCCGTTCTCGCTGTTCAGCCGGCGCCCCCGGCACCGTGGCGATGAGCGGCCGATAGGTGGGGTCAGCGAACAACGGCAGATCGAGGTCGAGATCGAGCCGCCCGGTCACCACCGTGATCAGCGCCCGGTTGGACGGCACTCGGTACTGCTCGGCCCGCACGGTGGACGCTCCCACCACGATGGCGTCGGCGACCGAGCGCAGTGCGCCGAACATGAGTTGGTCTGCCGGGCCGCCGAGCGCACCCGAAACTCCATCGATCGCGGTGGCCGCGTCAGCCGACGCGATCATGTTGGTCATCAGCCATGGTCGGTCGGGCCATCCGGGGCGCGCCTCGGCCTGCACCGCGGCTCGCACGCCTGCGTCATCAAGGGGTTCGACGGAGGCGGGTGGGTAGAGCTGAATCACGACAGCTGGCCCTCGTCGAGACACCCGCAGTGGTGGTTCTCGCACCCGCTGTGGGTGTCCACCGGTCGTCGGCGAGAATCCCCAACCAAATCGCTCGAATCCACAGCGTTACCCCCTTTTGATCCACAGATGGGTGTGCCTACGGTGACCCACCGAGCCCTGTGGGGCAGGAGTTGTGACGGAGGCTGGCACAGCGCATCAGTATGGCAGGGCAGTCCATGAGCGGAGGCCCTTGGGGGAGAAGAGAACTCGTGGGGCGGTCTGCGGCCGCTCGATCCGCCGAATTCGAACCTCGACCTGAGGGCGCTGAGCTGGTCTTCGTCACAATCCCAGAGGATTCAACTCCTCGTCGTTGACAGTGGTGTAATTACAGTGTTGTAATGACAGCCCATATCTTGTGCGTCGCTCGGGAAGAGCAGGCGGCTGGCACAAGATCTAGTAGCTGTAGGTGCAGCTGAAACGTAACGGGCTTCGTGTCCAACGAACCCAGCAGCACCTGGAGCCACCCGATCTGTGCGTGCCTGCCCCCGAGCGACCAACGAGATATCGGCAACAGAACTGCGAGAAACCCAAAAACAGAGGCGAACGGCGATTCAAGCGGCTTTCCACACGGGGGAAGCGATGGGTCTTGAGCGCGTCGTGCAGGTCGCGGCCAGATGCCGCCGGCTTGAGCGTCACAGGGCAGGGCGAAGCTGTCCGACCACGGCCGTACCCGCGGCCGCACGGACGAGAACGGAAGTAGGGAGAACACATGTCTTTGGCACCCGATCAGATCGGCATCGGCCTGCGGAGGTACTTCACCACCGCTGGCGTCGACCCGTACGACACGGTGGTGTGGGAGCGACGAGAGGCCAAGATCGCCAACTGGAAGACCGGCGAGGTCGCCTTCCAGCAAGACGATGTGGAGGTTCCCGAGGGCTGGTCGGTGAACGCCACGAACATCCTCGCTCAGAAGTACTTCCGAGGAACCCTCGGTACCGCCGAGCGTGAGACCTCTCTGCGTCAGGTGGCCGACCGCGTGGTGGACACCATCACCCGATGGGGCATCGAGGGTGGCTACTTCGACGACACCGAGGCCACGATCTTCTCCGACGAGCTCAAGTACCTCATCGTCCACCAGCGCGGTGCGTTCAACTCGCCGGTGTGGTTCAACATCGGCGTCGAGGGCGTGCCCCAGCAGGCGTCGGCCTGCTTCATCCTCGCCGTGAACGACACCATGGAGGACATCCTCAACTGGTACGTCGAAGAGGGTGTGATCTTCAAGGGCGGCTCCGGTGCCGGCATCAACCTGTCGAAGATCCGCTCCAGCGCCGAGCTGCTCAAGGGCGGCGGCACTGCCTCGGGCCCCGTGAGCTTCATGCGTGGCGCCGACGCCTCGGCCGGCACCATCAAGTCCGGCGGCAAAACCCGCCGGGCCGCCAAGATGGTGATGCTCGACGTCGATCACCCCGACGTCGAAGAGTTCATCTGGTGCAAGGCCACCGAGGAGCGCAAGGCCCGGGTGCTGCGTGAGGCCGGCTTCGACATGGACCTCGACGGCGTCGACAGCCACTCGATCCAGTACCAGAACGCCAACAACTCGATTCGGGTCACCGACGAGTTCATGGAGGCGGTCGTGGCCGATGCCGACTGGCAGCTCCGCGCCCGCACCTCGGGTGAGATCGTCAGGTCGGTCAAGGCTCGCGACCTCATGCGTCAGTTCGCCCAGGCCAGCTGGGAGTGCGCCGATCCCGGCATGCAGTTCGACTCCACCATCAACCGGTGGCACACGTCGTCCAACACGGCGCCGATCAACGGCTCGAATCCCTGCAGCGAGTACATGCACGTCGACAACTCGGCCTGCAATCTCGCCAGCCTGAACCTCCTCACCTTCCTCAACGACGACGACACCTTCGATGTCGAGGGCTTCAAGGCCGCGGTCGAGGTGTTCTTCACCGCCCAGGAGATCCTGGTGGGCCGGGCCGACTACCCGACCGAGAACATCGGCATCAACTCGCTCAAGTTCCGTCAGCTCGGCCTCGGCTACGCCAACATCGGTGCGCTGCTGATGAACCTCGGTCTTCCCTACGACTCCGACGAGGGCCGGTCGCTGGCTGCCACCATCACCTCGCTGATGACCGGCCACGCCTACTACACGTCGGCCCGCACCGCCGGCCGGATGGGTCCCCACGAGGGCTTCGCCGAGAACCGTCAGCCGATGCTCAACGTGCTCGACATGCACCGGGCCGCGGCCGACGAGATCGACGACTCGACCGTGCCCGCCGATCTGGTGGCTGCGTCGAAGACGGCCTGGACCAACGCCACCGAACTCGCTCGTGAAGTGGGTGTTCGCAACGCCCAGGCCACCGTGCTTGCTCCCACCGGCACGATCGGCCTGCTGATGGACTGCGACACCACTGGCATCGAGCCCGACCTCGGTCTGGCCAAGATGAAGAAGCTCGTCGGTGGCGGCACGATGATGATCGTCAACCAGTCGGTGCCGCGGGCGCTGCGCCGCCTCGGCTACAGCGACGCCCAGGTCGAGGCCATCACCGCCTACGTCGACGAGGACAAGACGATCCTCGGAGCCCCAGGGCTCGATCCCGCCCACACCGCCGTGTTCGCCTGCTCGATGGGCGACAACCCGATCCATTACCTCGGGCACGTCAAGATGATGGCGGCGGTCCAGCCGTTCATTTCGGGCGCGATCTCGAAGACGGTCAACATGCCCGAAGATGTCAGCGTCGAAGACGTGGAGCAGCTTCACATCGATGCCTGGCGCATGGGCGTGAAGGCGATCGCCATCTACCGCGACAACTGCAAGGTGGCGCAGCCCCTGGCGATGGCCAAGAAGGACGACGAGTCCGACGATGACGACGCCGCCGGCAAGGCAACCGCCTTGATGCCGGAGACGATCGTGGAGACCAAGGTGGTCTACAAGCCGGTGCGTGAGCGCCTGCCTCGTGACCGTCGTTCCCGCACCTTCGAGTTCCGGGTGGCCGACTGCAAGGCCTTCGCCACGGTGGGCGAGTACGACGATGGTCGCCCGGGCGAGATCTTCCTGCGGGTGTCGAAGCAGGGTTCGACCCTGGCCGGCATCATGGATGCGCTGGCCCTCTCGCTGAGCCACGGCCTCCAGTACGGCGTGCCGCTGCGGGCCTACGTCGAGACCTACACCGGTATGCGCTTCGAGCCGGCCGGCATGACCGATGATCCCGACATCCGTATCGCCTCGTCGATCATGGACTACCTGGCTCGCAAGCTCGCCGTGCTGTACCTGTCGCACGACGAGCGGGCCGGCCTCGGCATCTTCACCACAAGCGAGCGCTCGCAGCAGACGCTTCCCGGTGTCGACGAGGCTGTGTCGTCGAGTGGCACTGAGCTTCCGGTGGATCCGCCGTCGATCGAGTCGGCCGATGAGCTGGTGGCCTCGATCGTCGTCGAAGAGGCGCCGGTGGCGGATCCGGATGCACCGATCTGCATGCAGTGTGGGATCACCATGCAGCGCGCTGGGTCATGCCACGCCTGCCCGAGTTGTGGCAACACCAGCGGCTGTAGCTGACCTGGTTACCCGGCTGGTCTGTGCATCGAAGCCGGTAGTCTGCCGCAGGTGAGCGAATCCGAAGTCGATGTCGTAGGAGTAGGCAACGCCATCGTCGATGTGATCACCCAGTCCTCCGACGACTTCGTCGCCGGCCAGGGGTTGGAAAAGGGGTCCATGACCCTCATCGACGAGACCCGGGCCCATCAGCTGTACGAGCTGATGGGCCCCGGCATCGAGGCCTCTGGTGGTTCGGCCGCCAACACCGTGGCGGGCGTGGCGTCGTTCGGCGGCACCGCCGCCGATATCGGCAAGGTGCGTGGCGACGTGCTCGGTGAGGTGTTCGCCCACGACATGCGAGCCAGTGGCGTGTCCTTCGACGTGCCGGCCGCATCCGAGGGGCCGGCCACGGCTCGCTGCCTCATCCTGGTGACCCCGGACGCGCAGCGGACGATGAACACCTATCTGGGGATCTCGTCGTTGCTGGAGCCGGACGACGTCGACTCGGCCACCGTGGAGCGCGGCAAGATCCTGTTCTGCGAGGGCTACCTGTGGGACGTCGACTCGGCCAAGCAGTCGATCCGCAAGGCCATGGACATCGCTCGGGCCGCCGGCCGACGGGTGGCGTTCACGGCGTCGGACTCGTTCTGCGTGGAGCGTCATCACGCCGAGTTCCTCGATCTGGTGTCGGGCCCGATCGACATTTTGTTCGCCAACACCGCCGAGCTCACCCGGCTCTACGAGAGCGACTTCGACGCCGCTGTCGACAAGGTGCGCCAGCACGTCGAGCTCGGCTGTCTCACGATGGGCAAGGAAGGCTCGCTGCTCGTCACCAGCGACGAGGTGGTGGAGATCGCCGCCGAGGAGATCGCTCCCGTGGTCGACACCACGGGCGCCGGCGATCAGTACGCCGCTGGCGTGCTCTACGGCTTGGCCCAGGGCTATTCGTTGGCCGAGGCGGGCCGGCTCGGCTCGTTGGCAGCCGCTGAGGTGATCTCCCACGTGGGGCCCAGGCCACTCACGCCACTCAGCCAGCTGGCCTGATCTACCCGGCACCCGTAGGGCACGCCCGTCAGGTGTCGGCGCGTACCTCGGGCGGGCCGAACAGGTTGCCCTGACCCCAGTCGACCTCGAGTGAACGCAGGATTCGGGCCTGCTCCTCGGTTTCCACCGCCTCGGCCACGACCCACGCCCCCGTGCGGTGCGCGAGATCGACCACGGCCCGAATCACGGCCACCGCCTCCGTCGAAGGCAACGACGCGATCAGGTCGCCGGCGAGCTTCAACACGTCGGGCTTGAAGCTCGTGGCCGCCCGGAGGCTGGAGTAGCCGTCGCCAACATCGTCGATCGCCAGACGGACACCGGCAGAGCGGAGCTTGTTGAGCTGGGCGGCGGCGAGGTCGAGATCCAGATACGGGTTGCGCTCGGCCGTCTCGAACACGAGTTGATCGGGTTCGAGACCGATGTCCTCGGCGTGACGGATCGTGCGACGGGCTGCGGCGAGGTCGAACGTACCGTCGGGGGCCATGATGTTGAGGAACAGCAGGCCTGCCCCGAGCCAGGAGCCGACGCCACGGATGGCGAGCTGGCGTGCGAGCTGGTCGAGTTCGGGTAGCCAACCTCCCTTGGTGGCCCGGGTGATCAGCTCGTCGGCGCTGATCACCTGATCACCGAGGTGGGCCCGGAGCAGCGCTTCGAACCCCACGATCGAGCGGTTGGAGAGCCGCACGATCGGCTGGTAGCGGATCTCGTAGTCGAGGGGCTCGCTGGCCAACTCCTCCTGCTCCATCCGGTCGGCAATGGCGTCGAGGGTGGGAGCGAGCAGGGCGTGCTGGATCAGATCCTGAGGCGAGGTGTCGGGCTTCGCGAACGCCACCCGGATGTGGCACCGATCGTCGGCCTTCACATCGGAAAGGAGGTGCCGCATGAAGGCTCGTCCGTCGCCGACCTCGACCCACAACACGTCGGAGCGCAGGTCGATGGCGTCGGCCGTCACCGCCAGATTGCGGTCGAGGCGTTCGACCACGTCCGGCTGCTCGGAACCGAGCAGGACGAGCGTCGGCTCAGCCTTGGGCAGGCGAATCGACGGTTCAACACGGGTCACCTTGCTACATTACCTCCCCCGCCGGGTCCGACTCGAACATCTGTCCTCGCCGTCGAACCTGGCCCTCCACCGGGCTACTCCTCGTCCACCGGAGGTTGGAAGGAGAAGGGCACGTCACCCAGGCGGACCAGGGCGGATGTGATCCATCCCCCGATCGCCCCGAAGTCCTCGTCGAGGGCGGAACCATCTTCGAGTGTCTTCTCGTCGAGCTCGTAGGAGCCAGAGTAGGTGATCTCGACGGCGTGGCCGACGACGTCGAGCTCGGCGTCGTACTCGGTTTCGAGCGTGGGGCCCATTGCCGCCAGCTCCTCGGAGCCAACCACCAGTGGCGCATCCGGGAGTGCCTTCATGACCATGGCCGGATCGGGCGTCTCCGCCAGATGCTGAACACGGAACACCACTTCGATCTCGATGCGGGGCCCGTCGGTGAGCGTCTCCTCCACGTACCAGGTGCGATACGCCGTCTGGGCCCAAGTTGGCCAGTCGAGGGTGAGGTCGACCTGCACCCGGGGAGGGGTGCCTTCACCGGGGAGCACGTAGCTCGTCTCCCACGACACGTCGCCGAGCAACACGTCGGCCTGGAACCGCTCCTCGAACGCCTGGCGCTCGAGCATCGCCGACTCCAGGGCATCGCGCAGCGCTCCGATGGCGTCGGTGAAGACGTGGTCGAGCATCAGCGCGGCACCTGGGGCACCGCGCCGAGAGTAGGCGATGGACCCGAGCCCAGGGGGGTCGGGCGGCGGGGCTGCCGCACAGCCGTAACGCGTCGAGGAGCGCGACCACGGCGAGATGCGTACCCTCTCAGCCATGACTGAGCTGGGGGAATTCGCCACACTTCAGGTGGAGGTCGACAACGGTGTTGCGCGCGCCGTGATCTCGAACCCACCGATCAACCTGATGACCATCGACCTGTATCGCGACCTGATGCGGCTGCCCGACGTGGTCGCAGCCGAACCGTCGGCCCGCGCGCTGGTGCTCGCAAGCGCGAACCCGGACTTCTTCATTGCCCACTTCGACGTTGAGACGATCCTGACCTTCCCCGCCGACACCCCGACTGCCTGGACCGACGAGCTCAACCCCTTCCACCGAATGTGCGAGCGCTATCGCACGATGCCGATCCCCACCATCTGCGAGATTGCCGGGCGCGTCGGGGGTGGCGGCGGCGAGCTGGCCGCGTCGTGCGACATGCGTTTCGGCGCGATCGACACCACGGTGCTGTGCCAGATGGAGGTGCCCCTCGGCATCTTGCCCGGGGGCACCGGAACGCAGCGCCTCCCGCAGCTGGTTGGCCGGGGACGGGCGATGGAGATCGTGTTGGCCGGCGACGACATCGACGCCGCAACACTCGAACAGTGGGGTTGGCTCAACCGGGCGGTGCCGGCGGCTGAGTTGACCACCCACGTCAACCGGTTGGCCGCTCGCATCGCGAGCTTCCCGCCCGAGGCGGTGTCGCGGGCCAAGGCGTCGGTACTCGCCGCCGAGGCCGATCCCGTGCCCGGGATGCGGGTGGAGGCGCACCTGTTCCAAGAAACCGTCCGTACCGATGCCGCCCAGCAGCGGATGCGGAACTTCCTCGACCGGGGCGGCCAGACCGTCGATGGAGAGTCACGTGTAGGGGCATTGGGAGCAGAACTCGGATGACGACCAACGACCAGTCGAACGGCGAGTCGAACGGCCACACGAGCGAGCAGGCCGACGCGATCGGCCGCTTGCGCGAGGTGCACCCCTGGCCGAACAGCAGGCCCGACGCACCGGTTTCGCAGTGGGGGTGGGGTGTCGGCGGCGCCGATCTCCTCCGTTCGGCCATTCCCGACCACGCAGCCACAATCGTGGAGATCGGCTCGCTCCTGGGTGGCTCGGCCCGGTTCTTCTGTGAGCACTGGCCCAACGTGCACGTGGTGTGCGTCGACCCGTGGGTCGACGTTGACGACCCCGCCGACCGGCCGTTCCTCGAACACGCTCCCGAACTGACGTCGGTGATCCTCGAAGCCGACGGCATCCACCGGGTATTCCTCGCCTCGAACTGGGAGCTGCGGGATCGCATCACCCCGATTCGGGCCTTCAGCCCCGAAGGGCTCGTGCCCGTTCACGCCGCCGGCATCGAGCCCGACGTGGTGTATGTCGACGGATCACACGTGTACGAAGACGTGCTCGCCGACATCGTCACCGCCCGAGCGTTGTTCCCCGACGCTCTGCTGTGTGGTGACGACTGGAACTGGCCCGGCGTCCACCAGGCCGTTCGCTACGTGGCCGACAACCGGGGCGGCTCGATCCGCACCGAAGACAACACCTGGGTGCTCGACCTCCCGACGAGTTCGGGTCGCCAGTCGGCCCGGTCGGCCCACTCCACCGGGAGGGCCGCCCGGTCGCTACCGGTGCGGGTGGCCGAAGGGGCCTATCGGGGTGTGCTGGCCGGGGCCCCTCGTTCCTGACCCGACACAGATTGCCTGCGGGCCGGCGGCCTCAGTAGTACACGCAGCGGGCCCGGTGGCGGGGCACGGCCTTGTAGTGGGGCAGCCCGCCCCTGGTCCACAGCGCGAGGTCCACGTCCATGGCCCGGGCCGGCCGCCCTCGGGAGCGCAGGGCCGACGTCAGCTGCTCCACCCCTTCGACGCCGTGGGCCCGGATCTCGATCTCGGCCCGGCTGCCCCACTCCAGCCGCACGCCGCCATCGATCGTGGCTGCCAGGTCGGGCGGATACCGCAGCACCCCGTCCACCCGGAGCACGTGGGGTACGAGGTTGTCGGCGAAGGCGGTGAGCTGGTCGAGATCGGTGAACTGGGCCGGACCCCAGTGGGGGAGGGCTCGGCCCAGATCGGCCACGGTGATCTGCGACCGCTTGTGGAACACCACCCGGTGCCCGTCTATGAGCGCCTCGTCCGCGTAGAACGGGGTCTGGCCCAACGTCTCGGCCAGACCCTGGCCTGAACGGTCGGCGGCCTCGACGAAGGCGGCGAACCGCCCGCCCGTGGCGTCGAGCACCGCAGCGCCGAGATCGGCCAACGCCTGGGCGAACAGCGCCATCAACTCGCGTTGTTCGTCGTGGCCGCTGTCTTGGCCGAAGATGGCAGCGCAGTCGTCGGTGCTCAACTCCGTGAGATACCGGGCCAGCGCGCCTGGCGCTGCCGCATACTCGGCCCACGCGAGTTCGAGATGGCGTCCCCATCGCGCCGCCATTGTGCGAGCCCCTGACAGGCCCTCGTCCTTGTTCACGACGTCGTGGTAGCCAGAGCCGAAGTTGATGGCGTTTGCGGTGATCACCTCGGCCGCCGTCCGCTCGACCTCGACCTCGACCTCCGTGCCGGCGCCGTCGGCGGGTACCGCGGCCCCTGCGACGAGCGCCTCGATGTCGGGCCAGTGTCGGTGCAGGTCGTCGGCCAGTGCGGTGAGCGCCCCGGGATCGATCGAGAGTAGCTCGGCCCGTTCGACCACTGCCCGGCAGCTCTGTCTCACCTGTTGTCCGAGGCTCACGGCGAGATCGTACCGATCGCGGCGCCACTACAGTGAGCCGCATCGACGACCACCTGCGCAGACGTGTTCGGGCCTGGTTGGCCCACGATCCCGACCCCGAGACCAGGGCCGAGCTGGAACAGCTCCTCGCCAACGATCCCGACGAGGTGGCCCGGCGTTTCGCCGATCGCATCGCCTTCGGAACCGCTGGCCTCAGGGCAGCCATGGGCGCAGGCCCCACGCTGATGAACGAGCTGGTGGTTCGCCAGACCACCACGGGGCTGATGCGGTGGCTCGAACCCGGCGCCAGTGTGGTGGTCGGCCACGACGCCCGCCACCGTTCGCACCGGTTCGCACGGGCCGTGGTGAACGAGGTCGTCCGGTGTGGCGGTCGAGCTGAACTGATCGACGGGCCGCGTCCCACACCCGTGTTGGCCCACGCCGTGCTCGACCGTGGTGCCGACGCCGGGGTGATGATCACCGCCAGCCACAACCCGCCAGCCGACAACGGCTACAAGCTCTACCTAGCCGACGGGATCCAACTCGTTGCGCCCGCCGACCGTGAGATCGCGGCGTCGATCGACCAGGTGGCGGCGGCCGAGGAGGCCGATCCACCAGCCGTCGTGGCGGCAGCCAGCGCAGCCTCCGCCTCCGAGGCGGCGTCGGTCCACCCGACTGTGACGATCCTCGGCCCCGAGATGGCCGATCGCCATCTCGACGCTGCGCTCGCAGCCCGTGTGGCTCCGACGACGGCCGACGGCCCAACACCCCGCGTGCTCTACACCGCAATGCACGGCGTTGGGGGTGAGCACGTGATGCAGGCGTTCGAGCGGGCCGGGCTCCCGACGCCGGCGGTGGTGCCGCAACAGTTCCACCCCGATCCCGACTTCGCAACGGTGGCGTTCCCCAATCCCGAGGAAGCGGGAGCACTCGATCTCGCCTTCGCCGCGGCCGAGGCGGAGTCGGTCGACCTGGTGCTGGCCAACGACCCCGACGCCGATCGGCTCGCCGCCGCCGTCCGCGATCGAGACGGCGCCTGGGTGCGGCTCAGCGGCGATCAGTTGGGGATCCTGCTCGCCGACCACCTTCTACGTCACACTGCCACCGACGCGCCCCGCATGGTGGCATCATCGCTCGTGTCGTCTCGGCTCATCGACGCATTGGCCGCCGAGGCTGGTGTCGACAGCATCCGAACCCTCACCGGGTTCAAGTGGGTGGCCCGCCCGATCGTCGATCGCCCTGCCGACACCTACGTGTTCGGCTACGAGGAGGCCCTCGGCTACTGCGTTGGTGACCGCGTGCGCGACAAGGACGGGATCAGCGCCGCCATCGTGGCCGTCGACGCCGTGGCCGAACTGATGGCCAACGGCCACACGGTGTGGGATCACCTCGACGCCATTGCGGCCCGCCACGGGCACTACCTCACGCGACCGCTCAGTGTCCGGCTCGACGAAGGCGCAGATGACGCGTCCACGTTCGACGTGGGCGCACTGCTCGATCAACTCGTGGCGGACTCCTCACCGATGGCGGGCGTGGCGATCGATGCAGTCGACGACCTGCGCACGGGCGCGCATCTGCCGCCCACGGCGGGGGTGATCTGGGATCTGAGCGATCGGTCGCGGGTGATTGTGCGCCCGAGCGGCACCGAGCCGAAGATCAAGGCCTACGTGGAGGTGATCGCCACCGATGTCACCGATGGCCTGCTCCGCCTCGACCAGCTGGTGGCCGCAATCGCGGAGCGACTGGGAGCGCGCAGCTAGTTACGACCGACCGTTGGCTTACGGCCGTGATTGGCCTTCTTGCGCCGGGCAAGAAGCCGCTTCTTCTTTCTGCGCTTCGACATGTCGTCCAGCGTAGGGTGACGGCGCCCGAATCCCGCCCGCCCCGCGACTGAACCGCTGTTCGCCCTGCCCGGCGGCAACTACGCTCCGCACCATGCCGAAGCTCGACGACGCCGAACTGGCCGCATTCCTCGACGAGCCGGGGCACCTCGTGCGTATCGGCACCGTCGACGGCGACGGGATGCCCCGGGTGACCCCCACCTGGTTCGTTCATCACGCCGGCGCCATCCTGTTCACCCCGCGCTCGGAGTCGGTGTTCCTGGCCAACCTGCGCCGCGACGATCGGGTGGCGCTGCTCGTCGACGAGACGGCACTCCCGTACCGCAAGGTGAACGTGGCCGGCCGGGCCGAGCTCCTGCATGATCTCGGCGATGACGACGCCTGGCGCGACCGCTACCGCGAGATCGCAATGCGCTACATCGAGCCGGACGCGGCCGAGGCCTATATTCAGGCCACGATCGATCAGCCCCGCGCCCTGCTCGGCGTCACGCTGGCCGGCGCCTCCGTGACGTCGTGGCGGATGCCGGTCGGCGATGAGGACGGCACCGGGATCTGGGCTCGGCGGTACTACGCCGAGGGAACGAAGATGGCTCGTCGAGCGGACGAGGCCTGATCACGCCCCAGCGTCGGAGAAGGCGCTGTGGCTGATCAATTCCGAGCGCGAGGCCCGCAACCTGCTGCCCTTCGCTGGCACCAATGCGGCCATCGACCAGGTGGCCCAAGCGTGGGCCGACTACCTGTCCGCCAACAACGCCTTCTTCCACAACTCGAACCGCAAGGCCGACATCGAGGCGGCCTGCACCGGGTGTACCGGGAACATCGGCACCTTTCCGGCCGAGAACCTCTACTCCCGTGCGTTCTACTCCAGCCCCAATCCCGCCGTACTCGACGAGTTCGGCCTCGAGAGCGCCATCTACCTGTGGATGTACGTCGACCGCGACGGCGAGGGCACCAACACCGACCAACGGTGGGGTCACCGCCACGCCCTGCTCTGGGATGATCTGGTCAACGACCACGGTTCGTTGCGTGCAGGACGACCGGTGCCGCCGCGATCACGAGACCTGGTCGACCAACTCGGCCAGCTCGTCCGAGGCTGTGATGTAGGGGGCGTGGCCGGTGTCGAGCACGAACACCTCGTCGGCCCCGGCCCGAGCGGCCATGGTCACCTGCAACTGGGTGCCAACCACAACGTCCTGTGCCGTCACGACGTAGACCTTGGGCACGGCGCCGAAGTTCTCTTCGGTCAGCGACACAGGAGCAGCGAGGGGCATGGCGGGTTCGTCGAGCACTGAGGCAGTGACGGCGTCGGCGTCGGCGTCGTTGCAGTCGGGGCAGAAGATGCCAGCGAATCGCTCTGGCGGAATCGATGCGACGGTGAAGTCTTCGGAGAAGTTGAGGTTCCCCTCCTCGGGCAGGATGCTGAGGCGATCCTGCTCGGCCAACGTCGAGAGGCTCTCGCCGTCACGAGGCAGGTAGGCGGCCACGTAGACCAGCGACGCAATCTGATCGGGAATGGTCTCGGCCACGGCCGAGATGGTCATGCCTCCGAAGCTGTGGCCCACGAGGATGACTGGCTCGTCGTAGGTCTCGACCTCGGCGATCACCGCATCGCGGTACCCGTCGAGCGTCTGGGCGCCGGCGTCGGCGCCGTTGCGACCGTCGAGGGTGACGGCCGACACCGTTCGTCCCTCGGCCTCGAGCTGCTGTTGCACGCGGGACCAGCTGGAGCCGTCCTGCCAGGCCCCGTGCACGAGCACGATCGGTTGGGCGGGGTCGTCGGCGCTGGTGGATTCGTCTGACGATGAGCACGCCGCCAGCACGAGGCTGCAGGCGACAAGGATGGTCAGGGGAACGATGCGTTTCACGGTGGTCCTCTCTCTGTGTTCGCGTGATGAACGAATGCCTGCATCGTCAATGGGGTGACCGGCGGAGGCCATGTCCTGCGCGGACATTCACTTGACCGAGTCGGACACCGGTCCACGCCGTCGGTCGTCGCAGTGACCCTGGCCCCGGTACGCGGTCACCACCTCCCGGATCGACGGATAGATTCGTCGGGATATGGAGAAGTTCGGGTTCGTCGGGCTGCCCAACGCAGGCAAGTCATCGCTCTACAACGCCTTGACCGGCGGGGGTGCCCTCGCCGCGCCCTACGCCTTCGCCACCACCGACCCCAACGTGGGTGTGGCCAAGGTGTTCGACCATCGCCTGGATGCGCTGGCCGAGATGAGTGGATCGAAGAGCGTGGTGTCGGCGAGCGTGCAGTTCAACGACATCGGCGGGCTGGTGGAGGGGGCCAGCAAGGGCGAGGGGCTCGGCAACAAGTTCCTCGCTGGGATCCGTGAGGTCGACGCGATCGTGTTCGTCCTCCGGGCCTTCCGCGACGCGGATGTTCCCGGCGCCGAGGATCCGCTCGAACACCTCAGGATCGTGGAGCTCGAACTCACCTACGCCGATCTGGAGACCGTCGAGAGCCAGCTCGACAAGAAGCGCAAGGCGGCCAAGGGTGACAAGTCGCTCGGGCCCGAGGTGGCTGCGGCCGAAGCGGCTCTCGAACACCTCGAAGCCGGCACCCCGCTCTACCGGGCGGGGCTGGTCGCCGAGCACGTCGAGCTGCTGCGCCCCTGGTTCCTGCTCACCAACAAACCGGTGTTGGCCATCGTCAACGTCGACGAAGAGCAACTGGCCGAGCTCGACACCGTGGTGAAGCCCGTCCAGGAGGAACTCGGCGACCTCGCCCCGGTGTTCGGGGCCTGCATCCAGCTCGAAGCCGAAGCGGCGCAGCTCGACCCGGAGGACCGGGCCGAGATGTTGGATGGGTTCGGGCTCGGCGAAGGGGCTCTCCCCCGATTCGTCCAAGCCGCCTACCACACGCTCGGGCTCCGCACGTTCCTCACGACGGGTGAGAAGGAGAGCCGGGCCTGGACCTACCGCGTCGGCTCCACCGCCCCGGAGTGTGCAGGCCGGATCCACTCCGATCTCCAACGAGGCTTCATCCGGGCCGAGACGATCCGGTGGGATCAACTCCTCGACGTGGGCTCGTGGGCCAAGGCCCGCGACAACGGACTGGTTCGGTCCGAAGGCAAGGACTACGTCGTGGAAGACGGCGACGTACTGGAGATCCGGTTCAGTGTCTGAACGCCCTCCCGGGCCCCAGCCGGAGCCCGGGGTGGGCTGGCTGGTCCGGGACGGCCACGTGCTCGCATCGGTCGAGGTCGCAGAGGGCTACATCGCCCGGGCCCGGGGGCTCCTGGGGCGGCGGTCGCTGCAAGGGGCGATGGTGGTGCCGAAGGCGTCGTCGGTGCACAGCTTCGGCATGCACTTCGATCTCGACGTGGCCTTCGTCGATCGCCACGACGTGGTGATCCGCACCCTCCGATTGCACCGCAACCGCGTCACGCTTCCGGTGTGGCGGGCCCGCTTGGTGGTCGAGGCCGAGGCCGGCTCGTTCAGCCAGTGGGGCCTCAAGATCGGCGACACGATCGAGATCCGCCGATGAGCGCCGAAGCCGACGGGGCCGCCGCCGTCGGCACGATCCATCCCGGCACGCTCGTGATCGCTGCCGGCCACCACGATGGCTCCGACCCTGCCGACTGGTCTCCCCGTTCGGTGGCTATCGACCGTGTGGCAACACGCTTGATCGATCTCGCAGCGCCTGCGACCACTGCCGATCTCGACACCGTGCTCGGTGAACTCGACGCGGGCGGGGTGGTCGTGGCCCGA
The DNA here is from genome assembly GCA_039029735.1 of Actinomycetota bacterium. Classification (GTDB taxonomy): domain Bacteria; phylum Actinomycetota; class Acidimicrobiia; order Acidimicrobiales; family SZUA-35; genus CADEDH01. Next base: position 17,520 of record JBCCFL010000012.1, on the reverse strand, counting down.
CCCGATGCCGGCATGCCTGCTGGTCGGTCGGCGTCGGCGGCATCCCTCGTCCAGGCCGCCGATCGAGCTGGCCATCCGGTGGTCGTGGTGCCAGGCCCCGACCCGGTGATCGCGGCCCTTGCGGGCAGTGGGCTCGACGTCGACCGATTCGTGGTGGACAGCGACCTGCCCCGCGACCGGGCCGAGCGGATGGAGCGTCTGCAGGCTCTCGTGGATCGGGGTCGCGCCGTTGCGCTGCCTGTCGCTCCGGCCTCAGCACTGGCGCTGCTCGCCGAGCTGCAGGAGGTGGCCGGGCCGGACCTGGCAGCGGTTGTCGCCATCGACCCCGGCACCGCAACCGAGCGCATCGAGCGGGGCCGCCTCGATGCGCCCGCGATGGAAATCCCAGACGGCGCCACGGCTGTGATCGTGCTCGCTCCTGTTGTCGCCGACCCTCAGCACCACAGCGACGACGATCTGCGCCGGGCGCTGGCAACGGAACTGGCCGCCGGTGCGAGCCGGCGAGACGCGGTCGATGCCGTCGCGGCCGCCACGGGCGAGCCGCGTCGGCGTGTGTACGAGCTGGCGGTGTCCCTGCCATGAGTGGTGTCCGGGTCGACAAGTGGTTGTGGGCCGTGAGGGCCTACAAAACCCGCTCCGCCGCCAACGAAGCCTGCTCGTCGGGGCGGGTGCTCGTGAACGGAGACGTGGCCAAGCCGGCAACCAAGGTGGTGATCGGCGACGAGGTCACCGCCCGTCGCCGGGAACGGACGATCGTCTACGGCGTGGTTCAGCTCCTGGAGAAGCGGGTGTCGGCGGCGAAGGCGGCAGAGGCGGTCGACGATCGCTCACCTGTGGTGGTCAAGCCCGATCGGCTCGATCCCGGCATGGTTCCGAGCGGCACCCGCGGCCGGGGTGAGGGTCGGCCCACCAAACGTGATCGACGCAGGCTCGACGAGTTTCGAGGTCGCTGATCATCATGCCCACCACCGTGAGGGGGTCGTGCCCACTCGACTGCCCCGACGCCTGCAGCTGGGTGGTGACCGTCGACGACACCGGCACCGCCACCAGGCTCCGGGGTCATCCCGATCATCCGTTCACCCGAGGCGGGCTGTGCCCGAAGGTCAACCCGTGGCTCAGGTATGCGTCGGATCCGGGCCGGCTCACCACGCCGCTCCGGCGGGTGGGGGCAAAGGGAGAGGGCCGGTTCGAGCCGGTGAGCTGGGACGAGGCCTTGGCCGAAGCGGCCGATCACATCACCGCAGCCCGCGCGCGCTGGGGCGGCGCCGCGATCTGGCCGTTCGCCGGAACGGGCAACGTCGGCTTCGTCCAGGGGGGCGCCAGTCCGAGTGGAGCACGGTTGTGGCGCACGCTCGGGGCATCGGGGCACGACATCACGATCTGCTCGGTGAGCGGGCACGTCGGGCTGGCCCAGACGCTCGGGGTGTCGGCCACGTTCGACCCCGAAGAGGTTGGCCAGGCCGGGGCGGTGGTGCTGTGGGGCACCAACACGCTGGTGGCCAACCGCCACTTCTGGCCCTTCGTCGAACAGGCCCAACAAGCCGGCGCACCACTCATCGTCGTCGACCCGATACGCACCCGCACTGCGGACCGAGCCGATCTGCATCTCGCCCCCCGGCCCGGCACCGACGGTGCCCTGGCGTTGGGGCTGTGCCGCGCCCTCGTGGCCCTCGGTGCTGCCGACGAGCAGTTCCTCGCCGACCGCACGTCCGGGTGGGCCGCGTTCGCGGAGGTGATCGAGCCCTGGACGCCGGCCCGCACCGCAGAGGTGACCGGGGTGGCCGAAGGCGAGGTGTTGGCCGCCGCCGAGATCTTGGCCACCCAGGGCCCGATGGCGATCAAGCTCGGGCAGGGAATGCAGCGCCACGCCCACGGTGGGCAGACGGCGAGAATCGTGAGCTGCCTCCCCGCCATCACCGGCGCCTACGGCCCGGCGGGAGCGGGTCTGGTCTACTCGACGAGTGGGTGGTACGGCCTCGCCGATCCGGTGGCCGACCACGAACCTCCCCGACGGCTGGCGATGACGAATCTGGCCGAGAACCTGCTCACGCTCGACGATCCTCCAGTGGGCGTGTTGTGGGTGAGCGGCGCGAACCCGGTGGTGTCGAACCCCGACACCAGCGCCGTGCGGCAGGGTCTTGCTCGTGACGACCTGTTCACCGTCGCAGTCGAGCTCTACCAGACCGAGACCACGACCTATGCCGACCTCGTGCTTCCCTCGACGATGCAGCACGAGCAGGTCGAGATCAACGACTCGTTCGCCCATCTCTACCTCAACTGGAACGAGCCTGCCGTTGAGCCGCCTGGCGAGTGCCTTCCCCACACCGAGATCTATCGCCGGCTGGCTCGTCGGCTGGGGCTGAGCGAGCCCGATCTGTACCTCGATGATCACGCCCTCGCGGCCGCCCTGATCGACACCCCGGCGTTCCGAGAGGCCGGCATCAGTGTGGAGCGGCTGCGAGCCGACGGGTCGGTGCGGTTGCCCGGCACGGCGCAACCCTTCACCCCGGTGGCCACAACGTTCCCCACCCCGTCGGGGCGCTTCGAGTTCGTCTCGGCCACCGCCGACGAGCTCGGCTATGGAATCATGCCCGACTACCGGGCCCCGATCGAGGTGGGTCACGTTCTCGGGCCGGGCACCTACGCCCTCGTCGCCTCGGCGTCGGAGGCCCACATCAACTCGACCTTTGCTGGCACCGCTGCGGTCACCGAGCGTCGGGGCCGCCCCGACGTCGTGGTGCATCCCACCGATGCCGCCCGCGACGGGCTCGTCGCCGGGGCGATGGTGCGAGTGTCGAGCGAGCGGGGCTCGTTCGAGGCCACGCTGGCGCTCGACGACGGCATCCGACCGGGCGTGGTGTTCACCACCAAGGGGTGGTGGGCGATGGGCGTCAACCAGGTGGTGGCCGAGCGCGACTCCGACATGGGCCGCGGCGCCGTCTACCACGACACGAGGGTGACGATCAGCCCCGCCTGACTGGGCCGTCAGCCGGTTCGGCTGCCTGCCCGCCGTCACTGTCACATGCCCTCTCTAGGGTCCGGCCCATGGTCATCTCGCCGCTTCTCGCAATCCTCTTGGTGTGTTTCGTCATTGCCTTCGGGCTTGGCATCGGATGGGTGCTCGCCACCCGCTCGTCCCCGTCCTCGTCGCCCGAGGAGCTGGAGCGCGCCGTTGATCAGGCGCTCGATCTCGTGCGTCACGAGCGGGCCGAGTCGATGCAGGCCGCTCTCGACTCGGTGCTGTCGGTGGCGTCGTCGAAGCTCGGTGACCAGCTCGCTGCGGGCCGGATGGTGATCGAACGTGAGCGCGATGTGGTGGGCCACCAGGTGGAGGGTGTGCAGACCGAGCTGCGCCGGGTGGCCGGCCTCGTTGCCGATCTCCAGAAGGAGCGCGCCCACCAGACGGGCCAGCTGGCCACGGGTCTGGAGCAGGCCGTGCAGGCCACCACGGCGTTGGCAACCACCACCCAGTCGTTGCAGCGCGCCCTCGCATCGCCGAAGGCCCGCGGGCAGTGGGGCGAGCGGATGGCCGAGGACGTGCTGAGGGCCGCTGGATTCGAGGAGGGCATCTCGTATCGCAAGCAGACCAAGATCGCCTCGGGCGGCATCCCCGACTACAGCTTCATGCTCCCGCACGGCCATGAGGTGCACATGGACGTGAAGTTCCCGATCGACAACTACCTGCGCTGGCTCGAGGCCGCCGACGGGCCTGATCGGGTGGCTGCGGGCCGTCAGTTCCAGCGCGACGTTCGCCAACGCATCAAGGAGCTGGGCGACCGCGCCTACATCGATCCGCACGTCACCGTCGACTACGTGCTGCTGTTCGTGCCGAACGAGAGCGTGTACGGCTTCCTCCACGAGCACGACAGCGACCTGATCGACCTGGCCCTCGGGCAGAAGGTGGTGTTGTGTTCGCCCACCACCTTGTTCGCCGTGCTCGCCGTGATTCGCCAGGCGGTCGACACGTTCCTGATCGAGCGCCGAAGCGATGAGATCCTGTCCTCGTTGTCAGCGTTGCGAGCTGAGTGGGATCGGCTTCGGGAGCCGATCGAGAAGATGGGTCGAGGCCTTGGCTCGGCCCAGAAGGCGTTCGATGAGTTGGCCGGCCCCCGCACCCGCCAGTTCGAGCGGCAGTTGGAGCAGCTGGAGGCCGTGCGCGACAACCGCGAGATCGCCCTCGGTCCCGACGTGCTGCACGCCGAGCCGGCCGAGCCGGTCGACCCGGTCGACTCACCCCAGCTCCACGACGGTCGGGAGGCCGACGATGATCTGGATCTCGATCTCGACGTCGAGCTGGACGCCGAGCCCTCAACCGAGCCGCCTCGGGAGCGTGTCATGCCTCCATCGCCCATCGGTCAGCTCTCGCTGCGTCAGGTGGTGTAGTCAGCCGGCGCAGCGTTCGGTCTCGGCTTCGGAGCGGGATCGGGGTATAACTCCAGCGTGTGGTTCGATTCGCATTGCCATCTCACCACGATCAAGGCTGAGCCGGCCGAGATGGTGGCCGCAGCCCACGAGCACAACGTCACCACGTTGTTGACCGTCGGGTGCACCGTGGCCGACTCGGCCCGGGCTGCCGCCATTGCCGAGCAGTTCGACGGTGTGTGGGCCACCGCAGGAGTCCACCCCCACGACGCCAAGGGCGGGATGGACGGCCTCGAAGCGCTGCTCGATCATCCGCAGGTGGTGGCGGTGGGGGAGTGTGGCCTCGACTATCACTACGACCACTCGCCTCGTGACGAGCAGGCAGAGGTGTTCCGGCGTCAGATTGCGCTGGCCCACCAACGGGAGCTCGCCCTCGTGATCCACAGTCGGGACGCCTGGGACGACACCTTCGCCATCCTCGACGCCGAAGGTGTGCCCGACCGCACCGTGTTCCACTGCTTCACGGGCGGCCCGGACGAGGCCGATGCGGCGCTGGAGCGGGGCACCACGCTGTCGTTCAGTGGCATCGTGACCTTCGGCTCGGCCGAGGATCTGCGGGCCGCCGCCCACCGGTGCCCAGTGGATCGAATGCTGATCGAGACCGACTCGCCCTACCTCGCCCCCGTTCCCCACCGGGGCAAGCCGAATGTGCCATCGCACGTGGCCGTCGTGGGGGCGTTCCTGGCCGAACTCAAGGGTGTGCCCGAGGCCGAGTTCGCCGCCGCGACCCGAGCCAACGCTGAGCGGCTCTTCGCCCTCGACCGGTCGTGAACAGCCTCCGGGCATCACGATGACGGTGCGGCGCCTCACCCGCACCGAGATCCGAAGGTTGCTCGACGATCACGGCCTGAGCCCCAGCCGGGCGCTCGGCCAGAACTTCTTGTGCGAGCCAACGACGATCGACAAGATCGTGCGCCTGGCCGGGGTGTCGCCGGGCGATCGAGTGCTCGAGATCGGGCCTGGTCTCGGCTCCCTCACTGTGGCCCTCGCCGATGCCGGTGCCCGGGTGCTGGCTGTCGAGATCGACCGGTACCTCATTCCGGCATTGCGAAGCGTTGTGGGCGATCTCGATGTCGAGGTGTTGCACGCCGACGCGATGGAGCTCGACTGGTCGGCGCACCTCGGCGACGACGACTGGTCGGTGGTGGCGAATCTCCCGTACAACATCTCCACCCCGCTCGTGCTGGATCTGCTGGCCCAACAGCCACAGCTCCAGCGGTTCCTCGTGATGGTGCAGCGAGAGGCCGGGGAGCGGCTCGCGGCGTCGCCCGGCACCAAGGCCTACGGGATCCCATCGGTGCTCGTGGCGTACTGGGCCGAGGCACGGATCGCCGGTGTTGTCAGCGCGGAGGTGTTTCTGCCCCGACCGAAGGTCGAGTCCGTGCTGGTGGAGATCGTTCGCCACCCAACCTCGCCATCTGAAGCCGGGTTCGACGCCATCGCCGAACTTGTCCGGGCCGGTTTCGGTCAGCGACGCAAGATGCTGCGACGAGCCCTCGCCGATCGGGTGGACGCCGATCAGTTCGCCGCGGCCGGCGTCGACCCCACCCTCCGCGCAGAGCAACTCACCCTCACCGACTGGGATCGTTTGGCAGTTTCGGTTGCGGGCGCGTGAGCGGCCGGCCGTTGTGGCCTGCAACACGCCCTAGGGTTGCGCCGTGTCCATTGCGTTGATGGCCCCGGCCAAGCTCACCCTGTCACTCCGACTCACTGGGGTGGTTCGCCCCGACGGCCGCCATGAGATCGACGCCGAGATGGTGTCGCTCGATTTCGGTGACGAGCTGTCGCTCACCCCGACCGATGGCACCCCTTCGGTCGTCCGCTTCGCTGGCGCCGACGTGGACGTGCCCGCCGCCGCTGACGACCTCGTGGCTCGGGCCCTCGACCTCGCCGATCGTCAGGCGTTGGTCGAGGTGACCAAGCACGTTCCCGCCGGCGCTGGGCTGGGCGGGGGGTCGTCAGATGCGGCGGCCATCCTCCGCTGGGCCGGCTACACCGACCTCGTGCAGGCTGCCGACGTGCTCGGCGCCGACGTCGCCTACTGCATTGTCGGTGGCCGGGCCAGGGTCACCGGCATCGGTGAGATGGTGGAGCCCATGCCCTACGAACCGCTCACCGTCACGCTGCTCACGCCTCCCGTGCGCTGCCCGACGGGCGCCGTCTACAAGGCGTGGGATGAACTCGCGCCACCGCCGTCGCCGAACGGAAACGACCTCGAACCCGCTGCGCTCGCCGTGCAGCCCGAGCTGGCTCGATGGCGCGACGAACTCTCCACTGCAACTGGACAACAGCCCAGGCTCGCCGGGAGCGGCTCCACCTGGTTCGTGGTCGGTGCCTTTCCTGGACCCGGCCGTCGAGTCGCACGCACCATTCCGGCGCCCTGACCCATGGGCCGAGCCGGGGCCGACACCGCTACTTCTTGTTGCGGCGCTGCACCCGGGTTCGCTTCAAGAGCTTCCGGTGCTTCTTTTTCCTCATGCGCTTGCGGCGCTTCTTGATGAGCGATCCCATGAAGGGTTGAATGCTAGCGGCTCAGGGCAGGAAAGACTCCGGCAGTCGTTGGCCGAATGGGGGTAGCGTTGGCGTTGACAGGCTCGGTCCAGTCGGTCGCGGGTAGTTCAATTGGCAGAACACCGGACTTTGAATCCGGGGGTTGCAGGTTCGAGCCCTGCCCCGCGAACGTCGGAGCTGCGGAGCAGCTCCTTACGGCGAACTGCCTGGGGCAGTTCGCGCCGGCGTAGCGCTCGTGTGGGGGCTGGGGCTGGGGCTGGGGCTGGGACGGGGATGGGCGTGCGGCCTAGCGTGGCGGCATGCGGCCGAACGTCTTGTTCATCATCAGTGATCAGCATCGAGCGGATCACGTCGGGTTCATGGGTAACGACGTGGTGCGCACACCCCACCTCGACTCGTTGGCGGAACGAGGAACGGTGTTCGAGAACGCCTGGGTGAGCAACCCGGTGTGCATGCCCAATCGCAGCACGATCATGACGGGCCGCATGCCAACGAGCCACGGCGTGATCTTCAACGACCGCTCGCTCGACTGGGCTGCGAACACCCACGTTCGGCGCTTTCGGGCCGCCGGCTACCGCACCGGCCTGTTCGGCAAGTCACACCTCCAGCACGGCATGAGCCGCATGGCCGCGGTGGGCAACGCGGCCGAACCCGCCGTGTTCGATCAGCGGCCCGACGGCTGGGATCGCCTCGAGGATCACGAGCGGTATCTGGACGGCGAGCCCGATTGGCCGGACGACTTCTACGGCTTCGACACAGCCGAGCTGTCGATCGAGCACGGCGCGCGGGTGGCCGGCCACCATTACCGCTGGGCCATCGAGCGTGGCGCCCGCCCCGAGGACCTTGCCGTCCCCCAGACCGCCGACAACCCGAAGCGGCGCGGCGGCGACGTGTGGTGGCAGGTTTACGAGCCTCCCTACGGCGAGGAGTTCCACTCCAGCTCGTTCGTCGCCGACCGCACCGTGTCGTTCATCGAACAGGCCGCAGCCGAGGAGTCGCCGTGGCTGGCCTGGGCGTCGTTCCCCGACCCCCATCACCCGTTCACCCCGCCCGGGCAGTGGTACGACCGCCACGACCCAGCCGACATGGAGCTCCCCGCCACCTTCGACGATCCACTCGACGGTGCGCCGGACTACCTCCGACGGGTGCAGTCGTTCTCGGTCCACCAGATGCGCCGCTGGGTGGCCCTCACCGGTGCCACGAGCCCCGAGGTCACCCGAGCGGCGATGGCTGCCAACTACGGCACGATCGAGATGATCGATGACCGGGTCGGCACGATCCTCGACACCGTCGAGCGGCTCGGACAGACCGACAACACCATCGTGGTCTTCACTGCCGACCACGGCGACATGATGGGCGACCATGGCCTGCTGTTGAAGGGGTTCATGCACTACCGCGGCGTGCTCCAGGTGCCGATGGTGATCGTCGACCCACGGCGCTCAGCCGGTCGTACCTCGTCGCTGTCGAGCAGCATCGATCTCGGGCCAACGCTGCTCGATCTGTGCGACGTCGATGGCTACCACGGGATCCAGGGCATGAGCCTGGCTCCCATACTCGACGACCAACACGCCACCGTCCGCAACACCGTTCTGGTCGAGGACGACATCGATGGTCCGGTTCGAGCGCCATTCCCGTCGACGATCCGCACCGTGGTCACCGCCACCCACCGGTACTCGCGCTTCGATACTGGGGAGGACTGCCTCTACGAGCTCGGCGCCGACGACGACGAGTGCACTGAGCTCTCCGAGGTCGACCCCGTGCAGCGTGTCGCCATGGTCGAGCACCTCACTGATGCCCTGATGGCTCACGCCGACAACGCCCGGGGTGCACCGGTCGCCTGACCCACCCCTCGGGGCACATCTCCACGAGCCAGATCACCCGGGGGAACATCTGCTGGGCCGCCGCGGGGCGCCTGGCCCATGTGGCGCCCGTTCATCGAGCGACACCGTTGGGGTGTGGGCTCTCGGTGGACCTTGGCTCGCCTCGCGGCGGCGATCGTGGCGATCACAGCGGTCCTCGCCTCGACCGTCGGCCTCGGCGCTGCACCGGCGGCGGCCGCCGACGAGGCCAAGCCGATCGTGTACCTCACCTTCGATGACGGCCCCGGCGTGTCGACACCAGCCTTTCTCGACGTGCTCGCCCAGCACCGGGCCCAGGCCACGTTCTTCGTTACGGGCCGGGCCGTGGTGGCCAACCCTGCCACCGCGCAGCGGATCGTGAGCGACGGTCACGCCATCGCCAACCACACGTGGAACCATCCGGCACTCACGACGCTCTCCTCGGCTGCGATCGCCAACGAACTGATCGTCACCACCGATGCGATCCGCTCCACCACTGGGATCACCCCCGCGTGCTACCGGCCGCCGTACGGGGCCACCAACGCCCGCGTCCAGGCCGTGGCCGAGTCGGTCGGCGTCGGCAACGCCGGCTGGACGACGGCCAACGGCAGCCACTTCGGTCTGTGGGACGTCGACACCAACGACTGGCGCCTCAGCCTCCGCAACAGCGGCTGGAGTGAGAGCCGCATGATGGCCCAGCTCAACCGGGCCTCCGACGGCGACGTGATCCTCATGCACGACGGGTTCGCCTCCCGGCCCCGAGGCCTCGCCGTGTTCCGAACCTGGATGGCCGCCAACGGCCATCGGTTCGACTTCCGCGCCCTACCCGGGTGCGGCGCCCCGGACCGACGTCTGTTCCCCCTCGACACCCGCGTGCAGGACCAGCCCCGGTTCCAGATCGCGCGGCTCTACCAGGCCTACTTCGACCGCCAGCCCGACGCCGAGGGCTGGGCCTACTGGATCGAGGTGTACCGCCAGGGTCACTCGCTCGCGGAGATCAGCGACTGGTTCGCGGTCAGCTCCGAGTTCGTGGCCGCCGGCCCGCTCGGCGACCCCGGATTCGTCCTGTTCGTCTACCGGAACGTGCTCGATCGCCCCTCTGATCCGGAGGGGGCCGCCTACTGGGAAGGCGAGTTGGCCAGAGGGATCCCCCGGGGTCGCCTGGTCACCTTCTTCTCCGAGAGCCCCGAGTTCGTCCTGGCCACGGCGCCGGCCATGACTGGTTCCTGCCACCAGGCCGACGTCGAGGCGGCGTATGGGTGCTGGGCGGCCCGGCTCGACGGTGCCAACCCCGCCTGAGGTGTGACGGACGGGCGCCGCAGGAGCCCGTCTGTGGGGGTACGGGGCTGATAACGTTCGACACGACGGGTTCCCGCTACCGCCGATGAAGGCGTGTACTCGTCCGGGTTCGCTTCCTGCGCCGCGGGCACAACTACGAGGTAGGTGGACATGAGCAATCGGTCGATGTCAGGACTGGTCGTCGCAACCGGAACAGGAGCGCCGATGCGTTCCCAGCGTCCGAAGCCAATCCACCTGCTTTGCGGGCGGGCCATGACCTCCTACGTGCTCGACTCGCTCGACAACGCCGGTGTGCGCCAGGGAGTGGTGGTCACCGGCGCCGAGGGGGGCCGGATCGCCAAGCGCCTCCTGGAGGACTCACCCAGCTTCCCGCTCCGCTTCGTCGAGCAGAAACAGGAGCGGGGCAACGGCGACGCCGTGCTTGCCGGCCTGTCCGGCTTCGACGACTTCGAAGACGACGAGGACCTGCTCATCGTTCCCGGCGATCTCCCCCTCCTGCGGCCCGAGTTGCTCACCGAACTCGTCACCCATCACCGCGAGAGCGGGTCGGCCTGCACGGTGTTGGCCACGATGCCCCATGAGGAAGGTGTCGGAGAGTTGATCGTCCGTAACCGTCACGGGCGGGTCTCGGCCGTGGCTTCCGGCACCGGCTCCGACAAGCCCCAGCCCGGCGAAGGCACCGTTGGGCCCGAGGCGGCTGTCGGCGTCTACTGCGTGCGCCGCGGCATGGTGGCCCCGGCGGTTCGCCGCTCCGCCACCGAGACCCGAGGCCCAGTCCCGCTGTCGGCGATGGTGTCGGTGCTGGCCGAGTCGGGCCACCACTGCGACACCCTCGTGGTGGAGAACACCCCCGATCTGAGCCCGGTCGACAATCGGCTCCAGCTCGCTGAGGCCGAGGCCGGCCTGCGGCGCCGCACGAACGAGCGCTGGCTCTCGATGGGCGTCACCCTCGTCGACCCCGACCGCACCTACATCGACGCCACCGTCAGCATTGGCACCGACGTCACCATCTTCCCGGGCACGATCCTCCAGGGGACCACGCGCATCGGCGACGGCTGTGAGCTGGGCCCCGACGTCCGGCTCGATCGCTGTGAGGTGGGTCGCAACACCAGGATCGAGAAGACAACCGCCACGCTCGCCACCATCGGCGACGACTGCGTTGTGGGTCCGTTCGCCGTCTTGGCCCCAGGGAGCACGGTGAGTGCGGGGTCGGTGACCGGACCGTTCTATGCTGGCGGGTAACAACGCCCCGGGGGAGACAGCCAATGGAAGTCGTAACGACTAAAAAGCTGCATCTGTTCAGCGGCCGGCACAGTACTGAACTCGCCGAGAAGATCGCCGACAACCTCGGACTGAGCGTCACCGAAGCTCACGTCAATCAGTTCGCCAGTGGGGAATCCCACTGCCGGTTCGCCGAGTCAGTTCGTGGCTCGGACGTGTTCATCATCCAGAGCCACGGAGAGCACGACGGGCGCTCGATCAACGACGCCCTCATGGAACACCTGATCATGGTGGACGCCGCCCGGCGGGCGTCGGCGAAGCGCATCACTGCGGTGATGCCGTTCTACGGCTATTCCCGCCAGGACCGGAAGTCCGAAGGGCGTGAGCCGATCTCGGCCCGCCTGGTGGCCGACATGTTCGTGGCCGCCGGCGCCCACCGGTTGGTGTCGCTCGACTTGCACTCCGGCCAGACGCAGGGCTTCTTCAACGGCCCAGTTGATCACCTCACCGCCATGCCGATCCTGGTGAAGCACCTCACCGACATGGCCGAGGATCTCGTGGTCGTCTCGCCCGACGCCGGTCGGGTGAAGGTGGCCGAGCGCTACGCCCAGCAGCTCCACGCCGATCTCGCCATGGTGCACAAGCGTCGCCTCAACGGTCAGATGAACGCCGTCGAAGCCAAGGACGTGATCGGTGAGGTGGCGAACCGCCCCTGCGTGATCATCGACGACATGATCGACACCGCCGGCACGATCTGCCAGGCGGCCGAGCTGCTGGTGGAGCGGGGTGCCTACTCGGTGACCGCCGCCGCCACCCACGGTGTGTTCAGCGGCCCAGCCATCGACCGGCTCAAGAACTCGGTCTTCGACCGGGTGATCGTGACCGACACGCTCCCAATCGACACCACCAAGCAGTTCGACAAACTCGAGGTGCTCTCCGCGGCGCCGATCATCGCCGATGCGATCCGCGCCGTGTTCGAAGACACCTCCGTGTCCAGGATCTTCGACGGCCAGAACCACAACTAGCCGCTCGGCCCAACGGCCGTCCACAACGATCCCGAACGGGGCCGTCTCGCCGGGGTCCGGCCCCGGTAGTCTTGTCTGCTGGCGTTTTCTCCGGAACCAAGGACGCAGTGATGAGCCAGACCGTTGTTACCGCAACCACCGATCGTGAGCTGGGCAGCCGCCCGTCACGCCGGTTGCGCGCCGAGGGCAAGCTTCCGGCCGTCGTGTACGGCCTCGACAAGGAGCCGCAGCCCATCGCGGTGGACTACATCGACCTTCGCGACGCCTTGAAGACCGACGCCGGCATGAACACGGTGCTCACCCTCGACATCGAGGGTGGCGACACCGAAACCGTGATCATTCGTTCCGTGGAGCGTGACCCCATCAAGCGCGTGGTCACCCACGCTGACTTCCTCCGCATCGACCTCAGCCGCAAGGTGAGGGTCAGTGTGCCGATCGTGCTCGTCGGCGACGGCTCGGCCGTCACCAGCAACGGTGGCATGATCGAGCAGAAGCTGTTCGAGATCGAGGTCGAAGTCTCGCCCGACGCCATCCCGGCCGAGTTCGAGGCCGACATGTCGATGATGACGCTGGACCGGCGCATCTCGGTGGCCGATCTGGATCTCGGCGAGGCAACCACGATGATGGGCGACGATGTCTCCGTCGTGACCCCGGTGGTGTCCCGTGCAGCCAAGATGGCTGCCAACGACGAGGACATCGAGGCCGATGAGGCCGCCGAGGGTGAAGACGACGGCGACGAGGAGTAGCCCTCCCGAGTGTCTCAGTTCGCTCGTCGCCTGGGGAAGCCGGGCCGCAAGGGCACACCGGCTGATCTCCTGATCGTCGGGCTCGGGAATCCTGGCGAGCAGTTCGAGGGCACCCGCCACAACGTGGGGGCCGCCGTCGTGGAGACCCTGGCCGCTCGGGCCGACACCCGCCTGCGCAAGACGAAGGCCCGAGCGCTCGCCGCTGGGGTGCTGATGAGCGACAAACGCGTGGTGCTGGCCTTCCCGCTCACCTACATGAACAACTCCGGCGAGGCCGTACGGCTGCTGGTGCAGAGCTACGGCATCCAGGAGGCCCACCACATCGTGGTGGTGCACGATGAACTCGATCTCGACGCCGGCCGGCTACGGCTCAAGGCCGGTGGCGGCCTCGCCGGCCACAACGGTCTGCGCTCGATCACCAACCACCTCGGCACCACCGAGTACGTGCGGCTCCGGATCGGGGTCGGCAAGCCACCGGTGTCTCAGTCGGGGGCCGACTGGGTGCTTCGGCGCCCCGGAAAGGCCGACCGCGAGACGCTCGACGACGCCGTCGAGCGTGCCGCCGACGCTGTTGAACAGCTCACCGAGGTCGGGGTGGAGCAGACGATGGCTACCGTGAACCGTCGCACCCCCTGATCCCGCTGAGGGGTTCCCTGTGAGGTCTTCCTCGTGACGTTCACCCGTCTCCCGCAACTGGTTGCCGACGATCCGGCCGTCACCCGCGTGGTGGGCCGGGCCACCACGGTTCTGGCCGTCGCCGAACCGGCGCGTGCCATTGCCCTGGCCGGTCTCGCCCAGGCCTCCGATCGCCGACCGGTACTGGTGGCGTTGCCCACCACCACCGAGGCCGAGCGGCTCGCCCGCGATCTCTCGCTCTACCTCGGGCCCGACGAGGTGCTCACCTACCCGGCCTGGGAGACCCTGCCCTTCGAACGGGTGAGCCCCAGCACCGAGACGATGGGCCGCCGCCTCCAGACGATCTGGCATCTCCAGGATCCCGAGCGGTGCCCCCGCATCGTGTTGTCGTCGGTCCGGGCCCTGATCCAGCGGCTCAGTCCTCACGTCGAAGAGCTCGATCCGATCACGATCGGTGCTGGCGACCAGGTCGACCTCGATCAGCTCGTGGCCGACCTTGTCGGGTTCGGGTACCGCCGCGAACACCAGGTGGAGCACCGCGGCGAGATCGCGGTACGGGGCTCCATCGTCGACGTGTTCCCCTCCACGGCCGATGGCCCGATCCGCATCGACCTGTGGGGCGACGAGGTGGACCGCCTCTGCGAGTTCACGATCAACGATCAGCGCTCCACGATCGACCGGGCCGAGGTGGCCATCTTCCCGTGCCGGGAACTGATGGTCACCGACGACATCCGCGAGCGGGCCAGCGAGCTGATGGCCTCCCAGCCCTGGGGTCGCGAGCAATGGCAGCGCCTCGCCGACGGCGAGCAGTTCGACGGGATGGAGTCGTGGCTCCCGTGGCTCACCGACGACGAGCGAGTGCTGCCGGATCTCCTCGGCCCCGACGGCCTCGTGGTGCTCGTCGAGCCGCGGCGGATGCGCGACCGCGGCGCCGATCTGATCAGCGAGGAAGTGGACCTCGCCTCCTCGCTCGCCAGAACCTGGGGCGTGGAGACCGGCACCGACAGCGGGAACGGTGATTCTGAGGGCGAGAACGACGCCTTCCCCCGGCTCCACCTGCCGTTCGAGCGCCTGCTCACCCGGTGCGAGGCACCGTCGATCACGATGACGGCGGTGCCTCAGAGCCCCGACGACGCCGTGCTGCAGGCGTCGGGCTGGGATCCACCAGGAGAGCAGTTGGGCCAACGCATTGGCCAGCTCGCCGCTGAAGGCGTGCGGGTGATCGCAGCCGCCGACGGGGCCGGATCGGCCGTTCGTCTCGGCTCGCTGCTCACTGAGTGGGGCCTGTCGCCGGCGGATCACACCGCCGCCATGCCCGATGTGTTCACCCCGGGCCTGCAGATGGTGGTCGCCCCGGTCGAGCACGGGTTCGTGCTCCCCGAGGTGGGCCTCGCCGTGCTGGCCGAGACCGATCTCACCGGCCGACGCCGAGCCCATCGCCGGTCCCGGCCTCGAAAGCGTCAAAGCGAGGGATTCTTCGACGATCTGTCGCCGGGCGACTTCGTGGTGCACCACCAGCATGGGGTCGGCCGCTTCGGCGGCATGGTGAAGCGGGCGATCGGCGGCAACGAGCGTGACTACCTCATGCTCGAGTACAAGGGCAACGACAAGCTCTACCTGCCAACCGATCAGATCGACCTGATCCGTCGCTTCAGCTCTGGAGACCAGCCGACGCTCCACCGCCTCGGCGGGTCTGACTTCGCCAAGTCGAAGGCCAAGGTGCGTTCCGCTGTGGCCGAGATCGCCCAGGAGCTGGTGCTGCTCTACCAGAAGCGCCGTTCCACCCCTGGGCATGCGTTCGGCAACGACACACCATGGCAGGGCGAGATGGAGGCGGCGTTCCCGTTCGAGCTCACGCCCGACCAGGCCACCGCCGTGGTCGACACCAAGGGCGACATGGAGTCGTCCACCCCAATGGATCGCCTCGTGGTGGGCGACGTTGGCTTCGGGAAGACCGAGATCGCCATCCGGGCCGCATTCAAGGCCGTGCAGGACGGCCGCCAGGTGGCGGTGCTGGTGCCCACCACGCTGCTGGCCCAACAGCACTATCAGACCTTCGCCGACCGCTTCGCCGCCTATCCGGTTCGGGTGGAGGTGCTGTCACGGTTCCTCACCAACGCCCAGGCCCGAGCGGTGATCAAGGCCACCGTCGAGGGCGAGGTCGATGTGTTGATCGGTACGCACCGGATCCTCTCCGACGACGTGGCCTTCGCCCGGCTCGGGCTGTTGGTCGTCGACGAGGAGCAGCGCTTCGGAGTGAGCCACAAGGAGAAGATCAAGGCGTTCCGGGCCGACATCGACGTGCTCACGCTGTCGGCCACCCCGATTCCGAGAACACTCGAGATGAGCCTCACCGGCATCCGAGATCTGTCGTTGCTCAACACGCCACCGGCCGATCGCCAGCCGATCCTCACCTACGTTGGCGAGTACGACGAACGCCCCGTGGCCGAGGCCATCCGTCGTGAGCTGCTGCGCGAGGGACAGGTGTTCTACGTGCACAATCGGGTGCAGAGCATCGAGAAGGTGGCCAACGATCTCTCCAATCTCGTGCCTGAGGCCCGCATCGCCGTGGCCCACGGGCAGATGGACGAAGGCACGCTCGAACAGATCGTGCTGGAGTTCTGGAACGGCGACTACGACGTGTTGGTGTGTACCACGATCATCGAGTCGGGGATCGACATGCCAACAGTGAACACCCTCGTGGTCGATCGGGCCGAGCTGCTCGGGCTCGGCCAGCTCCACCAGCTCCGGGGCCGCGTCGGGCGGTCAGGCCAGCGGGCCTATGCCTACCTGTTCACCCGGCCCGACGCCTCATTGTCGGAGGAGGCCTACGAACGGCTGAAGACGATCGGCGAGGCCACCGACCTCGGGGCCGGGTTCACGATCGCGATGCGCGACCTCGAACTGCGAGGTGCCGGAAACCTGCTGGGTACTGGCCAGTCCGGTCACATCTCGGCCGTCGGCTACGACCTCTACTGCCAGATGGTGATCGAGGCGGTGGCAGAGCTCAACGGCGACCCGATCGCCGAACCGGAGGAGATCACCCTCGACCTCCCGGTGGCCGCCAACCTGCCCGAAGACTACGTCGTCGCCGAGTCACAGCGCCTCGAGGCCTACCGGCGCCTCGCCGCCGTGCGGAACCCCGAGGAGGTGGCCGACATCCGGGCCGAGTGGGAGGACCGGTACGGCCCACCCCCAGATGCGGCAGAGCGCCTGTTGGAGGCGGCCGTGCTGCGAGCGCATCTCGCTCGCATTGGAGCCCGGGAGCTGATCGTGGTGAAGGGCCCCGGCTTCGGTGGTCCGGAGCTGATCGCCAAGCTCGGCCCGGTGCGGATGAAGGCGAGCCAGGAGGTTCGCTTCAACCGGCTGTTCGCCAACGGTCACTGGAAGCCGGTGGAGTACGGGGCCGACGGTGGCCAGCTCCAGGTCGGGCTGATGAAGAAGAAGAACGTCGTCGGTGACCTCACCACGTTCTTCGAGACGATGTTCCCTGTCGAGGATGGGCCGTCGGCCGAACCCGTGGTGTCGTCAGGCCGCGATCGCTGATCCCGGCGGCCCGAGATCGTTGCGCACATGGCTGCGTCGGGCGATGCACTCGGTGTGCTGGTCGAATCGGTGTTCGGGCACTACGTCGTCGACCTGGTCGAGTCGGGCGGATCGCGCTTTGCGTACATGCGGCTGGTCCGTTCCTCTTTCCGACCTCATGGGGATGGTGTTGCACGGCGAGGTGGACGACGCCTTCACCGTGCAGGCCCTCGGGCTGCTCGCCATCGACGGGCGGCTGCCGGACACGACCTGACGCCGCCGTGTTTGTCCGGACTC
>JBCCFL010000011.1:0-117584 GCA_039029735.1 Actinomycetota bacterium | reverse complement strand
TAGCCGAAGAAGGCAGGGTCGTCGCTGTTGAGGGTGATGGCCACACCGGCGTCGCGCTGATGGTCGAAGGGATGCTCGGCCAGCGATCCCACGATCCCGAGGGCCACGTTCGACGACGGGCAGCTCGTGAGCGGAATCTGGTCGTTGATCACCTGGGCCGCCAGCTCGGCGCTCTCCAGCAGCCTGGTGCCGTGGTCGATCCGGTCGACGCCGGCCTCGACCATCGCCGCGATGTTGTCGGCCGGGCCGTCCTCGCCACAGTGAAAGCAGGTCTTGAACCCGGCGTTGCGCGCCTCGCGAACGAGTGGCTCGAACGCCCGGTGGTCGACGCCGCGCTCGGTCGAGTCGCCGCCGATCCCGATGAGCAGGTCGCGATCGGTGTGACGAGCCGCGTCAAGCAACGCCAGTGCCGGGCCGAGGCCCTTGGGCTTGTCGACGTCGAGGATCAGTCGAGTTCGCACCCCGTGGTCGGCCTCTCCTGCCCGCACGCCATCCGCGATGCCCTCCCACACCGTGGAGAACGGCACGCCGCGGTCGAGGTGGAACCCCGGAGAGAAGAACATCTCCCGGTACCGAATCCCTGCCGCCGCACCATCCTCGGCCGCCTCGTATGCCAAGCGCGAAAAGTCCTCAGGATCACGCAAGACCGAGCACACCACGCCGAAGGCATTCAGGAAGTCGGCCAGCGAGCTGTAGTCGTACAGATCCTCCGGGCGTTCGACGCCGAGATCCACCCCGTGCCGAGCGGCCAGCTCGGCCACCGTGGCCGGCCGTGCGGTGCCCTCGACGTGGCAGTGGAGCTCGACCTTGGGCAGCAGCCGGAGCGGGCTTCCGGGCGGGGCTGACGGGGGCGCATCGGTCGTCACATGTCGGAACGTAGCAATGCAGTGTCAGCGGCGGCTTTCCGCACGATGTCGATCTGCTGACACAAAAATTCAACGTTCTGACGACAGATTTTCTACAAAAGAGAACCATCAGACGGTCTTCATATTCGAGAAATTCAGCGAACACACGCTCCTCTTACGGTTCGGTTCTGCACCCAACGGCGAGAGGAACCCCAGAGATGCAGCACCACTTCGATCGGCGTACGTTCTTGCGACGAGCGTCGATGACCGGCCTGGCCCTGGGCGTGGCCCCGGCCGTCCTCATGGCCTGCGGCAGCGACGACAGCGAGACATCGAGCGAAGGAGACGGAGACGCGGCCGGCGCCGACTTCGGCACCCTGAACCTGCAGCTCAACTGGATCACCAACGCCGAGTTCGCCGGAAGCTACGTGGCGGTTGAGGAGGGGTACTACGCCGCCAACGGCTTCAGCGAGGTGAACATCGTTCCCGGCGGACCTGACGTGGCCGTTGAACCGGCAGTGGTGGCGGGCCAGTCGAAGTTCGCCTACACGATCTCCGAATCGATGTCGGCCGCCGTCGCCGAGGGCGCCGACCTCAAGGTGATCGGTGCCGGGTTCCAGAACAACCCGTTCGGCGTGATGTCGATGGCGGCCACGCCAATCCTCAGCCCCCAGGACATGGTGGGCAAGAAGATCGGCGTGCAGGCCGTGAACGATGCCCTGTGGGACGCCCTGTTGTCGATCAATGGCATCGGGCCCGACGAGATCGAGAAGGTTCCCGCCGGCTTCGATCCGGCTCCATTCGTGAACGGTGAGGTGGACGGCTGGTTCAGCTTCGTGACCAACGAGCCCAACATCCTCCGAGCTGAAGGCATCGACGTGGTCGACTTCTCGCTCAGCGACTTCGGCTTCGAGCTGTACCAGCAGCTGCTCATCACGACCGGCGAGGTGTTGGAGAACGAGCCCGACCTGCTGATCGCGGCGCTCAAGTCGGAGATCCAGGGCTGGCAGGCCACGATCGCCGATCCCGAATTGGGCCTGAAGTACACGATGGAGACCTACGGCGCGAGCCTCGGGCTCGACGAGGAAGCGTCCCTCAACGAGATCAACGACCAGATCGACCGGATGATGGTGACCCCGACCACCGACGCAAACGGCATCTTCTACATGGCCGACGAGGACATCGCCGCCAACGTGGCGACGCTCGAGAGCATCGGGCTCCCGGTCGACGAGTCGGTGTACACCACCGAGATCCTCGATCAGGTCTACGCCGACGGCATCGATCTGCTGTGAGCGCCACGACCACCGGCGACGGGGCGGGGGTCTCCACTCCCGAGAGCGACCCCTCAGCCCGCGCGGCTGACGATCTCCGGATGGGGATCCCGCCCCGTGCCGGCGGTCTGGCCATCGACAATCTCACCAAGGTCTTCCAGATCGGGCGGCGCTCGCTCACCGCCCTCGACGACGTGTCGATCGAGGCCGAGAAGGGCAGCTTCACCGCACTGCTCGGGCCGTCCGGGTGTGGCAAGTCCACGATCCTGCGGGTACTCGCCGATCTCGAACAGCCAACGTCGGGCCAGGTACTCGTGCACGGCGTGGAGCCCGACGTGATCCGGCGGGATCACGAGCTCGGCATCGCCTTCCAGGACGCCGCTCTCCTGCCATGGCGCACCGTACGCAAGAACATTCGCCTGGCGTTCGAGGTCACGGGGCAAAAGGCCGACCCCGCCCTCATCGATGACCTCATCGCCCTCGTAGGCCTCAACGGGTTCGAGGACGCCCGCCCGAACCAGCTGTCGGGCGGCATGCGCCAACGGGCCGCCATCGCCCGAGCCCTCGTGCTCGAACCGAAGATCCTGCTCCTCGACGAGCCCTTCGGTGCGCTCGACGAGATGACACGCCAGCGGCTGAACCTCGAACTGCTCCGCATCTGGCGGGAGCGGACCACCACCACGGTTCTCGTCACCCATTCGATCGCCGAGGCCGTGTTCCTGGCCGACCAGGTGGTACTGCTCAGCCCGCGCCCGGGCCGGGTGAAGTCGGTGATTCCCATCGACCTGCCCCGGCCTCGTACGCCTGAACTCCAGCGAACGCCGGAGTTCCACGCCATCACCGACCACATCAGCGAGCTGCTGTTCGAGATGGAGGAGGCGTGACACAGACGGGCGAGGCCGCCGCCGCCAACCCTCCGGCCCACGAGGGGGACGCGGCATTCGAGGCCGAGACGGTCAGCCTCCGCGAACGGCTGGCGGCGGCCAGCGGCACGATCGTGGTGGTGCTCGTGCTGCTCGCGGTGTGGGAGATCGCGGGGCGCACCTACTTCGAGGGCCGGGCCACACTGTCGCCCCCGTCGCGGATGATCCTCAGCCTGGCCGAGGAATGGCGCACCTACCCCCAACACATCGTGGCCACCCTCGTCCCCGCGGCCAAGGGCTGGTTCTTCGGCGTGGGCATCGCCACGCTGCTCGGGATCGTCGCCATCCTCGTTCCGATCACCGAGCGAGCCACCCTTCAGTTCGCCGTGGCCACCTACTCCCTGCCGATCATCGCCATCGGCCCGATCCTGCAGGTGACCTTCACCGGCGACACCCCGCGGGCCGCCCTCGCCGGCCTCGCCGTGTTCTTCTCGGCCCTCATCTCCACCATCCTCGGCTTGCGCTCGGCCAGCCCGGCCTCGCTCGAGGTGGTGCGGGCCATGGGCGGCGGCCGATTCAACCAGCTCTGGCGGGTGCAGATCCCGGCGGCGCTACCCACCTACTTCAACGGGCTTCGCATCTCAGGGCCGGCCGCCATCCTCGGCTCGGTGCTCGGCGAGTACCTGGGCCGGGTGAGCAACGGGCTCGGCCTCTACATGGTGAACGCCGCCTTCGCCCTTCAACCCGACCGGACCTGGGCGATCGCGCTCGTGCTCACCGCCTTGGCCGGCGCGGCCTACTCGCTGATCGGCCTCGTCGGCCGGCTGCTCACGCCCTGGACACGGGCATGACGACATCGACCCCCACGCCGACCTCCACCCCCACCGGGGAGCCTGAACTCACCGATGGGCGCACCGGTACATCGTTGGTGATCGACGTGCTCAAGCCGGTGTGGGGCATGGTCGTGGCCCTCGGCGCGTTGCTCGTGGTCTGGGCGGCATTCCTCGAGATCTTCGACGTGAGCGACTTCGTCGGCATCAGCCCCCTGCGGGTGTGGGACCACCTCTTCGTGGTGGAGGACGCAGGCGAGCACCGGGCTGCGGTCTGGACAGGCCTCGGCCGTACCCTGCTCGACGCCGGCACCGGGCTGGCGGTGGGTGGCATCACCTCGGTGGCCGTGGCCTGCGTGTTCGTGCTGAATCGATCCGTGGAGCGGGCGCTGCTCCCCATCGGGGTGGCGTTCCAGACCGTTCCCATCGTGGCCCTCGTGCCGTTGCTCGCCCTGCTCTTCGGGCGGGGCCTGGTGAGCACGATCATCGTCACCAGCATCATCGTGTTCTTCCCGACGCTGGTCCTGGTGACCCACGGGCTGCGGTCGGTGTCGGACGAGAGCCTGGATCTGATGCGGGCCTACAACGCCAGCGAGCTCGACATGCTGCTCAAGCTCCGCCTGCCGTTCGCACTGCCGTCGGTGTTCGCCGCCGCCAAGATCGCAGTGCCCGGATCGATCCTCGGTGCCCTGCTGGCCGAGTGGTTGGTCACCGGTACGGGCCTCGGCTACGAGATGCTCATCTCCACCACTCGCAACGAGTTCAAGCAGCTGTGGTCGGCGACGGCCACCCTCACGATGTTCGCGATCATCGTGTACACGCTCACGAACATGATCGAGCGGGTGGTACTCGCCCGCTACGCCCCTGACCACGTCACGATCTGACGGGAGTCGACCGTGGACACCATCCCCCTCATCGACCTCGACGCCTGGTTCTCCGGTACCGACACCGAGCGCGCCGAGCTGGCTGGAGACATCGACCGGCACCTTCGTCGTCTCGGCTTCCTGGTGCTGGTGAACCACGGCATCCCCCGCAGCGTGATCGACGACTGCCGGGCCGAGGCGAAGGCGTTCTTCCACTCAGATCCCGACGCCAAGAACGACGTTGCGGTCGGTGAGTGGTACCGGGGCTGGGTGGGCCCAGGGCTGGAGTCGAATGCCGCCACCTACGGCGTGGCGACCCTGCCTGACCTGAAGGAGACCTTCACCTACGGCCCCGTCGACGTGCCCGACCCGGCGCTGGTGCGCGACGCCCCCCGCTGGTTCGCCCCGAACGTGTGGCCCGCCGCCCACCCCGGGTTCCAGCAGGCGTGCGAGGCCTGGTGGCGCAGCGCGCGCGACCTCGCCGACACGTTGCTCGAGATCTTCGCGGTTGGCCTGGAACTCCCGCCCGACTTCCTGCAGACCCGGTGTGCAGCCACCACCGCGTCGGTGTCGGTTAACTGGTACTGGCCCCGAACGCGGGAGACGCCGCAGGAGAACCAGTACCGAATCGGGCCCCACACCGACTTCGGCACGCTCACGATCCTCGACCGCCAACCCGGTGAAGGTGGCCTGCAGGTGCAGGACGCGGATGGCACCTGGATGGACGCGCCCGTGATCGCCGACAGTCTGATCGTCAACACTGGTGACATGATGCGCCAGTGGACCAACGACCGCTGGAGCTCCAACGAGCACCGGGTACTGCCGCCGTCGGCCGACGCACCCGACGAGGAGCTGATCAGCCTGATCTTCTTCCACGAGCCCGACTACGACACGGTGATCGAGCCGCTTCCGTCGTGCGTGACCGAGGAGCACCCGGCCCGCTACGGACCCATCACGGCCAACGACTACCTCGCCGCCAAGATGGATGCGCTCTCGGTGTCGTGAGGGGGTGAGCGACGGTGCGTGACGTGGCGACGGGCGCGATTGGAGCGGCGGCCGCAAGCGAAGCTGCCTTCGACCCAGCGGAGTACGCCGCACTCAGCCAACGGTGGCTCGCGGTCGGCTACGACACCGAGCTCGCTGCTGGTCCCCTGGCGGCCCGTCTCCTCGGTCACGACCTCGTGGTGGTGGATCTCGATGGCCGCCTGTTGGCGACCGTCGACCGCTGCGCCCACCGCGGCGCCCGGCTCTCGCCCGGCGCAGTCGCCACCTCGCCGTCGGGTGAGGCGTGCCTGGTCTGCCCCTACCACGGGCTCCACATCGACGCGGCCGGTCGGCCCGTCCACCTTCCCGCCCGCCCCGATGATCGCCTCCCCGGTCGCCTCGCGCTCCGGACCTACCCGGCGCAGATCCGCCATGGTGTGGTGTGGGTGTGCTTGTCCGACGAGCCCGATGGCGATCCGCCCGACTGGTCGGCGTACGACCAGCCCGAGCGCCTGCGGTTCCAGCTCGATCGGGCCACCTGGCAGGCGATGCCGACCCGGATCGTGGAGAACTTCAACGACCTCGCCCACTTCGCCACGGTGCACGCCGGCACGTTCGGCGACCCGGACCATCCGCTCGTGCCCGACATCGGGCTCGGCTCCGACGGCGACGACATCCGCCACGCCGTTGACATGCACCAGCTCGACCGGGTGACCCTCGACGGGCCTCTCGTGCCGATCGAGGTTCGGTTCTCCTACGTGCATCGGTTCCCCCTCGCGACCGAGCTGGAGATCATCTACGGACCGGATCGCACCGAGTGGATCCAGATGGTGGTGAGCCCCGTGGGGCCGACCACCAGCCTCGTGCTCCAGCAGAACGTGCGGAACTTCGACCTCGACGGCGACGTCGGGGCGTGGCACGACTTCCAAGCGGCGGTGAACGAAGAAGATCAGGTGGTGTTGGAGGGGCTGACGCCGCGCCGCCAGTCGATCGCCGAGACCGGCACGAACGAGGTGGCGCTGTCGGTGGACTCGTTCACCATTGCCTTCCGTCGCCGCTGGGCGGCCGAACTCGGTGCGGCGGGGCAGAGCTAGCTGGGCTCGGCGGCGGCGCTGACGTCGACGTCCACATCGCCCGGGTGGCGGCGGAAGGCGATCGGCACGGCGATGAGCGCGGCGATGGCTGCCGCGATCAACCCGGCCCGGCCACCGGCCTGGAACGCCGAGAGCACCACGTCAGTGTCGGCGTCGGCGAGGGCCGCATCCACCGAGGTGGACGGCACCCCGTCGGGCAGGTTCCGGGCGAACACCACCCGCTGCACGCCACCGAGGAGCGCCACACCAAGCGAGGCCCCGAGCTCGATCGAGGTCTCGTTGACGCCTGCGGTCACGCCGGCCAACGACGGTTCGGCCCCACCGACCACCCGTTCCACCGAGGGCGGAATCACCAGACCGTTGCCGATGCCGGCCAGCAGCCCGGCGGCCACGAACAGCGCCCGATCTCCCACCGGGGTCATCGCCATCGCCACGTAACCGGCGGCCATGGCCAACAGGCCACCAACCACCGTGGGACCAACGCCGAACCGGCGACAGACCGACGGGGAAAAGGCCGACACCGCAAGCTCGGACACCCCGATGGGAAGCAGGAGCAGCCCGGTGACGAGTGCGCTCTCACGCCAACCGAGCTGCAGCAGCAGTGCGGCCACGAACAACACGCCGGCGAAGCCGACCGCGGCCAGGAGCAACGTGATCACACCGGCCCGCAGCCGAGGGCTGTCGAACACCCGAAGCGGCAGCATCGGGTGGGGAGTGGTGCGCTGCCACCACACGAACCCAACCGTGGCACCAACGGCGACCATGGCGGCCGCCACGGTGAGTGGCTCGGTCGCACCATCAGGGGCAGCGATGATGGCGTAGAGCGCCGTGCCGATGGCCAGCGTGGAGAGGGCCGTTCCCAGAAGATCGAGGCGGCCCGAGGCCGCGGGAGCGAGCTTCGGTACCACCGCCCACACACCGACCAGCCCCACCGCCGCGATCAACACGTTCACCCAGAACACGGCGGGCCAGGTCGACACGGTGAGCAACCAACCACTCAGTGCCGGGCCGATCGCGCCGCCGGCGCCGGCCGTACCCGACCAGATGGCGATGGCCCGGGCCCGGCCTTGCTCCGCGAACACGTCGGTGAGTACCGAGAGCGTGGCTGGCATCATGAGGGCGGCGCCGAGGCCGGCCACCACGCGCGCCACGATCAGGCTCGTGACCGACCCGGCGAGGCCACCGAGCACCCCGCCTGCCAGCATGAGGGCGAAGCCACCCGCCAGGGCCTCTCGGCGGCCGATCCTGTCGCCCACTGCGCCCCCGGTGAGGAGCAGACCTCCGAACACCACCGCGTAGGCGTCGACGATCCACTGCAGGGCCGAGGTCGAGGCGCCGAGATCGCGCTGGATCGCGGGCAGGGCGACGTTGAGTGAGCTGAGCGCGGAGACGAGAAGGAAGAGACCGACGCAGCAGACGACGAGCACCGACCACCGGTTCGGATGATCGGTGCCCGGAACGTGAGCAGCATGGTTGATCGAGTCGGTCATCGCACCAGTCCGGCGGCGTCAGTCAGCCGGGGACCAGCCCTCACCGGCGGGGACGAAGACGGGGATCGATCCCAGCGCCTCCATGTTCGCCGTGTGGGGCGCGAGCCGCTCACGCCAGCCGTCGCCCTCCACCAGGAGGGCCGCGCCGGTGCACACGGATCCTCCGGCCGCGTCGATGAGCCTCATGCCGGCGGCTGCGCTCCCACCGGTCGAGACCACGTCGTCGACGAAGGCCACCCGACGGCCAGCGAGAAGAGGTGCCCGTTTCCGGTCGAGCCGCAACATCTGCTCACCGGTGGTGGTGATCGACGAGAGCGGCTCCACCAGGGCGTCGGCCAGGTGGTTCTTGGGCGTCTTGTGCAGCACCACGATGGAGTCGTGGCCGAGTGCCCGGGCGGTGGCCCAGGCGATCGGGATGCCCATCGTGGCCGCCGTGACGACCACCTCGGGCTGGTGGCTCCGCACCTTGTCCGCCAGCTCCAGCCCTGCGGTCTCGATGAACGACAGCGGGAAGTCCACCGAGATGAGGAGGGCAATCGCCAGGCTCTCCGACATTGCCACGATCGGCAGCTCCGCCGACTGGCTCCCCACCGCCACCGGATAGTGGCTGGTGTAGATGTCGTCGCTCATGTGCCGGGCTCCTTGCCGAAGTCGGTGGCGACGCTGGCGGTTGGGGTGAGGGCCCGGCGTCGCTCGAACAGTTCCTCTGCGGCAGCCTGGGCCCGGGCGGCGACGACTGCAACGTCCACCGACTGCACGGCCCCGGCGGCCACGAGCTGGCGGCCCTCCACCCACACGTCGCGCACGTCACGAGCCGACGCACTGAACACGAGGTGGGCTGGCACGTTGAAGTCGGCCCCCCGCAGCACCGGCACGAAGTGCAGGCCTCCGAGATCCACGGTCACGAGGTCGGCCGCCTTGCCAACCTCCAACGACCCGGTCACGTCGTCGAGGCCAAGGGCTCTGGCGCCCGACAGCGTTGCCATGTCGAGGATGTCCCACGGGTCGCCGACCGTTGGATCGAGCGTCGATACCTTCTGCAGGAGCGATGCGAACTTCATCTCCTCCAACATGTCGAGGTTGTTGTTCTCCTTCTCACCATCGGTGCCCAGGGCCACGGTCACTCCGGCCTCCCGGTAGTGCCCGATGCGAGCTGGCCCCGAGGCGAGCTTCATGTTCGAGCACGGGCAGTGGGTCACCGCGGTGGAGGTCGCGACGCAGATCTCCACCTCACGATCGTCGAGCCACACCCCATGGGCGACCACGGCGGGACCGTCGAGAATCCCACGCTCGTAGAACACCTCCAGTGGGCGCCGCCCGAACTGGCGAAGGCACTCCTGCACCTCCCACAGCGATTCCGACGAGTGGGTGTGGAGCCCGGTGTCGAACTCCTCGGCGAGAGCGGCGGCGGCTCGGAACATCTCCGGCGAGCAGTAGAAGAGGTGTTCGAGGCCAACCCACGTCCGCACCCGACCGCCGGCAGCCACTCGATGCGATTCGAGGAGCGCACGGTTGGTCTCCAGCGTCTCGAACCAGGAGTACCGGTCGGCGGTGTAGGGCGCGAGGGTGGCCCGGATGCCCAGCGCGTCCGCGGCACGGGCCGAGCCCTCCATGTGGCGCCACATGTCGAGCACCGACGTGGTGCCGCCGAGCAGGCCCTCGGTGTATGCCATCCACGAGGCCGCCTCGGCGATCTCTGGCGTGAGCGCCCGATGGGCGGGGTCCACGTGGTTCTCGAGCCACTCCCACAACGCCATCGACTCGGCCGTGCCGCGGAGCAGGCCGGAGTGGAGATGGCAGTTGTGCAGACCGGGGATCACCACATGCCCCGGGCGCTCGACCACGGGCACCGAGGGGGCAGCCGGATGGTGAGACACGTCCTCGGGGGTGCCGATCGCCGCGATGACGCCGTCGATCACGAGCACCGAGCCGGGGTCGTGGGCCACCCGCGACCCCTCGCATGGCAGCACCGTTGCGCCGGTCAACAGGAACGAGGTCGATGCGATGCCGTTGTCGGTCACGAGGCGGCCATGCTGGCGTCGAACTTGGCCTGGAGATGCCGGCCCGCCGTGGTGGGGGCGTACCGGGCCGGGTTGTCATCACTCACGCACGTGGGGAGCACCTCGATCACGGCGTCGTGGTCGAGGTCGTAGAAGCAGGCCACCGAGTAGCGCTCACGCTCCGCTACGCCGAGCACCCGATGGCGCGTCGACGTGTAGCGATCGTTGGTCCACTGCGCCAACAGGTCGCCGACGTTGATCACGAACGACTCCGGCTGGGGCTCGACCTCGATCCACGAGCCATCGCGGGCCTGCACTTCGAGGCTGCCCTCACCATCCTGCAGTAGCACCGTGACCGCCCCCCAGTCGGTGTGGGCTCCAGCCCCGAACTGGCCGGCGGTGGCGTCGGTCGGCCGGGGCGGATAGTGGAGCAGACGCAGGGTGCACACCGGCGCCTGGTGGAACGGCTCGAAGTAGTCCTCATCGAGATCGAGCGACAGCGCCATCGCCCGCATCAGCCGTTCACACAACGACATGGCCGCAGCGTGGTAGGCCGCCACCACCGGCTTGAAGCCGTCGAGGCTCGGCCACACGTTGGCCTGCTGCATCGGCGAGCTCCCGACGAGGTGCTCGGGGCCGAGCGACCAGGCCTCCTTGAGGTCGGCGGCAGCATCGGCGTCGAGCCGCTGGCGGCCGGCGGGGTCGTACCCCCGGTTCGGCCGCTCGTCGTTCCACGCGGCGGCCGCCTTCTCGGCATCGGAGATGGTGAACAGGCGCCTCGTCTCGTGGAGCACGGCCGCACACAGATCGGCATCGACGCCGTGGCCGACAACGGTGAGGAACCCCACGTTCTCGCACGCCTCACCGATCTCGTTCGCCGTCGCTCGCCGATTGCTCTCGTCCGAGCTGAACAACCCCGCCACGTCGATCACCGGAACACCCATCTGATCAACTTCCTCCGCCGCGATTTCACTGCCGTGTCCCTTGGATGAACGGTGCGTTTCGCTCCGTTCGCTGCGCTCCCGGGCCACCGCTACGGTGAGCGGCCATGGCGATGACCGACGACCAACGACGCGAGGCTGCTGAGGCTCTGTTCACCGCCGAGCGCACCCGGGAGTACATCGAGCCGATCTCCAGTGCCTACCCCGGTGCCGACGTGGCCGACGCCTACGCCATTGGCCAGTACGTGACCGACGCCAAGGTCGCAGCAGGGCGCCAGATCAAGGGTCACAAGGTCGGGCTCACGGCCAAGGTGATGCGTGAGCAGTTCAACGCCACTGAGCCCGACTACGGCACGCTGTTCGACGACTGGTTCGTCGACGAGGGCTCCACGGTCTCGATGGCCACGCTGAACCGTCCGCTGGCGGAGATCGAGCTGCTGTTCGTGCTGGGCGCACCCCTCGGCGGCTCCGACGTCAACGCCATCGACGTGATCAACGCCACCGACTACGTGGTGCCGGCGATCGAGGTGGTGGACGGGCGCTACAACGGCCGCGGCGCCAACGCCCTCGTCGACTCGATCGCCGACGCGGCGTCGTGCGGCTTCGTGATCGTCGGCAGCAATCCAGTGTCGCTCTCCGAACTCGACGTGCGCTACGCCGGGGGGCTGCTCTACAAGAACGGTGAGGTGGAGGAGTCGGGTATGGCTGGAGCCGTGATGGGCAGTCCGATCAACTCCGTGGCGTGGCTGGCCCGCAAGC
Organism: Actinomycetota bacterium; assembly: GCA_039029735.1. Classification (GTDB taxonomy): domain Bacteria; phylum Actinomycetota; class Acidimicrobiia; order Acidimicrobiales; family SZUA-35; genus CADEDH01. Next base: position 105,644 of record JBCCFL010000011.1, on the reverse strand, counting down.
TCCACGAGTTCGGCGTGACGATGGAACCCGGCCATGCGGTGCTGTCGGGTTCGTTCACCCGAGCCCATCCGGTGGCCGCTGGCGACAGCTTCGTTGCCGACTTCGGCCCTCTCGGTCAGATCAGCTTCGGCGTGTCCGCCTGAGCGTGGCGACGAGCCTTGACCGTGTCCGCCAAATGACCGTACATTCGGCCAATCAGTTTTGACCCACGGGGGATGACCCAATGACACGACTCGGTTTCGTGCTCGACAGCGACAGCTGCATCGGGTGCCACGCCTGCACGGTGGCATGCAAGAGCGAGCACGACGTACCCCTCGGGGTCAACCGCACGTGGGTGAAGTACATCGAGACGGGCACCTTCCCCGACGTGGCCCGCAAGTTCACCGTGATGCGGTGCAACCAGTGCGACGACGCGCCGTGCATGACCATCTGCCCCACCTCGGCGCTCTACCGGGCCGACAATGGGGTGGTCGACTTCCAGGACGACGACTGCATCGGCTGCAAGTCGTGCATGAACGCCTGCCCCTACGACGCGCTCTACATCAATCCCGAGACCAACACCGCCCACAAGTGCAACATGTGCAACCACCGGATCGAGGTTGGCCTGGAGCCCTCGTGCCAGATCGTGTGCCCCACCGAGGCGATCATCATCGGCGACCTCGACGATCCAACGTCGGACATCTCGAAGATCATCGCCCGTGACGACACCGCCGTGCGGGCCCCCGAGCAGAACACCAAGCCCAAGGTGTACTACCGGGGCGCCGACCAGGCCGCGCTCGACCCCACCCGGACTGCAATCGCCAACGACGGCATGATCTGGGCCGACACGCTGCGCGACCACAACGGCACGCGGCACCCCACCATCCCCGTGGCCGCTGGCAGTTCCCCCACCGACGGCATCGGCGTTGTCGCCCGCACCGCCTACACCACATCCCACACGATGACGTGGGGTGAGAAGGTGGCCGGCTACCTCGTGACCAAGGCGATCGCCGCCGGCGTGATGCTCGTGGCCGCCCTCTACGTGCTTCTCGGCCACGCCGAGGAACAGGCGGCGGTCGGGGTGGTTCCCGCCGTGGTGGCCGGTGTGTTCCTCGCGGCCACCGGCGTGCTGCTCGTCTGGGACCTCAAGCAACCCGGTCGTTTCCACTACCTGCTCACGAAGGGCAACTGGTCGTCGTGGCTGGTGAAGGGGGCCTACGTGCTGATGGCCTTCGCGGCGGTGTGTGCCCTCTGGTTCCTGGCCGGAGTGGCCGACGCCAGCGGTCTCCTCCCCTGGCTTGCGGTACCGGCCGTGCTCGGCGCCGCCGGCACGGCCGGCTACACCGCCTTCCTCTTCGCCCAGTGCGAAGGCCGCGACCTGTGGCAGACCCCGCTGCTGCTCCCGGTGCTCCTGGCCCAGGCCGTGACGGCGGGCGGCGCCACCTATGGGGTGCTCGGCCTGGTCATGGATCTGCCCGATACCGACGCCGTGATCTGGGTCTTGCTCGGCGGCGTGGCCGCCACCGCCATGTTCGTGGCGATGGAGTTGAGCTCGCACGGGAGCCGTCACGTCGAGCTCGCCGTCGAGGCACTCACCCATGGCACCTACGCTCGCCCGTTCTGGCTTGGAGGCGTGCTACTCGGGCTCGTCGCTCCTGCGGTGATCACGATCCTGATGCTCGTCACCGGCAGCGACAATCCGCTGGCGCTCGCTGTCGCCGGCCTGGCCGCCATCGTCGGCCTGTTCTTCTACGAAGACTCCTTCGTCCGCGCCGGCCAGTCCGTCCCGCTCTCCTGAGAGGCCCCGATGACCGAACTCTCCAAGTACCCGCCGTTCGATCGCTGGCACGACTGGACCGAGCTCGACGCCAAGGCGTGGCCCGACAAGGTGGAGCGCAACTACACGCTGGTGCCCACCACGTGCTTCAACTGCGAGGCCGGGTGCGGCCTGGTGGCCTACTTCGACTCCGAGTCGGGTGAGATCACCAAGATCGAGGGCAATCCCGAACATCCCGGCAGCCGTGGCCGCAACTGCGCCAAGGGCCCAGCCACGCTTAACCAGACCTACGACCCCGAGCGCGTCATGTACCCGATGAAGCGGGTGGGGGAACGAGGCTCGGGGCAGTGGGAGCGCATCTCCTGGGACCAGGCCCTCGACGAGGTCGGCGCCCGCATCCGCACCGCCTTCGAGGAGGATCGGCGCAACGAGGTGATGTATCACGTGGGCCGCCCCGGTGAGGACGGCTACACCGACCGCGTGCTGAAGGCGTGGGGCGTCGACGGGCACAACAGCCACACCAACATCTGCTCGTCGAACGCCCGGATCGGGTACCAGAGCTGGATGGGCCACGACCGCCCGTCGTCCGACTTCGCCAACGCCAAGGTGATCTTCCTGATCTCGGCCCACCTGGAGTCGGGGCACTACTTCAACCCCCACGCCCAGCGCATCATCGAGGCCCAGGCCAGCGGGGCGAAGGTGATCGCCGTCGATCCCCGGCTCTCCAACACGGGGGCCAAGGCCGACTACTGGCTACCCACCTGGCCCGGCACCGAGCCATTCCTGCTTCTGGCGATCGCCCGCCTGCTCATCGAGTCGGAAACGTGGCACGCCGAGTTCATGCGGCGCTGGACCAACTGGGAGACCTACCTCGCCGAAAAGCACCCGGACCGTCCGGTGGAGTTCGGCGAACTGCGCCCGGCGCTGCTGGAGGAGTACGCCGAGTACACCTCGGAGGCGGCCGAGCAGAAGACGGGCGTCGACGCAGCAACGATCCGCGAGATCGCCGAGGTCATCGGGGCCAACCCCACGAAGTTCGCGTCCCACAACTGGCGGGCCGCCGGGGCCGGCAACATGGGCGGCTGGCAGGTGGCGCGCTGCCTGTTCTTCCTCAACGTGCTCACCGGCTCGGTGGCCACCGTCGGCGGAACGGCCGGCAACGGCATGAACAAGTTCAAGCCGGCCGCCCCGGTCGGAGCACCCAAGATCCAGAACTGGAACGAGCTCGAGTGGCCGGTGGAGTTCCCGCTCTCCTATCACGAGATGTCGATCCTGCTCCCCCACTTCCTCAACGAGGGGCGCGGCTCGCTCGAGGTGTACTTCTCCCGGGTGTACAACCCGATCTGGACCAATCCGGATGGCTTCACCTGGATGGAGGCCCTCACCGACGAGTCGAAGGTGCGGTGCCACGTGGCCCTCACCCCGACCTGGTCGGAGACGGCGTGGTTCGCCGACTACGTGCTTCCCATGGGCGTGGCAACCGAACGCCACGACGTGCACTCCTACGAGACCCACGCCGGCCGCTGGATCGGGTTCCGCCAGTCGGTGTTCCGCCGCTACGCCGAGATCAAGGACCAGGCCGAGGGCGGCACCGGCGACCTCGGCCCCGACGCCCGCAGCTACGACTACAACCCGGGCGAGGTGTGGGAGGAGAACGAGTTCTGGATCGACCTCTCCTGGCGCATCGATCCAGACGGATCGCTCGGCGTCCGCCAGTGGTTCGAGTCCACGGAGCATCCTGGCAAACCGATCACGGTCGACGAGTACTACGCCAAGATGTTCACCGAGAACGTGCCCGGCCTGGCCGACGCTGCCGCCGAGGCTGGGCAGAGCCCGCTCGAGTACATGCGAGACCGCTCGGCCTTCGCGGTGCCCACCGATCCCTACGAGCCCTACGAGCGGCTCGTGGCTGACGCTGCCGTGGAGGGGTGCGAGAAGGACGAGCGCGGGGTGTACCGCAAGCCGGGCACCCCAGGGGCGTGGTCCGGTGACATGGCCGATCTCGACGACCTGACCCTGTCCGACCTGGGCGACGGCTCACCGGCCGTCGAGGTGGACGGCATGGCCAAGGAAGGCTTCCCCACGCCCTCGAAGAAGCTGGAGCTGTTCTCGACCACCTTGTCGGACTGGGGGTGGCCCGAGTACGCCACCCCGACGTGGATCCCGTCCCACGTGCACTGGGAGGACATGGATCTCGCCGGCAACGAGCGAATCCTGCTCCCGACGTTCCGCATCCCAACGCTGATCCACACCCGGTCGGCCAACTCGAAGTGGCTCAACGAGATCAGCCACCGCCACCCGCTTTGGATCCACCCTTCCGATGCCGAGAAGCTCGGCATCGAGGAGAACGGCCTGGTGCGGGTGAGCACGAGGATCGGGCACTTCGTGATCTCGGCCTGGCGCACCGAGGGCATCCGCCCCGGTGTGGTGGCGGCCTCTCACCACATGGGGCGCTGGCGCCTCGACGAGGAGCAGGGCCGCTCGTGGGGCGCCGGCAAGGCCGCGATCACCAACGCCACCAACAGCAACGGCGACGGTGGCACCACGTGGAAGCTCACCCGCGAGCACGGCAACGCCCCCTACGCGTCGGGTGACGCCGACACGGGTCGGATCTGGTGGAACGACACCGGCGTGCACCAGAACGCCACGTTCTGCGTGCAGCCCGATCCGATCTCGGGCATGCAGTGCTGGCATCAGCGGGTGCGGGTGACGCCAGCCGAGGCCGGCGACGCCTACGGCGACGTGGTGGTCGACACGGCCAAATCGCGGGAGGCCTACCTCGACTGGATGGCCAAGACCCGGCCGCCCTCCGAGGGCATCCGGCGGCCACTCTGGTACGCCCGCCCGCTCAAGCCGTCGCCCGCGGCCTATCGCCTGCCGGAGTAACCCGGCTCATGGGCGGGTCCGACCGCCCGGCTTCGTCATGGTGTGGTGAGGGGCAGGTCGGCGTCGGCCCAGGCCACGATGCCGCCGTCGACGTCGGCCACGTCGGTGAAGCCGAGCTGCTCCATGATCACGCGGGTCTGCCCACTGCGGTTCCCCGAACGGCAGTACATGAGATACGACGCATCGGGGTCGAGTTCGGCGAGCTGATCGGCGAAGTCGTCGGCGTAGAAGTCGATCATGATCGCGCCTTCGAGGTGGCCTTCGGCGAACTCCTCGGCGGTGCGCACGTCGAGCACGATGAGATCATCCGGGCCACCCGATTGGATATCGGCTCCTTCGGCCGGACTGACCACCCTGATGCCGGCGCCGGTCGATCCGGCTGTGGTGACCACCGGCGCCTCGGGCGTGTCGGTCGGGGCGACCGCCGATGCCTCGTCGGCGGTGTCGGCCCCGCAGGCGGCGATGCCGATGGCGAGGAACATGACAAGGGATGATCGGAGCCACGACGATGTCTGCATGCTCGGCGAGTGTATCTCGTTGAGCCGAATATTCGAATATCCGTACATTTGATGTAGGGTGATGACTGACACCCTCCCTGCAAGGAGCCAAACCGTCATGAGCCTCCGCCTGGGCGACAACGCCCCCAACTTCACCGCCGACACCACCGACGGCGAGATCGACTTCCACCAATGGAAGGCCGACTCGTGGGCCGTGCTGTTCAGCCACCCGGCCGACTACACCCCGGTGTGCACCACCGAACTCGGGCGCACCGCCGCCCTCAAGGGCGGATTCGCCGAGCGGAACACGAAGGTGGTGGCTCTCTCGGTCGACCCCATCGAGGACCATCACGGCTGGGCCCCCGACATCGGTGAGGTGAGCGGCACCGAACTCAACTTCCCGATCATCGCCGACCCCGACAAGACCGTGGCCGAGCTGTACGACATGATCCACCCCGGTGAGGGTGACACCTCCACCGTGCGCTCGGTGTTCGTGATCGACCCCGCCGACAAGATCCGCCTCATGCTCACCTACCCGAAGTCGACGGGCCGGAACTTCGACGAGATCCTTCGAGTGATCGACAGCCTCCAACTCACCGACGCCCACCAGGTGGCCACCCCGGTCGACTGGCAGAACGGCAACCGGGTGATCGCCTCGCCGGCCATGAGCACCGACGACGCCAAGGCTCGATTCGCCAACCTCGAAGAGGTGAAGCCGTACCTCCGCTGGGTCGACGACCCCCGGGGCTGAGATCGCATGCCAGCCCAGCCGCTCGACCGCACCAGCCCGATGCCACTCTGGGCGCAGCTCGAATCCGAGCTACGCCGACGGCTCGACGCCGGTGACTTCCACGACGGGGTGTTTCCCACCGACCTCGAACTCACCGAGTCGTACGGGGTCAGTCGCCACACCGTGCGTGAGGCGGTCCGCCGGCTGAACAGTTCGGGCCTGCTCACCCGCGAGCGCGGCCGCGGCACGGTGATCAACCGCTCCGAGTTCGAGCAGTCGCTCGGCACCCTGTACAGCCTCTTCCAGTCAGTCGAGGCGGCCGGCGTCGACCAGACCAGTGAGGTGTTGCAGTTCGAGGTCACCACCGACGCCGACGCCGCCAAGCAGATGGAGGTCGACATCGACACGCCGCTCGTGCTGTTGGCCCGCCTGCGGATGGCCGGCGGCGAGCCCCTGGCCATCGACCGGGCCTGGCTCCCCGAGTCGGTGGCCGCACCGCTCGACGGTGTGGACTGGAGCCACACCGCGCTCTACACCGAGCTGGCGAACGCCGGGCTCCCGGTTCCGAACGAGGGCTGGGAACGCCTTACCCCGGTGGTGCCATCGCCGGCCGATTGCGACCAGCTCGACCTTGCCGCCGGTGATGCCGCGTTCTACCTCGAACGGCTCGGCCGTCGCGACGGCCAGCCGGTCGAGTGGCGCACCACGCTGATCCGCGGCGACCGGTTCCGCTTCGTCAGCGACTGGTCGGCCGGCAGCCAGGCCTCATTGCGGCCGGCACCCACGTCCGATCCCTGACCGTCTGTCCACCCTCGCGCCGGCCCGGCGTCTTGCCTCGGCCGCCGCCCGACGAACAAGCTCATAGGGCGGGCTCCGGCCCACCCGACTGGAGGCATCATCATGATCTTCGAGCAGCACTACCTCGAGTGCCTGTCGCAGGCCTCGTATGTGATCGGCGACGAGACAACGAAGCGGGCGGTGGTCGTTGACCCCCGGCGTGACGTGGCGCCCTATCTCGACACCGCGACGGAGCACGGCCTCACCATCGAGATGGTGATCGAAACGCACTTCCATGCGGACTTCCTGTCGGGCCACCTGGAGCTGGCCGACGCAACCGGCGCCACGATCGCCTACGGCGCCGCCGCCGAAACCGAGTTCGAGTCCCGCAAGCTTGGCGACGGCGAGCGGATCGATCTCGGCGAGGTGGTGCTGGAGATCCGCCACACCCCGGGCCACACACCCGAATCGATCAGCGTCGTGGTGTGGGAACGGGCCAGCGATCCCGAGCCCTACGGCGTGCTCACGGGCGACACGTTGTTCATCGGTGACGTCGGCCGGCCCGACCTGCTGTCGTCCAAGGGCGTCACGTCCGACGAACTGGCGAACCTGCTCTACGACTCACTCCACCAGCAACTGATGACCCTTCCCGACGCCACCCGCGTCTATCCCGCCCACGGGGCCGGCTCGTCGTGCGGCAAGAATCTGTCCACCGACACGTGGTCCACGATCGGCCAGCAGCGGGCGAGCAACTACGCCGTGCAGCCGATGTCGAAAGACGACTTCGTCGCCGCAGTCACCGAGGGGCAGACGGCGCCACCGGCCTACTTCTCGTTCGACGCAATGCTCAACCGCGAGCTGCGCCCCATCCTCGACGAGGACACCCCGCCCGCTCCGCTGGCGATCGACGACGTGATCCGTCATCAGCGGCGGGGGGCCGTGGTGCTCGACACCCGCGACCCCAACGAGTTCGCCACCGGCCACCTCGTTGGCTCGGTGAACATCGGGATGGCCGGGCGCTATGCCGAGTTCGCCGGCGGCGTGATCCAACCCGGCGCCCCCATCGTCTTGGTGACCGAGCCAGGCACCGAGCTGGAGGCGAAGGTCCGCCTCGCCCGGATCGGCTTCGACAACGTGGTGGGCCATCTGAGCGAGCCGGCGGCCGCGCTCGCCGCCAACCCCGACGAGGTGACGAGGAGCTCCCGGCTCGACATCGACGGGCTGGCAACAGCGGTCGCCACCGTCGATGATCTGCAGCTCGTGGACGTTCGCCAGCCCGGTGAAACCGAGGGCGGCGCGATCCCCGGCGCGGTGTTGATTCCCCTCACTCGCCTCAACGAGCGGTTGTCGAGCCTGGACGCCTCGAAGCCCACCATCGTGTACTGCGCCGGTGGGTTCCGCTCGTCCATCGCCGCCAGCCGGATGGCCGGCGCCGGGTTCACCGACGTGTCGGATCTGCTCGGCGGGTACGGCGCATGGGCCGCCGCCCAGGAGAACGCTGGCGTCTGATCGACGCCACGGGTCGCCATGACCGAAGATGGCGGCATGAGCGCACTCACCGAAGACGAGGTCAGGGCCCAGGCACTCAGCTGGTTCGAGCAGGCCTGGGACCCCGATCTTCCCCTTCTCGCCTGGCGGGAGCAGCTCGTCGAGTCGGGCTGGGCAGTGCCGTCGTGGTCATCGGCCTGGTACGGGCGCGACCTGCCGGCGTGGGCGGACCGGGTGGCCCACACCGCGATACGGGCCGCGGGCGGTGTGGCCGTGCCCCTCGGGGGCGGCATGGGCCTGGCGGCACCGACGATGTACGACCACGCCGCCGACGACGTCAAGGCCGCCTTCCTGCGCCCCACGATCACCGGCGAGCTCACCTGGTGCCAGCTGTTCAGCGAACCAGGCGCCGGGTCGGACCTGGCCGGTCTGCGCACCACGGCGATCCGCGACGGCGACGACTGGATCGTGAACGGTCAGAAGGTGTGGAACACGAGTGCCCATCACGCCGACATGGCGATCCTGGTGGCTCGCACCGACTGGGAGGTGCCGAAACACAACGGCATCACCTACTTCCTGCTCGACATGCGCCAGCCGGGGGTCGAGGTGCGACCCATCCGCCAGATGAACGAGCACAGCTCGTTCAACGAGGTGTTCCTCACCGATGCCCGAGTGCCCAACGCCAACGTGGTGGGCACTGTTGGCGACGGGTGGCGGGTGGCCCGAGGCACCCTGGCGCACGAGCGCTCATTTGCCAGCCAGCGTCGGGTGCACTTCGCCCCTGGGGCCAGCGGTCGAGTGGTCAACGAGGCGAAGGCTGAGGCCGAGGAGTACCTGAAGACCTACGAGTGGTACCCGCAACGAGCCGGCCGGGTCGACCTCGTACGGGCCCAGCTCGGAAGCCTCACCGACCCGTTGGTGCGCGACGAGGCGGCCGAGCTGGTGGCGTTCAACCGGGCCGCCGAGCTGACGGCCGAACGGGCCCGGGTGGCCAGGGCCCTCGGCCGGCCGCCCGGCTCGGAGGGCTCGATCGGCAAGCTGGCGCTCTCCGAGGTGGCCCGCCGTTGCAACCACGTGCACGGGCGGATCACCGGAGCCCAGGGCATGCTCCGAGATGGGCCTGATCCCGATCACGCCGTGGTGGCCGAGATCCTCACCTCCACTCCCGCTCAGTCGATCGCCGGCGGCACCGACGAGATCCAGCACAACATCTTGGGTGAGAACATCCTCGGGCTTCCCAAGGAGCCATCGGTCGACCGCGGCGTGCCGTTTCGCGACGTGGGTTCGTAGTCCTCAATCTGCGCCCACCTCGGTCGATTGGAGCACCGAGATCGGCAAACGACGGCGGCCGTGAGGCGCAGGTAGGACCACGATGCGAAGCCCTCAGCTCAACGTACGAGTCATGTTTCTCATCGCCGGCGGCCTCATCGGCGTGCTCCTGCTGGGGGCCGGAGGGGTGATCTGGATCAGCAACAGCCGGGTGCTCGACGCCCACCATCGCACCGAGGAAGCAAGCCATGATGCGGCCGCCGCCCGGGAGATCCAATCGGCATTGAACATCCAGCGGGCGCTGCAGGACGAGTTCGCCATCACCGCCGACGCCGAGCTGCTGGAGAGCTTCCACACGTCGGTGGTCGACGCCACGGCGCAGCTGGAGACCGTGGTCGAGCATCGAACAGACGACCCGGTGGTCGCAGCCGCCGCCGACCAGATCCGGGTGCTCGAACCGGAGTACGAGGCCATCGTGCTCAATCAGATGGCCCCGGCATTCGCCGCTGGCGACACCGAGACCGGCCTCGTGTTCTTCGAGGAGGCACAGGAGACGCTGGCGGAGTTACTCACGGTTGCTCAGGAACTCGTTGACCACCTCGACGCAGAAACCGCCGCGTCGGCCGCGTCGGTTGGCCGGGAGATCAATCAGGGCCAGATGGCAGCAGCAGGAGTGGTGGCGGTGCTGCTGGCGGTCGTGCTCGGTGGCCTGGTCGCCCTCTACTCGGCCTTGCTTCACCGCTTCCGCAAGACGGTGCGCACCCTCGAAACCGTACGGGTTGCATCGACCGCCGCCGATCAGACGGTGCGAGACCACATGGCCGACACCTCACACGAGGTGGACCGGATCGCCGAGGCGTGTGACGAGGCCACCACCGAGGTGTCGCTCATCTCGCAGTCGATCGACGAGCTGACGGCCGCCATCGAGGAGATCAGTTCGAGCTCGTCACACGCGTCGTCGGTGGCCAACGAGGCCGTGCATCGGGCCGAGGAGACGAACGAGACCGTGACCCAGCTCGGCGCGTCGAGCGCCGAGATCGGCCAGGTGATCGAGGTGATCACCTCCATCGCCAAGCAGACGAACCTCCTCGCCCTGAATGCCACCATCGAGGCCGCTCGAGCCGGTGAGTCGGGCAAGGGCTTCGCCGTCGTGGCCAACGAGGTGAAGGAGCTCGCCAAGCAGACGGCGGCCTCCACCGAACAGATCGCCCAGATCGTGACCGGAATCCAGCACGGCACCGGCGAGTCGGTGCACGCCATCGAAACGATCCAGGCGATCGTCAAGGAGATTGCGTCGAATCAGACGGCTGTCGCCGCCAGCGTCGAGGAGCAGGCGGCCCTCACCTCGAAGATGAATACGAAGGTCGGCGTGGTGAACCAGAGCATCGGCACGCTCTCCACCCGCTCCGAGGGCCTGAAGACCAACTCGGCAACGTTGACCACCCTCGTCGAGGAGTCGTCGCAGCGGAGTGGCCAGCTCGAATCGGTGGCCGACGACCTGCAACGCACCATCGGGCAACGGGTCGGAGCCACGATCTGAGCGGGAGTGGCCCGTCGGCCACCCCCGCTCCGCATCACTGGTTCCCGATCAACGACGGGTCACGAGCAGATCAGCTGCACGAGGTGATCACCCGCATCCCGTCGAGGCCCTTATGGAGCCGGAGGTTCCACGAGATGTAGGTTCCATCGTCGGATCGGCGCAGTGTCACCATGTCGTTGCGGTCCAGGGGTCCGACTCGGGCGTCGATGTCGGGCGGCAGCAGAAACTGCGACGCCTCGACCTCAGCCTGACGGTGCACGATGCCGAGCACCTCGGCGTCGGCGAAGCGCATCGACCCCGACAACCGGCCGGTGTCCTCCAACTTGTCCGCCCACACCCGGAAGCTGCAGACGGTGGTGCCGGCTGGGATCGTCGATCCCTCGTGCTCGCGGCCTCGGAACAGACCGTCCGACACCTGGTTCACGGCCAAGGGCTCGGCGAGTGTCACCGGGCCTCGCTCGGCCCACACCCAGGTTCGATCCGAGCTGTCGAGTGCACCGCCCTCGGCCATCGACGCCGGTGCGTCGATCAGTTCGGCACCGGCACCGACCGCTGGCTGCTCAACCGCTACTGGAGGTTGAGGCGGCGTGGAGTCGTCGTCGCCACCGTCATCACCGGGCTCGTCGCCGCCACCTGTGTCACCGTCGTCGCCATCACCACCGTCATCCCCGCCACCGTCGCCATCCCCACCGTCGCCATCCCCACCGTCATCCCCGCCGCCGTCGCCAGTATCGGTGCCGCCGGTGGGTAGCACGAGCAGGGTGGCCGAGCGGGCGGGGAGGATCAGCTGGGAGTCGGATCCCACAGTCACGTCCTCCACCCGTTCGATGGCACTGAGGTCGCTGCGGCTGTAGCGATACTGCTCGGCGGGGCCGGCGGCGCCGTCGATCGACAGCGCCGTGGTCTGGGCCGTGTTCGACTTGTTGATCGCCAGCACGGTGAGTGCGTCGTCGCTGCTGCGGACGGCGGCGTACACCGACACAGTGCTCTGGTCGTTCGACTCGGCGAAGACCGACTGGTCACCGAAGCGGCTGCCCTGCCCGTCGTAGTTCCGGAACAGCCGGAAGGCCCAGAACACCGGGCGGTCGCCGAACTGGTCCTCGGGAACACCGACCCAGTCGGCGTATGGCTCCCAGAGGGTGGCCATGTCGAGGCCTTCGCGGCCCATGATTCCGAGGGCATCCGCCTGGGCGAGGGCGCCCACGAGGGTCTCCACGCCACCGAAGTTGTACTCGGTGATGGCGAGACCGGTACCTGGGTAGTTGGCGTCGATGAGGCTCTTCATCCGTGGGATCACGGCAGAGCCGTCGCCCTCGAGGAAGTCCCTGGTCACCCACCAGTCCTGGGGGGCGTAGGTCGGATCCCACAGGCTGCGGGGCGACTCGAGGCGGAGCTCGTCGGAGCCGCCGCCGTACACCCGGTCGTCGTAGAAGTTGATGGCGAGCTTGTCGAGGAGGCGGGTGCCGCCCTGCTGCTCGGCCTGGGCCATGTTGGCCAGATAGTCGCCGACGAAGGTCGGGAGCTTGCCCGGATACTCACCAGCGAGGATCTCGGGGGTGGTCACGTAGTAGCTGTAGCCACTCCACAGCACCGGCCCGATCACCTCAGCGGTGGGGTCGGCCTGCTTGATCACGGTGGCATAGCTCTGGTTGCGATCGATGATCTCCTGACGGCCGATCGGGGTGTCGCCCCGGATGTCGCCGTGCGTGGAGTGCCAGAGGCCAGGCTCGTTGCCAAGGGCGTACAGCTCCACGCCGCCATCGGCGGCGGTGCCGTGAGTGGCCACGAGCTCGCTCACCCAGTCGCGCGCCCAGCTCTCGTCGACTGCGATGCTCGTGATCAGCGGATCGGCCGGCCCGATGAACTCCCCGTTCACGTAGCCGTTGCCGCAGCTCACCGAGCCGTCGAGCCAATGGTTGATCGACGCATCCTGGGGGCCGGCGTTGTTGGCGGCGCCCAGGCTGTCGTTGGTGGGGAAGCTGCACGTGGCGGTACCGCCGGCCGACACGTAGCCCATCAGCGGGATGGTGAGGATGCTCTTGGCCCCATCGGCCTGATTGTCGTTCTCGAAAGTGTGATCGTCGTTGGGGTCGCCGTCGGTGGTGGCGAAGTACCAGTCATTGGCGGCGTTCGACGAGCCGGTGCGGTGGTTGTAGCGCTCAGTCGAGTTGCCGCCCCAGCGGTTCACGGGAACATCCAGCTCTTCCCGCAGGCCGTTGGTGGCGAAGTTCAGGCCATAGACGTCGTCGTTGATCGTGTGAGGGAACGTGATCGTCACGTCGCTGCTGGTGTTGGTGAAGGGATCACGCACGGACCGAACCATGGTGCGAGAGCCGGTGTCGACCACCAGCGCGGGGCCGGCGGCGGGCGGCGGCGCATCCCCAGCCACGATCCGCACGTCGTCGACGTGGACCGCGGCCAGCGCGCCGCCCTCGGCCTCCTGCCACCAGATGCCTTCGATCGTCGACGGCGCGCCCAGCTCGCTCAGGGGGATCACCACGTCGGTCCACTGCCCGGCGGTGGGGGTCACGGCGACGGCCGGCCCCTGACCGCCGCCAGGAGAGATCAGCTGCACCTGGAGTGCGGCGGACGCGTTCGAGCCACCGTGCACGGAGAACCGGAGATCGCCGGCGGGGGGCAGCGAGACGGTGGACGGCGCCGACAGGTACAGGGCCTCCCATGACCCCAGTTCGGCCTGCATGGCAGCCGACCCCGAGGCCACCTCAGCCGTCGAGTCGATCGCCACGGTGCCCCACGACCAGTTCTGGAAGCCCGGGGCCAGGCCGTCGTCATAGATGACGATGGTCTCGTCGGCGGCGGAGACAGCCACGTTGGTGGCGACGAGGCCGGCGGCGGCAACGAGAACGGCGATTCCGGCAACCGCGGCTCGGCGTACGCGGCGCAGGAGGGAGGGGGAGCTGCTCATGCTCCCGACCGTACGGATCGGGCCTCGGCCGAACTGGACGCTCAGGGGGCGTTCGACGGGCGATGAGCAGGCGTGGCCCGCCCGTGGCCGCGACCCGGGCGGGGATCAGGGGTCGACGAGGCGCAGACCCCGGTGCCGTACGGCCTCGATGAGGTCGTCGCGCCCCAGCTCGGCCAGGCGCTGGCGCAATCTCTTGGTGAGCCCGGCCACCGCCTCGTCGCTCACACCGGCCGACTCCACGTCGGGCCACACGGCCGACACGATCTGGGTGCGGGTGACGACCTCGCCACGGCACTCGTCGAGCAGCCGGAGCAGCGCCAGCTGGCGCGGCGAGAGCGGGGGTTCGATCAGCCTCGCGTCGAGCCACACGGTCTCGGTCTCGGGGTCGATCCACACACCCGTGAGCCGACCGATGCGGGGGCGAATGGGGGTGGCCATCGGATCGATGAATCGGAACGCCACCTCCCCTGCCAGCACGATCTCGTCGCCATCATCCAACATGACGGGCTCGGATCCGACAGGTTCACCATTGCGAGCCGACCCGTTCCGGCTCCCCAGATCACGCACCGCCACGCGGCCTCGAAGGGGGAACAGTTCCGCATGGGCCCGCGAAAGTGCAGCGATGTTGATGGTGATGTCGGCCTCACCCGAGCGCCCCACCACCGTTGCGTGATGGATCTCCCAGCGCCGACCGCCAGTCGACGACGGGGTGCCGAGCAGTTCGAGCACACCCAGGATCGTCATCGCCCCAGCACCGTTGCGCACGCCGATTCGACCGGACCGAACACGAGCTCATCGACGAGGAGCACCCCGGGTGAGCCGTCCTTGTAGATCTTCGGTACCGCCCATCGGGCCTCGGGAGGGGCCGATTCCGTGGTGTGGGCGTACCAGCCTGCACCATCAGCGGCGACGGCCACTGGCGCATTCACCTCGGTCAGCGGATCGAACGCCTCGTCGAGCCAGATCACATCGAAGGACGCGTCGACCACGGCCCCACTGCGCTCGGCCCAGCCACCGAAGACATACACCTGTCCGGGGAGGATCTCCACGAACTCACCGTAGAGGCCGTAGCCGTCGGCCTCGCCCACCGTCAGCACGGCCGAGTTGTCGACGCCACCGAACCCGACCACTCGCTCGCGATCCGGATTCTCCTCATCTCGGTACCAGTTGAACTCGATCGCACCGGACTCGAAGTCCGGCTGCGCCAACAGGTTGCAATCCAGACCCCCGGCGGTGCCGGCCGAGACCGGGAAGTCCGAGATCCCGCCCGGTTCGGCGGGCGCGGGCAGCGCCGCGGCCGAGCTGGCAGCCGAGGTCGCGGCCTCGGCGTCGCTGTCAGCATCGGCCTCGATCACCTCTCCGCCCCCTGGCGCGTCGGCGGCGGCGGTATCCGGGTCGGTACCGGCGGCGTCGGGCAGGCTCACCACGTAGGCGGCAACGGCCGCGCCGACGGCAAGAACGAGGCCAACGCCAACCACCACGAGCGGGCTGATGCCCCGGTCGCGAGCCGGTGCTGGAGCGCCGTGGGCCCAGGCTGCGGGGAGTTCATCCCCATCGCTCACCCCGCGCAGGGCAGCAGCAAGGCCCACCATCGAGGCGTAGCGGTGGCCGGGGTCTTTGGCCAGGGCATGCCCGAGCGCATCGTCGATGGTGTCGGGCACCGAGGGCACCAGCTCCGACAATGGGGTGGGGCTCGAGTGGAGCTGGTGGTGGAGGGCGGTGGCCACGGTGCCGCCCTCACCGAAGGGCCACGTGCCAGCCACCATCTCGTAGAACAGCAGCGCCGCCGAGTACTGGTCGGATTGCTCGGTGGACGGCTCGCCCTCGATCACCTCGGGCGCAAGATAGCGAGGGGTGCCGCTGAGCTCGTCGGCGTTGGTGATCGTGGTTGACTCGTCACCTCGGCTGAGGCCGAAGTCGATGACGGTGACCACGTCATCGTCGGACACCATCACGTTGCGCGCCGTCACATCGCGATGGATCACACCGGCCGCATGCACCGAGTCGAGTATCAGGCAGAGCTGCTCGAACAGGTCATGGGCCCGTTCGATGGGGAGCGGGCCGTCCTCGGCCAGCACGTGTTGCAGGGTCCGACCGTCGATCCACTCGCTCACCAGATAGGGCGACCCGTCGGAGAGGGCGCCCACGTCGCGGTAGCGAACCACGCCGGGGATGTCGAGCCGTTGGATGAGGTCGAGCTCGCGGTCGATGCGGGCATCGGAGTACGAGGGTTCCAGCACCTTCACCGCAACGGCGCGCCCATCGTGGGTGTCGATCGCCCGGACGACCACCGACACCCCTCCCCGATCGAGGTCTCCGGTGGGCCGGTATCCCAGTCGACGCAACTCAGCGTCGACCGATGCCACCGTACGTTGGCCCATCCTCAAACCTTAGGCAGTGGAACGGCCCGACGGGACCTCCTGCCCCGGTCGATTGGGGGTCGTTGACCGGGGCAAACGTGAATCGGCCGGCCGATCAGGTCGGCCAGCGGATCCCCGTCTTCCAGATCGTGCGATCGCCCGTCACGTGGGCTTCGAACGAGTTCCGCCCGTGCAGCACGAAGTAGTCCTTCCAGGCCACCCCTTCGCCGGGCTTGAGGTCGACGGGGTGGATCAGCTCCGACGGGAGACGCTCCTGGCAGAACTCGAAGAAGTCGGCGTTCAGCTGCACGGCGGCCGGATCCTGGTCGGGGGCCACGCAGTAGTAGTTGTAGTTGAAGTTGGGCTTGCCGTCGGCGGCCACCTCGATGATCGGCCGCGTCTTGGTGTCGGTCGCCTTGCCGTACGTGACCGGCATGGTGGTGAGCCGCTCCAGGAGCTCCGGCTCGTTGGCCCCGAGGTACTCAATCAGCAGGGGGCCAGGCACGAAGACGGTTTCACCGCCGCTGGGGGCGGCCCGCTCGCAGTAGAAGAACATGACGCCGATCTCCGATGACACGTACGACTCATCAGTGTGGAGCGGCTGCGCGTTCTTGGAGTGGCGGAACGCCACGTTGTCGGGAACAGCGGTGTCGTAGATGATCGGCGACCAACGCTCACCGGTCGGCGCACCACCCGACGCGTAGTCCTCGGCGATCTCCACTGGATCACCGATGGTCTCGACCATCCGGTCGTAGTACTCGCGGTAGTCGCCCAGGTCACCCTGGGGTCGAACCCGCACCACATCGTGTTCGAGGAGAGCTTTGTGGAAGAGCTCGGCTCCCGCAGCGAGGTCCGACGCCTCGAAGGCGATGTCGGCCACGTGATCGGCAGTTGCGGACATGATTGACGTGCTCCTGGTCGGGATGGTCAGCGCCGTTGCCGGCGGGCGCGGCGCTTGCCGGCGGCGTTCTTGCGTGCGGCGGCCACTGCGGCGAGCGCATCGGTCGCATCGGAATCGTCGGGGCTCGACACGAGGTCGGCCTGGGCGGCCACGGTGGAGGCATCGATGAGGGCCGTGACCGACACCTGACGGTCGAAGGCGTCGCCGAGGCGCGACGCGAGCGTGATCACGAGCAGCGAGTTCCCACCGGCATCGAAGAACGGCATCACGCGATGGAACTGATCGTGTTCGAGCAGCTCGGCCCAGATGGCCGCCACCTGCTCCTCCACCTCGGTGCGCGGGGCGTCGCCAGTCGACGCCGCTGCCCCGAGCGACGGAGCGGGCAGCACCTTGCGATCCACCTTGCCGCTGGTGGTGAGGGGGAGATCGTCCAGGACGACGAACGCCGAGGGAATCATGTAGTCGGCGAGCGAGACTGCGAGGTGCGCCCGAACGCTGTCCTCGAAGTCGTCGGTGGGCGGGGCCACCACGTAGGCAACGAGCTTCTTGTCGCCGGGGCGGTCTTCGCGGTCAACCACCACGCAGTTCGACACGGCCGGATGGGAGGCGAGCACGGCCTCGATCTCGCCCAGCTCGATCCGCAGACCCCGGATCTTCACCTGATGATCCGTACGCCCGAGGTACTCGATGTTCCCGTCGGCCCGGAAGCGGCCGAGATCACCCGTGCGGTAGAGGCGGCCGGCGACGTGGGGCGAGGAGCCTGGCACGAGAAAGCGTTCGGCGTTGAGCTCCGGGCGGTTCAGATAGCCGCGAGCCACCTGAACCCCGCCGATGAAGAGTTCACCGGGCAGCCCAGGCGGCGTGATCTGGAGATCGGCGTCGAGCACGTGCATCTCGGTGTTGGCGATCGCCGCTCCGATCGGCACCACGTCGAGGGGTGAGGCGGGATCGCAGGCCCACCAGGTGACGTCGATGGCGGCCTCGGTTGGGCCATAGAGGTTGTGGATTTCCACATCGAGGGCGGCCAAGGTTCGATCCTGGAGATCGCGGGCAAGGGCCTCGCCCGAGCAGATGATCCGACGGATCGACGTGCACGTGGCGATGGTGGGCTCCTCGGCGAACAGCGCCAGCATCGACGGCACGAAGTGGAGGGTGGTCACGCCGTGGTCGGTGATCTCGGCCACGAGCGCCCTCGGGTCGCGGTGGGCGTCGGGCGGTGCGACCACCAGCTGGGCCCCGACCTGGAAGGGCCAGAACAGCTCCCACACCGACACGTCGAACGTGAACGGCGTTTTCTGGAGCACCACGTCGTCGGGCCCAAGACCGAAGGCATCCTGCTTCCACAGGAGACGGTTCACGATCCCGCGGTGCTCGTTGAGCACACCCTTCGGGCGACCCGTCGAGCCTGAGGTGAAGATCACGTAGGCCGCGTCGCCGGGGCCGGCGACCGGATCGGGGTTTGCGGTCGGCGCATCAGCGGGCACCGAGCTGGCCTGGTCGAGGTCGATGATCTCGCATCCGAGGCGGTCGGCCGAGGTGGCGGTGCCACCGGCGGTGAGCACCAACGAGGCCCCCGTGTCCTCGATGCAGAACGTGAGGCGGTCGGTCGGGTGGTCGGGATCGAGCGGCAGGTACGCCCCACCCGCCTTCACGATCGCATGCACGGCCACCAGCATCTCGAGCGAGCGGTGGGCGTACACGCCAACGACCGCCTCGCGGCCGACGCCTCGCCCTCGAAGGGTGTGGGCGAGCTGGTTGATCCGAGCGTTGAACTCGGCGTAGGTGAGGGTGACCCCACCGAACGTGATCGCCGGGGCGGCGGGGGTGGCGGCCACCTGGCGCTCGAACAGGTCGACCAACGTCTGGTCGAGGTCGTAGTCCACGGCGGTGTCGTTGAACCTGGCCAGCGTGGCCGTGTCGGTCGCAGTCAGGTACGGCACGTCTCCAACCGCTCTCTCACCGTCGGCGACGAGCCCGAGGAGCACCTCGGCCATGCGATCGAGGGTGGCCTGGGCCGCCTCGTCGGTCAGGTGGGAGTAGGCGTACTCGATCCGCAGCAGCATCTCGGGGTCGCCGTAGGCGAGCAGGGTGATCGGGTAGTTCGTCTGCCCGGTGTAGGTGAACGTGCGACCCGTGCCGGGGCCGCCCATGCGAGCGTCCAGCGTGGCCTCGTCGTACATCACGAGGGTTTCGAACAGGTCGGCGTCGGAGCCAAGCTGGGCCCAGTTCCGCATCTCGGCCAGTGGCGCCGCCTCCGCGTGGCGCAGCCCGTGATGCACCGCTCGCACCTGGGCCACGAAGTCACGCACCGACGTGGCCCGATCAACGGCGACCCGAAACGGCACCGTATTGATCAGAAGGCCCACGGTCTCGGCGGCATCAGGCGTGAGGTGGCGACAGGCCCTCGTGCTGCCGAACACCACGTCGGAGCGGGCGGAATAGCGGTGGAGCAGAAGCGTCCATGCCGCCTGAACCAGATTGTTCAGCGTGACACCGAGTGCCTCGGCCCCCGCCCGTACCGCCGAGGTCTGTTCCGGGCTCAGCCGTCGCTCGATCGCGCCGTGGAACGGTGCGGCAGTCGGGGCGACATCGACGCCAACGCTGAGGGGCAGCGTGGGCTCTGTGCCGTGGAGCGCGTTCTTCCAGAACCGCTCGGCCTCGCTCATGTCCTGGCCGAGCAGAGCACCAACGAAGTCGTCGAACGAGGGCCGAGCCGGCGGCGGGGTGCCGTGGTCGTAGTGGTCGAAGATCGCCGACAGCACCAGTGAGAACGAGCGACCGTCGAGGAGGATGTGGTGGAAACTCCAGAGACCCCGCCAGTGCTCGTCGGCGAGTTGCACGAGGGTGAGCCGCTGGAGCGGCAGCACCGACAGGTCGAAGTCCCGGTGGCGGTCCTCACGGCTGAGTACGTGGAACTGCTCGTTCTGGGTCGACTCGTCGACGGCGCGCCAGTCGAGCACGGTGGCCGAGATCGGCGCGTCGGCTTCGATCACTCGCTCGGGGGTGCCCTGCCACTCGAATCGAGTGCGCAACACGTCATCGGTGGCGATGACGGCGTTCCACGACGCGACGAGCCGCTCGGAGTCAACGGTGCCGTGCAGGTCGAAGGCAATGTGCTCGATGTCCACGCCCTTGCCAGGGTTGGCAAGACCGTGGAAGAGCATGCCGAGCTGCAGTGGTGTCATCGGTGCCCGTCGAACTGTGCCGGTACTGGGCGACACGCGATTTCCCCTCCGAGCTGGCGTCCATGGCAGTGGCGGCAACCTTGATCGTATCCACCAGAGGTCGTGGGGCAAGGTGGATCGCAGTTCTTCAACATTGTGCAAAATTGCTTGTCGAAGCACATGCCCGGAGACCTGTACCTTTGGTCAATAGTGCCTAGGCACGGGCGCGCGAAGGCGCCGGAGGGAACCGAGTTGACCCGGAGGTGAGGTATGGGTGACGCGAGCGAGAGCTCTCGCGATGACGGTATTGCCGTCATCGGGATGGCCGGCCGATTTCCCGGGGCGGCCGACATCGACGCGTTCTGGCAGAACCTGATCGACGGAATCGACGGGCTCTCGACCTTCACCGAGCCCGAGCTCCGCGACTTCGGCCTCCCCGAGAACGTGACGGCCCGCGAGAACTTCGTCGCCCGAGGATCAGTGCTCGCCGACTTCGACTCCTTCGACGCGGAGCGGTTCGGATTCAGCCCTCGCGAAGCGGCGACCACCGACCCACAGGCTCGCGTCTTTCTCGAAACCGTGCACGATGCCTTCGAGCACGCCGGCTACGACCCGTTCGGCGTGCCCGGCGAGGTGGGTGTCTTCGCCGGGTGCAACCCGATCGACTACGCCCTGCTCCTCGGCCGCCCCGATCCCACCGACTCGCTCTCGGCCTTCGATCAGATGATCGGCAACGACCGTGACTTCCTGGCCACCAGGGTGTCGCATCGGCTGGGCCTGCGGGGCCCAGCGATGAACGTGCAGACGGCGTGCTCCACCTCGCTCGTCGCCGTGCACATGGCGGCCCAGAACCTGCTCGACTACCAGTGCTCGATGGCCGTCGCCGGCGGCGTGAGCATCAACCTCCGCCAGGGCGTCGGCTACTTCTACCAGCAGGGCATGATCCTGTCGCCCGACGGGCATTGCCGAGCCTTCGATGCCGATGCCAACGGCACCACGCTCGGCCAGGCGGTCGGCGCCGTGATTCTCAAGCGCCTCGACGAGGCTCTGGAGGACGGCGACACGATCCACGCCGTGATCCGGGGCTCTGCACTGAACAATGACGGTGACCAGAAGATCAGTTACACCGCCCCGTCGGCCGACGGCCAGGCGGCGGTGATCGTGGCCGCCCAGACCGAAGCTGGCCTCGACGCCGAGGACATCACCTACATCGAGACGCACGGCACGGGCACGAAGCTCGGCGACCCGGTGGAGATCGAGGGACTCACCCGGGCATTCCGCCTGACCACCGACGCCACCCAGTTCTGCGCGGTCGGCTCGGTCAAGGCGAGTGTCGGCCACACCGACGCCGCTGCCGGCGTGACGGGCTTCATCAAGGCGGTGCTCGCGGTTCGGGAGGGCATGATCCCGGTTTCACGCAACTTCTCCAGCCCGAACCCGGCGATCGACTTCACGTCGAGCCCGTTCTACGTCGCCAGCGAAACCGTCGCGTGGGAGCCAACCACCACCGATCGGCGCCGGGCCGGCATCAGCTCGTTCGGCATTGGTGGCACCAACGCCCACGTGATCGTGGAGCAGCCGCCCACCCCGGACGGGGCCTCCCCCGCCATCACCACGCCCCACCTCCTCGTGAGTTCGGCGCCCTCCCCCGAGGCGGCAACCACAACGGCCACGGCGATCGGCGAGTGGGCCGCAGCCGGTGCCACGGTGACCGCCGATCATCTGGCCACGCTCGTCCACGGCCGCCGCACCTACCCAAGTCGTGCGGCCCTCGTGTTCGATCCCCGTCGCGGCGAGGCCGGCGCCGTCCGGTCGGGCACCGCTCCCGAGAACGGCCCGGTCGACACCACCTGGATGTTCTCGGGCCAGGGGGCGCAGTTCGCCGGAATGGCCCGCGGGGCACACGGCACCCTGGCTGCCTTCACCGAAACCCTCGACGAGGTCGTTCGGGGCGTGAATGCCGTGGCAGGCATCGACCTCCGCGACCTCCTGCTCGCCGAACCCGGCGACGAGACCGCAACCGAGCGGCTACGACAAACCGAGATCACCCAGCCTGCGTTGTTCGCAGTGCAGATGGCCATGGCCCGCCAGCTCCAGGCATGGGGTGTCGAGCCCGCAGTGCTGCTCGGGCACAGCATCGGTGAGTTCGCGGCGGCGACGGTGGCCGGTGTTTTCACCCTCGACGATGCCATCATGGCCGTGGTGACACGGGGCCGGCTCATGCAGGCCATGGAGCCGGGCGTGATGGTGGCCACCCGCCTGACGCCCGACGAGCTCCAGCCGCACCTCCCCGACGGGGTGGAGATCGCCACCATCAACTCGTCCGCTGCCACCGTGGTTGGTGGGCCCGAGGAGGCGATTGCGGCCTTCGAGGCCACGATGGCGGCCGAGAACCTCGCAACCCAGCGGCTCGCCACCTCGCATGCGTTCCACTCCCGCTCCATGGAACCGGCAGCGGAGAAGTTCGCATCGGTGCTCGACGGCATGCGGCTGTCGGCCCCCGACCGACCGATGCTTTCCAACGTCACCGGAACCTGGCTCACGCCCGACGAGGCCGTCGACCCAGGCTTCTGGGCCGGCCAGATCCGCCAGCCCGTTCGCTTCGCCGAGTGCATCGACGCGTTGGCCGCCGATCGGCCCGACGACGTGCTCGTGGAGATCGGGCCGGGCCGGGCCCTGTCGGGCTTCGCCCGCAGCCATGACGCCCTGGACGAACGCACCACCGCCGTCCAGTGCCTCGGTCACCCGCGCGAGACCCGCTCGGGAGACATCGTGGCCCTCGATGCGGTTGGCACGCTCTGGACGGCCGGCGTGGACCTCGACTGGGAGGCGCTGTCGGCGCCCACCGCACACAGGCGGCTCCCCGCACCGCTCTCGCGCATGAGTCGGGCCCGCCACTGGCTTCCGAGCGAGACCTACGTCCCCGCGCTCGGGGCCGAGCAGCGCGAGGCAGGCGGTGCAGTCAAGACGCCAACCGGGCGTCTGGCGGTCGAGGAGTGGTCGTACGGGCGCACGTGGACCCGGTCAAGGGCGCTCCCCCGCGCCGGTGGAGCCGAACGGATCCTGGTGGTGAGCACGGGCTCGGCCACCAGCGATGCGATCGTGGAGCACCTGAAGGCCACCGCGGCCGACATCGTGGACGTGCGGCTCGGTACCGAGACCAAGCTCGAGGGTGACCAGTGGGAGGTGTCACCGGCCGATGACAGTGGCGTCTTCGCCGTGCTCGGTCGACTGGTCGGCACCAGCCGGCAGCCTCACCGGGTGGTGCATCTCGGCCTGCTCGACGACGCCGCCCCCAGTGAGCCCTCGCTCGATGGCCTTCGCCGCGATCTCGACGTCGGCGTCAACACGCTGTTGTCGCTCGCCCGGGGGCTGGCGTCCCTCACCCAGAACCGGACCATCCACCTCGACGTGGTGACCCAGGGTGGCCACGACGTACTCGGCGGTGAGCGCGTTCGCCCGAGCGCGGCCGCCGTTGCCGGGCCGGTGAAGGTGATCCCGCTCGAGTACTCCGGGCTGACCGCCCGCCAGATCGATCTACCCACCACGCCGAGTTCCACCGAGATCACCCGCCTGGCCGACGAGCTGCGGGCCGCCTCGGCCAGCCCGGCACCCATCGCGGCCATTCGCGGGCGCTTCCGGTGGGTGCACGACGTGGAGCGTCTCGACGCGCCCGTCGATGCCGGCTCCCCGGTGCGCCACGGTGGCGTCTATCTCATCTTCGGCGGGCTCGGCGGTGTGGGGCTCAGCCTCGGTGAGTACCTCGCCAACACCTACGGCGCCAAGCTGGCCCTCACGAGCCGGTCGGGTGTTCCTGCCGCCGACCCTGGTGACCCCGAGACCACTCGTCGTCTGGAGCGGCTCGCAGCGGTGTCGGCCGCCACCTCCGTTGTCACCGAAGCAGCCGACGTGACCGACGCCGAGCAGGTCCGGGCGGTGATCGAACGCGCCGAGCGGGAACTGGGCCCGATCAACGGTGTGATCATGACCGCTGCCGTTGCCGACAATGCGGGCGCCATCCATCGCCGTACGCCCGAGGCGGCCGAGGCCGCCATCTCAGCCAAGGTGCACGGATCGGTCGCCGTGGCCGAAGCCCTCGCCGGTCGCCACCTGGACCTCGTGCTCCTGTCCAGCTCGATCGCGTCGCAGCTCTACCACAACCGGTTCGGCCAGGTCGGCTACGTCACCGCCAACTCCTTCGCCGAGGCAATGGCCGAGAGCGATGCCTTCTCCGCTGATCGGGTTGTGACCGTGGCCTGGGACGACTGGACCGACATCGGCATGTCGGTACGGGCAGCCCAGGACTTCGAGAGCCGCTACGGCGAAGGCATCACGCTGATGGACGAGCTGCACTCGTTCAGCCCGGCCGATGGCGTTCAGGTGTTCGAGCAGGCCCTGGCCGGTGATGCGTCAACGATCTTCGTGTCGACCACCGATCTCGGCGCACGAATCCAGCTCGACGCCGAGGTGTCGAATCCGTTCCTCGAACAAGCCCTCGCCGGCGACGAGGGAGGAGGCGAGGCGTCGTCGGTTCTCGACGCCGTGCGCGAGGCCTGGACGGCACTGCTCGGGGTGGCCGACCTGGCCGAGACCGACGACTTCTTCGACCTTGGTGGTGACTCGCTGCAGGTGGCCCGCATGGCCGACCGGCTGGGCCGTCAGCTCTCGTTCGACGTGCCGCTGGATCTGATCTTCGACAATCCGACACTCGGCCCGATGATCGCCGTGCTGGAGGAGCGAGCCGCCAGCGCCGGCAGCGGACCAGGGACGTTGGAGGAAGTGGTGGGCGTGGTCGCCCCTGCCCCGTCGCAGAACCGGTTCCTCGCCCGGGGCTCCGTGCGGCCCGAGTACTTCAACGTCAGCGTGCTGCTGGAGACCCTCGAACCGGTCACCCCCGCCGTCATGGAGGCTGCGCTCGCCGTGCTCGTCGAGCGCCATCCGGCGCTGCGTACCCGGTTCGACGCCTCCGAGGACGGGTGGCGGCAAGTGGTCGCCCCGGCGGCGGAGTGGACGATGCCGTTCACCGCGCACCGGGTGGAGCCCGGCCACAACGACGCCGAGGCGGTGGAGGCCATCGCGGGCGATCTCCAGCAGAGCTTCGATCTCGAGGACGGACCGCTGGCCTGCGCCGCCCACATCCAACTTCGCGACGGCTCGCAGCGCCTCTTCCTGTGTACCCATCACCTGATCTCCGACCGGCTCTCGCTCCTCACCCTGATCGACGAGCTTGATCTGCTGTTGGCCGGCGAAGAGCTGTCGGCCCCCACCGTGCCGTACTCGAACTGGTCAGCCGCGGTCGACACCTTCGCCAGGGCCGACGGCGCCGACGAGCTGGTTGCGGCCTGGAACACGGTGGTACCCGAGGGTGAGCCGGCCTTCCCCCGCTGGGTCGACGCCCCGAACCTGAACCGGTCGGCAACCGGCAAGCGACTGGAGTTGTCGGTCGACCGTTCCGACGCCCTGCTCAGAGGAGGCGGCCCCCGGTCCGAGGAGAAGATCCTGCTGGCGCTGTCCGACGCACTCGCCACCTGGACCGGTTCGGCGGAACCCATTGGTATCGACATCATGGGCCATGGCCGTCGGGACCTCGACGGTGTGAACGTGGCTCGCAGCGTCGGGTTCTTCCTGTCGTACTCGCCTGTGTGGCTGGGGCCGGTGGACCGCCCGCTCGACGAACGGCTCACCGAACTCCGACAGCGCCAGACCAACGCCTGGACCTTCGACGCCCTCCGCTACGCCCGACCGAACGAGACAGCCGGGTGGCGACCACCGCGGGTGCTGTTCAACTACGTCGGCCGGCCGATCGAAGGGGCGGAGTCACGCCGGATACGGGTGGTGCCGGAACCAAAGGGCACCGACACCTACCCCGACAACGTGCGCGACCACGACCTCGCCTTCCTGGTGGAGGTCACCAACGACGGCCTCGTCGCAATCACCATGGTGTGGAGCGAGGACCGTATCCACCGGTCGTCCGCCGAGAACCTCCTGCGAACGCTCGACAGCGCCCTGCGCGAGCCCTAGCGAACCGGGCCAGTCGCCAGCGGCAGGTTGGTCCCGACGGGAGCTCGCCTCAGGCCGTAGACCAGGCGCCGGACGAGCGCCATCCGTCAGCGTCGCGGCTGAGGCCGGCCCGGTAGTTCCAACTGAGGCCCCGGCGCCGGTAGTTCCGCAGATAGCGGAGCCCGGTGCGGGCCGGCTGCGTGAGGCCGGGCGACCAGTCCTGGGTGAGGCCGTTGAACTCGAGCACCACACCCGTTGCTCCGAGCGGCCACGACGACCACTGGCCCTGGGCCACCGGCCCGAGCGACGAGAGCACCTCGATGCGGCCACGCTCGGCGTTGCCGTGTTCGAGGAGGCGGTCGGGATTGGGCAGCGCCGGTTCGAACACGGCCTCGAACCAGGCACCGTTGCCCTCGGTTCGCAGCGACCGCAGACCACGGCTGTCGATCACGGCCGTCGACCCGTCGGCGAGATCCACGGCCCCCATGCCATTGGCCACCTCGAGCAGGCGATTGCTGTGCTGGGGGTTCATGCCAACCTGCAGGAAGTCGCCACCGCTCCGGGCTTGGAGGTAGGGCGTGAGCCGTGAGGTTGGCGACACGAAGGGGCGGGCCTCGACCGGCGTGCCGCCGATCCGTACCTCCACCTCGGTTTGGCGGGCCGGCATCAATCGGAACTGGTTCATCTGCAGGAACCGAAGGCTCCGCGGGGCGCGATGCACCGGTGCCGGGGTGAACAGCGGCTTCACGGCCTTGGGATCGGGGAGATCGAGACGGAGCTCGATCCGCTGCCCAGTCACGTCGGTGAAGTCGAGCGCCGCGGACACGTGGTCGGGGGCCACGGTGCATTCGATGGTCTCGAACGCGGTGGGCACCAGCTCCTTCAGGTCACAGTGTGCGAACGGCGGGTCGTTCTCGAACCACTCGTAGTCGAGGTCGAGTGACGGCTGGTGGTAGACCTCCAGCTCGCCGGAGTTGAGATACAGCACGCTCACCAGACCGCGGCGGCCGTCGGGCCGTACCACGACCTGCACATCGATCGATCGCAGCCGGTCGTGGGCCACCGGCACCTCGACGAAACCTCGCGTGCTCGACGAAACCCACATCATCGGGATCGGGGTGCCCGATCTCCCTCCCATGGTGCTCACCGCAACTCCTTTGGACCGAATGATCAATCGAGTTGCAGCAGAGCGTAACCATCACCACGCTCTTCCTCTCCGGGACGGGTCGTTCCACCCAACGCCGGAAAACGCAGAAGAGCGGGCCTCTCAGCCCGCTCTTCTGCGGCCATCGCTCCGATGACCAGGTTCCCGCGATGTGGGATGGGTCAGCTGTTGGTGCTGCCCTTTGCACTCTCCACGGCCCGCTGCATGGCTTCACGCACCAGGCGTGAGAGTGCGTCTTCGTCCTGCGGCTCGATCTCCGGTTCGTTGAGAACGTCGTCGACGTCGGACACCGGATCAACCTCCAGCGGCGCTGAGCCGCCGGCCGGCACCTGCCCGGTGACGGTTCCGAGCATCTCGCCCTGATCGTCGATCTCGATGATCTCCTCGTCCTCGTCGTCCTCGGCGATGCGGACCACGGGCTGGGGCGCAGTGACCTCGCCCACGGCCGGAATCGCTGCGGCCGCACCGGCTGCGAGTACTCGCTGCTCGGCCTCGGCGATCACCTGGTCGTCGGTGCCTTCACCGAGCTCCTGCATCGGCTCGGAGTCGAGGCGGCTGATGGCACTCTGCAGCTCGCCCTGGGCGGCGATGATGCGCTCCCGGGAGGCCTGCTCGGTGATCCGCAGCCGGGCGATACGACGCTCGGCTTGATCGATGTTGGCCCGCACCTTGCCCCGGATGACCTCTTCGGCCTCCTGGCGGATGAACTCGCTCTGGGCCCGAGCCTGCTCCAGCAGCTCCTTGACCTGCTCGCGAGCGTCGGCGATACCGGCGAGGGCCCGATCGCGCTCCGCTTCGGCCTCGGCGGCGTTCTTGTAGACCTCGCCCTGACGGGCGGCCACGTAGTCGTCGGCCTCCTGGTGGCGGGCGGCCACGTAGTCAGCGGCCTCCAGTTCGCGCTGGCCGTAGAGGGCATCGCCCTCCTCCTGGCGCCCGACCACGTACTGGTCGGCGTCGTCGCGCATCCGCTGTGCCGTTGCTTCGCCTTCGGCGGTGATGCGATCGCGTTCAGCCAGCGCCTCGTCGTTTATGCGCTGGGCGTCGGCCGCAGCCTGGGTGCGCAGTTCGGTGGCCTCGGCCTTGTGCTCGGCCAGTACCCGCTCGGCCTCGCCCCGCATGTTGTCGGCGTCGTTGGCCGCCTCGGAACGGAGGCGGGTGCAGTCGGCCGACGTGGTCTCTCGCAGGGTGCGCAGCTCCAGGTCGGTCTGCGACCGCAGCTCGGCCACCTCGGTGTCGGCCAGGGAGCGAAGTTCAGCCACCTCGCTGTCGGCTGTCTCCTTCTGGAGCCGCACGTCGGTGAGGGTGGCCTCACGGATCTGCTCGGCCTCGAGCCGGCCGTCCTCGCGAACCTTGAACGCCTCGGCCTCAGCCGAGGCCCACAGCTCGTCGGCCCGGTTCTTGGCGTCGGTCAGCACGTCGCTCGCCTGGCTACGCATCTGATTCGACTCGCCCTCAGCGTCGGCCAACACCTTCTCGGCCTCGGCGGTGGCCGACGCCCGGAGATTGTCGGCCTCGTGCTTGGCGGTGGAGCGAAGGTTCTCGGCCTCCGAGGCGGCGCTCGAGATCATCGTCTCGGCTTCGAGCTGCGACTCGGCCACCATGTTCTGGGCCTGAGCCTGGGCGTCGCCCACCGTCCTCTCGGCCTGGGACCGCGCGGTGTCGAGCGTGGCCGAGGCCTCGGTGGTCATACGGTCGGCGTCGGCCCGGGACCGACCCAGTAGATCGTCGGACTCGGCCTGGGCTTGGGCTCGCAGTTCGGCGGCCGAGTCGTGACCCACCCGCAACAGCTCAGCCACCCGCTCCCCGATGGCACCGAACCGGTCAGGCTCGATGTCGGGCGTCGGGGCCGCAACAGCCGACACGCTCTCGGTCTGCTGGGCCTGACGCTGGGCGGCGATCACGTCTTCTTGTAGCTCGCGCACGGTCTGACCGACGGTGCGAAGGAAGGCTCTGACCTCGTCGCGGTCGTAGCCCCGCAGGGTCGAGGCGAACTCGCGCCGCTCGATTTCTTCTGGGGTCAATCCCACTTGGACTCCTACGTCAAGCCGCCTGCGGCTCCAGCCAATTTGCTCACGGTGCCCGCACCTACCCCCTACGAGATGGGAGGTGGTTCAGGGTCAAGATTAGCCACACGCCAGGCCGCATCCTAGGGGACACTCTCTTGAAGGGGAAGCCATGGGCTCGTTCGTTCGGCCTAGTAGCAGCTGGTACCTTCTTCCCATGCGCCAGTTCCTGGAAGCCATCAGCGCCGATGCCTCCGGCGACGACCTCGCAAATATCCCCCTCCCCGAGGCGTATCGAGCCGCCTACGTGCGCCAGGCCGACATCGGGATGTTCGAGGGCAAGGAGTCCTGGCAGAAGGATCCCCGAGAGTCACTGCACGTCGGTGAGGTGAAAACGCCCGAACTGGCGCCGGACGAGGTGGTGGTGGCCGTCATGGCCAGCTCCATCAACTTCAACACCGTGTGGACGTCGATCTTCGAACCGCTTCCCACGTTCGGATTCCTCAGCCGGCTCGGGCGTGAGAGCTACTGGGGCGCCCGGCACAACCTCGACTACCACGTGGTGGGCTCGGACGGTTCGGGTGTGGTGATCCGCACCGGCTCAGCTGTTCGGAACTGGAAGCCCGGTGATCGGGTGACCCTGCACTGCAACTACGTGGACGATCAGGACCCCACCGCCCACAACGACTCCATGAAGGCCGCCAACCAGCGGATCTGGGGCTTCGAGACCAACTTCGGCGGCCTGGCCGACCTCACCGTGGTGAAGGCCAACCAGCTCATGCCCAAGCCCGCCCACCTCACGTGGGAGGAGGCGGCCGTCAACGCCCTGTGCGCCGCCACCAGCTACCGGATGCTCGTGTCGAACAACGCAGCGGCGATGAAGCAGGGCGACATCGTGCTGATCTGGGGCGCCACCGGCGGCCTGGGCAGCTACGCGGTGCAGCTCGTACTCAATGGTGGTGGCATCCCCATCGGGGTGGTGTCGTCGCCCGACAAGGCGGAACTCCTGAAGCGCATGGGCTGCGAAGCGGTGATCGACCGCAAAGCCGAGAACTACCAGTTCTGGTCGGACGACAACACCCAGGACGAGTCGGAGTGGCGCCGCTTCGGCGGCCGAATCCGCGAACTCGTCGGTGAGGATCCCGACATCGTGTTCGAGCATCCGGGGCGTCAGACCATGGGTGCGTCAGTGTTCGCAGCCAAGCGTGGCGGCACGATCGTGACCTGCGCCGCAACGTCGGGCTACATGATCGAATACGACAACCGGCACCTGTGGATGAAGCTCAAGCAGATCGTGTCGAGCCACTTCGCCAACTACGGCGAGGCGTGGGCGATGAACCGGCTCATCGATCGCGGTGCCATCCAACCGGCGTTGTCGGCGACCTTCGGCCTCGAAGAGGCGGGAGAGGCCGCCAATCTCGTTCATCAGAACAAGCACGAGGGCAAGCTGGGCGTGCGCTGCCTCTCCCCCGAGAACGGCCTCGGCGTGACCGACCCCGACAAGCGGGAGCGCATCGGCGAGCACAACATCACCATGTTCGCTGACCACGCCGCATCACTCGGCCTCTGACCTGACGCTGTGACATCACGACCGGTAGAACCGAGGATTCAGCCGCTCACGGCGTTCGATGGTGAGGTGGAGGAGATCCTCGCCAAGGCAACCGTCGGCACAGATCGTGGCGAGCCACTCAACATCTTCGCCACCCTCGCCCACCACCCGAAGCTGTTCAAGCGCTTCAACCAGTTCGGCGGCTACCTCCTGAACCGAGGCCTGCTGCCCGAGCGTGAGCGGGAAATCGTGATCTTGCGCATCGGGGCCAGGGCCCGCTCGATCTACGAGTTCGGCCAGCACACCATCATCGGCGCCCGCTGCGGTCTCACCGAGGCCGAGATCGCGGCACTCGCCGGAGCCGACGTCGGCACCGGGTGGAGTGACGACGACCGGGCCCTGATCGCCATGGCCGACGAGTTGGCCAACGACGACTGCGTCACCGACGAGACCTTCGCCGCCCTACGGCAACGGTGGAACGAGGCCGAACTCGTCGAGCTGCTCGTGGTCGCCGGGTTCTACCGATTGGTGTCGGGGTTCTTGAACTCCGCCGGCGTGGCCCTCGACCCCGAGGTGCCCCTCACCCAGTTCGACTGAGGGCCATCGTCGTCATCCTCCACCGGGTCGAGGATCGGGGGAGCTGAGGGCACGGGCTCGAAGAGATACGTCTTCTCCCACAGGCGGACCACGGCGTCGATGGGAACGGGCGTGCTGAGGGCATAGCCCTGGGCGTAGTCACAGCCGATCGCCCGCAAATGATCGAGCTGAGAGATGTGTTCCACTCCTTCGGCCACCACCTGCATGTTGAGCGAGGCGGCGAGAGCCCGTGAGGCGTCAACGATGGCAGCGTCCTCCCTGGAGCGCCCGATGCCTTCCACGAAGGATCGGTCGATCTTGATCACGTTGGCCATCGAGAAGCGGCGGAGGTAGTCGAGCGTGGCGTACCCGATGCCGAAGTCGTCGATGGCGATCCGGCACCCCAGGTCGGACAGCTCCGTGAGCGCGCTCACCGCTTTCTCCACGTTGTCGATCCGCATCGACTCGGTCACCTCGAACCCGAGCCGAACGGGCCGGATGCGATGGTGCTCGAGGGCCTCCAGCACTGTGGGTACGAGCGAATCGTCGCAGAGCTGACGGGCCGAGAGGTTCACCGTGACCACAGGGGATCGGCCCTCCGACGACTTCGGCCACAGGGCCAGCTGACGGGCAGCTTCTTCGATCACCCAGGCGCCGAGCGGCACGATGAGCCCTGTTTCCTCGGCCACGTCGATGAACTCGGCCGGGCCGAGCAGACCATGCCCCGGCCGAT
This sequence comes from Actinomycetota bacterium, assembly GCA_039029735.1. GTDB lineage: Bacteria > Actinomycetota > Acidimicrobiia > Acidimicrobiales > SZUA-35 > CADEDH01. The sequence goes on along the minus strand of JBCCFL010000011.1, from coordinate 73,324 downwards.
CCCACCGCACGAGCGCCTCGGCGCCCACCATGCGACCGGTGGCCACCTCGCACACCGGCTGATAGTGGAGTACGAGTTCACCGTCGACGATTGCCCGGTGCAGCGACTGTTCGAGGGCCTGCCGGGCCATCACTTGCCGTTGCACCTTCTGATCGAACAGTGCATAGCGACCTCGACCGGCGTCCACTGCCCGGGCCAGTGCCGATTCGGCGTTGCTGATGATCGTGGCCGCCGGCTCCGACGGTGACTCGACGCCGACGACGCCGACCGACACCCCGATCCTCACCTCGTTCCCGGCGGCGGTGATCACGGGCTCCTCCAGCAGGCGCATCACTCGCCGGGCCACGGCGCCGGCGTCCACATCGCCGTTCCCGCTGCACACCATGAGGAACTGGTCGCTGGAGATCCGGCCGACGGTGTCGCCCATCCGCACGGCGGCCAGGAGACGGTTGGCCACCTCCACCAGCACCTCATCGCCCACCTCAGTGCCCCACATGTCGTTCACCGACTTGAAATGGTCGATGTCGACCAGCAGCACGGCCAACGAGGAGGGCTCCCGGTCGAGCCGAGCCAGAGCCTGTTCGAGCCGGTCGACGATCAGCGCCCGGTTCGGAAGGTGGGTGAGCGGGTCGTGCAGCACCCGGTGGGCCAGCGACGCCTCGGCGGCCGCCCGTTCGATCGCTGCGGCCACCACCTGCGACAGGTGGTGCAGCATCCGCACCTCCGATTCCCCCGGTGCCTCCCGCTCGGGGTGGGCCACCACCAGCGCGCCGCGCATGGTGCCGTCGTTGTCGACGCAGGGGAACGCCCACAGCGCCCCGATGCCCGACTCGACGAGGCGGGCGCCCAGTTCTGAGGGGAGCTTCGACACGAGCACGCACCGGGCCGTGGTGGGATCACCGGTGCTCATGATCAGGCGGAGCACCTGGCCGACGAGGTCCAGGTCTTCACCACCGGTCACCACCGCTTCGAGGCGACGGTGGAGATCACTCACCCCGATCCAGCATCGCCCGGAGCCCTCCAGCCGGCTCTCGACGTGCGAGGCCACCTGATGGCACACCGCCCCGAGATCCTGGCCCCGCGCCAGCGATTCGAGCACCTGAGCCTGATCGGCGATCAGCTTGTCGGAGGACCGGCGGGCGAGATCGCGCACCAGCATCACCTGGAACCGCTCCCCGGCTGGGCCGTTGGGGAGGGCACTGTGGGTGGCGTGCACGGCCACGTTGCGACCAGCGTCGTGGCGCAGCACATGGGTGGCCTCAACGTCGGCCTCGGCATCGAGGCGGCGGTCGATCTCGATGAGGGCCTCGATCGGAGCATCGACGCCGAACAGCCGTTGGATGCCGTGGCCGAGCAGCTCGTCCTCGGTCGATCCGATCAGTGCGGCCAGGTTTGGGCTGACATATATCAGCTCAGGCTCACCCGCCTGGGGCCCTGCGGCCGTTTTGGCGATGGCCACGCCGTCGACCACGGCGTCGTCGTCGACGACGAACTCGATCGGAGCGGGCCCATGGAAGCTGATCGGGGGGACGAACGCATCGGCGAGGGCCTGCCCCACCGATGCAAGATTGCGGTCTGCCACGTGATCGCTTTCGTAACCAGCCCGCCGTCCTCATCCGAGGAACCCGGACTCACACTACCGAGCGCGCGGGCCGGGATCGGCCACCAGTGGCACGCGATTTCTGGGTAGCGTGCCCGCAATGACCGAGACTCTCACGGTCCGCGAGCTGTGCAACACAGTGCGTGCCGCCGTGGCCGAGGCGTTCCCCGATGAGGTGTGGGTAAAGGGCACCATCTCCGGCCTCACCCGGTCGGCCAACGGCCATGTCTACTTCGATCTCGTCGAGGCGACCGACGACGTGGGTGGGGCCACCACCGACCTGTTGCCGGTCGCACTCTTCGCATCGGCCCGCAACCGGGTGAACGCCATCCTCCGCAAGTCCGGCGCAGTGCGGATGCACGACGGACTGGAGATCAGGATCCGTGGCGCCGTGGCGTACTACCCGCCCCAGGGCCGGATCCAGCTCGTGATGAGCCTGATCGATCCCGCCCACACGCTCGGCCAGCTGGCGCTCGCCCGCCAGGCCCTCATTGCGGAGCTCGATCAGGAGGGTCTCCTCGGAGCCAACGCCGCCACCACACTCTCACCGGTTCCGCTCCGGGTGGCGGTGGTGACCTCGGCCGGTAGCGCCGCGCACGCCGACTTCGTGGACGAGCTTCGGGCGAGCGGCCATCCGTTCGTGATCACCCTCTACGACACCAGAGTGCAGGGCATCGACGCCGTGCCGAGCCTGGCCGATGGCATCCGCCGGGCCGCCGCCGACGACGTGGACGTGGTGGCCGTGGTCCGGGGCGGCGGAGCCCGAACCGACCTGGCGGCCTACGACAACGAGCGGGTGGCCCGGGCCATCGCCACCGCCTCGATCCCCGTGATCGTGGGCGTTGGCCACGAGACAGACCGCGCGGTGGCCGACGACGTGGCCCACACCTCGGCCAAGACCCCTACGGCGGCCGCTGCCATGCTCGTCGGGGTGGTGGATGCCTTCCGTGCCCGTGTCGACGACGCAGCCAACCGGCTGGTGCGGGTGGCCAGCGCCGAGGTGATGCGGGCCGAGGCCGAGGTGGCCAACCGGTCGCGCTCACTGCAGCAGGCGACCCACGAGGCCGTTGTGGCCGGCCGCCAGCAGATGGTCGATCGGGGCCGCCGCCTCACCACGGCGGCCACCACCAGCATCGACCGCGGCCAGTTCGCTCTCGAGGAACGCCAGCGACGGGTGGGGCGAACCCCGGCTCCGACCCTCGACCGAGCCGCCGCCACCCTCGATCGGCTCGAGGTGGCGCTTGCCGGTCACGACCCGGCCCGGCTCCTCGCCCGCGGCTGGTCGTTGACCCACACGGAGGCGGGCGACCTGGTGCGAACGGCGGACGAGGTGGACGACGGCGCAATCCTCGTCACGACGACCGCTTCCGGTCAGGTGATCAGTACGGTCAACCAGGTGAAACTCCCCACGCCAGAGGCTGGGACCGATGCCGGGGCCGATCAGCGGTCATGAGCGACGCCGAACTCGCCACCGACGGCCTCAGCGACGGTGATGCGGCTGACAGCCTCGGCTACGCCGCCGCTCTGTCCGAGCTCGACGCGATCCTCGACGAGCTGGAATCGAGCACCGTCGACGTGGACACGCTCGCCGCCCGCGTCGCTCGCGGTGCTGAACTCGTCCGCTACTGCCGCAACCGTCTCGAGGTCGTTCGGGCCGAGGTCGACGCTGTGGTCACTGAACTCCTCGCCGTGACCGACGACGAGGGCACCGCCTGACACCCGATGTCCAGTACGTCCCCCGAGTGCCTGACCACCGTTGCGTCCAAGGTCGATGACCGTCTCGATCGCCTCTTCGCCGAGCAGACGGCGCAATGGGCCGCACAGGATCCGCGCCTGAACGAAGCGGTCGACGAACTCACCTCAGTGATGTCGAGTGGGGGCAAGCGCCTCCGGGCCGGCTTCTGCTACTGGGCCTGGCGGGGAGCGGCCGGGCCAGGGGCCGACGAGCGCGTGATCATCGACGTCGGGGCCGCCTTCGAGCTGCTGCAGACGTTCGCCCTCATCCACGACGACATCATGGACGACTCCGACACCCGCCGGGGCCGTCCCACGGTGCACGTACGCCAGGCGCAGCGCCTCACCGAGTTCGGGTGGCAGGGGGAGCCACGCCGCTTCGGCGAGGGCGTCGCCATCCTCGTCGGCGACCTGAGCCACGCCTACGCCGATGCGCTGATGGCCGACACCGCGCCCCAGGCCAGGCGGATCTGGGACGACCTACGCATCGAGCTGAACCTCGGGCAGTACCTCGACCTTCGCTCCGCTGCCGCCGGCGAGCTGGATCGAGACACCGCCCACCGGGTGTCGACGTTCAAGTCGGCGCTCTACACGATCGTGCGCCCGCTCCAACTGGGCGCCACGGTGGGAGGCGGCACGAGCGCGGACCTGCACGCCCGCCTCGACGAGTTCGGCCGGCCCCTTGGCCGAGCGTTCCAGCTCCGCGACGACCTCCTCGGCGTGCTTGGTGACGCGGAGCGCATCGGCAAGCCCGTTGGCGACGACCTTCGTGAAGGGAAGCCGACCGAGCTGGTGGCGTTCGCCATGAACAAAGCCGACACCTGCCAGGCGGCGGTGCTCGCCGAGGTGGGGCGTCGGGACCTGTCCTCCGCCGAGGTCGACGCCATCGTGACCGTGCTCGTCGACACCGGAGCAGTGGCCGAGATCGAGCGCCGGATCGCAACGCTGGTGGCCGAATCGGAGGCCGTTCTCCCCCAACTGCCGTTCGACAACGACGCGCAAGATGCTCTCGCCGCGCTCGCGAAGTACGTTGCTGCCAGAAACATCTAGCGAAGCCGCTAGCGTCATCGGAGCGGGCTTCTGCCTCGTCGTCTCGGCGTCGGTGGGGGTGTATTCGTGGTGAGCAGTGCTGAATCGACGTCCACGGGCTCGGGTATCGACCCGACCTCGTCAGACGCGCCCGGCCTGATCGCCCGCTGGTGGGATGGTGCCCGCCCCAACTCCGAGCCCGCCCGCACCTTCTCCCCGGGCCTGATCAACTCCACCACGGCAGTGCTGTCGGCGCTGCGCTGGGGTGCGGTGATGATCGGGCTGGCCTTCGCCCCATCGAAGGCGGCCGAAGGTGAGGTGGAGGTTGTCATCACCCTGGCCGTCGCCATCTTCATCACGTCGTGGCGCACCATTTCACCGATCCGGTTCGGCGAGCCGGGGCCGTGGCCGTTCCTCAAAGCCATCGGCGACGTTGCCGCCCTCGCCGTCGCCATCGGGATCAGCGACGGGCTCACGAGCCCCTTCGCCGGCTCGCTGTTCGTCGCGGTGGCCATCGTCGGCTTCGGCTGGGGCTTGGCATCGGGCATCTTCAGCGGCGCGCTGTCAGCGGTACTGGCCGCGGTCGCAGGTCTGCTCTTCGGCCCGCAGGACTTCCAGTTCCCCGAGGCGCTCGCCGTCACCGCCCTCGCTGGTGTGTCGATCGTGCCCGGCGTCGCCCTCGCCCGCCTCGCCGAGATCGAGCAGCGGCGTCGGGTGCTCGCCGCCCAACGAGACCGGCTGGCCGAAACCAACCAGCTGCTCGAGGTGCTCACCGAGATCGCCCGCACGCTGCCGTCGTCGCTCGACCTGAACGACGTGATCCAGGGAACTCGCCAGCAGCTCAGCGAGGCGTTCGACACCGACCGGCTGGCGATCCTGTCCTACGAGGACGGCGACTGGGCCCCCCAGTACCAGGCTGGGTTCGACGTGCCGCCTCAGGTGGCCACCGCCGATCTCCCCCATCCACTCCCCGCCGCGGCCGATGCCTTCGAGGTGATCATGGTGGCCGACCTCGCGGCGGCCACCCCCCGCACGGGCAGCGGCCTCTACGCGCGCTTGGTCGTCGGTGGCGTCGACATCGGGCTGGTGGCCGTCGAGCACAACCAGATCGGGTACTACGAACAGACCGACGCCGAACTGCTGGCCGGCATGGCCGACGTGCTTGCGCTCACGCTCGCCAACGCCCGCTCGTTCCGCCGCCTGCGGTCGCTGGCCGCCGCCGAGGAGCGGTCGCGCATCGCCCGCGACCTCCACGACCGGCTCGGCCAGTACCTCACCTACATCGCCCTCGAGTTGGAGCGGATCAACAGTGCCCGCGACCAACCGTCGGCCGATCTGAAGGAACTGCACGAGGACGTGCAGGGTGCCATCGGCGAGTTCCGCGACACGTTGATCGAGCTGCGGGCCGCGGTCAGCGCAGAGCGGCCGTTGTCTATTGTTCTGGCCGAGGTCGTTGAGCGATTCCAGAAGCGGAGCCATGTGCAGGCCAAGTTGACGGTGCCTGGCGCCGTCGAACGGCTGCCTGCGGTCGTGGAGAACGAATTGCTCCGGATTGCACAAGAGGCGTTGGTCAACGTAGAAAAACACTCATCTGCGTCGGAGGTCCACATAGCATGGACAGTCGCAGAGGGACGAGGAGTGTTGGTAGTACAAGACGACGGTCGAGGATTCGATCCGTCGAAGGGAATTCGTGGCTCGGCCTATGGACTGGTCGGGATGCGAGAGCGGGCCGCCTCGGTCGGTGCGATGCTGGAGGTCTCCAGCGAACCGGGCCAAGGCACGACGATTACCGTCCAGACGAGCTAGCCATCCGAACAGGAAACAGAACGATGATCAAAATTCTCCTGGCTGACGACCATTCCCTGCTGCGTGAGGGCTTGAAGAAGTCCTTCGAATCAGCTGGAGACGAGGTGGTCGGTGAGGCCTCGACGGGCGAAGAAGCCGTCGCCCTGGCCAAGACCCTCCATCCCGAGGTCGTCCTGATGGACCTTTCGATGCCCGTCATGGACGGCATCGAGGCCACCCGTCGCATTCGTGACGAGCTACCCGACGTTCGCGTGGCTGTGCTCACCATGCACGACGACATCGACAAGACGCGCGATGCCATCGCCGCTGGTGCGAGCGCCTACCTGAGCAAGGGCACGTCGTTCGCCGAGGTGCACGACACCGTGATGCGGGTGGCCGAAGGCGACACCGTGCTGTCGCCCGCTGTTGCCGGCGCGATGCTCACCACCGCCCAGGAGGCCAACGAAAAGGAAGACCTCCTGTCGGATCGTCAGATCGAGATCCTTCAGGCGATCGCCGATGGCATGAGCACCAAGCAGGCCGGCCGCTATCTCGGCATCACCACCAAGACCGTGCACAACCACCTGAACGCCATCTACCGCAAGCTCGACGCCCAGTCGCTCACGCATGCGGTGCTGAGCGCGGTGCGCATGGGCATCATCAACCTCGATTCCGCCGAGACCGAAACGGTCTGATCCGAGCTTCGGCGCCAACTCGCGGGCGAGCGCTCAGAGGGTCTAGCCTCGCGGCACCATTTCCGTGAGGCTGGATGAGGAGCGACCGCGGTGCCGAACATGACCGACTACGAGGCTGAGCGCGCCTCGTTCTCACTCGACGTCCCCGAGTACTTCAACGCCACCCGCGACGTGATCGACGCCCGGGCGGCCACCGACCCCGATCGGGCGGCGCTGCTCATGGCATCGCCCGACGGGCTGACGGCCGACTCATACACGTTCGCCGACGTGTCGGCCCGCACCTCGCAGGTGGCCAACGTGCTGGCCGATCTCGGGGTGACGAAGGGTGACCGCGTATTCGTGATGCTCCCCCGGGTCATCGGCTGGTACGACACGGTGCTGGGCACGGTGCGCCTCGGGGCGATCCCGATGCCGGGCACAACGCAGCTCACCCCGAAGGACATTCTCTACCGGATCAATCGGGCCGAGGCCACCGTGGCGGTGACCGACGCCGACGGCATGGCCAAGATCGACGAGATCCGTGACCAGTGCCCGTCACTCGCCACCACCCTGGTGGTAGGAGCCGACGGTGATGGCTGGGTCGACCTCGACGCGGCCCGGGCAGCAGCGTCGACCACTGCGCCCGACTCCGAGCCCACCCGCTCGGACGACCCGCTGCTGATCTACTTCACGTCCGGTACCACCGGGAACCCGAAGATGGTGCTCCACACCCAGGCCTCCTACGGCATGGGTCACCAGATCACCGCTCGCTACTGGCAGGACCTCGGGCCGGGCGATGTGATCTGGGGTGTGTCCGACACGGGCTGGGCGAAGGCTGCGTGGTCGAAGCTGTTCGGCCAGTGGGCCCTCGGTGCCACCGTCATGGCCTGGAACGCTCAGGGCAAACCCGACTTCGAACAGATGCTGCAGATGATCGTCGACCACAACGTGACGGTGTTCTGCGCTCCGCCCACGATCTATCGCAACTTCGTGGTTCGCGACCTCTCGGGCTACGACTTCTCGACACTCCGCCACTGCCTGGCCGCTGGTGAGGCGCTCAACCCCGAGACCTTCGAGGCATGGAAGGCAGCGACCGGAACCGAGATCCACGACGGGTACGGCCAAACCGAGACCGTCAACCTCCTGGCCAACTATCCCTGCATGGAGATCAAGCCCGGTGCGCTCGGCAAGCCGACGCCGGGGCTCGACGTGGCTGTGGTCGACGACGCCGGCAACGCCCTGCCGCCGGGTTCGGAAGGCCAGATCGCAGTGAAGGTCAAGCCGGAGCGACCGCGTTGGCTGTTCACCGAGTACTGGCGCGACGAGGAGGCGACCGCCAAGTCCCATGTCGGTGACTACTACCTCACCGGCGACCGGGCCTACCTCGACAATGACGGCTACTTCTGGTTCCAGAGTCGCGACGACGACATCATCATCTCCGCCGGCTACCGGATCGGTCCGTTCGAGGTGGAGTCAGTCATCATGGAGCACCCCGCCGTGGCCGAAACAGCCGTGATCGGAGTCCCGGACGACGTACGGGGCCAGGTGGTGAAGGCATTCGTGATCCTCGCCCCCGGCCACGAGGCCTCTGACGGACTCGTGCACGAGATCCAGGAGCACGTGAAGAACCAGACGGCGCCGTACAAGTACCCGCGCCACATCGAGTTTGTCGACGAGCTGCCGAAAACGGTGTCGGGCAAGATCCGGCGAGTGGAGCTGCGCGAACGCCCGGTGTGACCGCGGCTACCGCGGCGCCGCAGTGGCGGCCGTTCCGGAGGTCGGCCGCGGTTTGATCGTCAAGGTGATGGCCAGGGCAACAGCTGCGCTCACGGCCATGGCGATGAAGGCAGCCGTCCACCCGGCGAGGAACGCCGTGTCGGCGCCAGGGGTGTCAGCGATGTCGCCGAGGGGGATGTCGAATCCTCGTCCGGTCATGATCACGGCCACGACCGCCACCATCAGAGCCTGACCCAACACGTTGCCGATGTTGCGGGCCAGGTTGGTGAATGCACCCACCACGCCGTAGTCAGCCGGGCCGACCGTGCCGATCACGGTGGCGTTGTTCGGCACATTCCAGTTGCCGAGGGCCACCCCGGAGGCGAACACGACAACGGCGATCACAACGGCCGGCGTCCCCGGCCGGAGCGACGCCAGGGCGAGCGGTGTGGCGATCAGCCCGATGAGACCACCGATCATGAACGGCCGCGTGCCCCATCGATCCGAGAGTCGGCCGGCAGCCTGAGCCGACAGACCGAGGCCCAACGAGTTCAGGAACATCACCACCCCCACCTGGGGTGCGTTCCACTCGAACACCGAGATCAGCAGGATCGGCACGAGGATGAACACAGCTGTCGCCGACGAGAAGGCGATGACTCGCGCCACCACCCCTCGGGCGAACACCGGGTTGGCGAAGAAGCCGAGATCGAGCATGGGTGCTGGCGTGGTCCGCTCCCAGCGAACGAATGCGGCGAACGCAACGACCACCCCGGCAGCCGCTGCCCACACGAGCGGCGAGCCGAACCCGGCCTCGAACGGATCGTTGACGACCACCACGAGACCCACGATCGCCACCATCGACAACAGGGCACCCACCCGATCGAAGCGTGGCGAAGACGCCGAGCGGGCACGGTCGACAGGTAACACCCGGAACCCGATTGCGAACGAGACCGCCGTGAGCACGGCGAGCACGACGAACAAAACCCGCCACGAGACCACGGCGAGCAGCACGCCGGAGATGAGCGGCCCGAATGCCCCGCCGACGGCCACCGACGACGTCTGACTGCCGATCGCCTTCCCCCGCTCCTCTGGCCCGAACGCCGACACGAGGAGGCCCGTACCGACCGACTGGGCCATGGCGTCGCCGAGCGCCATCACCGCCCGAGCCGCGATCAAGGCCTCGAACGTGGGGGCGATTGCAACGCAGAGGGTACCGACACCGAACAACGCGAGCCCGAGAAGGTGAACCCGTCGCCGGCCCACCAGATCGGCCATCCGGCCCAAGGGAACGAGCGTGGCGCTGATCACGAGGCTGTAGATCACCACCACCCAGCCGGCCGTTCGCAGGGTGACGTCGAACTCCTCAGCGATCGACGGCAGGGCAACAAAGGTCATCGTCATGCCCGTCACCGCCGTCACGAAGAACGATCCAACGGCGGCGAAGACGAGCCACTTACCCGGTCTGACCTCGGTATTCTCCCTGGTCACAGGACCGCAACATGTGATGCGGGAACCAAATCGGGGCCTAGCACGTCCTAGAGGGTATGAACCGCACGCTTGCCCTCCTCGCCGTCTGCGCGCTGCTCTTCGTGAGCTGCGGCTCGGCGGACGGCACGGCCGATTCGGCCGCGGGCGCCGCCGAGTCGAGCGTGGTGAAAGACACTGCACAGCTGAGCGAGACCGTCGACGCAACCAGCGACACCGAAACCGACGCCACCGCAGACACGCAGAATTCGACCACCGACGAGTCGTCGAACACCACCGATGCGGCCGCCCCCGCTGTCGACGACACCGACGCAGGCGCCTCGGACCTCACCTGGACGGTGGTGGGTGTGGACAGTGACGACACGCTCAACGTCCGGGCGGAGCCGAACGCCTCGGCCACCATCGTCGGGGAACTCGACCCCTGGTCGACGGATTTCGCCGTGACTGGCGACAACGGCACGCCTGTGCGCTGGCGTGAGATCACCCTCGCCGACGGCACGGACGGCTGGGTGAATGCCCGCTTCGTGATCGGCCAGCCCGACGACCTGAGCGCCGAACAGATCGACGATCTGGCGGATCAGACCACGGCGTTCCTCGCCTGGCTCGACGGCGAGAACGACGGTGACGCCAGCGAGCTGTTCCTGTCCGACCGGGCGCTGTGGATGAGCAGCCGCATCGGGTACCGCGACATCGGGAAGCAGTGGGACTGGGTGGCTGGGAGTGATCTGAGCACGACGAGCGCCTGGAACACCGAGCGGGAGTTCCCCAACTACGAGTCGGAGTGCTTCGACTGCGCCGTGACGGTGATGGAGTACCTCGAACTCGACACCGTCGACGACACGAGCGAGATCCTCGTGAACGAACCCGGCGACCTCACGACGCTCGGAGCGCTCAGCTTCGCCCCGGAATTGCATCGGGTGTCGATCTCGACGCCGGGCACCGAGGAGTTCGACGGTCTCGACTGGCAGATGCTGCACCTCGTGCACGACTGGTCATCCGGCGAGCCCCGGGTGCACCTGATCCAGGAAAACGGATGGGAGCCGTAGATCGATGAGGCGGATGTTCCTTCTCGTGGCCGTGCTGGCGCTGGCGGCGGTCGCGTGCGCTGACAGCACCGACGACGCCACCGCGGGCCAAGCTGACGCCGACACGGCGGGCGAGGCGACCACCACGGTCACCGGCGACGACACCGACGCCGCCAGCGACCCCGACGCCAGCGACGGCACCGACAACGCCGCTGCAGGCGACGACACCGAGGGCGACGACGACGCCACGACCACCACGGTCGATGGCGACGGCGGCGACGACGACGGGACCGCTGGCACCCTCGACCCGGCCCTCACATGGACCGTGATCGGTGTCGCCTTCGACGACACCTTGAACGTCAGAGCCGACCCGGATGCATCGGCTCTGATCGTCGGGGAGCTCGATCCCTGGTCGACGGACTTCGCCGTCCTCGGCGAGGAACCAGTTGATGGGCTCTGGGCTCGGATCGAGCTCCCCGACGCAACTCGAGGCTGGGTCAACCGACGGTTCATCGTCGGCCAACCCGACACCCTGACCGCTGAGGACGAGTTCGACCTCACAGCGCAGACCCGGCGCTTCATCGACTGGGCGAACGGTGACCTGGCCGGAGACGACGTCGGCGCCGAGCTGTTGGCGGAGCGAGCCTTGTGGTCGGGGGGTATCGGCATCTACGCCGATGTCGGCAGCGAGTGGAACTGGATCGACCGCGACGAACTCACCGATCTCTCCGCCTGGGACGAGCCTCGCGACTTCAACATCGAGGACGGCTTCGACTGCGGCGCCGACTGCGTGGTGTCGCTCCGGCAGTTCCTCACGCTCGATCGCAACGACGACACCACCGAGATCAACGTCAACGACATCCCCGACGGGAACCAGGCGTTCCTCGAGGGCCTGATGTGGCAGGCGCCGCCCACACTGCATCGGGTGGTGGTCGACACCCCGACCACCGACCCGCAGGACACCTTCGATTGGCAACGCCTCCATGTGGTTCACGACTGGTCGACCGGCGAGCCCCGGATCCATCTGCTCCACAACCACGGCTGGACGCCCTGATCCCACCGCCCCTGGCAGGCCCCGCACGGGCCGATTGGTAACCCACCGCCGAGACGGCCGGTCTGTACAACCATGCGGTTCCGCAAGGCCGAATGGGACGTCGAGATGCCGCCCGCCCTCGTGGCGTACTGGACGGCGTGGAACGAGACCGACCTCACCCGGGTGCCCGAGTTGCTACAGGCTGCCGTCACCCCGTCGGTCGAATGGCATGACCCCCGCGACAGCTTCGTGGGCATCGACGAGCTGGAGGCTGCCGTGCGTCGCCTGCGCACGTCCAAGCCCGACTATCGGTTCGTGTTGGCCTCGGAGATCGACGGCCACCACGGTCGGCTGCGCTACCGGTGGGACATGACCCGTAAGGGCCGTGTGCTCATGGAGGGGCTCGACGTCGTGACGCTCGCGCCGTCGGGCCTGATCGAACGGGTGGACGGATTCTTCGGCTCACCGACGCCAGCAACGCTCAATGGCGGCAGCCGCATACCGGTGGCCTTTCTCGGTGGCGAGGTCGAGCCGCCGGCTACGTGAGACCCATGTACCGCTTGGCGTTGGCGTGCAGCACGTTGTCACGCAGCTCGGTCTGCCCCGTGGGGGCGAACGCCTCGTCGAGCTTGACCAGCGATCCCGGGTAGGTGCAGTCGTAGTGGGGGTAGTCGGAGCCCCACAGGATGGTGTGGGCCAGACCCATCTCGGTGAGCTGCTGGAATGGTTCGATCTCATCGGCGGTCATGGTGATGAAGCACTGCTCGGAGAACACCTCTGTTGGATCACGCTTCAGCTTCGGCACGAGGTGACCCATGTGGTGCTTGTGCTCGTCGAGCCGCTCCAACCAGTAGGGCAGCCAACCGATACCAGCCTCGATGAAGCCCACCCGAAGGCGGGGGTGGTCGTCGAGAATGCCCGAGGCGACGATCTCCATCACCGACGCCATCGCCTCGAAGGGGTGGCACACCATGTGGGTGTAGAAGGGATTCGAGTAGCGGGTTGAGGCGAAGCTCTCCATCTTCGACCCGAAGCTGCCGTGGATGCCAACGGTCAGATCGTGATCCTCGATCGCAGACCAGAGTCGATCCATCTCGGGCGAGAACAGTTCCAGGCCGTTGTAGCGCTCGGGCCGGAACGTGACGCCGGTCAGGCCCTGGGCTGCGATGAACTCGACCTCGGCGATCGACGCCTCGACCGATTGGAGGGGCAGGACGCCCACGGCGTAGAACCGCTCCTTGTCGTGGGCCACGAAGTCGGTGATCCAGCGGTTGTAGGCGCGGGCGTTGGCGGCAGCCACGTCGGCCGCCTTGATGTCCCCCGACAACAGCATCAGCGTCGGGAAGAGAAGGGCGATGTCGAGCCCCTCGGCATCGTTGACCTTCAACCGCTCGGCGGGATCCCATGAACCGGGGGTGATGTCGTCCCACGTCTTCGTCATGTCGCCGTAGGCCCCGGGAATGCACGCCTGGGAGATGCGGGTGTCGTAGCACTCGCCGTTCACCCACATCGCGTCGTTGTTGTTCGGACCGGGCCCGGCTCGCAGGATCACGTCGCGATACGCCGGGTCGCAATACTCCTGCCACACCATCGGTGGCTCGCAGATGTGCGCGTCGGTGTCGTAGACGAGCGGTCGGGACCGGGCATGTGCATCCCCAGTCGACGCCTCAACGGTCATGGTCATGACGATCCCCCTAGATCGGGCCGCACGGTGCTCGGCGGGTCCCCACTCGCCGACCCCGTGTGGTCACAAGATGTGCGTCAAGTCTCGATCTCGGCCTCGGCGACAGCAAATCGCAGCGCCTCGCGGTCCACCGCCACCGGGCACCATGCGTTTGCCTTGTGTCAACCCGGCGATTACCGTCGTGCGACGAGTACGGCCGGGGCACGCCCGGTGTGGGTGGACTGGTACCTGGGGAGTGAGGTGTGCCGTGACCGTTACCAACGGGGCTGGCCCGACCGATGAGAACCGGCGGCATGGCTGACGTCGACGCTCCGGAAGCGGAGTCGAGCGATGCGCCCGGTGCCAGTGACCTGGACGAGCGAGCCGCGTCGACCGCCCCGGTGTTTTTCCAGTGGCTCCATCCCTTCGGGTGGGCCGCGGTTGTCTTCGCCATCGTGGCGATCATCGCCACGATCGCCGACTGGGACCTCCTGATCGCACGGATGCCGTGGTGGCTCTGGGCCATCACGATTGCCACGATCGTCGTGTGTGCGTTCCCGCCGATACTCCACCGCGTCCGCCTCGTGATCGAGCGTGTGTCCGAGGTGGCCGGGAGGCTCGCCCTCGTACTGGCCTGGCTCATCTTCATCATCCAGCTCTTCAACGTGATCACCCGATACACGAACGACTGGTTCGAGGCCGACATCCTCTTCGGCGAGGCCACCTCGCTGGCCTGGATGTCGTTCGCCGCACTGTTCCTCGTTGGCGTGGCCTACGGCGTGAAGAACGGCATCAACCCCAGGATCGACTTCTGGTGGGCCGACTTCTCGGCCAAGCGGAAGGCGTGGATCGACTTCGTGCTCCACACGTTCTTGTTCCTGCCCTTCCTGATCGTCGGGCTCAGGGTGCTGCAGCCCTTCGCCGCCCGGTCGCTCGGCTACAACCGCTTCGCCAACGGTGGCGAAGGCGAGTGGCCGGAGGGATGGCGGGTGTGGCGCACCTGGGAGCAGGCGACAGACGCCGGCCAGCTCCCCCAGGGCCCGATCCAGGCGTTCATCCTCGTGGGTTTCGCCCTCTGGACCGCCCAGGTGGTGGCGGAGATCATCAAGACCGGCTTCGTCATCGCCGGCCGTGAAGACCTGGGCGACGTCACCGACGCCGACGACGCCCCACTGCGGATCGAATAAAGGGGCGCTGGCCGATGATCGCTGCACAGATCGTTGAGATCCTGGGCCTGGAGCTCGGTGTGTTCCTGGCCATGGTCATGTTCCTGATCTTCATGATCATGATCCTCACCGGGTTCAACGTCGCCTTCTCCTTCGCCGCCACGGCGCTGGCGTTCGCCTTCATCGGCGACATGTCCAACGCCATCAGCCTCGACGTGTTCGACCCCGGCACGCTGGCCGGACAGCTCCCGACGAACTGGGCTCGTTCACTACGAAGTCAGGAGCTGCTGGCCGTTCCCTTGTTCGTGTTGATGGGCGCCATCCTCGAACGATCCGGCATGGCCGAACGGCTCCTGAACGCCTTCGGTCTGCTGATGGGATCGATCCGAGGCGGCGTCGCCGCCGCCGTGATCGTGGTGGGCACGCTGCTCGCAGCGGCCACCGGTGTGGTGGCCGCCACCGTGATCGTGATGGGCCTGCTGTCACTGCCGGCCATGGTTCGCCTCGGCTACGACAACAGGCTCGCCACGGGCGCCATCACCGCATCGGGCACGTTGGCCCAGATGCTCCCGCCATCGATCGTGCTGATCCTGCTGGCCGGCGAGTTGGGGGTCGGCATCATCGGTCTGTTCGCCGGTGCGGTGCTGCCTGGCCTGCTGCTGTCGAGCCTCTACATCGCCTACACGCTGTTCATCTCGCTGCTCCGGCCCGAACTCGGGCCCGTCATGCCCCCCGAGGAACGAATGCTCGAGGGCAATCCCTCCACCCGAACCGCCGCCATCATCGGCGTGGTGCTCGGGCTGATGGTGTTCCTCGTGGTGCTGCTCATCGGTTTCACCCCCGCTGTCATCGGCGGCCTGATCGTGGGGTTGGTGTCGTTCGCACTCGTGGCCCGGTTCGGGATGCTCACCACCGAACTGGTGGTGAGCATCGTCCCGACGCTGATGCTGATCGCCGGTGTGCTGATCTCGATCTTCCAGGGTCTCGCCACCCCATCGGAGTCGGGCGCCGTGGGTGTGTTCGGAGCGCTGATCCTGGCGGGCACGAACCACTGGTTCGATCGCCTGCTCATCGCAGACGGCGCACAGCACATCGAGCCGGCGTGGAAACTCAACCGTCAGGCCCTGATCGATGCCGGCCGGTCGACGGCCAACATCACGATCCTGGTGATGACGCTGCTGTTCGCCTCCCTGTTCTTCCGCCTGATGTTCCAGGAACTCGGCGGGGCCGATCAGGCGGCGGCCTGGCTGTCCGACATCCCCGGCGGCAAGGTCGGCTTCGTGATCGTGGCGATGATCGCCGTGTTCTTGTTGGGCATCAATCTCGAGTTCCTCGAGATCACGTTCATCGTGGTGCCGATCTTCGTGCCCGCATTCGTGGCGCTGGAGTTCACCGAACAGGAGATCGTGTGGTTCGCCGTGCTGATGGCAGTGAACCTCAACATGGCCTTCATCTCACCGCCGGTCGGATTCTCGCTGTTCTATCTGCAATCCGTGGCGCCACCCGAGGTGAAGACTGCCGACATCCACCGCGGGGCGATCCCGTTCATGGGTTTGCAGATCCTGGCCCTCATCGTGCTCGGCCTGCTGCCGTCGATCACGAACTTCTCGTACTGTTTCTTCAACGCCAATGCACCTGAGAGCTTCTGTACTGGTGCTGATTCGAGTGCGACGTGGCCCTTGATCGTCATGGGTAGCATCGTGACCTTCATCATTCTCACCGGGGTGGCAGGCTCGCTCCGGGGAGGCCAAGGCGGGGGCGGGGCCGGAGCAACTGTTCCGGTGACCTCCCAGACCGCCTAGGAATCCAACCGAACACAACAAGGGGAGAACATGACCGAACACAGCGACGAGCTGTCTCTCGATCGGCGGTCGTTCCTCGGTAAGGCCGGTCTCGGCGTTGCCGGTTTCGCCGCCAGCACGGCCATTTTGGCTGCCTGCTCAACCACTGAGGTGGACGACGCGGGCACCCCGGTCGAAGAAGAGGACACCGGCTCCGACGACACCGGTTCCACCGAAGAGGAAACCGTCACCCCGGTTCAGACCGATGGGCCCGAGATCGAGTGGAACATGGCCACGAGCTGGCCGACCGCACTCGTCACGCTCTTCGGCGCAGCCGAAACCTTCTCGCAGCAGGTCAGCGACCTGACTGGCGGAAAGTTCAAGATCAACGTGGCACCGGCCGGCGAGATCGTGGGCGGCCTCGACGTGCTGCCCGCCGTTCGTGACGGTGGCGCCGAGGTGGGCCACACCGCCTCCTACTACTACGTGGGTCTGTCGCCGGTGCAGCAGTTCGGTACCGCGGTGCCGTTCGGCCTCAACCAGCGTCAGCAGAACGCCTGGCTGTACCAGGGCGGCGGCCTCGAGCTGCTGAACGAGTTCTACGCCGAAGAGCACGGCATCATCGCCTTCCCGGCGGGCGGCACCGGCTGCCAGATGGGCGGCTGGTTCTCCAAGGAGATCAACACGGTCGACGACCTCCAGGGTCTGAAGATGCGTATCCCCGGCCTCGCCGGTGAGGTGCTGCAGAACCTCGGCGGCGAGCAGGTCACTGTCGCCGGCGGTGAGATCCTCACGTCGATCCAGACCGGTGCCATCGACGCCGCCGAGTTCGTGGGCCCGACCGACGACCTCATTCTCGGCCTCGACGAGCTCGGCTCGGATCTCTTCTACTACCACCCCGGTTGGTGGGAGCCCGGCACGGCGGTCGAGGTGCAGATGCCACTCGACCTCTGGAACGATCTGCCCCCTACCTACCAGGCGGCGGTTCGCAACGCGGCGGCCCACGCCAACATCCAGACCATCGCCACCTACGACGTGCTCAACCAGCGCGATCTCCAGACGATCAAGGGGTTCGCCCAGATCCGTGAGTTCTCGCCGGAGCTGATGGCGGCGTTCAAGGCTGAGACCGAGAACGTGCTCGACCAGAAGGCCGCCGAGGACGAGAAGTTCGCAGCGATCCTCGGCCCCTGGCGCGAGTTCCGCGACGGGATCGTGGAGTGGCACAGCCTGGCTGAGCGTTCCTACCTCACCCAGCAGAGCCAGATCTGATCCGAGTTTCTGTCTCGTGATGAAGGGGGCCGGGCCTACGGGGCCGGCCCCCTTCGCGTTTTGGCGCTGGCTCGTGGCGGGCACCGCGCTGTTGGCCGGCGCTGCGTGTTCCGACGCTCCGGCAACGGCGCCCGATCACACAGAGCCGAGTGCGGCGGCGATCGCACCCACCCTCGACGATGCGCTGGCCAGAGCAGTCGCCATCGAGACCGGCACGTGTGGCGCAGCCAACCCCGCCGACGGCACCGGTATCGCCCTCGGTACCGACGTGGTGCTCACCGCCGCCCACGTCGTGGCGTCGGGGGGTCCGATCACGATCCGCAGCACCGACGGCGAACGCGAGGCTGATGTCGCCGCCTACGACCCTCGCCGAGATCTTGCGCTGCTCACCCCTCGTCCGCCCCTGACAGCCGTGCCCCCTCCTCCGCCGATGCTCGATCTCGCCGAAGGCCAGGCTGGCACGATCGCCTTGGCCGCCGGGTCGGTGCCGGCATCAGTCGTCACGGTCACGATCGTCGAGATCGACGACGTGCGGGCCACGACCCGGTCTCGGCGTCGGGGCTACATCGTCGACGCCCGCACGGTGCCGGGCAACAGTGGGGCCGGTTTCTACGATGACCATGGCCGGCTGGCGGGTGTCGTGTTCGCCGTGTCGAGCGAGGATGCCGACCGGTCGTGGGTGACCGCCGCCAGCGAGGTCGACGCCTTTCTCTCCGACACCGCCACCCGCGGCTCGTTCCGCTGTGACCCGGAGGCGTCCCGTCTCGCGCCTGCGAGGTGAACGGTTCGAGCAGCTGGGCGGCCAGCTCAGCTCTCACGTGGGCCACGAAGGCGATCGACCTGCCATGGAGATCGTGGCAGAGGTCCGTCGGCTGGCGTCTTCTTCGATCCAAGCCACACGAAGAGACGCCCGTTGTGATCGCGCGACATCTGATACGTCTGTGTGACACGAACACCGCCGGCCGGCACCTCCTCTTCTGCGACGACGACCGACCGGCGCGCAGGATCGAGCAGGGTGGACCGGGGCTGCGTGCGCACGCCACCCGTCGCGGCAGCCAGCTCGGCCCGGCGGAAGACCATCTGCGGCGATCGACCGGGCTGGCGAACGGGCACCAGCGGCACCCAACTCCCTGGCACTGAGGTGGAAAGGACGAAGTCCCACACGTCGACAGCGGGGTCAGCCTCCACGGGTAGATCGGTTCCCCGGTCGACGACGCGACCACTTCGGCTCTGGACCCGGCGTTCGATTGCCCATGCGAGATTGGCCATCTCATCTCGGCGGAACTCCACGAGCTCGACCGGCGAGGCGCCGTCGGAGCTGGCCGCCGTCGGGGGCAGGTACAACACCGGCGCTCGGTCCTCGGCGATCGTCTTGTCTCCAGTCAGCTCGAAGAAGCGCCAGGGGCGCTCTCCTGACTGCTGCAGATCCTCGTGCGCCGTGGATGAGATGGTGCGCGAGTCTCCGAAGTCGTCGGTGACCGTGACCGATCGCACCTGATTGACCGATCCAACCGGAAGGGTGCACGGGACCTGGAACCAGTCGTCGCCTGCGACGAGCGCATATGCGCCAAGTACCGATCGAGCGAGATCGTCGGGCCCCGCCGCCAGCAGACCGAAGTCGACGCCACCATCCTCGAATTCCCACCAGCGGCTCGCCGGTTGTCCGACGAAGCGAATCGGTGACGCCAGCACGGTGACCGACCCCGGGCCATCATCGACGGTTCCAGGCTTCTCGTCCTTGTCTGGCTTCTCGTCCTTGTCGGGCTTCTCGTCCTTGTCGGGCTTCGGCTCGGGGAGCGTCGCCGACCCGAGGTTCAGGTGATACCAGTCGAGTGAACCCCCCGGGTACTCCTCGGCACGTAGCTCGTACTCCGCCTGGCCGTCAGAGCTAGTAAGGCCGAACCGGTACTCGAGCCGCTCATCGACCCAGGCGCTCTGATCTGCGGTGCGCTCCACGAACAGCGCTGCCTCGGTCCGATTCCAGTCATCGATCGCTTCGACCACCTGGGCCCGCAAGGTGGCGTTGCCGATACGGTCGACCACCTCGAGCTTCTCGGCACCGCTGTCTTCCAGCTGAGCTGCCAGCCTGCCACCGTCGATGGTCCGACGAGCGAGGAAGCGCAGGTGCGCATCACCGAGCGGATCGAGGTCGTCGTCCTCGATCTCGTCGCCTTCGAGCCCGAAGCCGTCGAGGAGCAACCCAACGGCCTCCTCACCGCCGTTCAGCTGGCGGACCCGGTCGAGCAGGGCCTGGCCTGCTTCCAGCCGGTGTCGCCAACGAGCTGGACCCCGCCGAACCACTCCGGCTTCGACAAGCGGTTCAAGCGTCTGCCCCGGGTCGAGCGGGGTCTGATTCGATGGTGTTCGGAGCTGGGTGACCGGTGCCGAGTCGACGTCGACGGAGATGAAGACCGGTGTGGCCGCGTCCTCGCCCTGGAACTCCCCGACCTGCCACTGGCGGGCCAGCATCCACAATGGATCGGCCACCTCCGCGGCAAGGCCACTGGTCATCTCTGGATCGAGGTGCTGTCCTTCGAGGCGACGGCGGATCATGCGTCGGCCGCCAGCTGGTCATCAAGTGTCTTCTCGGCCTTGTCGAGGAGGACGGCCGGGAGCACGTGCCCAAGCGAGGTGTCCGGCGGACCAGCGACGCGAAGTTTGGCCAGTTCCAGAGTGGCCATGAGCTGGTCGGCCACCGTGTCGGCCGAGTACGCCTCGTCCTCGGCGAGAACAGACACGAGAATCGTCTGTGGGGGCCGCGATGTCGGGGCGTCGAAGTGGACCGCAAAGCCCGTGACTTGATCGGTGCGGGGGATGACCTCCGACCAGGCATCGATCAAGATGCCACACACCCGGTCGGAGCGAAGCGGATCGATCGGCGTCGTGCTGACGACCGACAGGTGATCGCCTCCGGTCTCGGGCCGAGAGACCGCTGCCCAGACCTCACTGGCGGCCGGGAGCTGGAAGCCGTCCCACTCGGTGGCAGGCTGGTCAGCGGCAGACCGGAACAGCTCCATGTCGAGCACGGCCTTGCAGGACGGACGGACCCTGCCCACCCGCCGGATCCATGTCGAGGCGGAGCGAGCGATGAGGGATCGGGTGCCTCCAGCGGCCAGCGCGTCGATGTCGAGCCCTTGGGGCGGGACGAAGGTCGCCGTGAGGGGCAGCGGCACTCCGATCATCCCGGAAATCGCATCCAGATACGCCGTTGCGTCGGACTGTGACCCGGACGGGGTCGGCGTCGGCTTGGGCAGATCGAGGTCCTGAACGTTGGCTTGTCGACGGGCGATGGCGGCCCGCACTCGCTCGCGCGCATCGGGTGTCGACGCTCGCGTACCAGCTCGGATCGAGCCCGGTGCCCGACCTGCCGGCTGATCAGCGGGGCCGAGCCCGACAGCCTGCTCCAGCGCAACGAGGGCACCTCCAACTCCGAGGGCCTGGGCCGCAGCGAGCGCCCGCCGTTGTTGTGCTGGCGAGGCATTGTCTTCGAGATTGCGGGCGAGAGCGGTGAGGGCTGAGTCGACGGCCCTGAATCGAGCCTCGAGGTCAG
The DNA here is from genome assembly GCA_039029735.1 of Actinomycetota bacterium. Taxonomy (GTDB): domain Bacteria; phylum Actinomycetota; class Acidimicrobiia; order Acidimicrobiales; family SZUA-35; genus CADEDH01. Next base: position 51,814 of record JBCCFL010000011.1, on the reverse strand, counting down.
CAGTGTCGAAGGCGACGGAGCCGGTGTCGGTGTCGCTTCGGACCAGATCTGTTGGCTGAAGCGCCCGGGCCTCACCCGCGAACTCGCGTAGTCGAACGGCGATCACACCGAACTCGTCCAGTGTCAGCACGTCAACCGCCGAGGAACGCCGGCGGTCGCTCCGAAGCGAACCAGGGCTCGACGTCTGCCCAGCCCTGAGCGCAGTGACGGCCCGACCCAGTGCACTTGTTGTCTGTGAGGCCTGCGAGGACGCAAGGAGGGCCGCATCGAGGACGTCGAGATCGACGTCCTCGAGCGATGCGAAGCCCACCGACCCGCTGTCGGACCTCCATTCGAAGTGGACCGAGGACGCTGGCGGGAGCTGACTGCGTAGCCACGAGGCGAGCGCAGGGTCGGCGGCATCCACCACAGGCCTCACAACTCTGATCCCGGGCGGTGTCGAGCTGGTGGCGATGGGTGCCAGCATCGTGACCACTCGATGGTCGATGTGTTGCCCGCTTCGGGGCGATGCCGTCGCCGTGACCGGCGGTGGAGCGCCGTCGCCGCGGGTGGACGCCGCGAGCGCCGCCGACGCCGTGTCGCCGTCACCATGCAACATCGAGTGCATGCTCTGGAGCATAAGAAGATCGGCAACGGCATCGAGGTCGTCGGCGGTCTCCCGGGCCAACTGCGCCACCTGACTGGCCCCCGGGCGACCGGCGATGCGGGCCTGCAGCGCGTCACCGACGCGTTGCTCTCTCTGGGTGGCTCCGATGCGACGACCGGTTGCCGGGTCGACGTCGGCTGCTGTTGCTCGCGCCACCACGAGGCCGTCGACAACGGCCGTCGGTGGATCGCCTGATCCGTCGACGTCGAGCACCACCCGTCGGACCTCCTCAATGAACACATCGAGGTTGGCCTCGTGGAGCCGACGTTCGAAGCGCGCGCCCAGGAGGTCGCCGAGATCCTGACCGGCCCGGATGCCGTCCATGATCCATTGACCACGCCGCACCCGGTCCGAGGACAGATCTACCGATAGCGGTGCGTCGCCGTCGGCTGTTCCGAATGCCTGCCAACCCGATCGCAGGACGGCGGCAGTCGTGGCGTGACTCAACGACGGGGCGTGGATGAATCCCTGCGATGTCGGCGCCCGGGTGGGTCTGACGTCGGTGAGCCACCCGTAGGCCCCGAGGTGCAGACCGGACGGGCGCTTCTGCCGCCGCTCCGCAAGCAGCCGATTCGCTCGACTGAGCACCCATGCATCGAGCCGGTACATCGACGGCCCGAGCGCCTCGCGAACACTCCAATCGAGAGAATGTACGACCTGGGTCGGGGGCCGACGGGGGACCGACACCTCCAGCCGCTCGGTCTTGCCATCCAGGATGGCAAGACCGGCATCGACTGACGTGACGTCAGACCGGTCGGGTCGGCCGGAGGTGACGTCGCGCCGGGCCGCCGGGGGGCCACCAACGGCGGTCACCATCAGCTCGAGGGCCAGCACGGCGTGCCGGAAGGGAGTGAGTCCTGGAGGATCAGTGGCGAGGTATGCCTCGTCGAGGAGATGGACGAGCAGCGGGCCCGGGATCGACCACGGCTCTCGCTTGGCTGGGTCGAGCCGGTTACGGTCGATGGCGTCGATCTCGCCGAGCCTTGCCTCGATCCAGGTCCGAAGCGGCTCCAGGATGTCGTCACCGAGACCTCCCGAGAGATGCTCGACCGCCACGGCCTCGCGAGCGAAGCTCACCGCAGCCAGCCGGAGTGCAGTGGGCGAACCGACCCCACCACTGCCGTGCAGCCCCGACACCTCCCCTGGAAGCCGTTGCGTCGCCCGCTGCCGACCCAGCAACAACGGACGCATCTCCTCGCGTGTGATCTCGATCAGCTCGTCGATCGTGGCCTCGATCACCGGATGGCTCGATGACAGACCCTGAAGGTCGCTGGCCAGGCGCTGCATCTGGCGAACCTGGGCCCTGATGGTCGGGCTCGACCGCCGGGGGTCGAGCACGGCGCGGTGCGTACGCCATGCGTCGAACACTGCCTTCATGGCCCAGTACTGCGGCGTGGCCATCGGCGCCCATGGCTCGGCGAGAATCTCATCGATCTGGTCGACGATGCGTACGAGCGCATCGGCATCAGCGTCGCTGTGGTCCACGACGCTGCGGAGCTGTAGCGCCGTGGGGTGAGGAACCGCGGCCAGTACCGACGCAACCTGGTCGGCGTTCATTGCCGGTGATGTTCCTGGCCGCGAATCGATGGCATCAGGATCGAGAGCCGGCAGAGGCAACGCCTTCCGCAGCGTGTCGAGACCGCTCCCCATCAGCGTCTCCAGGTGGGCACCGAACGAGTCTTTCGCCCAGCCGACCTTGCCCACCGGAGAGGCAATGGGCATGACCCCATAAGGCTGCTCGCCGCAGCGAATGGTCGGAATAGCCGCTCCTCCTCGAACCCATCGGGCGTGCCACTCGAGGAGCTCGGCACCACCAACGCCCGGGTGGCCCTTCTCCGTTCTGGCCAGTGCCCACGACAAGAACTCACCGAACATGGCCGGAGCGACGGCCGAGCCCATTGCCCACGACAGCACCCCGTCGATCGCCCCGGCGTGTACCACGCGATCGAACGCGTTGGCGCCGGGGTGACCCAGTGCAACTGACACCGTGTCGGCGGCCCGTGCGGGATAGAGCGTCGCAGGATCCGTGGCGACGCGATCGACGAGGTCGCGGCTCGATCCGGGCTGGGGTTGCCCGTCGGCTGCGAACAAGCGCGAGGGCTCCGACGCATGGAGCAGTACTCCGGATGGGCCAGCATCGGAGTTGTTGGTCGGCGTGCCCTGCGGAACGAGATCCAAGCCTCGGGAGAACCGGTGACTCGCCATCTGCTCGAACAGAGACGCCGCCTCCTCGTCGGGGTCACGGTCGACACGGAGCCCAGTCACGAGGATTGTGCCAACCGCGGGTGGCAGTCGGTGCAGATCCACCTTCCACGCCATTCCGACGTCGTGCGCCGCCTCCAGATCGAACATCCAGGCGAGGTTCTGGTCGCGCAAGAACCGCTCCGCCACGTCGTCGTCAGCGTCGTCACCGATTCCCACCAAGCGTGGCGCGACCGAGAGAGCGTCGGTTTCGAGCCGAACCTCCTCGGTGAGGTGGAGCGAACCCGACTGATCGTAGATCCTGATCAACCAAAGGTCGGGAAGGAGTCGAGCCATGATCGGCTCGCTACCGTCGGCCGGGCCCTGTTTCCGCCCGTCACGCCCGCTCGCCTCAGCGACGTACAGGGCCCGGTTCGTACCGACCTGGTCGGCCAGCCACCGTTGGGCCTCGGCGACGCCGTCGGGAGCATCGGCCTTCTCGACCATCGCCCGGAACTGATCACCGGCCTTGGCCTCGCGTTCGTTGAGGCGACGCCGATGATCATCCACGTGGATCACGTCGGGAAAGAACCGCAGGTGGAGTTGAGTCGGGGCGGCAACCGGCAGGTAGCGGGCCTCGATCCGGATCGGAAGCAGAGCGAGCGGAGTCTCCGACCCGAGTGATGTGAACCAATCATCGGTCATGGCGCCTCCTCACTCGTCCGGCTCGAGCAGAGCCGAAACGGGGAACTCCTGCCGGAACGGCCGCTGGTAGGCAAGGCCGGCGACGTGCGCCGAGTTCCGGGAGCCATCGAGGGTCGACGGGGTTGATGCGCCGCCAACGTCAGGCACGGGTCCGAATCGGGGTTCAGTCAATGGTTCGTCGAAGACCACAGACCAGTCGTCCTCGAACAAGGCGTCTGCGTCGCGCACGTCGAACCCGTAGAAGCGCATAGCGTTCGGGAGCTCACCAGCGAAGGTCGGGAGCGACAACGCCCCGTCGGGGGCACGCAACATGACGATGACCTTGGGATAGTGCCGGAAGACCTCGCCGCGGGCGAGTACCACCACGGCCTCGCCGGCGGCAGCACCCACCTCGCCGAGCGAGTCCGACGCCGGCCAATCGAGCATCGGGTGAACGTCGGGACGGCCATCTCGCCGGTCCCAGAATCGTCGGAAGACCGTGTGGGACAGGTCAGCCGGGTACTCCCGCCACAAGAGTTCGCGTGCCATCTCGTGGTTGGCTCCCGCAAGGAACGCGGCAACGAACTCGGCGTTGGACCTGACGAGCCGAACGCTGTTGTTGGGCACGGCTGAAGCCCCCGGCATGACCAGGTCGACCGATCGGTCGAGGAGCGACCACATCAGCGCCTCGTCGATGTCGGGACCCAGCGAGATACGGGTCGGTACCTCGTCACCGCCGGCAGCCGACGGCACCACCAACGTGTCCAGGCCGGGCACGCGGGCCTGCGCTCGCTGGAGCGTCGAGGTCTGGGGTGACACGGCACGCGCAGCCCCAACAACCTCGCCGAGGTCCAACACGTCGTTCTGGTCCCGCCAGGGGCGCCGGGCGCCAGAGCCGCGGTTTGCGGTACCGACCCCCAGCCTGATCGCCAGCCGACCATCGGTGAGCAGCGCACCGGGCGGCGCATCACCGGTGGCGAATCTCACCTGGCGCCGTCGGTCAGAGGTGGCCAACATCGCGCCGACTGCTTGACGCCACGTCGGGTGGCGCTCGGTCGACGGCTTGTCGTCGGGGCGTGGCGGCGGCGGAAAGCGCCGCAACAACGATCGCGACATCCGGCTCCCCGGCCGAGAGAGCCGAGCGAGCGCTGGACTGTGGAGCCCAGTGGGGATGCCGCTGCCTCGGAGTGCGTGACGAGCAGGCCGCCCGTTGCCGACCCGGAGTGTCGAGTACTGAGCCCTCGCCACGGTTGCGTGGGCGTCCGGGTCGAGGCGATCGGTTCGAGCCTTCCAGGTCCGCGCGATCTCAGCCTGGAGTCGCATCGCGTTCAGGGCCCGGCGGGCCTCCCTGATCTGACCGGCCTGACGCCACGCAGCCGCCATGAAGCGCTCCTGATGAACTCGAACGATGTCGGCCCCGAGGCCTGCGGCCATGCGGTGCCGGAGCACCGTGTTGACCTCGCGCATCCAGCCCTTCTTGGGAACCGCGTGCTCGTCGGCGACGAAGGAGCCATAGAGCGGCGGGGTCACGATCGGATCGGGAGCATCGGCGTCGAGCACAACACGCTGACTCCCCTGATCCAGGAACGGCACGATCGCGTCGACCACGGCGGCGTCCTGATCCGGATCGTCAGTGGCATCGAGGTTGGGATCGACGAGCGGGCCGGCAAAGGTAGCCGACACCCTCGACCCCGGTGACCACGGCTCGATTGGTCCGAGTTTCGACACGTCGACCGAACGGAGGCCGAGATCGAGATCGAGATCGTCCACCGGTCCGAGGAGCGAGACCAGATCCTGGAAGCTGGAGGCCTGACCGGTGCTGAAGGTCCACGTGTCGAACACCGTCAAGGTGACCTGTCCCGAGCCCGACCAGGCCGGTTGGAGCTGATCACCATCGGGATGGAAGGCGTTGACCACGGCGGCCCGGTACTGCGTGTCGGGTTCGAGGGTCACGGGGCAGAGCAGCCTGCTGATGACAGTACCGGGTGAGGTGTCAGCGGCCTCACGGGTCGCAGCCGCAACCTCGGCTGCGTCGGTACCGAGCTCTGCACCGAGGGCGCTCTGGACGTGGGCCCATAGGGCAGACTGCGACAACGACGGCAGGAACGCAGCGTCGACCACCAACGATGGCGGCTCGGTCGTGTCGCTCTGGATCAGCTCCGCTTCGGTCGTCGGCACACAGATGAGCACGATCCAGGGCCGAAGCCGGTTGGTCTGAGGTTCGGGGGCGACTGGGGTGAGCGCCCAACACAGGTCGGGAGAGATGAACTCGATCAGAGGCCAATAGCCGGTCTCGACGTTGACCGCTCCCGGCCCGGGCACCCGCCGGACGATCTGGGCGGGATCGATGGCACGAGCATGGTCAGGCGGCCGGACCCTGGCATCGGCAGACACTCGGGTGCCGTCGACATCGACCCACACATCGACCGGCGCGAGCCGATCGATCGGACTGGCACCCCCAGGATCCGCTGACGCGAGACCGACGCTGATGCCGCGTCGCAACCAGGGAAGAAAGGTGAGCGAACGTGTCATCGCCAGGCTCCGTCGAACTCGGCCGCGGTGGGTGCGGGGACGACGGCGATCGCCGACGCTGATGCCGGGTCTTCGACCAGCATGGCATCGACGATGGCAAGGGCTTCGTACTGTGAGCCCGCCGTCACGACGGCGCCATCCACCTCGATGGGAGCCCCGTCGAGCGTGGCCACGGCGACGAACGTCGTCGGCTGCGGCTCAGTGATGCGCTCTGGAGCGACGGTGCTGGTGAAGCGGAGAGACTCGGCAACCGAGCCCAGGCCCGACGACGCGCTCACCGGCGAGGCGTCGCCATCGTAGACGTCGGTCTCGTAGCCACAGTCCACCGTGACCACATCTGTGGACTCGTCAGTCACGTGGGCCTCAGGCGCTCCGAAGTCCACGCCTCCGTTCATCAGCTCGAACGACTCGCGGGTGAGGCGCTCCTGTCGATCGAGCGCCTCGAAGTGCGCCGGCGCGAACCAGTCCTGAGCCGACACGATCTCGTCGAGTGGAACGGTGCCGAAACCAGCCGCCGTGACCCGGAAGAAGTCGTCTCCAGGAGCGGGTATGGCCTCACCAACGATCTCGATTCGACGATCGAAGGGCGCGATGCTCTGGAGTACGCGTAGCAGCCTGTCGGGCCGGACCCACACCATGTCGTCGTCCAGGTCAGCGTCGACCGAGTCGGCGATGTCGACGAAGACGATGGCGGACGGGGCGCCGGAGGGAGCATCCAACTCAGCCCATGCCGACGGGGCGGAAAGGGCGGCAAGCACGCTGTCGCGAATCTCAGCGGTCGGTCGAGGCTCGCCGACAGCCCGGCTCCCGACTTCCAACTCGAAGTCGACGTTGAGGCCGAAGAACCGGAACGACGCGCTGCCGGTGACATACCACGGGTCGGGCCCTTCGACGGTGGCTTCGAGGTGAACGCCGAGCAGCTCCTTGTTGCCCGAGTAGATGGCCACTCCAGCGGCGATGTTGGCCACCAGCTTGAAGGGCGAGAACTGCAGCAGCACGTTGAACTCGAACCAGCCACGAGCCACATAGGTCTTGATCAAGACGTTGATGGACGCCTCGAGCTCGAGTGCTGCGCCGAACTGCACAGTGTTCGACGTGACAGCGAAGTAGAGCTGCAGTGAGATAGCGACGTTGTCGGCGACACTGATCGATGCCGTCATCCGCCGCAGGTCGTAGATGATGGCTGGCAAGTTCGATGGCGGTGTGAACGCCGGGTGGAAACCGCCGACCGAGAACAGGAAGTACGGCTGGCTGCCGAACCGGGCGTAGGTGGCCATGTCCCCGCTGAGCTCGATCACACCCAGCAGGCGTGAGTCGTAAAGCGACGCAGCGATCAACACATCACCAGCCGGGATGTCAATGATGCCGATCAGGTCGAGATTCAGACTCAGCGCTGGCGCGTTCGGGTCGGGGATGCGTGCGCTGATCGACCCGAGCACCGCAATGACCCCTTGCGGCATGCTGATGACGACGCCGAGCTGTGCGGTGACCAGAACCGGCGTTCCCCATGCAAGCTCGACGACTGGACCGATGACGGTGTTGCCAACGGCAACCGGGAAGTAGTCGTCGATCTGAGCGATGATCTCGGCGGCATCGTTGATCGGATCTTCGGGGAACAGCAGCGAGTCCACCACGCCAGTCCGGAGGCCCACGGCGAGCGCCTCGCCGTCAAACGCCCGGTTGATGGCAACGAGCCCACCCACGCCCGTCAGTGAGAACCCGAAGCCCAGTGGCACTCCCGGGAACTGGATGGTGAGCGCGGCGAAGAAGGCGAAGCCGTCGGAACCATCCGGGAGTTGGGTGTCGACGACCACAATGGCGGCGATGCCAACACTGACGATCTGGAGCGAGACTGCGCCGGAGTACCGACCGATGTCGTGATCCACTTCGAGGAAGCCGCCGCCGTTCACGGCCTCGCTCTGGATGGCGAGCGCAATGGCGTCGAACAGTTTCGGCTGAACGGTGAACGCCCAGTCGTTGGTTGCGTTGGGGAACCCAACGGCCATGGTCACGCCGATGCCGTCGATCCGGGCGGTGAACGGGCCGAACACGGTCAGGAGGTCGACCGCAGCCGTGAGGTCGACTCCTTCCGGGGCCAATCTCGCGTCGAGACCGAAGCGCGCCACCGACAACGGACCGACTGTCCAGTTCGGCTCGAACGCAACCGATACCCCGGCGGCCCCACCGAAGGACAGGCCGTTGTCGACCGAGTAGGCGATCTGGATCTCGGACCCCGGGCCCGCCCCATCGCCGCTCATGAGTGCCTCGAGGAGGCCGCCGATGCCGTCGGTGTCGATCTCGAGCCTCACCCCGGTGACTGTGCCGGCAACCGCCGGATGCACCGTCAGGCTCCCCGCGGTGCCGGCCTCGACCGTCACCTCGGCCCGCAGGCTCAGTGCGTCGGCTCGAATCCCGGCGACGCCCGGGATGGCGAGCAAGTAGAACTCGTCGTCAGGCCCGGCGATGCGATCGAGCTGGGCGTGAACCGACAGCCGAGCGTCGGCGCCAGCGCCGACGAGCTCGAACGACGAACCGGGATCGATCGTTGCGCTCGCATCGGCGGTCAGGGTGAGCGCCGCGCCGAGGTTCAACGACCATCCGCCCGAGTGGAGCGTGACGTCGTGGTCGTGGTTGACACCAGCCAAGAGCTCCACATCGACGGTCGACGCGCCCGGGGCCAGAACACACTTGAGGATCCAGAGCCAGCCGATCACGGTGCCGTCGTCGAGCTCGTCCACCGCGGCTGGGAGGCCGAGGCGGCGGAGGAAATGCCCGACGAGCTCGAACAGCACGGGATCGATCGGGCCGTCGTTCCATCCGACTCGGTCGCTGAGGAGCCCGGCAGGATCGGTCAGTGCGGTTCCGAGCCGATCCCAGCGAAGGCTGAGCGAGTCGTACCCGGCACGGTCGATGGTCTCGGCGATCGACGTCCGTTCGATGACGCCCAGGATCTCGAGGCCGCCGGCCAAGACAGGTGCCGCCTCGATCTCGGCAATGACCACCGTGTCGACGATGGCCTGGCCGATGGATTCGATCGACCCGACGTCGGCGGTCGGCTCCAGTCCGCTGAGGTCGTCGACCGTGGAGATCACGGTTGGAAGGTGACCGAGCATCGCCACTGCGGCGTCGGCGATCTCGAGCGCATCACCGCCATCGACGGCCAGAGCCAGTACCTCCGCGCTGTCGACCAGGTCGTCGACGAGATCGACGACGTCGTCGAACAAGTCGGTGAGTTCATCGGGCTCGAGCCCGCCGACTTCGACGCCGGCTGCGGCAAGCAGTTCGTGGGTGTTGTGAGCCAACTCGAAACGAAGCCGTTCCCCGATCGAGCCGAGCAGGTGCCCGATCGCGGCGAGCGTCCCGTTGCCACTCATGGCTGGTTCGGCCAGTCAGGCACGACGATCGGCTCGGTGAGCGGGTCAGTGCTGAACCCGATCGACGAGGGCGTGGTGACCACCAGGTCGGCGAAGTCCGGATCGGCCGTGACCGTGTCGATGATGCGCTGGATCGGGGTGGCCACGCCGGTGTAACGAGTCTGTTGGTCAGTTACGACCACGCGGTGAATTTGTCCGACCAGGTTGCCCCGGTCGTCGACCACCGCGCTCCCCGAGTCGCCCTCGTAGGCGAACGCATTGGTGCGGTTCAGGTTGTCGGGATCCACCTCGGGCCGAATGAGCAGGTGATAGCCGATGTTGTAAACGCCGCCGTCGATCTCACGGAAGTTGGGGTCGTCCTCGTCGGCAGGCGGAGGGTCGAGCCGCTCGTACCACATGCCGGTGAGCTCACCCTTCGTCCACCCTGTGCAGGTGCCGTACTTGTAGAGGTATTTCGGGTCGACGATGCCGTCATCGAAGTCGGCGACTGGTCGCACGTCGGTGATGCTTGTCAGGTCGCCGACGTCGGGGGCGTACTCCTCGCCGGCGTTGAGCTGCACGAGCGCAAAGTCGTCGAGATCCAGTGGCATGCTGATCGTGCCGTTCGCCGCCGCTTGGTAGCCCCACTGCCTCGCCACGACGCCGACGTCGCGACGGAAGAGCCCGGTGAGGTCGCTGTAGCGACCGTGGCCGACTGCGGTTACACCGTCCACCGGTAGCTCGACGACCGTGCGCGTACGGTCGGCACGAGCCACCACGTGGGCATTGGTCACGGCGAAGTGTCGAAGGTCTGGCAGATCTTGGATCACCTGTGCATGGTCGTGCATGAAGAATCCGAGGGTGCCGGCGCCGGCCTTCTTCAGCCGGGGGAAGATGTTGGAGCCGCTGTGGAGCACCCGGTCGACCCGCTGGGTGACGCGGTTGCGGGCCTTGGCGCCGTAGGGCACCCAACCCCACAGCGGTTCGCCCAGGCTCTGGGGGCGGCCCATCTCCTGGACGTCGACCGGAAGACCGGCAACTGAGAGCGGGAGCAGGTCGTCGCGCCCCACGTCGGCCTTGCGCTGCTTGCGGTCGATGCCGGCGATCACCGTCAGTTCTGGGTGGAACTCGCCCTGGCGCCGACGCGGCCCGAGCGCGATTGCGGTGACATCGGGGTGTCGGCGGAAGAGGCGACGGGCCTCGACGAAGGCGGCACGCACGTCGGTGTTGGTGCTCATGGCACCGTCCGCGGTGTCATCTTGTCGGGCTCGGTCTGATCCTCGCCGGCAAGGGGCACGACGACTTCGAGGCCCGCGGCGACAGAACTCATCGAGCTGATCACGGTCTCAATTGGCGTGGCCCATGCGTCAGCCGCCCGCGGGGGAGGGCCTGTGGTGGACCGACGCCCGCCATCCTTTGATCGTCCCCAACCCAAACCCACCACTCGGTGATCGTCGTCGAGCACGACCGAGCCAGAATCGCCGGCCAGCATGAAATCGCCAGGACGGCCGTGCATGTCGGGGGCGCCTCGGATGACATGGCCCCCTTCGAGCAGGATGTCGTCGCCGTTGTTCGAATCGAGAGCAGATGCTGTCCACCACTGGGCACCCGCAGGAGCAGGCGTTTCCGGTATGGCGAAGGTCTGGATGAGCACGATCCGGCCACCTGTCAAACCTGTTCGGGCCCCTCGCTTTCGCACCGCGATGCCACCCTGCGGTGCTGCGGCCTCAAGGTCTGACGCCGTCAGTTGGCGGTGCGGCCCCGGCGGCCCCAGGTCCTGAATCGCAGGCACGAACGAGACGCCAGACGCGAGCCGGATGAGACCTACATCGGTGTGACCGGAGTGCTCGAGGCCGACGACGACACCGATGTTGGGGCGTCCACCTACTGCGTCGGGTTGGTACGCGGGCTTGTGATTGGCGGGGTCTTGGCTGGCGGGCCAATCGTCATCGGCCACCACGTGCGCGTTTGTCAACGCATAGAAGTTCTCGAAGGTGTCGATCATGATCACACCTAGGGTCCCGTAGCTCCGAGCGCGATGCTCGGGGGTCGTGCGGGAGTTGCTCATTGCAACGCCACCCCGCAGCGGGCGCTTCATCGTGCGGTCGATCTCGAACGTGCCGCCCTTCGACGCACCAGGTAGGAGGCTGAGTTTCTGCGGGCGACCGCCTACGTGGACGTCGACGGGGATACCCCGGATGGACTTGGGGATCGCGTGGATCGGGTCCACCCGGTCCAGTGGCCGCTTCTCCTCCACGATGGCGACCGGCACCACGCGACCAGTGGGTCTCCCGTCGAACTCCTGGAGCCCGATGCCGACGGCGGTGACGCCAGGCACGCCGAGCAGTCGTTCGCCGAGAAGATTCCGCCCCTGAACCAATCGGCGCTGTTCAGGTCCCTCCATGGCGCCATCCTTCTGGACCCATGGCGGCCCGTCAACCGCATCACGGCAGGTCATCGACGCGGCCCAATGAGCGGGCGCCTCTCGCCGGTACCGTTGGTGTGTGACCGATCCACGCTCCGAGGCGGCCCGTCGCCGGACCTTCGCCATCATCTCGCACCCCGACGCCGGTAAGACCACGCTCACCGAGAAGTTCTTGCTCTACGGCGGCGCCCTCGGCGCCGAGGCCGGCGCTGTGAAGGCGCGCGAGGGCCGCCGCTCCGCCACGTCCGACTGGATGGACCTGGAGCAGCAGCGCGGCATCTCGATCACGTCCACCGTGCTGCAGTTCGACTACCGCAACTGCGTGCTCAACCTCCTCGACACCCCCGGCCACCGCGACTTCTCCGAGGACACCTACCGAGTGCTCGCCGCCGCCGACGCCGCGATCATGGTGCTCGACGCGGCTAAGGGCATCGAGCCGCAGACGCTGAAGCTGTTCGAGGTGTGCCGCGAGCGAGAAATCCCCTTCCTCACCTTCATCAACAAGTGGGACCGCCCCGGCAAGGCTCCGCTCGAGCTGCTCGACGAGATCGAGGAGACGCTGGTGGTCGAGCCGACGCCGGTCACCTGGCCGGTGGGCATTCCCGGCGACTTCCGGGGCGTGGTCAACCGCACGGACGGCGTGTACACCCGCTTCGAGCGGGTGGCCCGAGGCTCCACGATCGCCCCGGAAGAGGCGGTGGACGCCGAGCGGGCCGAGGTCGAGGAGGGCGAGGCCTGGACCGAAGCCGCCGAGGAAGTGGAGCTGCTCGACACGGTCGGTCGAGTGGTCGATCAGAAGACGTTCCTGGCTGGTGAGTCCACTCCGGTGTTCTTCGGCTCGGCCCTCACCAACTTCGGCGTGCGGTTCCTGCTCGACGGTGTGGTGGATCTGGTGCCCTCACCGGCGCCGCGGGTGATGCGCGACGGCTCCCGCCGGGGGCTCGACGCCCCGTTCTCGGGCCTGGTGTTCAAGGTGCAGGCGGGGATGGACAAGGCTCACCGCGACCGCATCGCGTTCGTGCGGGTGTGCTCCGGCAAGTTCGAGCGGGGCATGACGGCCATCGCCGGTCGAACCGGGCGCCAGTTCTCCACCAAGTACGCCCAGACCGTGTTCGGCCAGGATCGCGACACGGTGGACGAGGCCTACCCCGGGGACGTGCTCGGCTTGGTCAACGCCAACGACCTGCGTGTTGGCGACGCCATCTACGTGGACGAGCCGGCTGAGTTCCCGCTGCTGCCCGCCTTCGCCCCCGAGCACTTCATGCGGGCCCGGGTGAAGGATGTGTCGAAGTTCAAGCAGTTCCGCAAAGGCATCGTGCAGCTCGATGAAGAGGGCGCCATCCAGGTGCTGCGTGACCAGGATCTCGGTGATCAGGCCCCCGTGCTCGCCGCCGTGGGCCCGATGCAGTTCGAGGTGGCCACCCATCGCCTGGAGACCGAGTTCGGAGCCGCAGCAGAACTCACGGCCACGAGCTACTCGATCGCTCGTCGGACCGACGCCGAGAGCATGGCCCGCCTGCGGGCCATGCAGGGCGTGGACGTGCTCGTGCGGGACGACGGCACGCACCTCGCGCTGTTCGAGAGCAAGTACTGGATGGATCGGGTGATCAGCGACCACCCGGAACTCACGCTCGAACGAATGGTGGCCGAGGGCGGCCTGGCCTGACGCCGGGCCCGGGCCGCGGTCAGAAGTCGATGACGGGCCAGTCGCGCTCGGCTGCCAGCCGCCGCAACGGCTTGTCGGGAACGATCACCACCGGTGAGTTCACCGCTTCGAGCAGCGGGAGATCCGACATCGAGTCGGCGTAGGCGTAGGTGAACGTGCTGCTGCCCGTTTCTGGCGACCACCCGATCGCGGCGTCGAGGCGATCGAGCTTTCCCTCGCCGTAGCACATGGGTTGCACAATCCGACCCGTGAGCACCCCGGCGTCGTCGGTCTCGATCACCGTGCCGATGCCGCGGTGAGCGCCCAGCAGCGTTGCGACCTGCTCCACGAGGGGTTGGGGGCTGGCCGACAACAACACGCAGAAATGACCCGCTTGGAGGTGGTTGTCGAGCAGCAGCTGCATCGGTGGCCGCACCGACTCGGCGATCTGCTGAGCGGCCGCGTCGACCACGGGGGCCAGATCCTCGCTTCTCACCCCAGCCGCCATCTCCAGGGCCAGCTCAGCGATGGAGCTGATCTGATCGTCGGTGGATCCGAGCTTGCGGAACACCACGTCGTGGAGGAGCGAGCGCACGGCCCGCCCGGGCCCGATCAGGCGCCGACGGAAGGCCAACTGGGCGAGGACACCGAGACCCGACCCGGCATGAAGGGTGCGGTCGAGATCGAAGATCGCCAACGAACCCGACGTGTCGAGCTCTGACGGCTCGGACGTGGCTCGTGTGTGCGCGCCCATCTGGTCAGCCTCGACCACAACCTGATGCCTCATCAACGATGAGCCTGAAGGTGAGGAGTGACAGCCTCATGAGGTGAAGCTGAGCACAAGGCAAACTCGTGATGACACTGCAGCTCCCGCGTTGCTGGTCTACTCGTTCCGGATGTCGCCCCGTCTCAGCACCCGGGCTTCCACGGTAGCCGTCGCGGAGTGATGAACCGAACCGCCTGGTACGGCACACTGGGAGCAGTGCGGGTGCAAGTGGGGTTACCGACGTGGATTGTTCCAGTGCTGTCCTGCGCCTTGTCATTCCTCGGTCTGATCGCTCTGGATCGCCAGTTCGCCGGCGCATTGCCCCAGATCGGCAGCACGGCGCTGGCCACCGGCTCCGCCGTACCCGGTCCCCTCGGCCCCGGACGTGACGCCGACGGCGCTGACGGGGAAGTGGACACCGCCGTGGGGAGCGTCATCGGCGAGTCGGCGGCGTTTGGGGGCCTCACCACCGAACGGTTCCGACCCGACCCCTCCGTGTGGGTGGACGCCGCCTCGTCGGGGCGGCCCTGGAGCGCCCTCGGGGCCACCGAGGGTCTGCTCACGTTCCGGGGCAATCCGACTCGCACCTTCCACGGCGCCGGACCCATGCCGGCTCAGCCGTCGGTGCAGTGGACCTTCGCCATTGGCTGCTCCAACTCGTCGGTTGCAGGGGTGGCCAAGCAGTGGTGCGGATCAGGCTGGACTGGCCAACCCGTGGTGTTCCCCGCTCCGGCCGGCCGCCCGGCCGACTCGCCGGACTGGTGGGTGGGATTCGGGGCCTACAACCAACGCATCAACCTTCTCGACCCCGCCACCGGTGACGAGGTGCTGCCCAGCTACCGCACCGGCGACATCGTCAAGGGCACGGTCACGGTCGACCCCGACGGCTTCCCACTGCTCTACACCGGCAGCCGCGACGACTTCTACCACGTGGTGGCCCTCGACCGCGACGAGCCCGAGGCGCTCTGGCGGCTGTCGGCCGAAGCCGTGCAACCAACGCTGTGGAACAACGACTGGGACGGCTCGGGCCTCGTGATCGACGACTATCTGTTCATCGGGGGCGAGAACGGCCGCTTCTTCGTGGTGAAGCTCAACCGCGACTACGACGCCGACGGGCTCGTGACCGTCGACCCGGAGATCACGTTCAGCACCGAGAGCTGGGACTCCGAGTTGCTCGACGCCGTGAACGACACCCAGGTGTCGGTCGAGAACTCGGTGGCGATCAGCGGCGACGTGGTCTACTTCACGAACTCGGCCGGGCTGGTGCAGGGCTGGGACATCTCCGGCCTGCCCGAAGGCGACGATCCCGAGCGCGTGTTCCGCTACTGGTCCGGCGACGACACCGATGCCACGATCGTGATCGACGACGAAGGCATGCTCTACCTCGGAGCCGAGTATGAGCGGGGAAACCAGCGCAGCCGCGACCTGGGCCAGATCATCAAGCTCGACCCGTCAAACCCTGACGACCCCCTGGTGTGGAGCCGGGAGGCGAACGAGGGGCTGGGCTCGGGGATCTGGGCCACGCCGGCGCTCTGGGGCGAGTTGCTGATCGTGGCGACCGATGGTGGCCAGGTGCTGGGGCTCGACCGTGCGACGGGAGAGGAGCAATGGGTGCTCGAACTGGAGGGCCCGCTGTGGAGCTCACCGGTCGTGGTGGATGACGTGCTGATCCAGGCCGACTGCGGTGGTCGACTCAACGCCTTCGATCTGGTGGACGGTCGCCCCCGGGCCCGCTGGTCGGTGGATCTCGGCGGGTGCATCGAGTCGACGCCGGCGGTGTGGAACGGCTGGATCTACGTTGGCAGCCGCAACGGTACGTTCTACGCCCTGAGCGACTGAGGCGTTGGGCCTTCGCGCGCTGCTGGTGAACTCCTAACCCGCTCATCACATTCGCCGCCGAAACTGGCGCGCATGACCACCACCGCATCCCACCGCCGCGCCCTCGTGGCGTTGCTGCTCGTCGCCGTGTTCGTCGGCGCAGCGTGCAGCACTACGTCCGAGACCTCCGAGGGGGTGGCGTCGCTCGACGCCGGAGGGGACGGCCTCGAAACGGCGGCTGATGCCGCGACGCTCGACGACAACGATCCGGCAGCCGACCTCCCGCCTGACGAGGCTGCGCTCGCCTTCTCGGCATGCATGCGAGACGAAGGCCTCGACGACTTCCCCGACCTCGGCATCGATGCGGCGGGCAACATCGAGCTGCGCGAAGCCTTCCAGGCCGTCGACCGCCAGGCCGACGGATTCCAGGCGGCGATGGAGACGTGCCAGCCGTTCCTGGCCAGTGGTGGCTTCGGCGGAGGCCAGGGGCGCCGGGGGGCAATCGAGGCCCCCGAGGTTCAAGACGCACTGGTTGCGTTCTCCGCATGTCTGCGTGACGCCGGATACGACGTTGGTGATCTCACCCTCGACGGCGGCCCGGGCCAGGGGCCGGGCGCCGGCGGCGACGGTGAGGGGCAGGGCGAGGGAGCCGACCAGGGGCAGGGTCAACGAGGTGAGCGACAAGCTGGCTTCGGGAACCGGTCGGCTCGCTTCGCCGAGAATCTCGGCCTCGACTACACCGACGAGGCGGTCGCGGCCGACGTCGACGCCTGTATGCCGATCGTCGATGATGCCTTCGCCGCCGCCGGCGTTGGCCAGCCCGCTGGCACGCAGGGATGACCACCACCCAGCGAGAGGCAACCAACGGCCGGGTGCCGACCGATCGCCACGAGGTGTTGGCAGCGCTGGCGACCGTGGAGAGATCGCGATCGTCGAGCCGCTGGCCCTGGCTCGGTGCCGGGCTCGTCGTCGGGTTCGCGGCAGCCGTCGCAATCCTCGCCTACCTCGAACGCGACGATGCGCCGGCGACTGAGGCGGAGGAGGTGGCGCTGTCCACCGCTGCGGTGGAGACGCGAGACCTCACCGAGGAGATCGAGTGGTCGGCAACGCTCGGCTATGGCGACCCGGCCACCACAACGGGAGCCGGTGGCACCGTCACGTCCATCGCCGACGCGGGAACGATCGTGGTGCGAGGCGACGTCGTGGCCACGATCGACGCCAATCCCGTGGTGGTCTTCTACGGCGATGTGCCGTTTTGGCGATCGATGGGCGAGGGCGACGAAGGCAACGACGTGTTCCTCCTCGAGACCAACTTGGCTGCGCTGGGGTACGACCCGGACCAGACGGTGGACATCGACGAGGTGTTCACGGCCAACACCGCGGCGATGGTCGAACGGTGGCAGGAGGACATCGGCGTCGAGCCGACCGGTGTGGTCGATCCGGGCGCCGCAGTCATGGCCACCGGTCCGTCTGCGGTGTCGGAGCCCGCGGCGGTCGGTTCGGCGGCGAGCGGACCGCTCGTGACGCTGGCGCCTCGAACGTCGGTGGTGGACGTCGTGGCCGCGGCCGACGGCGTGGTCAGCGACCTTGCTCCGGAGGGCACCGCGATCGAGGAGGGAACGGTGCTGTTCGTCGTGGCCGATGTGCCGGTAGTGGCAACGCTCGACTCGGCGGCTGCGACCGCCGACGAAGCCGACACCGAGGCCGACGCTGCGATCGACGTGATGATGGTCGTGGTGCCCGCGGGGCACTCGGTGGGATCCCTCCACGTGGAGGAGGGGGCACTCGTGACCGGAGGGGGTCCCGTGCTCACCACGGCCCGCTCTGAGCTTCAGGTCTCACTCACGGTGGATGTGGCGGAGGCCGACGAGTTCTCGATCGGCCAGGCCGTGCTGATCGAACTGGCCGACGAGACCACCGTCGACGGTGCCGTCGTCGCCGTGTCCGACGTGATCCGTCCGACCACGAACCAGGACACTCCCACGGTCGATGTGATCGTGGCGGTCGTCGGTGCCGACGACGCCGACGCCGACGTGGTGGAGGGTCCGGTCACGGTGATCAGTACCGGATCGGAGGTGCTGGGGGCCACCGTTGTACCCACCCGGGCGCTCGTGAGCGTGATCGAGGGCGGCTTCGCCGTCGAGGTCGTGAACGACGACGGCACCGTGACCCTCACGGGGGTGGAGCTCGGCGTGTTCGACGACGGCGTGGTCGAGGTGACCAATGGCGCCGTCGTGGTCGGCCAGACGGTGGTGGTTCCCTCATGAGTGCGCCCGCCGCCCTCGAACTCGTCGATGTGGTGAAGACCTACCCCGGAAGCCCTCCAGTCCGGGCGCTGGCCGGCGTGAGCCTCCGCGTCGAGCGAGGTGAACTTGCTGCGATCGTGGGCCCGTCGGGTTCGGGCAAGTCAACGATGCTCCACGTGATGGGCACTCTCGATCGGCCAAGCGCCGGTGAGGTGCGCATCGATGGTCGCGACGTGTCGAGCCTGAGCGAGCGGCGCCTCTCGGCGGTCAGAGCCCACCTCATCGGATTCGTGTTCCAGCAGTTCTTCCTGCTCGACGGGATGACGGCGCTGGACAACGTGGCCAATGGTCTCGTCTACGCCGGGGTGAGTCCACGCGAGCGTCGGTTCCGCTCGGCCGAGGCGCTCGTGGCCGTTGGCCTCGGGCACCGGCTCACGCATGTTCCCAACCAACTCTCCGGTGGCGAACGGCAACGGGTGGCCATTGCCCGAGCCATCGTGCATCAACCGGCGATCGTTCTTGCCGACGAGCCGACGGGCAACCTCGACAGTCGATCGAGCGATGCCATCCTCGATCTCATCGCTGAGCTCAACGATGCGGGCTCGACCATTGCGGTGATCACGCACGACACCGAGGTGGCGGCGGCGATGCCTCGTCAGATCAGCGTGCGGGACGGCCGGATCGAGCGAGACAGCTCGAGCAGGACGACCGCGCCGCCACCGGCGGTGGTCTCATGACCCGCTCCGCCCCGGCGACCGCCACCACGACCGACGGGGTGCCTGGCACGGCAACACGCCGGCTGGGGCCGAGCCGCATGCGCATGGGCGACGTGTTCGGCGTCGGCAGCTCCGGCCTGCGAACGCGCAAGGCCCGCACGGCATTGTCGGCGCTCGGGGTCACGATCGGTATCGCAGCCATGGTCGGTGTGCTCGGCATCTCGGAGTCGAGCCGGGCCGACCTCAGAGCCCAGATCGCCGCCCTCGGGACGAATCTGTTGACCGTCACGCCATCGGGAGGGTTCGGCGGCGGCACCGGCGAGTTGCCGACCGAGGCGTCGGCGAAGGCCGGACGGATCACCCCGGTGCGCGAGGTGGCCGATGTGATCGAACTCGACGTTCCCGTTTTGCGAAACGATCTCGTGAACGCCAACGAGACCGGTGGGATCACCGCCGTGGCAGCCGACGTCGATCTCCTCGCGGCGCTCAACGGGCAGGTTGCGTTCGGCTCCTGGCACGACGACGCCACTGCTGCTGTTCCCACGGTGGTGCTCGGCTCGGTCTCTGCCGAACGGCTCGGCGTCATCCAGGTGGACCAGGGCATGATGATCCTCATCGGTGGCGAGTGGTTCACCGTCATCGGTGTACTGGAACCGTTCCCGCTCGCCCCTGATCTCGACCGGGCGGCTCTCGTCGGCAAGGCCGCAGCTGGCAACCTGTTTGCGTCGGAGCTCAGCCCGTCGGCCATCTACCTGCGGACCGACCCAGCCTTCATCGATGACGTTCGCACCGTGCTCGGTCCGACCGTGAATCCCGAGAATCCCGAAGAGGTGTCGATCTCGCGGCCGTCGGAGCTGCTCGAGGCGCAGGACGCAACCGACGCCGCCTTCACGAATCTCTTCCTCGGGCTCGGCGCCGTGTCGCTGCTGGTGGGCGGCGTCGGCATCGCCAACGTGATGGTGATCGCGGTGATCGAACGCCGCAACGAGATCGGCCTCCGGCGAGCCCTCGGCGCCACCCGGGCTCACATCCGCCGGCAGTTCCTCACCGAGGCCCTGCTGTTGTCGGCGATCGGTGGCGTGGCCGGCGTGCTCGTGGGCACCGGCGTGACCGCGGCCTTCGCCACGAGTCAGGGGTGGCCGATCGTCGTCCCGACCCTCGCCGTGGTGGGCGGCTTCGGCGCGGCGCTGGCCATCGGAGCCGTGGCCGGCCTCTATCCCGCCATGCGAGCCGCCCGTCTCGCCCCGACCGACGCATTGCGAGCCGCCTGATGTTGTTCACCAACCCGAGCCGTACCCTCCTCCGCCGGCTGATCGGGCTCTGTGCCGTGGTGTGGATCATCGCGGCGGTGATCTGGTTCGATCCGGCCGCGCTGCTCCCAGCGGCCGGTGACGAAACCACGCCAGCCGCTCCCCGTACCCAGAGCCAGATCCGCCTGGCCGACATCAGCACCGAACAGGCGGCGACCGGTGAGATCCGGTACGCCGAACAACGGGTTGTCGCCAGCAACCGACCCGGCACCCTCACGGCCGTCGCACCGGTCGGGGAGCCGGTCGCAGCGGGAACGGTGCTCTACACGGTCGACGAGGAACCGGTGATTGCGCTCATCGGCGACGTGCCAGCCTGGCGGGTGATGGGGATTGGCGATGTGGGAACCGACGTCGCCCAGCTCGAATCCAACCTCGTGGCGATGGGCTATGACCCCGACGGTCTGCTGACGGTCGACACCACCTTCACGACCTACACCGAGAGCCTCGTGGAGGCGTGGCAGGCCGAACTCGGGCGAGAGGCAACCGGTCGGATCGAGATGGGCGACGTGGTGTTCGTGCCTGCGGATGCAACCGTCACGAGCTCGGCCGCTGGGGTCGGCGACAGCTCACCGACCGAGGTGCTCACCGTGTCGGGCCCGACCCGGGTGGCCGACATCGATGTGGCGGTTGCCCAGCTCGAGTCGGTTGCGGTGGGCGATGAGGTCTCGCTCCGCCTGCCCGACGGGGCGACGCAACCTGCGACGGTGGAACGGATTCGATCGGTGGGAGGCGGCGTCTGGCTGGCCGAGGCCGCCATCGGCGGGACCTCCGACGCCATCGAGCTGCCCGGCGGGGAGTCGATCCCCGTCGATGTGTCTTGGGTGTATGAGCTGGCCCGGGACACGCCGGTGGTCCGAGCAAGTGCGCTCACCCGGCTCGACTCTGGCGACTACGTGGTGGAGGTGGTGGACGGGGCTGGGGCCACCACGTTGGTTCCGGTCGGAATCGACGTCCGTGCCGGATCCGACGTGGCCATCGTGACCGATCTCGAACCGGGCACGGTGATCATCACGCCGTGAACTGCGGCCTGCGGCGCCAGCCCCGCACGACAGGCAACGTACCTAGGGCGACGTCGATGGTGAGGGCGACGATCCCGGGGCCCAGATGGCAAGGGCTCGGCTGGTCGGCCCTGCGGCCAGGAAGGTCACGAACCCGATCAGGCTCGCCCCGGCCGCCACGAGGAAGGCCACCCGGTAGTCGGCCACGTCGTGCACGAGCCCGAGTGCGAACGGGCCACCGCCAACGCCGAGCGTGCCGAACAGCTGGTTGAACGAGTAGATCCGGCTGTATTCAGCCACTCCGAACGCCTCGGCCAGGAGTAGCGGCTGCAGCATCAACAGGTTGCCGACGCTCAACCCGAGCAGGATCGCGCTCACGATGATCGACGTGGGCGTGGTGGAGAACGCCAGCGCGACCAGCGCCAGCCCCTGGAACAGCGTGAGGACGACGCTCAACGACTTGGTTGGCGCCCGGAGCACGATCACGCCCCCAGCCAGGCGGCCGAGCACGCTCGTGAAGGCGAGCAGCGAGAGCGCCGTGCCGGCGGTGGTCTTGTCGGTTCGCTCGGCGGCCAGATTGAACAGGTGGGCCAGGCCGCCGACCTGTGCGAAGAAGATCAGAGCGTAGGTCACGCACATGAGCATGAAGAAGCGCGTGGTGCGAGCCTGGGCGAAGGTGGCGCCTGCGCGGGCCGCCGCTGCGGTGGCGTCGCTGTCGGGCACGATCCCGTCGGGGTGGAGGCCCTTGTCGGCCGGGCGAGAGCGGATCAACACCAGCGAGATCGGGATCACGCCGATCAGCCAGATCACGGCCAGCACGGGCCCTGCGCCGGCGAGGGTGTCGCGGTCGATGAGCCAGGCCGCCACCGGCGTGAGGGCGATCCCGCCCACCGACAACCCCGTCGATGCGATCGACAAGGCCACCGAACGTCGGACCGAGAACCAGCGGGTGACGAGGGTGGTGGCGGGCACGAGGCCCGACAGAGCGAAGCCCACCCCGAACACGGCGAAGAACGCGTAGAGCTGCACGACCGACTCGACGAACTGGAGGCTGGCCAACGCCGCCGCACCCAAGATCCCGCCCCCGAGGAAGAACCAGCGCAGGTCGCGCTCGTCCATCTGGCGAGACAACACGAACCCGGTGAGGCCACTGATGGCGAAGAACAGCGCCGGCCCACCGGAGACGGCGCCGACCGAAGCGCCCAGTTCGTCGGTGGCGGCGGCGAGGATCACCGACGCGTTGTAGAAGCCCAGCCCCGAGGTGACCGTGAGGATCACGAACACCGTGCCCACCACCACCCAGCCGTAGAACAGCCCGCTCGACGGGGCATTCGAATTCGGCGTGTTGGTGGGGGCCGCCTCGCTCAAGTGTTCGACGCTACCGGGCACCTCCCGGAGGAGCCAGGTGAGAACGTGTGACGTCGGTCGTGACCTTCGACCCTGTCTGACACCGCCCTGTTCGCACTGTGATGACGGTGTGGCCACACCCGTGGGCGCAGAGCGGGAGGAAAGACATGAGTGCAGTGATGACCTCTGACGTGACCACCGCAGAGGAAGCGGTGGTGGTTGCGCCCAGAGCGGCCGCACCCGGGATGTGGGCCTGGATGGTGTTGCGGGTCCTACTCGGGTGGTCGTTCCTGTGGGCGTTTCTCGACAAGTTCTTCGGGCTCGGCTTCGCCACCTGTCGCGCCGAGGACTCCTCCGCGATCGACTTCGGATGCGACGCCGCGATGATGAACGGGGGATCGCCCACCTACGGCTACCTGAACTTCGCCACCCAAGGGAGCCACACCGGATTCTTGTTCGACTGGATGGCGCCGGCGGCCCCCGACGCGATCAATCTGGCCGACGTGTTGTTCATGGCCGTGCTGCTCCTCGGCGGCCTCGCGCTGATGCTGGGAATCGCGGTGCGCACGGCCGCCATTGGCGGCGCCGTGCTGATGGCGTTCATGTTCCTGGCCGGCGACGTCTGGCCTGAGAACAACCCGATCAATTCGAGCCACGTGATCGAGATGGTGGCCTTCCTCGGGATCGCCGCAGTCGGGCCCGGGTGGTTCAGCCTCCAGAGGTGGGTGGACGCCAACGTGCCAGGCCTGAATCGGGTCCCCTGACGTCAGGCAGGGGGCCGTGCGTGGGGCCCATCGGGCGTCAGTCCTCCTGTAGCTTCCCTCGGCGGCGGAGGGTGACCACCCGGTGGGCCACGCGCCATCCGTCGGGAGTCTTGACCACCTGGTCGTAGTAGGAGGCCGTGCCCACCTTCCCGCCGCCGAGGAGGGCCACGATGCGGAAGAAGAGGTTGGCTCCGTTGTCGGTCTCGTCGGCGTACACGTTCGTCATGGTGTGGGTTCGGGGGTGTTCGGCCTCGGTGTCCATGAAGGCCTTGATGCGGTCGAGACCCTCCAGCAGCGGAACGCCGAGGTCGGTGAGATCGAACACAGCGTCGGCGGTGAAGATCTGGTCGAGACGGTCCCAGTCCCGATCGTCGATGGCGTCGCCGTAGCGGCCGGGCAGCTCGTGCAGTTCGAGACGGTCAGCAGGTTCCACGGCACCATGCTCGACCGGCAGGATCTGTAGGGCAATTCCTGGCTCGGGCCGGGCCTCGACCCAGATAGCCTGGTGACTCACTCGGGGCTGTAGCTCAGTTGGCTAGAGCACCTGCCTTGCATGCAGGAGGCCAGGGGTTCGATTCCCCTCAGCTCCACCACACCCTCAGCTCCACCACTTCCCGAGCGGGCTGCACAGCATGGATTGGTTCAGCACCGGTCCTCAGAGGAACTCAGGACCTGCTGGGTGTCACCTCCAGGCAAGGTCCCGAGGCGCCAGCTATGTGCGCTTCGCTCGCATGAAGGCCCGAACAGCCGACCTTCGATTGCGATCAGTGACGGTCGACCCAATCGAGCGGCACGCGAAAGGTAACAGCTCTCCACGTGTCCCTGAGGCGGAGCGGTCCAGAAACGCGCAGATCCAGGTCGGCCTCCCGCAGCGGTCCCGGCAAGTCAACCGGAAGATCCGAATCGCCTCTACGGCCCGGACCTAGCAAAGGCACCGAGAGAGCCCGCACCCTCACGCGTTTCGAGCCCGGGTACCTCAGCCTGGCCTCGGCCGGCTTACCAACGAGGAAGACCGATCCACCCGAGGAGTGTTCGAAACTGAGCTGATCAAACTGGTCGAGATCCCAGGTCGCTTCCGAACGAAGACCTGTGTTGTTCACCGATACCTGCCCCGTATCGAGGTCGACAAGAAGAGTTTGACGGAGGGCCAAATGTGCGAACACACAGCACGCGACAGGGAAAATGAGAAGGGAGCCTGTCGCGAGCGGAATCGAGTCCTCCGAGCCGTTCCCCTCGAGCACGAGCGCCAGATTGGGCAGCCCCACAAGAATCGCCATAGCAATTGCCAACGTCATCACCAACCGAATCAGCCAGAGCGTCATTCTGCGAAACTGCTCGGACTGTACGGAGTATCTACGACTGCCACTCACTCAAACAGGTCCTTGCTCCGAGCCGGAGTTCGATCCCACACGCAGCGTTGTACCGAACCGGCACGAGCTCGTCCTGCGTCGTGAACTCGACCCCCAACTACGCGCTCACTGTCGGGTAGCCATCTCGCTGCATCTGAACCTCCACCATCATCATCGGCACCTCGACCAGGAGCGTGACGAACCACCGCCCGCTGGTAGCCAAACTGGCAGACGCTTCAGCGTGAGGACGGCTCGT
This sequence comes from Actinomycetota bacterium, assembly GCA_039029735.1. Lineage (GTDB taxonomy): Bacteria > Actinomycetota > Acidimicrobiia > Acidimicrobiales > SZUA-35 > CADEDH01. The sequence continues at coordinate 26,778 of JBCCFL010000011.1, read as the reverse complement.
CGTGCGTCGGCGCTGCGGCAGGGTGTGCGGGGCTCACGTAGCATTTGGGCATGGATCGACATGACGTTCCGCCGGCGCACGTCGACTCCAGCCTCCAGTACGGATTGGGCTCGTCGCCGGCAGATCACGACACGCTCCCCTCGCTGCCCTTCCCCGATGCCGTGCAGCAGCTCGTCGATGACCGTTCGCCGTTCGTCTTGACGCTCGGCGACGCCCACTGTGGCCCCATGGAGCATGACGCCGCTGGATTCGCGGCACTCCAGATCTCGCTCGCCCGGAGCATAGGTGTGCCCTACGAGCAGGTCGCCGGGAGTGCCGACACCGTGATCCAGGACGTGTTCCCTGACGAGCACCTCCTGGACGCGCCGAACACGAGCGCCGGTGCGCACGCCCCGTTCGGATTCCATTCCGACAAGTCGTGCAGCGCCCATCGGGGCGGCAGCCCCGACTGGGTGACCCTGGCGTGCGTGCGAAACAGCGAACGCAGCGCCACCCGAGTGGCCTCGCTGCACGCCATCGCACGCACACTCGACCCCGCCACCGAAGAAAGCCTCGCCGCTCCGACTTTCAGATTCGGGAGCGACTCGTCAAACGTCGGGCCGATCCTGACCCGCGACGCGCGGGGCCGGCTCCGTATCCGACTGAGCACAGACATGACGCCGCTCACCCCAGCGGCCACCGATGCCTACGACGCGCTGACCCAAGCGGTGGCAGCGGTGGCCGAAGACGTGGTGTTGGCCCCAGGCGACATCCTCTTTCTCCCGAACTGGGCGTGCGTCCACGGCCGCACCGCGTTCACCCCGCACCCCGAGCCCAGCGAGCGACGGCTCCTCCACCGGATCTACATCCGGGCAGCCGCCGCCTAGGCACAGGGCACCGGACACATCGGCCAGGGGCACGCAGCCGGACTGGTCCGGACTGCGCCCCCACCAGCGCCGTCGATGATCAGCAGTCAGGCGTCAGCTGCTGGCCGATCTGTGTTGCGAGCAGCTCACGGCTCCACCCGCTCGTGCCGTCTGCCGCCGTACGGCCGACGACCACACCACAACAGTTGACCGCACCGACGTTGACGCCGTACTCCCGCTTGTACCACTCCACCACGTACTTGCGCAGCGGCGTTGCGAACACGAACATCAACTGGGCCGTCAGCTCGAACCAATGGGCCCGACCCTCGTCACCCGGTTCGGGAGGCACGAACGCCGACTCGCCGGCCTTCGCCGCCTGCTCGATCACCGCCATCACATCGGCCAGGTCGTGATGCAGGGCGCGGATCGTGCCCCGCAGATGCTCGTGGGGGATGTCGGCGGCATTGGTGCTCGCAACGCCGAACTCGTGAACGGTCGCCATGAACGTTGGCGCCCGACCGTCGAGCCCATCCCAACCGAAGCGGATGTTGCCCCAGCCGTACTGGCGACGGAAGTGCTCGCGCACGATGTCGCCGAACGGGGTGGCGAGCACCCGCATCAGGCTCGTGTACGTGGCGGCGTCCAGGCGACGGTCGTTCACTCGGAGGTGCACGGCCCCGCAGTCACACACCGTGCTGTCGGGGCCGACACGATCGATGAACCCGATCGGATCACCTGGCAGGTCGTCTTGCAGCAACGCCACGGCGTGGGCGAGCTTCTCATCGGTCATGTCGGCGATGTCGCCGGTGCTGGGCGACTCCTTCATGAGGGCGGCGGTCTTTGGCATGGTCATGTGGGCTGCTCCTTGGTCGGCGGTGCTGGCAGGGGCGCCAGCCTCACAGCATCTGGCGTGACGTCGAACAGCCGGCCCACGGCTAGTAGCCACGCGCGGTCGCATACTCCTTCAGGGAGAAATCGGTGTCGATCTGGCGGATCGCGCCCGCGCCCATCCAGTCGTCTGCATTCTTGGAGTGCAACGCATGACTGCGCCGTTCCAGCAGTGCCCAGTCGCGCGGGATCTTCGCTGTGGCCGCGGCGAGCTTGCCCAACTCCACGAGGAGGTCCTCGTCGTCTTCGAGGCCCACATCGGTGTCGCCGCGCTCGCGACGCCTCACGACCGGCGACTGGCCGACCACAGCGGCGAGTTCCCCAACGCGATCTTCGATGAAGGCCCGGTCATCGTCGTCTTGCACCTTGTTGGCCACGACCAACAGACGGAGATCGTGTTGCTCGACATGCTCCGCGAACTGATCGCGAACGCTGAGGGACTTCAGCGTGGGCTCTACCACCAGAACCATCGCATCGACCTTGGCGAACAGCGACGACGAGAATGCGTCGGCGCCGGCGGTCATGTCGACCACAACGGTTTCATCGGGGGTGTCGAGCATGTGACCAAGCACGAGCTCCACCACGCCGTTGAGCCCGTGATAGCACCGCACGCCGACGTTGCCCTCCGGGATCTCGCCTGCGCCGGCAACCCGAACCGCCCGCGTGGGTTGGGTGTAGGTGTCGATGAACCAGTCATCGTCAGCGAGGGTGACGAAGGTGGAGCCACCCCCTGGGGGAGTCGTCTTGCGCATCTCCTCGGCCGTGAACCGGGCGTTCGTTCCTCGAAGGTGCGCCTTCACGAGGTCCATCTCGAGGCCGAGGCTTCGGAGCGTGCCCTCGAACCCGAGCGCACCGGCCAGGTGCTGATTGATGTCCGCATCCAATGCGAGCACTCGTCTGCCCTGCATCGCCTCGTATTCAGCGAAGGCGGCGGCCAATGTGGTCTTGCCGCTCCCTCCCTTGCCGACGAATGCGACCCTCATCGGAGCAGATCCCTCATCCAGCCATACACAGACAAAGCATATGGGAATGAGACTCGTTCCCACCAATGGATGTCGGCCCAGTTCCAGGGCACCGATCAGCCGTGATGGTGACCAGCCGTGGTGGTGATCAGCCGCGGTGGTGATGGTCGTGACCGTCGTGATGGTGATGGCCGTGCCGATGCTCTGCCGCCAGGTGCGAGTGGCCAACGCCGATCGGCTGACCGGCCTTCTCCTCCATCCCAGGGAACGGCGCGCGATAGGCGCACGTGTCGCAGTTGACGGCCGGTACGCCCTGCATCGCTTCCCGGTATCGCCGCTCGATCACGCTCGTGAGCCTCGGGTCGGGGCCGAAGTAGCCGGCGTCGACCACCTCCACGCCGGTCTGCGCTTCGAACTCCGCAATCTGTTCCCGAGCCCGTTCGATGAGCTTGCCGTTGCAGAGGAACCAGAAGAACAAGGCAACCCGCCGGTGACCGAGACGACCAACCATGTCGAGCGCGTCGGGGGTGAGAGGCCAGGTCATACCGGTGAAGCCCATCTGGAGAAACTGACTGTCGACCCACTCGGCCAACATCCGGCCGGCCTTCGAGGCGTCGGCATTGGCATCAGGGTCCGACGTGCCGCGAGCCACCACGATGAGCGGAAGCCCGCCACCATCGACGGAGGCCAGGTTGTCGGCCGCGATCTCGATCATCTCGGGCACGACGCCGAGCGGCGACCCGAAGGCCACCTCCACTCCGGGATGACGGAGCCGGGCCTCCACCACGATTGCAGGCACATCGCTCTTCGCGTGGCTCGCGCCGAGCAGCATGAGCGGCAACACCACGATCCGTCGACAGCCCCGCGCCACCATCGCGTCGAACACCTGCCCTGCGGGCGGATCGGTCATCTCCAGGAACCCGACTTCCACGATGACGTCGGGCAACGCCGCCTGCACCTGGTCACCGATCACGTGCATCTGGTCGGCGCTGATCATGCACCGCGAGCCGTGCCCGACGAGCAGGAGGCCCTCCGAGGCCGACGCCGGCCCGCGAGGTGGGCGCTGCGGCGGGGTGGCCGCCGAGCGAACTGGGATCGAGACGGTGCGCTCAACGAGCATCGAGAACCTCTTGACTGATCGTGCGGATTGCAACGGCGGCGGCCTCGGGATCGAGATCGTGGGCCGAAATGCAGCCACCCCCCATCGCCTCGGCGAGGCGGGCGGCCAGCCCCAGTCGGGGCACCGCCGTTTCGCAGTCCAGCACCAGCCCTCCGACGCCGGCTCGGCCGAGCTCTGCCGCAACGCCGAGTGCCTCGTCGACCGCGTTGGGCGTGCCCGTGGCCCGACCATCTGAGATCAAGACCACGAATGGGCTGCGGCCCTGATCCTTGCGGGCGCGAGCAACGTCGAGCGCTCGACGAAGGCCGGCTGCGACTGGCGTTGCTCCTCCGGTGGTGAGGGTGGACAACCGGTTCCGGGCGACCTCGACCGAACCGGTTGGCGACAACACCACGTCGGCTCCGTCGCCGCCGAAGCGCACCAGCGCCACGTGATCTCGACGCTCGTAGGCGTCGCCCAGCAACCCGAGTGCTGTGCCGGTCGCGAGCCGGGCCCGATCGTCGGCGCCCATCGAACCGCTGGTGTCGACCACGAGGATCAACAGACTGCCCGCGGGCTGCCGCCTGATCGCCTGGCGCAGATCGCCGACCTCGACGTCGGCGTGTGGTTCGTGGCGACGGCGGTCGGCGAGCCGACGAACCGTCGCTGCTACCGCGATCGGTCGACTGGCTGCCGGGTCGAACGGCACATCACGAACGAGCCGGCCCCGGCCGCCGTCGGCGACGGCTCGCTGCCCGCTCGCCGCCACGCCCGACAGTGCCCGCGGCGCAACTGCGGCCGACGGCGGGCGGAGGTCGCGGCCCAACGCCATCGGCTCACCGTGGCTGTCACCCGGGCTGTCGCCGTTGGGGCCCCCGTCGCCGTGACCCTGATCGCCGTTGTGGCGTGGCTCGGGCGAGCCTCCATCGTCGTCGGGGTGACCGGGCTGATCGGCAGGATCGGCATCGGCGTTCGGCTCGGGCTCCAGATCTGACGGCGGCGACGGCGGCGCAGCCAACGCCTCGTCGAGCGCATCGGTGAGCGCTTCCGGGGGCAGCACGGGCGGATCGAACGGGTTCCGTCGGCTGCGGTGGGCGAGCACCAGTGGCGCCACCGATCGGAGATCGTCCTCGTTGGTGACAGTGCGCCCACACAACCCGGCGTGGGCTGCTGCGGCCCGGCACAACACGATGTCGGCCCGGAGCCCTTCGGCCCCGACGGCGAGGGCAAGGCGTGCCGCCGATTCGATCAGCTCGTCAGGCACAGTTGCAGGCCGAGCCCCGGCCAGCACCGTACGGAGGCGGTCGGACTCCGCCACGAGCTCGTCGTTCACTGCGTGGAGTTCGCCGGTGGGGTGACCGGCGACCAAGGCGTCGAAGTGGAGACGACGCCGCACCGCTTCAGCTCGATCGACCGGGTCGCTGCTGGCGGTGATCTGGACCGACAGCCCGAAGCGGTCGAGGAGCTGCGGCCTGAGTTCACCCTCCTCGGGGTTCATCGAACCGATCAGCACGAACTGTGCATCGTGGCGGTGCGACACCCCATCGCGCTCCACGCGGTTCACGCCCGACACCGACACGTCGAGCAGCGTGTCGACGAGGTGATCGGCGAGCAGGTTGATCTCGTCAACGTAGAGCACGCCACCGTCAGCCGCCGCCAGTAGGCCAGGAGTGAACGCCGATTCACCGCTCGTGAGCATCGTGGCCACGTCGATCGTGCCGATCAGCCGGTCTTCGGTGGCGCCAAGTGGGAGCTCCACGAACGGTGCCGTGCCGGGCAGCAGATCGGCGAGCCCGCGGGCCAACGTCGTTTTGGCGGAGCCCTTGTCGCCGCGCAACAGCACACCGCCGATGCCCGGATCCACCGTGAGCAACTGCAGTGCGAGCTTCGCCTCGTGCTGGCCGACCACGGCGGCGAACGGGAACCCCTGATCGCTCATCGTGACTCCTCCCACCCTTCAGCCTCCAGGATCGCCTGCTCCAGCGTTGTTCGCGCCTCGTCCGAAGCCGCCCACATACCGCGCTGATCGGCTTCGAGAAGCCGTTCGGCAATCGATCGCAGTGCCCACGGATTCGACTCGGCGAAGAACTTCCGAATCCCAGCGTCGGCCACGTAGGCCTCGGTCACCCGCTCGTACATCCAGTCTTCAACCACCTTGGCGGTGGCGTCGTAGCCAAACAGGTAGTCGACGGTCGCCGCCAGCTCGAACGCACCCTTGTAGCCGTGCTGTTGCATCGCATCGATCCACTTCGGGTTGATCACCCTGCTCCGCACCACCCGAGCGGCCTCCTCGGCCAAGGTGCGGATCTTCGGATTGGCCGGATCGGCCGAGTCGCCGAACCAGGCCTTCGGCTCCCGGCCCGTGAGCGCCCGCACCGCAGCGATCATCCCGCCGTGGTCCTGGAGGTAGTCGTCGGAGTCGAAGATGTCGTGTTCGCGGTTGTCCTGGTTCTTGACCGCCACGTCGATTGCGGCGAACCGGCGCCGCATGGCATCGGGTTCGGCCGTGCCGAATCGGTCACGACCGTAGGCGAAGCCCGACCACGCCAGGTACACCTCGGCGAGGTCGGCATCGCTGCGCCAGTTCTTCGACTCGATGACGGGGAGGATGCCAGAGCCATAGCCACCAGGGGGAGGCCCGTAGATGCGGGCGTCGGTGTTGCCGGCGGCGGCGATCGGGTTCACCTCCGCTGGTTCGTCGAGCGCAGCCACCAGTTCCACCGCTTCGTCGAGCAGGGCGATCACGTGGGGGAAGGCATCGCGGAAGAACCCTGAGATGCGCAACGTCACATCCACCCGGGGCCGGCCCAGCTCCTCCAACGGGATCACCTCGAGCCCGGTGACCCGGCCGCTCTCGTCGCTCCACGTCGGGCGCACGCCGAGCAGGGCCAATGCCTCAGCCGCATCGTCGCCGGTCGTTCGCATCGCCGCGGTGCCCCAGAGCACGAGGCCGACCGTGGCCGGGGCGGCACCCGTCTCCTCGATATGCTTCGCGACCAGGCGCTCCGCCAGTGCGGAACCGACCTCCCACGCCAACGACGAGGGAATGGCCTTCGGGTCGACGGAGTAGAAGTTGCGACCCGTGGGAAGCACGTGGGCTCCGCCACGGCTGGGGGCGCCGCTCGGGCCGGCCGGCACGTACCGACCGGCGAGCATACGGAGGAGGTTGTCGACCTCGTCGGTGGTCTGCTCCAGATTCGGGATCAACCGGGAGGCCAACCAGCGCAGCGTCGGATCCGCAGTGGTCGTCGCGTCCCAACCAGACGCGGCGAGAGCCTCCACTCGGGCCCTGCACGCCGCCTCGACCTGATCGATCTCGCCCCGTACACCGGCCTGGAGGTCCACACCCATCTCGTGCGCCACCGTGGCGCGCAGCGCCGGCACCGAGGCCTGGGGGAGGCGGGTGACGGCCAACGCCGTGTCGACCAACTGCTCGCCTTCAGGCCCCCGGCCCAGCACATGCAGGCCCCCGCGGATCTGTGCGTCTTTGAGGGCGCAGAGGTACCCGTCGACGTGGAGCACCATGTCGTCGAAGTCGTCATCGGTGGGAGCGGCGTCGCCGAGGTCGAGGTCACGGTGGATCTCGGTGGCCACGAGCAGTTCCCACACCTGGGTGCGGATGGCTGGCAGCTTCGCCGGATCCATTGCCTCCATCTGGGCGTAGCTGTCGAGCAACTGCTCGAGACGGGCGACGTCGTCGTAGGTGTCGGCCCGGGTCAGTGGCGGTGGCAGATGGTCGATGACCACGGCGTGGGTCCGGCGCTTGGCCTGCGTGCCCTCTCCGGGGTCGTTCACCACGAACGGGTAGGCGAACGGCAGATCGGCGAGCGCGGCATCGGGGAAACAGCCGCCCGACAACGCCAGTGCCTTACCTGGGAGCCATTCGAGGGTGCCGTGCTTGCCGAGATGCACCGCAGCGTCGGCCCCCCAGCCCCCGTGCTCGGGCGGGGCGCCGAGCCACCGGTAGAACGCCAGATAGTGGTGGGGTGGCGGCATGTCCGGTGCGTGGTAGGTACCGATCGGATCGGCTCCGAACCCGCGGGGTGGCTGAATGGTGACGAGTACGCCGCCGAGGTCGAGGCCTGGGAAGACGAGCGTGCCGTCGTGGTGGTAGACCTCGCCGGGCGCAGGGCCCCACAACTCCGTCACCTGCTCCCTGGCCTCGGGATCGAGGCCGTTGAACCAGTGGGTGTAGACCTCCGCGTCGAGACGGCCGGGCGCGCTCGCCAACTGCTCCTCGGTGAGGGTTGGGAGGTCGTAGGTGAGCGTGTCGGCCAGCTCGGCCATCAATGCATCGCCGTCGGACGGGATGCGATCAACGCGATAGCCAGCGGCGGCCAAGGCGTGGAGCGTCTCGATGGCGGACGCCGGGGTGTCGAGGCCAACGGCGTTGCCGATGCGGCTTCGCTTGGTCGGGTAGGCCGAGAGGACGAGCACCACCTTCTTCTCGGCGGGCGGGATGCGGCGGAGGCGTGCGTGACGCACGGCCAGCGACGCGAGGCGTGCCGTTCGTTCGGGGTCGGTGCGAGTGGCCACGATCTCGGCTCCGACGTCGCCGTCGTCGTCGATGATCTCCTTGAACGCGAACGTCGGGCCGATGATGCGACCGTCGAACTCGGGGATGGCGACGCCCATCCCGACATCGACCGGGGAGAGGCCGGCGTCGTCGGTGCGCCACTCAGCAGCACTGCGGCTGCTGGACGGGGCCTGGATCACCGGAACGTCGAGATCGGCCAGCATGGGCACCGCCCACTGGTCGCCGTCTTCGCCGGCCGTGGCCCCTGCCGCGAAGATCGATGTGATCACCGCGTCGACGTCGTGTTCGACGCAGAGCTCCAGCGCAGGGACGGCACCGTCGGCGTCCACACGGAGTGAGTAGGTGTAGATCGCGAGGGCGTCGGCACCGGCGGCGTCGATCGCCTCGCACAGGTCGCTCACGTACGTGGTGTTACCGGCCACCAGGTGGGCCCGGTAGAAGACCACGCCCACGAGGGGGCGATCCGGATTGCGGTCGTGGTCGGGGTGACCGAGCCCAGCCTGGTCCCAGATGCCGGTTCGAGGCAGCTCAGTTGGCGGATCGAACCCGACGCCCGTCAGCAGCATCGTGTCGGACACGAACCGCAGCAGTTGCGCCGTGTTGGCGGGGCCGCCGGCCACCAGATAGCGGTGCGCCTCAGCCACCACGCCGGCCGGCGCGCTCGACATTGCCGCCAGGTCGGCGTCGGGAGTGGCCTCGCCTCCGACTGCAATGACGGGCACCCCTCGCTCCCGGGCGTCGGCCAGGAGAGCCTGGAGCGGGCCGTCCCAGGCTCGGGCCCCTCCCAGGAGTCGAATGACGATCGCCTCGACGGCGGCCAGATCCGGAGCTGCGCTCAGCCGGTCTGGATTGGCCCAGCGCAGTCCGCCGAGCTCGGCGGGGAGATCGTCGACGATCGACCGGGCCGCGAGCAGCTCGGTGTCGGCATTGGACAAGAACATCAGCATGCGAGGTCGCTCTTCTTTCGCTGTGGATCGCCGGCACCACGGCGACCCGGCTCGGGGGCCGACTGGATCAAGAGGGTCAAGGCGGGAAGATCGATGGACGCGGCCAGGTGATCGGCGAGCCGGTCGAGTTCGAGCTCGCGGTGGCGAGCGGGGGTGCGAGTGCTCGGGGAGAAGGTGGCGCCTCTCCGGGCCGCGACGGAACCGAGGAACTGGTGCCGGAACTCGTCCTCGTCGAACACCCCGTGCAGCGTGGTGCCAAACACGGCGCCCTGGCAGATCCCGTCGGGCGTCCCGTCTTCGAGCCGCAACCACACCTCGCTGGCGGAGCCGCCGGCCCCGACGTCGTCAGCATCCATCTCCACCCGGCCGTGGTGGATCTGGTAGCCAGACACCGGGCGGCCCAGCGCCGTGCCCGTGCGCCGGGCGAGCATCTTGTCGGCGGCGAAGGTGGTGTTCACGGGGAGCAGGCCGAGCGCTGCGCATCGTCCGTCGCCACTCTCGACGTCGTCGTCGATGTGGTGGCCGAGCATCTGGTAGCCGGCACAGATCCCGATGACCGTCGTGGTGTGGTCCAACGCGGTGATGGCCCGATCGAGCCCACGGGCTCTGAGCCAGGCGAGATCGGCCACGGTGGCCTTCGAGCCGGGAATGACCACCAGATCGGGCCGACCGAGCTCCCGGGCCGATCGAACGAACCGTACGGCGAGGTCGGATTCCAGTGCGAGTGCGTCGATGTCGGTGAAGTTCGAGATCCGGGGCAGCTGGATCACGGCCACGTCGAGCGACGCGTTCGGATTCGGCTCGACTGGCGATTCGAGCGCCAGCGAGTCTTCCGCGTCGAGGCGGAGATTCTCGAGCATCGGGACCACACCGAGCGTGGGAACGCCGCTGAGCGCTTCGAGCTGCTCGGTGCCGTCGAGCAGGAGCGCAGGATCTCCCCGCAGCTTGTTGATCACGAACCCCTTCACGCGCGATCGGAGATCCTCTGGGAGCACCGCAACGGTGCCGAACAACGACGCGAACACACCACCGGGATCGATGTCGCCCACCACGATCGCCGGGATGTCGGCGGCATCGGCCAGCCTCAGGTTCACGATGTCGTTGGCGAGGAGGTTGATCTCAGCCGGCGACCCTGCGCCTTCGACGAGCACCACGTCGAATCGGTCTCGGAGGTCGGCGAGCGCGCCGAGCACGAGGTCGAACAGCTCCGGCTTAGCCTCGTGGTACTCGACGGCCGACATGACCCCGAGCGGCTTACCCATCACAACCACCTGGCTGCTCCGCTCCCCCGTTGGTTTGAGCAGCACGGGGTTCATGGCCACGTCGGGTTCGACACCAGCGGCCTGGGCTTGCAGGTACTGGGCCCGCCCGATCTCATGGCCCGTGCTGGTGACGGCTGAGTTCAACGCCATGTTCTGCGCCTTGAACGGCGCCACCCGCACACCACCACGATGAAGCGCGCGGCAGAGCCCGGCCACGAGCGTGGACTTCCCGGCGTTCGATGTGGTGCCACACACCATCAACGCGCCACGGATCCCGGCCAGCGACTGATCGTCGCACCGGTCCGCCGACCGGGGTGCTGGCTCAGGGGCCGAGGCAGGGCCGGGCCGGTTCATGCAGGTTGTCTCCATCCTCGTGGCCTGTGGTTCATCGCACAGCGACCGAGGTGGCGATCTGGCTCCGAGCTGATGTTGCGCCCCATGGCACGACGTGCTCGTCACAGTTGCGGGACAGCCCCGGATTCGCACCGGGTTCCCCACCTCGACGGATCGACTGTACCGGTGAGGGGGTCAGCGGAGCACGCGGAGGGTGATCCCCGCCCAAACCGGCCAGACTGTCGACCATGGCCCGACCATCGATCGTTCTCGTCAACACCGGTGACGGCAAGGGGAAGTCCTCAGCCGCCTTCGGGGTGATGTCGCGGGGCTGGGCGCGGGGCTGGAACGTCGGCGTGGTCCAGTTCGTCAAGAGCGGCAAGTGGAAGATTGGCGAGCGGAAGCTGGCCGATCACCTGGGGATCGAGTGGCACGCGCTGGGCGACGGGTTCACGTGGGAATCCACCGACATGGACGAGACCATCGCCAAGGGCCGTCATGCCTGGGCTGTGGCGAAGGAGAAGCTCGCCAGTGGCGACTACCAACTCCTGATCCTCGACGAACTCACCTACACCATGAAGTACGGCTGGGTGGACGTGGCCGAGGTGGTGGAGGGCGTGACGAACAGGGCGGAGGGAACGAACGTGGTGATCACCGGTCGCGGCTGCCCGCAGGAACTGATCGACATCGCCGACACCGTCACCGAGATGCACAAGGTCAAGCACGCCTACGAGCGGGGCATCAAGGCGATGAAGGGCATCGAGTACTGACCGTGCGATCGCTGTGGGGCGTCGAATGACGGCGCAACTGGGCCCCCGGTTCGTCATTGCCGGCACGCACTCGGGGGTGGGGAAGACCACGGTGGCTACGGGCCTGATGGCCGCGTTCCGCGCCGCGGGCGTCACGGTCGCGTCCGCCAAGGTGGGTCCCGACTTCATCGACCCCGGCTACCACGCCCTCGCAACGGGCCGCGCCCCACGCAACCTCGACCCGTGGTTGTGCGGGGTGGATGCGATGGCGCCGCTGGCGGCGCGGGCGGCCGCGGGTTCGGATCTGTTGATCGTCGAGGGCGTGATGGGCCTGTTCGACGGCGCCGTCGACGGATCACCGTCGAGCACGGCCGACGTGGCCGCCCTCATCGATGCCCCGGTGGTGCTCGTGGTTGACGGTGCAGCGATGTCGGCCTCGGTCGCAGCCCTCGTGCGAGGATTCCGCGACCACAGGCCCGACCTCCGACTGGCTGGCGTGATTCTGAATCGGGTGGGCAGCGCGCATCATCGAACGCTGCTCGTCGAGGCGCTCGACACGATCGGGATGCCCGTGCTCGGTTCGATCGGGCGGGACGATGCGTTCGCCTGGCGGGATCGGCATCTCGGACTGGTGCCTGTCGATGAGCGCCCAGCCGAGATCGAAGCCGCGCTCACCCGGCTCGGCGCGGCGATCAGCGCGGGGTGCGACCTCGATCGCATTCGTCGTGTGGCCGACAGCGCGCCCGTTCGCACCGCGGAGCCCGTGCCTGAACCTCACCAGCCGACGCCTCACGGGCGACCACCCCGGATTGCGGTGGCAGGCGGACGAGCGTTCACCTTCATGTACCGCGACAACGTGGAGGCCCTCGCCGCGGCAGGGGCCGAGATCGTCGCATTCGATCCACTCGGAGATGACCGGCTCCCGGATCAGATCGACGGCCTCATCATCGGCGGTGGGTTCCCCGAGGTGTACGCCGGCCCGCTGGCCGACAACACCGCGCTCCTCGCCGACGTCGCATCACGGGTCGCCCAGGGGTTGGTCACCTGGGCCGAGTGCGGCGGGCTCGGGTGGCTCGCCCAGTCGCTCGATGGCAGGCCGATGGCCCAGGCGATCGACACCACGGTTCGCATGACTGACCGGCTCACCCTCGGGTATCGCCACGCCACCGCCGTGCGGGACAACCCCGTCGTGGCGGCAGGAGCCGTGGTGCGGGGCCACGAGTTCCACTACTCGACCGCCGAGCCCTCCGGCGACGCACTCCGACTCCGATCTCGGTTCAGCGATCGCGTCGAGGGGTTCGCCACGCCAACCCTCCTCGCCACGTACCTCCACCAGCACCTGGGCGCACGGCCCGAGGTGGCCTCCCGTTTCGTTGCCGCCTGCGCCACCTCGGCGGGCACGCGACGGATCGCACCGCGGAGCTGAAACGGCGCCCACGTGGGGCCCCAGAACCGTTGCCCTACGTCATGCCCTACGTGCTCGATAGGGTGGGCCACGTGCGGAAGACCTCGGTGTACCTCCCCGACAGTCTCAAGAACAGGTTGGGCGCGCTCGCGGAGCGCACCGGTGTGTCGGAGGCCGAGCTGATCCGTGATGCAATCGAGCGACGTCTCGCCCACGACGAGCCGCCCCAACGCACGGACCCACCGATCCCGGGCCGTCTCGTTGGCATCGGCGTGGGGCCGGGGCCGTCGGATCTGGTGACGGAGCAGGCCATCAGTGCCCTCCGCCGAGCCGATCGGGTGGTGGCGCCGTGCACCTCGACCGAGGCGGTCGGCCGAGCAGAGGCCATCGTACGAGACGCAGCCCCCGACGTGGTGGTGGAACGCATGGTGTTCGTGATGCAGCCCGACCACGAGGCCCGTGCGGCCGCCCTTGCGGCGGTGTGCGACCAGGTCGCCCGGTATCTGGAAGATGGCGAAGAGGTCGCGTTCATCACGCTCGGCGACCCGAACGTGTACTCGACGGTTTCGTCGGTGGTGAACGGCGTGCTCGCCCGGCGGCCGGCCACCGAGGTCGAGACGGTGGCCGGAATCACGGCCTTCCAGGCCCTGGCCTCGGCCGGCGCCGTCATGCTCACCGACGAACAGCAGACCATGGTGCTGTTGCCGGCCACAGCCCCGCCCGAGGTGATCCGGGCCGAGCTGGCCGACCGCACTCGCACGGTGATCCTCTACAAGGGTGGCAGTCGGCTTCCGGCGATCGCCGATCATCTCGAGCAGGCCGGGCGCCTCGATGGGGCGGTGCTCGGTGAACTCCTGGGGATGCCGGGCGAACGCATCGGACCGATGAGCGGCGTGCGGGAACGCCCGGCGTCCTACCTCAGTGCCGTGATCTCACCGGCTCCCGACGGCGTCGGCCCCACACCTCAGCCGACCGAGGCATCGGTGGCAGGCCCATGACCGGCATGATCTCCTTCGTCGGCGCAGGGCCCGGGGCCGACGACCTCGTCACGCTGCGGGGCGCCGACCGGTTGGCTGCGGCCGACGTCGTGATCTGGGCTTCCTCGCTCGTTCCCGAGTCGATGCTGCGTCACTGCCGGTCCGAGGCCGCCTTCCACGACTCCGCCACCATGACCCTCGAGGACGTGCTCGCCGTCTACGCAGCCAACGTCGACGCTGCGATCGTTCGCCTCCACTCCGGAGACCCGAGTGTGTACGGCGCAATCCAGGAACAGATCGACTGGTGCCACGCGAACGCTCGGGCGTTCGAGGTCGTACCCGGCGTGACCTCGGTGGCCGGCGCAGCCGCCGAGATCCGCCGCGAGCTCACGATTCCCAAACGAGGCCAGGCCCTCGTGTACACCCGCCTCGCCGGACGGACGAAGGCGTCGATGCGGGCCAACGAGGACGTCAAGGCCTTCGCCCCCAACGGCACCACGATGGCCGTGTTTCTCTCGGGCGCCCGCCCCGATGAACTCCAGGCCGAGTTACTGGTCGAGGGCAGCGGCTACACCGACGCCACCCCGGCCGTCGTGCTCGTCCGCGTCACCTGGCCAGACCAGCAGATCGTCCACACAACCGTCGGCCAACTCGCCGAGACGATTCGGTCGACCGGAGCGACGATGACGGTGCTCGTGTTGGTCGGCGACGTGCTGGCCGACATCCCAGTCGACGCCAGGAGCCACCTCTACGCCCCCGAGTTCACCACGGCGTACCGGCTCCGGTCCGACACGGGTTCGACGGCCGGCCGGCCGAGTGCCCGCCGCGCCGGGTCGACGTCGGGGCCCGGGTCGAACCGAGGCCAAGGCTGAGGGAGCGACGATGGCAACATCGGAACCTGAACTCTCGCCCGACGTGGCCCAGGCTCGCGGCCTGCGCACGGGTTGGACCACCGGTACCTGCGCCTCGGCGGCAGCCAAGGCGGCCACGACCTGGCTCGTGACCGGCACAGCCCCCGCCTCGGTGGACGTGGCGTTGCCCGGGGGCGAGCGGGTGTCGTTCGCGACGACCGACATCGACCCGGCCGTCCCGCACCAGGTTGCGGTGATCAAGGACGCAGGCGACGATCCCGACTGCACCGACGGCGCCCACATCACCGCCCACGTCGCGTGGGGTGAAGACGGCCATCACGACCGGGTGACGCTCCGTGGCGGAAGCGGGGTGGGAACCGTCACCAAGCCAGGGCTCGGCCTCCCGGTCGGGGCACCAGCCATCAACCCCGTGCCAGCCCGAATGATCCGAGGGGCTGTCGGCGAGGTGACCGATCACGCGGTCACATGCACCATCTCGGTCCCCGGCGGCGAGCTGATGGCGGAGAAGACGTCGAACGCCAGGCTCGGGATCGTTGGTGGCATCTCGATCCTGGGAACGACAGGCATCGTGAAGCCGTTCTCCACTGCGAGCTACCGGGCGAGTGTGGTGCAACAGATCGATGTCGCCGCAGCGCAAGGCCTCGACACCGTGGTACTGGCCACCGGATCGCGTAGTGACGCCTGGTCGCAGCGCGTGTGGCCGGAGCTGCCACCCGTGGCCTTCGTCGAGGTTGGCGACTTCACCGGAATCGCTCTGCGTCGAGCGGCCGGCCACGGGATTGGCACCGTGCGCTTCGTCGGGATGGCCGGCAAGATCGCCAAGCTGGCAGCCGGGGTGATGATGACGCACTTCCATCGAAGCAAGGTCGACACCGACTTGTTGGCCCGCGTGGCCCGCGAGGTGCAGGCCTCCGATGCCGTGATCGCGGCGGCGACCGAGACCAACACCGCACGGCACTTCGCCGAAGTGTGTCTCGCGCTCGACGCACGGGCACCCCTCGATCGTCTCTGCCAACTGGCTGCCGGGTGCTGCGAGGCCCATGTGGCCGATGAGCTGGCCGTGCAGGTGTTCATGGTGGACTTCGCCGGCGATCAGGAGGTCGCCAATGGATGAGGTGACCGGCCAGCCTCCAGTCGCCGTCGTCGGTCTGCACGGTGGTCATTGGTTCGGAGCCTGTGCACGGCGGGCCGTGGCTGACGCCGACGTGCTCGTCGGCGCGGCCCGCCAACACGATGCGCTCGCATCCGTATGGGGGGCCGACCCGCTCCGGGCCGAGCGGGTGGAGCTGTTCGGTCCGCTCGACGAGGTGATCGATCTGATCGCGGAGCGGCGGGCTGCAGGCAACCGGGTGACGATGTTGGCCAGCGGCGATCCCGGCTTCTTCGGTATCGAACGGCTGCTCGTCGGCCGGTTCGGCGATGCGGTCGAGGTGCACCCGGCGCCATCGTCGGTGGCGCTGGCCTTCGCCAGGGCCAAGGTGCACTGGGACGACGCAGCCGTCGTGTCGGTTCACGGTCGGTCGTTGGAGCGAGCGCTGCCGTACATTCTCGCCGCACCGAAGGTGGCCGTTCTCGTTTCGGCGTCCACCCCACCGCAGGCTGTCGGGGCTGCCCTCATCGACGCGGGCGCAACCCATCGCCACGCCGTTGTGTGTTCGAGGCTGGGCGAAGCCGACGAGATGATCACCAGGGTGGACCTGGACGGCCTGGCCAACGGCACGTTCGACCCCTTGTCGGTGTTGGTGCTCACCAGCGATACCCAGCCACTGGCCACGAACGCGATCGTGGCCTGGGGCCAGCCGGTCTCCGCCTACCGTCATCGGGCCGGCATGATCACGAAGCCCGAGATCCGGGCGGCGGCACTGAGCAAGCTCGATCTGTTCGGTGCTGCCGTCATGTGGGACGTGGGCGCGGCGAGCGGCAGTGTTGCGATCGAGGCGGCGCGGTTGGCTCCGGGGTGTCGCGTGTACGCGATCGAACGCAACGCCGATGACTGCGAGCGGATACGAGCCAACACCAGCCGGGTGGCCGTCAGCGTGATCGAGGGAGCGGCCCCTGCGGCGTTCGACGATCTCCCCGATCCCGATCGGGTGTTCGTGGGAGGTGGAGGCATCGATGTTCTCGAGGCCGCCTACCGCCGGCTCCGGCCGAGTGGGGTGATCGCCGCCACCTTTGCCACGCTCGGATCGGCGACCGCAGCCGCCGATCATCTCGGATCCGCCGGTGAGATGGTGCAGATGAGCGTCAACCGGGCCGTTCCGATCGGGCCGGATGGTCAGCTGCGGCTGGAGGCGGAGAACCCGGTCTTTCTCGTGTGGGGGCAACGTGTCTGACGCCGTCATCGCCGTCACCATCACCGAGGCCGGTCGTGACCTGTCGCAGCGGCTCCCCTATGGGTCGCTCCACGGAGATCTTGCCGACACGGTTCGGGCCCGGTGGCACGAGGTCAATGGATTCGTGCTCGTCTGCGCGGTCGGCATCGCCGTTCGCGTGGTGGGTCCGCTCCTCGGCGACAAGGACGAGGATCCATTCGTCGTCGCCGTCGACGACAGCGGTCGTTTCGCCGTCCCGATCTGTGGAGGCCACCGCGGCGCCAATGAGCTCGCCGCTGATGTCGCGGCCCTGCTCGATGCCGAGCCCGTCATCACCACGGCCACGGACAGCCGACAGGCCATCGCCCTCGACACCCTTCCCGGCATCGCCGCCGTCGGTGACATCGCTGGCGTCACACGAGCCATGCTCGACGGTCAGCCCGTCACGATCGAGAACGAGATCGGTTGGCCGCTCCCCCCGTCGTTGCCAACCTCGGTGCCCGGTTCGGCCCACCGCATCGTGGTCACGGACCGCGTGCGGCCGCCAGCCCCCGGCGAGGTGGTGCTACATCCACCGTCACTGGTGATCGGGATCGGCGCCTCCACGAACGCACCGGCCAATGCTGCGACCGACGTTCTCGACGACGCGCTCGCCACAGCGGGTCTGGCCAGGGCATCGTGCGGCGCCGTCGCCACGATCGATCGGCGCGCCCCCGATCCTGTGGTCACCGCGGTAGGGCTTCCGGTCACGGCGTTCCGGGCGGCCGAGCTGGCTGGCGTTCCGGTGCCGAACCCGAGCGACATCGTGCGATCCGAGGTCGGAACCGCCTCGGTCAGCGAGGCATCAGCGCTGCTCGCTGCTGGACCTGATGCCGAGCTGGTGGTCGAGAAACAGAAGGGCGCCACGGCCACCGTGTCGGTTGCCCGACGGAGGCACCCGCAGGGGGAGGTTCTCGTGGTTGGGCTCGGCCCGGGCCACCCCCGCCATCGCACCCCCGAGGCGGTCGCCGCCATCCGATCGGCCGATGTCGTGATCGGCTACACGTTCTACGTCGATCAGTGTGCCGGGCTGTTCAGCCCCCGCCAGGAGATCGTCCGTAGCCCCATCGGCGCTGAGGTGGATCGATGCCGAGCGGCCACGCGCCATGCTGCCGAGGGCAGGCGGGTGGCGCTGGTCTGCTCGGGCGACGCCGGCGTGTTCGCGATGGCAACGCTGGTGTTCGAGGTGGCGGCCGAGGCGGGAAACCCCCCGATCCATGTCGTTCCTGGCGTGACGGCGAGCCTGGCGGCCGCCGCTATCCTCGGCGCCCCGCTGGCTCACGATCACGCGCTCGTGAGCCTCTCTGATCTCCTCACGCCATGGCCCGTGATCGAGCGCCGGGTCGAGGCCCTTGCGGCGGCCGACATGGCCGTTGCGTTCTACAACCCCCGGTCCCAGCGTCGAACGTCGCAGCTGGAACGGGCACGGGAGATCCTGCTCACCGGTCGGCCCGCCCACACGCCGGTGGGCGTGGTAGTGAACGCCACCCGACCGGGCGAGACGGTAATCACCACCACCCTGGGCGAACTCGACCCAGCCGACGTCGACATGTTCTCGATCGTGGTCGTCGGCTCGTCCACCACCGAGTTCCGCAACGGAAGGATGGTGACCCCTCGTGGCTATGACGCCTGATGTGATCGGTACGCATCACGCCACCGCCGGCGCTGCCGGCACCGTGCGGATCGACGACCGCTGCACGGCGTGCGGCAACTGCATCGTGACCTGCCCCCCTCATGCGCTCGTCCGGGCCCCGAAGCGTCCACTCGTCATCGACGCCCGCTGCACGTCGTGTGGTGCGTGTATCGAGGTGTGCCCAGTCGACGCCATCACCGAGCTGGAGCGCCAGTGACCGACGTCCACCCCATCGAGGTCGAGAGCTATCGGATCCTGGCCGAACGAGTCGACCTCTCGGAGGTCGAGCCCTCGGCGCGAGCGATGATCGAACGGATGATCCACGCCACCGCCGATCTGTCGTTCGCCCAAACGGCACGGATCGGGGAGCAGGCCGGCGCGGCGCTGATCGAGGCGATCGCCGCCGACGCACCGGTGATCGTCGACGCCGCCATGGTGGCGGCCGGGATCACGCGCTATCCCACCACGTGCTACCTCCCGAGGGTCCCGACGGCCCCCGAGGGTTCCACGCGCTCGGCCGCGGCGTTCCGACTGGCCGCCAGCGAGCATCCCGGCGGCGCCGTGTTCGTCTGCGGGAACGCACCAACCGCGTTGTTCGAGCTGATCGACCTGCACGCGGCGGGAGCGGTGGCTCCCGCCGCCGTGATCGGGCTCCCGGTGGGTTTCGTGGGCGCAGCCGAGTCCAAGGCGGCGTTGTGGGCGAGCGAGTTGGCACCGATCAGCGTGACGAACGTCGGCGAGCGTGGTGGCAGCCCTGCCGCCGCCGGGGCGTTGAATGCAATCGTTCGCATTGCCGCGGGCCGCGGCGGATCGGGGCATCGATGACCAGGCAGGGACTTCCGCTCGTGCTCGACGTGACCACGCGTCGATGTGTGGTGGTGGGCGCCGGGGCCGGCGGCCGGCGCAAGCTGACAGCGCTGCTCGCCGCTGGGGCCAAGGTGACCGTCATCGATCCGGCAATCTCGGCCCTCGATGGCGACGACACATCAGCCGTCACCCCGATCCGCCGGGCGTGGCGGCATGGTGACCTCGCCGATGCCGACCTCGTGGTGATCGCCACCGACGATCAGGCCGTCAACACCGCAGCAGCCGCTGAAGCCAACGCCGTTGGGGCGTTGGTCTTGCGGGCCGACCGCAGCGACGAGGGTGACGTATGGCTGCCTGCGGTCACCCGACGAGAGAGCCTGACCATCGCCGTCGATTCTGGCGGTGCCAGCCCGGCCGTCGCCGCCGTCGCCCGAGCCGAGCTCACCCGGATCCTCGATGAGGAGGGCGATCGCTGGGATGAGCTCGTTCGCTGGGCCACCCGGAACCGTCCGGTGTCGGTGGCCGAGGCGGAGGCCAAGCTGTCAGAGATGCGAGGCAGATCGTGACCGTGTACCTGGTTGGAGCGGGGCCTGGGGATCCGGGCCTGATCACCGTGAAGGGTGCGCAGTTGTTGGGCCAGGCCGACGTTGTGGTGCACGACCGGCTGGTCAGCCCGGACATCCTGGCGTTGGCGCCCGACGGGTGTGAATTGATCAGCGCGGCGAAGGAGCCTCGCAAGCCGACGATGACCCAGGACGAGATCAACGCGCTCTTGGTCGCTCGAGGAGAGGCCGGTCAGTGCGTCGTTCGCCTGAAGGGGGGCGACCCCTGCGTGTTTGCCCGCGGCGGCGAGGAGGCGGCGGCCCTGCTCGCCGCAGGCGTGCCGTTCGAGATCGTGCCTGGCATCACCTCTGCCATCGCTGCGCCCGCGTACGCAGGGATTCCGGTGACACTGCGCCATGAGGCGTTGTCGGTCACGATCGTCACCGGCCACGAAGATCCGGTGAGCGGACGCACCGTTGACTGGGAGTCGATCGCCCGCACCGGCGGCACCGTCGTGGTTCTGATGGGGGCGGGGCGGGCGTCCAAGATCGCCGCACGGCTGATGGGCGGCGGCCTCGCCCCGACCACACCGTCGGCGTGGGTGAACTGGGGCACCTACCCACACCAGGAGATCTGGCGAGGTCCCCTCCACGACCTGGGCATCGAGCCTGTGCCCACCCCGTCGGTGCTCGTGATCGGCACCGTGGCGGGGGTGGATGTGAGCTGGTTCGCTGGTCTGGCGGCCGAGTCCGGGCCGTGACGCATCGGGTGCTCAGGCACCCACGATCAGGCGCTGCTGGCCAGTTGGTGGGCGTCGAGCACCGACATGGCCACCCGGTTGGCGGCGTGGATCTCATCGGGGTTGGCTCGGCCCTTCGCCATCGTGGCGATACCGACGAGCGCCATCGTGAAGAACGAGGCGAGATCGTCGATGTTGGCCGCAGGGTCGAACTCACCGTGCCGTTGCCCGCCTTCGAGTGCGTTGCGGAACGCGGCGGTGAGCCGGGCGAAGTAGGCGTCGACACGGTCGCCGGCTGAGGGCTCCAGCACCGCCCGCTCGATGGCGGTGTTGCACAGCAGGCACCCCCGCCCCTGCGCCCAGTCCTCACTCGCCGCAGCGAATCCGGCGAAGGTGGTGCGGATGGCGTCGATGCCTGCGTCGGCGGCCTCAACAGCGGAGAGCACAGCGGTGAGGCTCGTGGCGTCGTAGTGGTCGAGCGCGGCCTCGAACAGGCCCTGCTTCGATCCGAACTCGGCGTACATGCTCTTCGGGTTTATGCCGAGTTCGGCCGTGAGCTCGGCGGCGGTCGTGGCGTGGAAGCTCTGGCGGTGGAACAGGTCCATCGCCAGTTCCAACACCGCTGTCCGGTCGTACCGCTTGGCTCCACTCATCGGGGACTCCTTCGGATTGGCCCTTGACATAAGGGTAAACGCACATTTACTGTTCGACAAGTAAGCAAACGTTTACCCCTGAAGGAGACCATACCGATGAACGCCGAACATGTCACCGTCGTCTACAAGTGGACTGCCCAGCCCGGGAAGCTCGAGGAGCTGACCAACATCTACAAGTCGGTCACCGACGCCATGGAACAGAACGAGCCGGGGGCCGAGACTGTGCACGTCTACGTGTCGGAGGCCGAGAACGCCCTCTACGTGCGGGACGAGTTCACCGACGCCAACGCCGTCGGCTTCCACCTGTCCACCACCGCCGCCGGCCACTTCCCCGACCTGCTGGCCGTGGCCACGCCCGGCCCCTTCTTCTTCCTGGGCGACGTGCCCAATGAGATGAAGCAGGCCACCGAGCAGATGCAGCTGGGCGCCGAGTTCAGCACCCACGCCGCCGGCTTCGACCGCTGAGGTCGCCATGACCGACCAGTTCGCCACCGCAGCGGCCAAACACGCACCCGCGCTCACGAACGTAGCCAGTCCAGGCCTCCGCATCGTGCGCGGTGGCCAGCTCGTGCTGTTGATCATGCTGCGCACCCGTCTGGCCGGCGCAGGGGTGATCGTGCTCGGCGTGGCCGGCGCAGCATGGTTGACGGTGTCAGCCCGTTCGCTCGTGATCGACTGGCTCGCCGTCGTGATCGCCGCTGTGCTTCTTGCGGCGCTCGTCTGGCCGGTGGTCCGACCGAGCCGCCGGGGCATCACCGCACCCGCTCCACGCTCGATCCCGGCGTCGCCCCGTTACTAGGGTTGGCAACCTCGTCGAGTACGCCAAACGGGGAGGTCGGGAATGGTCGGATGGAACGCGGCGGTGCCGCCCAATGGCCATGCCGCCCGGGCGGCCGCGCCTCCCGACGAGTCGAACGACAACCCACTCGGGCTCGCAACGCCAGTCGGCGAAATCGAGATCGAGACCACACCGGAGCATCGAAATCTGATCACGGGCGACCCCCGGTGCGCGACGTGGACACGGGCCTACGACGACCCCGACGTGACCGCCCTGCGGGATCGGCTTCGGGAGCAGAACGGGATCCCTGGCCTCGAGGTGGTGGAGCCGGGTGACGTGGAGCGGGTCACAACGCTGTTCCACCGAGACGGGTTCGTTGCAGTGGCCGATGCGCTCGCGCCCGATCAGCTCGCCGCCCTCCGCTCGGCGGCCGACGAGGTGATCACCACCCTCACCGACGCCGATCCGCACGGCGCCGTCGGGGGTGGAGCCGGGGGCCTCCCCCACCGCTACTCGTTCGGCGGCACCTCGGCCTCGCGCCACATGTTCCATCGGCCGGAGTGGTGCCAACTGATCGACCTGCCGACCACCACACCGATCCTCACGTCGATCTTCGGCTCAGCCGACTACGTCGTGTATGGCTCGGGTGGTGACCTCGCCCTGCCCGGCGCCATCGAGTATCAGGGCCTGCATTCCGACAACGTGTGGACCGAACTCCACGACCCGATCGGTGGCGTGAGCATGCGCGACCTTCCCGTGCCTGTGGTGCACATCAACTTCCCGCTCGTGGATCTCACGCCAGAGAACGGACCCATTCGTCAGATACCTGGTTCTCATCGATCGCGGGCACCAATCCCACGGCTGGCGGATGAACCCGAATGGATGCGCCTGTCCACCGTGTGCCCCCTCCCGGCCGGATCGGCGATCATCCGAGACGCCCGCTGCTGGCATGGCGGCACTCCGAACCTGTCCCACCAGGTGCGAGCCATGCCCAACGTCGAGTTCATGGCCCCCTGGTTCCGCAGCGAGGCGCTCATCCGGTCGATGAGCTACGAGCGGTGGAGCACCCTCAGCCCTCAGGCCCAGCGAATGAGCCGCTACATCGTTGGCAGTCCGGGTGAGCAGATCGTGGGTGAGGGCTTCAGCCATCCGAAGCGCTCGGAGCGCGAGCGATTCCGGGACGCACAGTTCGCCGCCATGCCCACCACCGACGCCGAGATCTATCAGCGCATCGGTGGGGGCTGAGCGAACCTTCGCTAGGCCGCCAGCGGCACGAACGCGGGAGCCATGGTGGCCAGGTGCTCAGCGACCGACTCCCGGAACAGCGTCAGGCGATCCCGGAGCTCGGCTCGCATCTGGCCTTGGCGCCGCAACACCGTTTCGCCGGCGAGCACCCCCGTTTCGGTGATCACCTCACCCCGCCTGAACTGGGAGCGCGTGAGATCGAGGTCGACCCCGTTGATGCGGTTCCAGTAGTGGTACTCCTGAAAGTCGCCGTTCAGGTGAACCTCGCCCTGGACGATGTCGCCCCCGAGGTGCTCCATCGCCACGAGCGACGACACGTCGCACTGGCCCTTGGCCGGATTCGACGCCGACCACGCGTCGGGTGATTCGGTGGTGGCCGACGACCAGGCGGCCTGGATGGCCACCATCACGTCGTATCGGTCGTGCATGTCGCCTCCTCGGGCTGCCGGTTCGATCACCGTACGCAGGAGCTGTGACAGTCAAGATCGCAGGGCCTCCGATTCCGGCCGAGCGGCCGCGCTAGCGTTGGCGCATGGCCGACGAGGGGGTGCCGGAGGAGTTCGACGGGTTCGTGATTCCCCATCTGGTGGTGGAGGGGGCCGCGGCGGCGATCGACTTCTACCACCAAGCCTTCGGTGCCGAAGAGATCAGCCGAGCCGCACTGCCCGATGGGCGTCTCCTCAACGCGCAACTCCGCATCGGGCGCCAGCCGGTGTGGTTGATGGAGGACATACCCGACGCGAACGGGGGCCAGAGCCGGTCACCGCATGCACTGGGGGACACCCCGTCGGCCCTGCACCGGTTCGTGCCCGACACCGACGCCGCGGTCGAGCGCGCAGTCGAAGCCGGGGCCACGGTTCGCTTCCCCCCAACCGACATGTTCTGGGGTGACCGCTACGCGGCCGTGGTCGACCCCTTCGGCCACGAGTGGAGCTTCGCCACCCGGATCGAGACGCTCTCCGATGACGACTTCGCAGAACGACTTCCCACCGACGACTGATCAGCGGGCGAGGCCGAGCGAGGCCACGTCAGACACGTCGCCAACGTCGGCGGGTGGGGCGGACGACGGGGCCATCCACTCCAGCTTCGCCGTGAACCCGAGGTAGTCCCACACCAGTCGAGCACCGTCTCGCCAACGACGGACCTCGATGTCCATCCCCTGGGGTCGCAGCACATGCACACCGTTCTCGTAGCTGGCCACCACACGGATCTCCGTCACCTTGTCGAACTCGGCCACGTCGTGAACGCCGCGCTCGATGGTGCCGTCGCAGCGCATGTCGTGCACGATGCCGCCACCGGTCACGATCACCCGATCGCCGTACTGCTCGATGCGCTGCACGTGCCCGAGCGCACGATGCCCAGCCACGGCCACGCCGCCGACCACCACCTCGACGGTCTGCCAGTAGCCGTCGAGGTTCGGCGCGCCCGCAACCGGCGGCTCGGCGCATCCCGCAAGGAACGGGGCCGGCCATGTGGACCACCCACCCGACGGTGTCTTCGCCACTGGCACCACGTCGAGCATCAGCGTTTCGTTCTGCGACATCGTGTTCGGCTCCCGATCGGCGACCTGCCCAGTGTGTACTGGTCCGCACCGCGTGACCAATGTCCGTGTCTCGATGTTCAATGCGACGTATCTGCACCCGCAGTGGTGCGTCTGCTGGAAAAGTGAGACACCGCGTCGGCCGCAGACGCCGACGCCTCGCGAGAGGCGGCCACCATGACCATCACCGTTGACGACGCTGAGATCACATCGATCACGGCGAGCTTCGACAGCGACGAGATCGAGATACGAGGCACGTGGGAATCCACGGTCGAGCCGATCATTCCGGCGCCGGGCTTCCAGGTACCACCCACCCACCGGTTCCCGGCGTTCGACAACATCACCTGGCACCTCGGGCAGACGATCCTGGTCGCCGGATCGGTGTTCTCGTTCCGCAGTCATGCCAACGGCACGGCCGAGGCCCGAGCCAGCAGCAGTGACCCATGGCGGCTCATGACACCGACCACCCAACGCGATGCCCGAAGTGCACTCACCTTCGCTCCCGAAGAGTTCGTCGAGGAGGGTGAGTTCCGGATCCGAGTGCCGAGGAGCGCGCTCGTTCCGCCGACACTCGGCGGAACGGTGATCGGCTCACCGCTCCAGCTCCGGATGAGCTTCGGCTATCTGTGGCAGCGTCGCGAGCGCAACCCCACGTTCACCCGCCACACCGTCACCGACACGATCGGCGTCCTCGTCGATGAGACCGACCCCCGGGTGGCCATCTGGGTGCCGGGATCCGGGTCGAACCGGCGCTCACCGGTCACGATCGCCGGCACGGTGACCGACGCCGGCACGAGCGCTGGCATCCAGGACGCCGAGGTGGGCGTTCGCGACGACGAGACGAACCAGTGGTTCGACTTCGCGACCAACACCTGGACCTCGAACGAGCGGTTCCGGGATCTTGCGCTCGACTTCACCAACCCACAAGCCGCCACGTTCTCGACCACCTGGCGCGAGGTGGGCGGCTCCCAGCACTACCGGGCTGTGGTTCGCAGCATCGATCGCCGCGGCAACGAGCACCGCAGCGAGCGTCCATTCTTCGTCGACCGACTGCGACCGCGAATCGAACGGCTCAGCCCACGCGTGGTTGTGGGCCCGACACTGCCGATCGAGTTCGCCATCGACGACGATGGCACCATCGAGCGGATCCACCTCAGCATCTCCGACATGGTCACAGAGCAGTTCTGGAACAACGCATCGGAGAGCTGGCAGAACAATCGGCTGGAGTTCCGCCAGGCGTTCACTGCGACCTCCGACGGCGCCGTCGTCGCCTACTCGTTCTCACCCCCCGACGGCTCCACCCACTACAACGTGGGTATCCGCGTGGTGGACCAGGCCGGCAATCAGGGCCGGGCCCACATGACCGTTCGCCTCCTCCCCGTTGACGACACCGCTCCCGACACGCTGATCTTCCACCCGGCGGCCGACGGCGACAATCTCGTGCCCGGCCTCATCACCTTCCGCGGCCGCGTGAGCGACGACGTGACACCGGCGTCGGTGTTGCTCCGCATCCGCGACCGCGACACCGACCAGGACTGGAACGGCGCGTCGTGGCAAGCGGCCAACGCCAGCGTGCTCGCTGAGATGGCCGCCATTCCCGAGCCACGGCCGGG
>JBCCFL010000010.1:0-119634 GCA_039029735.1 Actinomycetota bacterium | reverse complement strand
CATGGCCGCTGCCGCCCAGCCCCCAACGCGAGCGCCGTGGCACTTCTGGGTCATGGTGGCGGCACTGGTGGCCTATCTCGGATGGCGCCTGGTCGAGGGCGCGGTCTGGGTGGGCGGGCTGTTCTAGCCGCACCGCCGGGGTCGAAATTGGCGGTGGGGGAGTTGGGCGGGCCGGGTAGCATCGGTGAGCCACGGGCTGTGGCGCAGCTTGGTTAGCGCGCCTGACTGGGGGTCAGGAGGCCGGGAGTTCAAATCTCCCCAGCCCGACAACCAACACCACGCAAGGAGCCAGTTCTTCGGAGCTGGCTCGTTGCGTTTTGCCGCTGTGCGCGGCAGGTTTCGACACGGCGAGCTCAGCCGCGAACGCCCCCCGCCTGGATCGACGCGACCATTGCGGCCAGACGCGACTCGTCGTCGGGGTTCGCAACCGGGATCGAGAACTCGGTGGCGGCCGCCACGCCCGCGTAGCGCTCGACGAGGCGGTCGGTGATCTGGTCATAGGTGCCGACCACCGCATAGGTGTCGAGCACCTCGTCGCTGATACGCCCGGGCATCTCGTCCCAACGCTGCGCCTTTGAGAGCTGGGCCAGCTCGTCAGCGAGATCGCCGTATCCGTGGAGGTCGAACGCAGGCCGGTAGGCCGGAGTGGAGGCGTAGAACGAGACCCGAGCTCGCACCTCTTCCACCCGATCAGCCAGCGCAGGCTCGGTCCCTGCCGTCGCCACCAAGGGCGCCACCGTGATCTCGACCTCGTCGGCGGCCCGGCCCGCCCGAGCGGCGCCTTCGGCGACGGCGGGCGCCATCACGTCTTGGATGTAGCGGGGGGTGCAGATGGGATGTGGCCGCAGGCCGTCGCCGACCTGCCCCGCCACCCGACACAGGACCGGCTTCACCGCCGCGACGACCACCGGAATGTCGGGGTCGTCGAGTGGTCCGGGGTTGAACAGCGGCACCATGAGGTTGATCGAGTAGTGCTCCCCGTCGTGGGCGGGCTGCTCGCCCGTCTGAAACGAGTGCCACACGGCGCGAACCGCTTCGATGTACTCCCGCAACCATGGCCCCGCCGGCGACCACGCCATACCGAAGCGGCGCTGGATGTGACCCCGTACCTGGGTTCCGAGGCCGAGCGAGATCCGGCCGTGTGAGAGCTTCTGGAGCGTCCACGCCGCCTGAGCGGTGACGGTCGGGCTCCGGGGAAAGGCGATGGCGACCGCGCTCGCCAACTCGATTCGGGTTGTGGCCTGAGCGGCGAGGGCCAGCTGTACGAACGGATCGAATCGTGTCTCGGTCACCGTCAGCCGGTCGTAGCCGATGCGCTCGACCTGTTGCGCCCCAGCGAAGAAGCCGTCGAGGTCCAGCGGTTCAGTTGTGTCCCGGAGCCCAGGATCGAGCTTTCCCAACGGGAGGACGGTCTCCACCTTCACGTCGGGGGAAGGTAGCGACGCCAGTCGTGTCGGTGCAAGCTCTCCGCCGAGCCGTGTCGGCCGGCCCTGTGCTCGATCTGACACCCATGGCGGCCGGCGTTAGCGTCGCGAGCGACTGAGCGCAGCCCGATCAGGGGGTCACCATGGCATACGCAGAAGGTCGAACGTTCCTCGACGCCGACAGCCACATCATGGAACTGCCGGACTTCCTCCGGGATCATGCATCGTCGGCCATGCGGGACCAGATGCCCCGGCTCTCGTTGTCTAGCGGTGGCAAGTTGGCCGATGCCCTCGAGACGCTCGGCCGTCGTCGAGCGCACGCCCCCGAGACCGTCGAGGAGCTCGTTGGTCTCGGCGACGGTCTCATCTCCGGGCCGAAGGGCTACGAAGCGCTCGGTGCGTTCAACCGCGACGAGCGGTCGCAGGCGCTCGATCTGTTGGGCTTCGATCGCCAATGGGTGTTCGCCACCTTCAGTACCGGTGAGATCTTCAATGGCCTCGCCGCCGCCGGTGACCACCACGTGACCGGCGAGGCGCTCGCCGCTCACAACCGCGGGATGGCTGAGTTCTGCGCGGCCGACGAGCGTCTGCTCGGCGTCGGCGCCGCGATGCTCGACGATCCCGACCACGCCGTGGCCACACTGCAGCAGATCATCGACCTCGGGCTCGACGCCGTGTGGATTCCGCATCGCCCGGCTGCTGGCCGCTCGCCGGGCCACGACGACCACGACCGGTTCTGGGCGTTGGCGGCCGAGGCCGGTGTGACGGTCGTTCTGCACGTCGGCGGAGATCCGCTCCAGCTCCACCCCCACTGGATGAACACCGGTCGGGAGGTGCCAAGCGACTGGCTCGGTGGCGGGGAGAACGTCAGGGGCAAGGACATGATCGCCCTGCACCATGCGGCCGAGACCTTCGTCGGGGTGCTCGTGCTCGACGGTGTGCTGGAGCGTCACCCTGCCTTGCGGATGGGGGTTGTCGAGCTCGGTGCCGCATGGGTGCCGGCGATGCTGCGCCGCCTCGATCAGATCGCCGAGATCTGGAAACGCTCGGAGCCGGAACTCGCTGCGCTCGATCGCAGACCCTCCGAGCAGATCACCGCCCAGATCGGCTTCACTCCGTATCCCTTCGAGGATGTCGGCGCCATGATCGCTGAATCGAACCCCGACCTGTACCTGTTCTCCAGCGACTATCCCCACATCGAAGGCGGCCGCAATCCCCTCGGTCGGTTCAGCCAGTCTCTTGCCGGCTACGGCGACGACGTGCTGGAGAAGTTCTATCAGGCCAACATGGCTCGCCTGATCGGCAACAGGGTGAGCGGGTGACCGCCACGTCGAACGCGGCCGTCGCGAGTAGATGGTCGGCCTACGGCAGCCCAGCCCCCGCGGTGGCTTCGGGGTGGCAGCTCGACGAGGTGGTCGCACCAGCAGCCACCTGGGGGGCGAACGGGATCCTCGTCGGTCCGACCAACGAGCTGATCGTCACCCAGGTGTTCGGTGCCCACGTGACCGCCATCGACGTCGATTCCGGGGTACAGCGAGCGTTCTCGCCGCAGGGGGACGGGATCACTGCTCCCGACGACGGCGCCTTCACCGCCGACGGCACCTTCTTCGCCACTGAGCCACCCAACGGCCGTGTGACCGGTCGCCGTCCCGACGGCTCCAGCTTTACCCTGCGCGACGACCTGCCGAGTGCCAACGGCATGACCGTCGACCACACCGGGCGGCGCCTGTTCGTCGACGAGTTCCGGCCCGGCGGCCGCCTCTTGGAGCTCGACCCGACCGGCGACCGGGAGCCCACCGTGCTCGCCGACGAACTCGACATGCCGAACGCGTTCGCCATGGGGCCCGACGGGGCACTGTGGTTCCCGCAGGTGCTCGCGGGCGAGATCTGGCGCCGCGACCTCGACACTGGTGCGCTCGAACGGCGATTCACCGACCTGGCCACGCCAACAGCGGTGAAGTTCGACGCCGACGGGCGACTCCTCACCAGTGAAGCTGGCAGCGGCCAGCTCACCGCCATCGAACTCGGATCCGGGGCGCGCACCACGCTGGCCGAGGTCGACAAAGGGATCGACAACTTCGCCATCGGCCCTGACGGCCGGCTGTACGTCTCGCACTTCACCAACGGGCGGGTTGCCGAGGTGACCGGAGGGGTGGAGCGGCGCTTCGTCGAGTCGGGCCTGATCGGCCCGTTCGGTCTGGCTGTGTTGGGTGACGGCCGGATCGCGTCGGCCGACGCGCTGGCGGTGAACGTCAGCGATCTCCACGGCACGCCGACCGTGGTGGCGAGCCTCCTCGGTGATCTCCCGGGAGTGGCCGTCGACGTGGCTCGCGC
This sequence comes from Actinomycetota bacterium, assembly GCA_039029735.1. Taxonomy (GTDB): domain Bacteria; phylum Actinomycetota; class Acidimicrobiia; order Acidimicrobiales; family SZUA-35; genus CADEDH01. The sequence goes on along the minus strand of JBCCFL010000010.1, from coordinate 115,876 downwards.
CGGCGACCCTGGCCGTCACGGGCAGCCCGGCGACACGTCCGACGATCTGCTCGTGTTGATGCAACGTGGCCAGGTCCTGCGTCGTCGGGCCACCGATGGTGCGCTGCGCTCGGTGGCCGGGTTCCTGAAGCGGGTGACCGCCATGGCCGAGGCTCCGGGTGGAGGGGCCTACGTGGTCGAGGCGGGCCCGGGTCGCATCATCGCGATCGACGGCGCCAGCGACGCTCAACCGTCGGTCGTCGTCGAGAACCTCGACAACCCCAGAGGTCTGGCCGCTGCGGCCGACGGATCGCTGTGGGTCGCCCATCGCAGCGGCGTCACGGGCTTCGTCGATGGGCGGCCGACGATGACGATCGATGCCGTCGCTGATCCCTGCGGCGTGGCCGTGACCCCGTCCACGGTGGTGATCACCGATCCCGGCCGTCGCGCCGTCGTGGCCATCGACCGGTCGAGTGGGGCCGTGGCAACCGTGGTGACCGATCTCCCGATTGGGCCACCGGTGAGCGGGGCTCGACTGCCCCACTCGTTCAGCCCGGCGGTCGCCGTCGGTGATGCCGTGCTGGTCGGCTGCGACGGCGACGGTTCGATCCGCCGTCTGACGCCCCCGGGGTGACGCTCCTTCGCCCCCGAGTCGGCGTCAGGGCGCGGAGGGTGACAGGACCTGTTCGAGCACGTCGTCGACCGACCACAGCGTGCGTTCCCAGCGGCGGACCACCACACCGGCATCGTTGGTGAGGAACAGCTCAACGGCGTGCCGGTTCACGAGCGATCCCGCATACCCGACGTTGATTGCCAGGTAGGTGTGGAGGTCCTCCTCGCCGTCGACCACCCTGAACAGGCGGTGATGGTCGGTACCGACGAAGCCTCGGGCCTGGCCGTAGCGGGCCAGACGTGCCGCGGTGTCGTGAGCCGAGTCGTAGGAGACGATCGCCAGCTGCACGTCGTCGCCCCGCCCGATCTGAGCGAGCCGGGCCTGGAGGTCGGCCATCTTCGTGACCGTGAGCGAGCACTTGTAGGGGTTCTCGCACCGGGTGTAGAAGAACGCGATCACCGTGGGCCGACCGGTCAGGAATGCCGCCAGCGAGAGACTCGCACCGGCCTGATCCTCCACGCGGACCCTCGCCAGGTCACGACCCGTGCCTGTGGGCAGAGGATCGGCGCCGGGTGATGCGGGGCGGCAACAGGAGCGCTCGCCGGTGTCGAGATGGCGAAGCTCGACGCGGCCGTCGTCCTCGGCGACGCTCTCGGCCTCGGTGATCACCTCGGTGAGGCGCTGACGGGCGGCGGCACCGAGGCCCACAGTGGCGGCGGCGGCCTCGATCGTCGGCACCACAGCAGCGGGAAGCCGGCCAAGCCAACGAAGGCTGGCTGCGATCTCGGCCACGACCGTGGTGGTCGACCCGACGGACCAGTTCGGCACGAACCCGTCGAAGCAAACGGCGTCGTCGCGCTGCACCATGTTGGTGAGCGCCGCCGTGAGATGATACGCGAACTCGCCGTCCCGAGCGGCTGAGCCTCGAACCGCCTTGGCTGCGGCCGCCGCCACGTACGGGTCGTGAGCCGTCTCGAGCTCCTCCCGCACATAGGGCACCGCTCCCTCGGGGAGCCCTGTCTGCTCGAACGCAGCCAGGATCCAGCCTCGCCGGCGGGCAACCTCCCGTGCGCCGTGGCCGGCGAAGACACCCGAGTCCTCGGCCAGCAGGTCGACGAGCCCGTCGGGTGGGGCATGGCGTTCGGTCACCGCCGACACCCGCTCCAGGAACTCGGCGTCGTCCACTGCTAGTTGTCCTGCTGCTCGATGTGGCGGCGCGCCGCCTCCTTCAGCGGTTCGCCGTCGGCCCGCTCGTTCTGGATCGTGTCCAGCTGAGCGGCGGCCTCGGCGGGGATGGAGGTCGTCGAGCCCTGTTGCGTGAGCTTGGTGAGCACCGAGGCCTTGATCTCGTCGTAGTCGTTGTCGTCGGCCACGATGTCGTAGGCCACGACTTCGAACTGCTCGGGGGCCACCGCCTGGAGCGCGGCGGCCCCGGTGTCACGCACTGCAGCCTCCTCGTCCTTGTCACGTACCACGGTCTCGATCAGCGCCTCGGATTCGGCGTCGGCGGCGAGGAGGCGCAGGGCCTCGCGTCGAGTTTCGGCGTCCTCGTGGCCGGCCACCACGTCTTTGAGCACGTCGTAGTGGTCGGCCTTCAGGTCGTAGCCGAGCAGTTCCACGCTGCGTTGGGGGGTGGTGATCGCCGCGGTGCGATCGCGGAGCCCGTCGATCAGCTGGCGCTGCACGTCCACGTCGCGCCCACGGGCGAGCATGTCGATCGCACGCTCCCGCAGGTCTGGATCGTCGGCTTCCATCGCCCGTTTGAGCGCAACGGTGAGCTCGGCCCGCTGCTCCTTCAGCGCCGACGATCCGAATTGGTGCACCTCGATGCCGTCGAGGGCAGCGAGGCGCACGTCGGTGGCGTCGCCGCCGTCGCCGAGGATGTCGACGAGGAGCCCGAACGTGTCGGGCCGTTCGTGGGCCCGCATGTTCACCAGACGGGCCGCCTCCACCCGGTCTGCCACCGGGCCCGAGCGGTCGGCGAGCGTCGCCATCGCGTCGGCGAGATCTCCCGCGGGCGGGGCCGCGGCCCCGACGTCGGCTTCGAGCTGTCGGCGATAGTCGTCAAGGTCCATCGGTTCCCCCTGGCTCGGGCTCGAACGGCACGTCGTCGTAGTCGAAGCCGCACCAGTTGTCCGGCGACAGCTGGCCCTGGTAGTCGATCATGGCGCCCACGGTCGGGTAGTCGCCGGGGGCGGCGGTGACCGGCGACGGAGCTAGCGGGGTGCGGGGTGCCGTCGGCGGACGGGGCCAGCCCGTCACGGCGTTCCACGGCCACATCGTGTCGCCCCGCTTGTGGCCGACGCGCACCGCGCCGAACGCCCCGTCGGGGTGGTAGGTGGCTGAGTCGCCCCCGTCGTAGCGGCGGTTCAGCCATTGCCACTTCGCCCACAGACGGTCGACGTTGCAGTGCAGCATGAAGAACAGCGGGTCTCTCGCAGCCGAGTCGATGCTGTTGATGCTGCCTACGAAGCTGATGTGGGCGGCGCCGTGCGGGCTGCCCTCCATCACCCAGAACTGTTGGAAGACCGACCCGAGCGCCAGCGTCTCGGCCTCGGTGCGCACGGGGAACGTCGGCAGCCCCGGAGCCGACTCCTTCTGGTCGTTCCATCCGGTGGTGCGGCGCTGGATACCAGGGATCCCATCCGTCACCCAGGTGGCGAGTGGGTTCGACGGCGCGAGTTCGGGCTGGCTGGTTCCGGTGCTCTGCCCGATGAAGTGGGGAGAGAACAGGTTTGGGGCGGGGCGATCGAAACGCCAATAGGGCAGCGTGACCGAGGGGTCGATCGCCTGCAGCTCTCGCTCGAGGTCGAGCAGGTAGGCCCGGTGCCACGGGAGGAAACCGGCGTTCCCGTGCGCCTCGTCACTGGTGGAGTCGAGGTGCATGTCGCGGAAGTCCTGAAACCGTCCGGCCCCGCCGTCGTTCAGCGCAGCGAAGGCCGTCAGGTAGCGGTCTCGCTGCGCCGTGGTCATGGTGTCGGCGTCAGGCCGGATCCTGACCATGGCCGAGATCTCGACCGAGGCGTCCACCTCGCCGGCCACGTCCACCACGATGCCGGCGCTGTGGTTCTCTTCGCTGGCCGACTGGAACACGGGCACGATCTGGAACGAGGTTGGCGCGCCGGCGACGTCGAGCAGGAGCGGTAGCTGGTCGGCTGGCGCCTCGGCCGCAGCGGCACGGAAGGTGAGCGGCGCCCCCGCCGTGTGTGTGCGGTTGCGCACAGTGATCGCTACTGGGTCGACGGCCCCGTCCGGGTCTGTCACGCGGGCGGTGCAGTCCACCGGGCTCCACGTGAAGTAGTGGCCGGCTGTCGCCGTCGAACCCCTGATGGACACTTCGACTGTCGGCCTCATCGCGAATGCAACCCCCAATTGCGCCGCTGTGCCCCGAGACTACCGTACTGCTCAGAGCCGGACCGGAGGACGGGAACGATGCTGGAGTCAGGGCGTAATGAGGCGCAGGTCGAGACCAACGGCGTGACGCTGCGGGTGATCGTGGAGGGCGAGGGGCCATTGGCGATCCTGCTCCACGGCTTCCCCCGCTGCTGGTATCTGTGGCGCCATCAGATCGAACCCTTGGTGGAGGCGGGCTTTCGCGTCGCGGTTCCCGACCAGCGCGGATACGGAGCGAGCGACCGGCCAGAGCCGGTCGAGGCCTATTCCGTGCTCGAACTGGCCAAGGACGTGGTTGGCCTGATCGACGCCCTCGGCGAGGAGCGGGCCTATCTCGTGGGGCACGACTGGGGTTGCATCGTGGCGTGGTACACGTCGCTGCTCTACCCGCACCGCTTCCACTGCGTGATGGGCCTCTCGGTGCCGTGGCTCCCGATCGGGCCGTGGACGGTGAACCCGAAAGGCCTCGACGACCACTTCTGGTACATCCGCTACTTCCAGAATCCCGGCGTTGCCGAAGCTGAGCTGGAGGCCGACATCGATCGCACCTTCCGCACCTTCAATGCCGCTCGAGGCGACGACGTCACGGCTGCGCTCCGGCCCCGAGATGCCTCGTTCTTGACCGGTGATGCTCCGGGCCCGCTGTCGTCGGCGATCAGCGAGGACGACCACGCCTACTACGTGGCCTCGTTCACCGAGTCGGGCTTTCGGGGGCCCCTGAACTGGTACCGGAACATGGCCGCAATCCCCACACTGGCGCCGTGGCTCGCCGACGCCCGCATCCAGATCCCGGCGTTCTTCCTCGCCGGATCCGACGACCCGGTACTGCAGTTCGCCGCCGACTCCTACAACCGGCAGGACGCCGGGTTCGCTGACCTCCGGGGCAAGCGCCTCATCGACGGGGCCGGCCACTGGGTGCAGGAGGAGGAGCCAGCCCAGGTGAGCGCGGCGATCGTGGAGAACCTCACTTCGGTCAGGGGCTGAGAACCAGCCGCCGCTACCGTTCGCCCCATGGCCGATGCCACCGAGGACGACTTCGCCTTCAACCTCACGCCGCGGAGTGCTGCGGCCGGCGAGACGCCACCGACGCGGGCTGAAATGGAGGTGTACGTCAACGCCGTTCGCACCATGGCCGCCGCCGGGGGAGGCCCTGAGCCGATCCAGCACATGGTGATCGACGCGGTGGGCGAGGCGTATGTGGGGCGGCGCCACGACTACCCGTGGCGCACGGTCGAGCCCGAGGAACTGGGCGAGGTCACCGCCGATCGCACCGAGACCTTCCGCTTCACGCTGTTCCAGAAGATGTCACTGGTGTCGCTCGTGGCCCAGGAGATGCCGCCGGACGTGCCTGCGACCCTCGGGCGCTATGCCGCCGCGCTCGGACTGGTGGAGAATATGGCTGAGTGGCATGCCAAGTGCGGCGGCCAGAGCTTCGATGCGCTGATGCTCGACTTTGCCCGCAACGGCTACTCCGGTGGCTTCATGGAACGTTCGCGGCCGGTGCTGCGCACCGATGCCGATCTCGGTGACGGCTGGGCCACGGTCGAGGACGACGAGCGGTTGGCGCAGGAGTGGGATGCCCTCGAACGTTGCCCCGACGGTTCCATCGGGCGCACCGTGTTCGACTTCTACGTGTCGCGGAACTTCTCGTTCCCCGGCCGCCCCGGGTCGGCGCCACCGCTGTTGGCCCAGCACGACTGGGTGCACGTGCTAGGCGACTACGGCACCACGCTCGAGAACGAGATGGAGGTGTTCGCCCTCATCAGCAGCGCCGACGTGAACCCGCAGAGCTTCAGCCTGCTCGCCATGGTGATCGGCCTGTTCGGAACGGGCCGGGTGCCGAGCGCCGCTGGGTTGTTTGAGGCCGACCGAGGCCATCTCGATGAGGCGGTGTCGGTGCGAGTTGCCGAGGCCATGGCCCGGGGTGCCCGTTTGCATCCGGGCGACGACCTGCCCCGCGCCCTGCTGGAGGTGGACTGGTTCGCGCTGTCGGATCAGCCGCTCGCCGACGTGCAGGCCCGGTTCGGCATCGAACCGAAAACGGGTCGAGCGACGGCCGCGGGCTCGGTCGGCCCCTGGGAGGAGGCGGGCTTCTCGGCCTATCAGATCGAACACGGCGACCTGTCGCTCATCTCCCGCTACTCGTAGGAGGTCGCGTCGGCCCCGTGTTTCGGCCGGCGGTGCGAGGTGCAAAGATGGCGCCCCGAGCCAGAGATCGAGGAGCCCCGATGTCCGACACCTGCCGCGTGCTGCGATCCACCATCACCGCCGACGGATCCGTGCGAATCACGATCGTCGATGAGCCGATGCCCACCCCTGGCCCCGATGAGGTGGTGGTGGCCGTCGAGGCTGCACCGATCAACCCGTCGGATCTCGGGATGCTGACCGCCGGGGCAGATCCGGCGACGTTCGAGCGCAGCGCCGACGGTGCACTGGTCGGCCGGCTGAGTGAGGCGTCGGTCGCCGCCAATGCAGCCCGGCTCGACACACCGATGCCGGTGGGCAACGAGGGGGCGGGAACGGTCGTGGCCGCCGGCTCGGCTGACGGGGCGCAGGCCCTCCTCGGGCGAACCGTGGCCGGGGTGAGCGGGTCGATGTACGCCACCCACACGAAGCTCTCGCATGCGATGTGCATTCCGGTGCCAGATGGTGTGAGCGCCGCCGATGCTGCATCGTCGTTCGTGAACCCGCTCACGGCGCTCGGCATGACCGACACCATGCGGCTCGAGGGCCACACCGCCCTCCTTCACACGGCGGCGGCGTCGAACCTCGGGCAGATGCTGAACCGGCTGTGCCAGGCCGATGGCATCGCGCTGGTGAACGTGGTGCGTCGTGATGAACAGGCCGAGCTTCTGCGCAGCCAGGGAGCCACCCACGTGGTGGTGTCGTCGGCCGACTCCTTCGAGGACGACCTCACCGCCGCACTCACCGAGACCGGTGCCACCATTGCCTTCGACGCCATCGGTGGCGGCACGCAGGTGGACACGATCCTGGCCTGCATGGAACGGGCCTGCTCGGCTGGAGCCCAGTTCAGCCGGTACGGGTCCGACACCCACAAGCAGGTGTACATCTACGGTGGGCTCGATCGCTCGCCAACGCCACTCAAGCGCACCTACGGCATGTCGTGGGGCGTTGGCGGGTGGCTCCTCACCCCGTTCCTCGGCCGGGTCGGCTTCGAACGCATGGGGGAGCTGCGCGACCGGGTGGCAGCCGAGATCACCACCACGTTCGCCAGTAGCTACGCAGAGACCATCTCGCTCGACGCCGTGCTCGATCCCGCCACCGCTCGCGCCTACGCCGCCCAGGCCACGGGCGAGAAGCGGCTCGTCACCCCCTCCACCTGAGCGCGCTCCGCGTCTTCCTGTCCACCGGCTTCGTCTGGCAGTTCTGCTGGTCGAGCTACTGGACGCTGTTCTTCCTGCGTGTCGTGGTCGATGTCGGCCTCGATCCGCTGCAGCTGCTGCTCCTCGGCACGGCCAAGGAGATCACCATCCTGCTCGTGGAGATACCCACGGGGGTGGTGGCCGACATACGCAGCCGGCGGTTGTCGGTGATCCTCAGCTTCTTCATCTGCGGTGCGGCCGTGGTCGGCGCCGGTCTCGCGGGCGGATTCGCGTTGCTGGTGCTCACCCAGGTCGCCTGGGCATTCGGATCAACGTTCCGCAGTGGGGCGGAGACGGCATGGTTCACCGATGAGGTGGGTTCGGTCGATGTCGTCGACCGTGTGCTTCCTCGACGCGGCCGAATCGAGGCGTTCGGATCCGTGGCAGGGCTGCTGAGCTCCTCCGCGCTGGCGGCCGTTGCGGGTCTGCCGGTTGCCCTGGTGGCCGTCGGAACGATCCTGGTGGTGTGGGGTGTGTTCCTCGTCGTTGGGATGCCCGAGGCCGGGTTCGTCCGCCACGACGTGTCTGCCCGCACCCGCTTCGCCGCCCTTCTCGGCGAGGGTCTCACGGCCTCACGCCAGCCTGGGCTGCGGGTGCTTCTCGTGGTCACGGTCATCGCCGGGATGGCGAGCGAGGCTGTTGATCGGCTGCACGTCGCTCGGCTGGATCAGATCGGTCTGCAGGATCAGGCGATCGACGCAGCGCTCCTGGTGGGGTCGGCCGCAGTGTTCCAGTCCCTGGGGGTGATCGTGCTGCTGGCCGTGATCGGCCGCCACATCGCCGGTCGCCGGCTCCCCGTCGTCATGGTGGGTCTCAACCTCGTCACGGCGGTGTCGGTCGCGGTGCTCGCCGGAGTCGACCTGCTCTCAGTGGCCCTTGGCGCCTTCATCGCACAGGGGGTGGTGCGCAGCGTGGCCCGCACCGTGTCGACCGGGTGGACGAACCACTTCACCGACCGAGCCAACCGGGCGACCGTGCACTCCTTCATCGGTCAGGCCCAGTCCCTGGGCGAGATCAGCGGCGGGATCGTGCTCGGTGTGCTCGCCCAGCAACTCGGCATCGGGGTGGCCATCGCTGGATCGGCGGCGCTCTATCTCGCCTCGGCGTTGTGGGCCGCCCGTGGCCCGGCCCGCTGGCGGTCGGTTGCGGCCTGACCGCGCCCGTTCAGTCGGTGGACGAGGCCTCACCTGACGGGTCGATCGCCGACTGTTCGATCCATTGCGCCTCGGCGGCGCTGCGGTCGGCATCAGGGCCGACCACGGCCCGCAACGCCGCCTTGTTCACCTTGCGCAACGTGGATCGCGGGAGTTCACGCATGACGTAGACGTCGCGGGGCACTTTGAAGTCGGCCAACTTGCGGCGGCAGGTGTCGAGGATGGCGTCGGCCAGCGGCCCGGGATCGGCGTCGCCCATGGCGAACACCACCGGTACCTCATCGAGCGCGGCGTCGGGCCGACCAACGGCAGCCGCTTCGAGTACGCCGGGCACCTCCATGATCACGCGTTCGATCTCGGATGCCGCCACGTTCTCGGCGCCGACCTTCAACATGTCTTTGGCCCGGTCGGCAAACGTGATGTGGCCATCGGCGTGGGGGGTGACGAGATCGCCCGTACGGAACCAACCCCGCTCGTCGAAGCTGTCGCGGGTGGCCTCGGGATTGAACAGGTACTCGGCGAACAGTGACAGCCCTGGTGTGCCGTACACCAGGAGGTTGCCCGTCTCGTCGGGCTCGACATTCGATCCGTCGTCGCGCACAACGGCGATCCCGTATTCGGGTGACGCCCGGCCCATGCTGAGAGGGCGGTTCGGCACGTTGGGGTCGCCCACGATCGGCTGGGTGATCGTCTCGGTCATACCCCACCAACCGAGCAGCTTCGGCACCTCGGGCAGGATCGGCACATCGCAGACCCCGCTGCCGAACATGCGATAGCTGTGCCCGTCGGGAATCTCACTCTGGCGGATCGCCTGGATCGACAGCCCGATAAGCGACGCCCAGGTGCACTGGTGGCGGAGCGAGATGTCCCAGAACCGGCTCGTCGACCACTTCGGGATCAGCACGCAGCGACCGCCGGTCCACAGCGTGGGGAGCAGCGAGTAGCCGAGCGCGTTGGTGTGGAACAGCGGCATGTAGATCAGGTGGCAGTCGCTCGGCCGCAGATCTTGATTACGGCTCGTGACCTTGGCGCCCCACAACGCATTGGCGTGGGTCCACAGCACACCCTTCGGGCGCGAGGTGGTGCCTGAGGTGTACTGCACCGACATCGAGGCCGCAGGGTCGATCGGCGCGGCCACAAGGTCGTCGGGGTCGCCCAGGAGGGCGTCGAACCGGTCGGTGCCGTCGGGGCGGGAACCCGGCCCGGCCGGCACGCCCTGATCGTGGTCGATCACTGCGATCCAGCCGATGTTCGGTGCCGCCTTCCCGACGATCTCGGCCAGCTTCGGCTGCGTGATGGCGCCGACGGCGCCGCAATGATCGGCGTAGTACGCCATCTCGTCGACGGCTGAGCGGGAGTTGGTGGTCACGGCGACGGCGCCGATGGCGGCGCAGCCGAACCAGGCCACGATGAACTCGGGGCAGTTCTCGAGATGGATCAGCACCCGGTCACCGGCGCTCACCCCGCGGGCGCTGAGCCCGGCGCCAACGGCGGCGGCCTGACGGGCCAACTCCACGTAGGAGTAGGTGACAGCAGCCTCGTCGAAGGGCTGCCACGTGACGAAGGGCGCGTCGCCGTGGGTGGCTGCTCTCGTTTCGAGCAGCGACCACACGTTCGTGCCGGCAAAGGGCTGCGTGAGGGGGTGACGAAGGCGTTCGATGGGGCGATCCTAGCTCTGAGCTCTCGCGGGGGACGGGCGCACGTTCTCGTCGAGCTCGGTGCTCTGGTTGCCGGCCCCGACGAGCCTCAGCCGCAGGCCACGGCGTAGCTCGTGTAGGCGGCGGGGGAATAGGTGAGCGTGGAACGGTCATCGGCGATGCGCCAGAGCTCCCATCCCGTCGAGCTCCGACCGTCGCGGGTGCGGTTGACCTCGACCACAACGGCGTTGTCGCTGACGAAACGTCCCGTCGCCGATCCGAGTGCGGGGCCGTCGTTCTGTTCGTTCATCGACGACATGTCGGCCGCCACCGTTGCGTCGGCGGCGACCACCAGCGTGACGAAGTCGTCGCCTGGGTGGCTGTCGCTGTCGGCGAAGCAGTGGCTGCCGGTGGCCAGCACCGGAGAGGGGTCGCCGAGTGCCATGTCAAACGGGTCGGCTCCGGTCGAGGCCCCCACAGCGGGGTTCGTCAGCTCGTCACAGGCGACCTGGTCGAGGCCCGCCGTTTCCGGGAGGCGGAGCCCGTCGCCGTCGCGGATCCAGATCGATGGCTCTGGCGCCTGCTCATCGTTGCCTGCGCGGCTGGAGTACATCAGCCACACGCCGTCGTCGAGGCGGCGGCCCTGGGCCATCACGAGGTCGTCGTCGCTGCCATCGGCTGGTATGGCCCGGGCCGACGCCTCGTCGTCGACGGCGAGGAACACCGCAGTGAGTGTTGTCGCCGGGTTCCGGTAGCAGGTCACACCGGTTGGAGTGGCCGTCGGCTCGGCTGAGTCGGTGCCGGTCGTCTCGGCGGCGGTGCCCGGAGCACCCCCGTCGTCGCCGTCCGACGCGCTGGGGTCGCCCGTGCAGGCGCCGGCCATGATCACGAGTGCCGCCACCACCCCAATCACCGCTGGCCACCGGGTCCGGCGGTTACGAGTCACGACGGCCCGTGGTCGGCTGGGAACACCGGGCCGTCGCCACCGTGCACCACGAGCGTGCGGCACGCGATCTGGCGTTGGGTCTCGCAACGTCCGGCCACCAACAGCAGCGTCGGGCCGTTTGCAGGGCAGGTCACCTCGACATCGATGTCGTAGTCGTGGCTCCGAACCGTTGGCATTCGATCCTTCTCTCACCCGGGGACATGGTCGCGCACGGCGAACCGTGTCAGCATGTGGGCGTGCTGGAACTCGTCGCCCTGTCATCGGACCCCGATGCTGCATCCGCCCTGGCGGAACGTATCGGAGGTCGGCTCTATCTCAACCATGGCCGCGAGCGCGACGACCGGCCGTACTCCGCTGTGGTGCGTGGTGCCACCGACGATCTGGCGGCCTGTACAGCGGCAGCCGACGTCGGGCTCCACGTCTGCTACGCCAGGGCGGTAAAGCCCGAGGAGCCGACGCCTGCGGCCGGACGTGTCATTGCCTCATTCGGTCTGGTCGGGCCATCGCAGATGAGCCATGAAGCTGTCGACGCCCACTGGCGTGACGTGCATGCGCCGCTGGCGTTGCGGTCCCACTCGGCCATGTGCGACTACACCCAGATCTCGGTGCTCGCCACATTGTCGGGCACCCCGATCGATGGCATCGCGATGTGCGCCTTCCGATCGCGCGAGGAGCTGAGCGACCGGTTCTTCGATGACGACGCAGCGAAGCAGGCCATCCTCGACGATGTGGCCCAGTTCAGTGATCCGCATCGCTCGCTGCGGCGCGTCGTGCTGGTGGAGCAGTAGGCGACAGCAGGCGCGCAGCGATGGGAACCGTCACGGCCGTTCATCTCTCTGCCGGCCACACCTTCACGAAGACCTCGGAGCCCGAAGTCGAGCTCGTCGCCGGCCTCGGGGTGCGGGGCGACGCCCACATGGGCGCTCAGGTCCGTCATCGGTCCCGGGTGCGGGCCGATCCCACCCAGCCCAACCTTCGTCAGGTGCACCTCATCCACGCCGAGCTGTTCCATCGCGTGGCCGAGCACGGGTTCACAGTCGGCCCCGGTGACCTGGGGGAGAACATCACCACGTCGGGGATCGACCTGTTGGGCCTACCGGTGGGCAGCGTGCTTCGGCTCGGCGACACGGCGCTGATTGCCGTGACCGGCCTGCGGAATCCGTGCGGGCAGATCGACGGGTTCCAGCAGGGCCTACGGGCCGCCGTGCTCGATCGCGACGACGACGGCGCAGTGGCACGGCTCGCCGGCATCATGGCCGTCGTCGTACTCAGTGGCGTGGTCCGGCCGGGCGACGCCATCGAGGCGACCACTCCTCCCGGCCCCCATCGACCGCTCGAGCGGGTGTAGCGCCGTTCGTCAGCGGGCGGCCATGTAGGCGGCGATCACGTTGCGTAGTGCATCGGCCTTGCCGGTGACGGCGTCCATGTCGTCGAAGTACATCATCCGTTGGATGTTGGAGCCGTCTTCCAGCTCCGGGTGATCACCAGGGATCGTGCGGCCGGCGGGGAAGATCAGGCTCGCCCGCTTCTTCGACGACCAGTTGAAGTAGCAGATGATCCCGTCGTACTCGAACGCAGGCGCCCGGTACTTCACGGTCTCGGTGATGTCGGGATCTTCCATGATCACGTCGCGCACGGCGCGCATCACGGAGGCCTTGGGATTGTGGGTCGTGTCGAACCAGGAGGCCACGGCGTCGTCCATCGCCCGAGTGTGGCGGCAAGATTCGCCGTCAGGCCACCCGGGCGGGTGATCTGTGCCGGAGCCGTCGTTGCGGAGCCCGCGCCGGGTCGGCCACGCTGCGAAGGTGACTCGCGGCGACCTCATCACCGTTGCGGGCCTGGCCATCGTGGTGGTCGCGGGCCTGGTGCTAGTCGGCCAGGCCGGCGGCCCCGACGGCCTGCCACCACCGACGACCGTCGAGCGCTCGATCGATCAGGTGAGACCTGGCGACGGGCCGGTTCTGGGGGAGCCGGTGGGGCTCGTGCTGGCGGTCGGTGCGATCGACACCGAGATCCTCGTCGTCGATCTCGACTCGGGAGCGGTTTGGCCGCTTGGGCAACGCGGCAGACCGGAGCTGATCGTGGACGGCCTCGTCATCGTCGACGAAGGTGCGGGCACGTGGGGCCTGGTCGACATCGACTCCGGTGCTGGTGCTGACCTCGCTCCGGACGCGCTCACGGCGCCCATCACGGCCGTGGTGCCGGCCGTGGCCGGTGGGGTGTGGCTCCGCCACGACGAGGACGGCGGCGGGCGGCGTTGGTCGAGAGTGTCGATCAACGGGGTCGATGCCATCGAGGTGGTCGAGGTCGTGACCGTGCCGCGGGGCTCCGACACGGTCACCGACGCAGCCGGCCGTCCGCTGGCCGGCCCCGAGGTGATCGGTTCCGACGCCGGGGTCATCTCCGTCTTGGGCTCGTCGGGCCACGAGCCGGTCCTGGATGGCTCGCTCGTGGCCGTTGGGCCGAACACGCTCGTGGTCGCAGCCTGCGACCAGGCGGGCTGTGCGAACGCGTGGGTCGACCGGGCGACGCTCCAACCGCTCGACCACCCGCCTCTCACGGCGTTGCTGGGGAGTGGGTTCTTGGCGAACGACACCACCCTCGTGGTCGAGACCGTCACGAACGACGGGACGAATCCGATCGTCAAGGTGTTCGACGTCGTCCATGGCACGGCCATCACAACCGGGTCGCCGTCGGGTCTGGCCCGAACGTGGGTGTCGCCGGCCGGGCGTTTCGTTGCGGTTCCCGGGTTCGACGCGTTGCTGATCACCGATCTGGAGGCCCGGCGCACCGCCACCCTCCATCGGCTCCGCGTCGATGCGGGCGTCCACGTGGCGTGGGGGCGCAGGCCCTGAGGTAGCGGTCGCCGCGAACCGTCGGCCCCCGTCGCCACGTAGCTCGGGTGGACCAACACTTCGGAGGGCCACCATGATCACCAGTCCAGGCCGCGCTGGCCCGACACCGGGCCAAACCACGGGCGTGCCGATGGCCGACTGCCGTGGCCTCGGTCGTCGTGAGCGGCTGCTCCTCATGACGGTGGGCGCAACGCCGGTTTCGCTCGTCGGGGCGTCGACGTTCGGTGTCGTCGATCTCAAGACGCTGGCGGTGGGCGTACTCCTGCCGGGCCTCCTCGCTCTTGCCGTCCTGCTGACGGTGAGTCGCCGTTCTCGCCGTTTGACCGCGGAGGCAGTGATCGCTGGTGTGGTGGCCACCTTCGTGTACGACCTGTTCCGCTGGGCATTCCTGGCGTTCGGATGGATGGACCGCGATCCGATTCCCCACATCGGCACAGCACTCGGCCTGTCACCAGGGTGGGTCTTCGGCTACCTCTGGCGCTTCGTCGGCAATGGTGGCGGGCTGGCGCTGTTCTACTACGCCTTCGGCCTGCGGGGCGTGGTGGCCGGCGTCGCCTTTGGCCTCGTCGTCTGTGAGGGCCTCATCGCGGTGCTGGTCTACTCACCGCACGGCCAGCAGACGCTGTTCCCTCTCGTGCCGGCCACGTACGTCGTCGCCATCGTTGGGCACGTGATCTACGGCGCCGTGCTCGGGGCGATCCACCTCACGCGAAGTCGACGTCGGTACTGAGGAGCCGAGGAGCACATTCACGTCGAGCGCATCGAACCGCCTTCGGCCGATCGGCGGCTAGCGTCGCGCGGCCATGCAGATTCCGGTCAGGTTGGCGGTCCTTCTCCGCCCCCGTGTTGCGCCGGGCGTGCTGTTGGCGGTTGGTTTCACACACCTGGTTCTCACGGCCACGCCGTTCCTGCTCGATCTCGTGGCCGAGGTGTACGACGTTGGTCTCGCCACTGCGGCGTTGATCACCACTACCCAACTCGGTGGGTTCGCCGCCGGATCCTGGGGGGCTGGTCGCTGGCTTCGACCGAGCCGACGGGTGTTTCTCGTCGCCCTCCTTCTCGCCGTGTCGGTCAACGCGATCTCAGCATTCCTTCCCCCGTTCGCCGTGCTGTTGGGCCTTCGCCTGGTCAGCGGGCTGTCGATCGGCCTCATCACCTGGTTCGCCTGGGTGCAGGTGTTCGGCGACAACAAGGGGATGTCGAACGTGGCCGTGATCGGACCGGTGGTGGGGATCGCTGCAAGCCCAGTGATCGCCGGATTCGCCCTGGCGGGTGGGGCGAGCGCCGTGTTCGGGTTTCTGGCCGCCCTCGCAGTGGTTCCACTGGCCGTCATCGGTGGCACCGGCGCCGCCGACGCCGTCCCGCCGCGATCACAGCGCTCGTCGCCTGTGCCGGCTGCGGTCGTGTTGTTGATCGCCCTCGGCCTGTTCACGCTCGGGGGCTCGTCCATCTTCCAGTACGCCGTGGTGATCGGGACCGGCGACGTCGGTCTGTCGACCGGTACCGTCGCGGCGCTCTTCAGTCTCAATGCCGTCGTGAGCATCCCTGCCTCGGTGTGGCCGTGGAGTCGCGGGATCCCGAGCCCGTGGATGGTCCTCACCGCCGTGTGTGCGCTCCTCGTCACCGTTGGGGGAGGGCCAGTCGCCTTCGCGATCGGCGTCGGGCTCTGGGGGTTCGGGTTCTGGATGGCGGTCCCCGCCGCGTTCGCGGCGCTTGCGGCCCGGTCGGCCCACCCGTCCGACCGGGCTGGTGACGCCCAGGCCATCATGTCGGTGGGGCGCGTGTTCGGGCCGTTGCTGGGCGGTCTCGTCATCGACGCCCTCGGCGTGGAGTGGCTCGGGGTGCTCGGCGCCGGAACCATGCTCGTTGCTGCGGGAACGGTGTTCGCAGTGCGTGCCGCTGTTGCGCCACGCCGGCGTCAGCTACCAGGTACCGTTCCTGGTGATGACTCACCCGCAGAATCCTGAGGGGCCGTTCCCCTTCGGTGACGACGAGGCACCAACGCAGGCCTTGCCGCAGTCCGACACCGGTTGGGGCGATCGGGGTGCACCAACTGAGGTGATGCCCCAGATCGCATTCGAGCAGCAGCCGGCGGGCCCGCCACCTCGGCGTGGGTTGGGCCGTATCGGCACCTGGCTCCTGATCGTTGCGATCCTGTCGGGCCTCGGCGCCCTTGCCACGGTGTTGGGGCCCACGCTGCTGGACAGCGGAGCCGACGGCGACGATCCGGACGAGACCACCACCACGGTCCCCACCGAGAGCACGTCAGCGCCGGCGGACACGGCGCCGCCGGCGACCGATGCGGAGCCCGAACCCGAGACCACGACGACGGTCGAGGAGTCCACCACGTCGGTGGAGGAGTCCACCACGTCGGTCGAGGAGTCGACCACGACCGTGGAGGAGTCCACGACGTCGGTGGAGGAGTCGACCACGTCGGTGGAGGAGTCGACGACGACCGTGGAGGAATCGACGACGACCGTGGAGGAGTCAACCACCACGTCGAGCTGAGCCGGGGCGCTGCCCGGCGGCTGATCAGGCTGCGTCGAGCCGGGGCTGGTCCAGGAAGGCCTTCGTGCGACGGGCGGTCTCGTCACTGCGGAGGAACATGAACAGGTGCCCGGCACCGTCGAGGATCTCCAGGCGGGAGTCCGGAATCCGTGCCGCCATCACCTTTGCGTTGATCACGGGAATGATCGGGTCGTCGTCGCCGGCGAGCACGAGCGTTGGTGCCTGGAGGCTGTGCAGCCAGGGTTGGCTGCTCCAGGCCTGAATCGCCATCAGCTGGTAGAGATAGCCGCGGGGCGTCGGTGGGCGGGTGGCACGAATCTTGGCGTGTTCGGCAATGAGGTCTGGGTCTTCGGCAATCGCTCCTCCGTAGAGTGCCGGGGCCACCCGGCGGAGGTAGTCGGGCGAGTAGTAGCGAAGTGGCGACAACAGGATCGACATCGCAACCGGGCGCCCGGGCACGGAGGGGAACCCGGGCATCGTCGCAGCCAACACGAGCCCGCGCACGATGTCGGGATGGCGGCGGGCGAACTCCTGAGCCAGCGCGCCGCCCCATGACAGGCCGAACACGTCGAGGTGGTCATGGCCCAGCTTGCGGACCATCGCGGCCACGATGTCTGCGATGCCGCGCATCGTGATCGGGAACCACGGTGTGGAGCTCTCGCCGACGCCCGGCGCATCGAAGGCGATCGTCTCGCGATCGGTGAAGTGCTGACGCAGTGGTCCGAACAGTTCGCCCGTGGCTCCGATGCCGTTGATGAGCAGGAGGGGGCGGCCGGCTCCCGGATTCTCCACCGTGACGTGGAGCCGTTGCGGGCCCACGTCGACCGTCACCGTGCGTGACGAACTGGAGCGCTGGCGGAGGAGATGTCTCACGAGAGCCAATGTGGTCCATGTTCGGACCACTCGTCCAACGCGTTGCTGCTGGTCGCGCTGGGTTTCAGTCGAACACGTACAGCCCAGGGGCCTCGCCGAGCACGGGGTGGTCGGCGCTGCCGAGATCGGTCGGAGCGTCGGTCATCTGGCCGGCCCGCTCGCCGAGCCACACGGCCCAGTGGTCCCACCAGCTGCCCGCATGGGTGGCCGCGCCTTCGAGCCACTGCTCCGAACTGGGACCCTCGTCGAGATCGATGGCATCGGGATTGATGCGGAACGAGCCCTTCGGGTTGCCGGGGGGATTGACGAGTGCCTGGATGTGACCCTGGGACGACAACACGAACTCTGACCGCCCGCCCAGCAGTCGGACCGACTCGTAGCACGCCTCCCACGGGGTGATGTGATCGGTCACGGCCCCCACCACGTAGCTGTCGCAGGTCACGGCGCCGAGGTCGACGGGCGTGGCCTTCGCCACGAGCGTGCCAGGGGTGGTGAGCGAGTTGTTGGCGGCGATGGACAGGAAGTCGCCGTGAAGCGCTGCTGGCAGGTTGGTGGAGTCGACGTTCCAGGCGAGCACGTCGAACGCCGGAGGCTGCTTGCCCTGCAGGTAGTTGTTCGACCAGTAGTTCCACACGAGGTCGTTCGGGCGCATCCATGCGAAGGTCTTGGCCAGTTCCTCGCCGGAGAGCACACCGGTTGCCTCACTCTGGACCCGGCTGGCCTCCGGGAGCGGCTTGAGAGCGAACGAACCCATCGTCGACGGCACGTCCCAATCGAGGATCGTGACGAGCAGCGAGAGCGAGTTGAGCCGCTCGTCGCCGATGGCCGCGAGATGGCCGGCGAGGGCCGATGCGGTGATGCCGCCAGCACACACGCCCAACAGGTTGAGATCAGGCGAGCCGGTGATGTCGAGCGCCACATCGGTGGCCTCGAGCACGGCGTCGAGGTAGTCATCGAGGCCGTGCTCGCGGAACTCCGGCCCAGGGTTACGCCAGCTAATCATGAACACCTGCTGACCGTTGGCCACCAGGTGTTCGGCCAGGCTGCGCCCGGGGGCGAGGTCGAGAACGTAGTACTTGTTGATCTGGGGCGGCACGATCACGACCGGCCGCCCGTGGACCTCGCCCGTCGTGGGGGTGTACTGCAGCACCTCCAGGAGTGGGTGCCGATGCACCACGGCGCCGGGCGTGGCCGCGATCGTCTCACCAGCCACGAACGGCTCGGTGTCGACCATCTTGGGCATGCCGCCGTTCTCGGTGAGGTCGGTGAGTGCGTTCTGGGCACCCTGCAGGAGGCTGGCGCCGCCCGTTCGCCACGCTTCCTTGATGGCGGCTGGGTTGCCGAACAGGCTGTTGGTCGGCGACATCGCGGAGGTCCAGGCGTTCATCACGAAGTCGGCCCGGAGCCGACCCTTGCCGTCGAAGTCGAGGTCGTCGAGCAGCGCCGAAGCGGCTCGCTCGTTGGCCACCTGGGCCTGGGCGAGGCGCTTGAACCACGGCACCGAGCTGAACCAGTCGTCCGAGAAGCGCCGGTCCTTCGGGTCGGGTTCGACGTCGGCCACCCCGAGGGCGATGCGGAGGTGCTCCAGCCCCAGTTCGGCGGCGTGCTTGAACACGGTGCCCGGGTTGTTCACCAGGTGGTTGGCCACGTCTTCTCGGGCGGAGGCCATGTCTTCGGCGTCGAGGGGGCCGAGGCTCGATGCAGCGGTCATGGCCTCGACGGTGGCCTCGAGGATCTCGAGGTCGAGTTCGAAGGTGGGGCGGGGGGAGTTGGGCTGCGCAGTGCTCATGACGGCGTCTCCAGGCGGCAAGGGTGCGGAACGGCTGTGCGGAGATCGGGGTCCGAGTCCGGGACGACGTTGGCCTGTTCGGTCCCCTGATACGATCCAAGCAATTTTGCACACCACCGTCAACCCAGATGGTTTCGATACTTGCCATCTCTTGGGTTGATGGTTGCCCCTCGGATCGGCTACACATGTCGCCGTGAGTGGTTACCCCCGCAAGCGCGCCCAGACCCGCCAGCGGCTCCTGCGGGCCGGCATGGTGGTGGTCGCCCGCAACGGCCCCGACGGAGCGCGGGTGCGAGACGTCGCCGCCGAGGCGGGCGTGGTCACCGGCACCTTCTACAACCACTTCCCGTCACTGGCCGAGCTGATCGACGCGATCGCCGGCGAGCTGAGCGTCGGCGTGGAGATCGCAAGTACCACGCTGGAGGCGATCGAGCACGACCCTGCGGCCCGCGTGGCGATCGGGACGTGTCAGTTGATGCAGTTGGTCGATGACGACCCGACATCCGCTTCGGCGTTCATCGCGCTGCTGGCGGGGCAGCCGAGCTTCCGGTCCCGGATCCGTTCGGTGATCACGGGCGCAGTCGCCGACGGAGTGCGCACAGGCCGCTTCGCGGTCGTCGACGCAGCCACGGTCAGCGACGCATGCCTTGGGGCTGCGGTGCAGTGGATGCGCTCCGCGCTCGCGGGCGAGGCCGACGCCGAGGCCGGCGTCGCAGCCGGAGACGCCGTTCGGGCGCGGCTGCGCGTGATGCTCGCGATCGTCGGGCTCGACCAGTCGGATGTCGATCAGGTGATCGACATGGCGCTGTCAGCTCGTCTGTGACGAGTCGTCGTCGATGAAGCTGCGATAGACGCTGAGCAGCGCCGTCTTCTGATCCTCGGTGAGACGCGAGTCAGCGAGGATCGCATCCACGGTGGATGGCTGATCCTCGGGGTCGAGCAGGCCGGCGTAGGACAGGAGCGTCTCCGCCCGCACGTTCAGTGCGCCGGCCAGAGAGCGCAGCACACGAACCGACGGTTCGTGAAGGCCGCGCTCGAGTTGGCTCACGTATGGATTCGAGAGCTGGGTGAGCTGAGCCAACTCGCGCTGGCTCAGCTCCATCAGCTTTCGTTGGGCTCGGATGAAGTCTCCGAGTTGCTCCAGGCCGGGGTACGGCGACTTGGCTGCCCCCGATGCGGAGCTGTCGTCGCTCACTCGCCCTCGGTGGAGCGGGGGCGGTCCCACGGAGCCAGCATCTTCAGCACGAACTGGCGGTTCGCCTCCTGGATCTCACTGGCGAAGGCGTAGTACGACTCGGCCATTTCGACGGGGCGGGGGAGGTACTCGCTGAAGGGCGTGGGGAACTCGGGCATCGCCTCGACAACGGTGCTGGCGAACTGCTCGTTGTAGTTGGCGAGCTGCTCCTGGGCGGCCTTCATCTGGTCGAGGCCGCGGTGCTGGGCCTCGCGGATGGTGTCGAAGAACGTGGTCATGGTGGGGTTCCTTGGGGTGGGGTGCGTTCGTCAGGCTCGTAGTTCAGCAGTCAGATGCTGCGTGTACTTCCCGTTGCTTGAAATAGTACGCACATGCTCAGTCGGTTGCAACTGTTGATCTGTGACCTTCGGCTCGTGGCCGTTTCAGGCCGACTCGGCCGGCTGGGGAACCCCGGCCAGCACCGTGCCCCACACCGGAACATCCTTGAGGGCCATCGGATGGACCTGGAGCGGATCGTCATCGAGCACGGCGAAGTCGGCGAACTTGCCAGGCTCGATGCTCCCGATCTCGTGGTCCATCTTGATCTGGTGGGCGGCCCCGATCGTCACGGCATGGAGGGCGTCGTAGACGGGGATCTTCTCCTCGTCGCCGAGCACATCGCCGGTTGCGGTCACCCGGTTGACCGCGCACCACGATGTGTGGAGGGGTCCGAGCGGGGTCACCGGCGCGTCGGAGTGGATCGAGAACGACACACCCTCCTGGAGTGCGGTGTTGCACGCGTCCATGCGGCGGGCTCGCTCGGGCCCGACCGTGAAGTCTCGGTGCTGGTCACCCCAGTAGAAGAGATGATTGGTGAAGATGTTGGCGCACATGCCGAGCGCCGCCATTCGCCGGTACTGCGCCCGGGTGGTGAGCTGGCAGTGCTGCACGGTGTGCCGGTGATCCCATCGAGGGAAGCGCTGGAGCACGGTTTCGACGGCGTCGATGAACACCTCGGTGGCCTGATCGCCGTTGCAGTGGCAGTGCACCGTCAGCCCGGCGCGGTGGAACGGCTCGACCACGTCGGCCATGGTCTCGGGCGCGGTGAGCCAGATTCCGTTCGGCGCACTGCCCTCGGGCGGGTTGTAGTAGTACGGCCAGCCGAGCCGGGCGGTGAAACCCTGGATCGAGCCATCGAGGAAGAGCTTCACGATGCCGTAGCGCAGCTTGTCGGTTGACGCGAGCGCCGCAGTGCGTTCAGCGAGCGCAACAGGATCACCACTGGGGTCGCCCAGCAGCGACGCAGCCCGCATCACCCGGGCGGGGTAGGCAGGATCGTCGACCACGCTGGTCCACAACTCGTTGGCCTCGGGGAGCAGCGGCCCACTGGCGAGGTCGACAACGGTGGTGAGGCCGGTGTTGCGGGCCTCCCGGCCGTAGTTGACGATCCCATCGCCGGTGTTCCGCATCGCCATCGCCCTGGCGAACGCCTCCGACGCCAGCTGCATCGCCGGCGGCTCCTGGAGCTCGCCGTTGGGATGCCCGTCGGGGCGACGGGCCACTCCGGGGGTGGGGGTGTCGGCGTCGATGCCTTCGCGGTCCATCAGCGCCTGGTTCACCGTGGCGAGGTGACCGCTCACGTGGCCCACGTAGATGGGGCGCGCCGTGGACACCCGGTCGAGGTGCTCGGCGTACATCCGCTCGCCCTCGAAGTACAGCGGGTCGAGGCCCCAGGCCACCAGCAGTTCGTCGTCGGGGCGGCCGTCGTCCCGCATCCGGGCGTCCACCTCGCGCAGCCGGCCCACCACCTC
The DNA here is from genome assembly GCA_039029735.1 of Actinomycetota bacterium. GTDB lineage: Bacteria > Actinomycetota > Acidimicrobiia > Acidimicrobiales > SZUA-35 > CADEDH01. The sequence goes on along the minus strand of JBCCFL010000010.1, from coordinate 93,761 downwards.
GTCGATGCTCTTGCAGCCCTTCCACACCATCCCGTCGGGAGCGGTGCGGTCGAAGAAGCCCACGTAGGGGTTGAGCCACACCCCGCCGGTCATCGCATGGCAGTGCGCCTCCACGAACCCCGGCAGGAGCACGTGGCCGGCGAAGCGGTCGTCGACCACGTGTGGCCCCCATCCCGCCAGCTCCTCTGGCGTGCCGACGCCGAGCACCCGACCCGACCGCACGGCGACCGCCGAGCCCTCGGGGTTCGACGGGTTCATGGTGATCACCCGGCGGGCGGTGAAGATCGTTGTGTCGTCAGTCATCGGGTACCTCCAGGTCGGCAGAACGTAGCATCGACGAGATGAGCGAGGCGGGGCCACCACACGCAGGCATACCGGCGTCGGTGGCGGTGCCCGGCGTGTTGCCGGTCACGGTGATAGGCGGCTACCTCGGCGCAGGCAAGACAACGCTGGTGAATCACACGCTCACCACGGCCCGGGAGCGCATCGCCGTGCTGGTCAACGACTTCGGCGACATCGGGATCGACGCCGACCTCATCGAGAGCGAGGACGGGCGCACGATCTCGCTGCCCAACGGGTGCATCTGCTGCAGCCTCGTGGACGGTCTGGCCGCGGCCCTCACCACCGTGAAGGAGCTGGACCCGGCACCTGATCGCCTCGTGATCGAGGCGAGCGGCGTGGCCGATCCGGCTTCGGTGGCCGCCTACGCCCACGGTCCGGGGCTGGCCCTCGATGCCGTGATCGTGGTGGTCGACGCCGAGACGGTTCGCCAGCGGGCGACCGATGTCTATGTGGGCGACACGGTCATGGCGCAGCTCGTCTCGGCGGAGATCGTGGTGGTGAACAAGCTCGACCTCGTGGCACCCGACGCGGTCGATGGCCTGCGGCGCTGGTTGGCCGGCGTCGCCGGCGATGCCGTGATCGTGGAGACCTCCCAGTCGCAGGTCGACCCTGCGCTGCTGTTCGGCCGTGTTGCCGGTGGCCGAACACGACCAGTTCGGCCACCGGTCGGCCCTGCGGCGGCTCTCGCCCATGACCGCGCTGACGAACGGTACGAGCAGTGGTCGTGGCGAGGCCAACAGCCGGTCGAGCGGGCGGCGGTCGAACAGCTCATGGCCGAGGTGCCGGCCGAGGTCGTGCGGGTCAAGGGCCTGCTGTGGCTCAGCGACGAGCCGGAACGGGCTCAGGTGTTGCAGCGCGTGGGAGCTCGCTGGTCGCTGCGGCGTCTCCCGATACGGCCCGGCGGCCACGCAGCGGTCAGCCCGCCGTCGCGCCTCGAGATGATTGGCGCGGTCGGGGCGATCACCGACGATTGGCTGGCCTCTCGCCTCGACTCGTCGCAGAACCGAGCGCACTAGGTCGGGTGCTCACTCGACGGCCACGAGATGACCAGGCTCGTGTTCGCGCAGCTCCACCTGCGTCGGCGCAGTGCCGGGAGCCCACACCGGGCTCGGGATCTCATCGGTGAGCAGTGGCCGATCCCGGCGCCGGGTGGGGTCGGCGATCGGGACCGCGGAGAGCAATCGCTGGGTGTAGGAGTGTTGGGGGTTCTCGAAAATGGCGGCCCGAGGGCCGATCTCGACGATCTGGCCCAGGTACATCACGGCCACCCGATGGCTCATGCGCTCCACCACGGCCAGGTCGTGGCTGATGAACAGGTAGCTGAGGCCGAGATCGTGCTGGAGCTCCATCATCAGGTTGATCACCTGGGCCTGGATCGACACGTCGAGGGCGGACACCGCCTCATCGGCGATCACCAGATCTGGTTGGGTGGCCAGCGCCCGGGCGATGCAGATGCGCTGACGTTGACCGCCGGAGAACTGGTGCGGGTACTGGCGCATCATGTCGGGCTCGAGCCCCACCTGGCGGAACAGCGACGCGGCGGCCTCCTCGGCCGCACTGCCGGTGGCGATGCGATGGACCTGGAGCGGCTCGGCCACCGCCTTGCCAACGGGCCGGCGGGGGTCGAGGCTGGCGAACGGATCCTGGAAGATGATCTGCATCTTGCGGCGGTGGGGGCGTAGTGCCCGCTGGCCCAGGTTCGAGATGTCGGCACCGTCGAGCACCACCCGACCACTGGTCGGGTTGAGCAGTCGGATCATGGTGTGGGCCAGGGTGGACTTGCCGCATCCGCTCTCACCCACGACGGCGAGGGTCTCGTTGCGGTCGACGTGGAGCGACACGTTCTCCACCGCATGCACCATGGCGCCGCCGTCGACCGGGAACTGCTTGCACAGCTCGACCACCTCGACGAGCGGGCCGCCGTGCTCTGCGGAGTTGCTGGTGCGCCCAGCCGTCATCGGTTGTACTCGACGAGGTCGAACGGCGCCGGCTTGGCCTTGCCGGCCATCGAGCCGAGCCGGGGCACGGACGCGAGCAGGGCGCGGGTGTAGTCCTCCCGGGGGGCGTCGAACAGCTCGAACACCGAGCCCTGTTCAACCACCTTCGCCCGGTTCATGACCACCACCTCGTCGGCCACCTCGGCCACCACCCCCATGTCGTGGGTGATGATCAGCACGGCGGCTCCCGTCTCCTCTCGTAGTTCCCGCATGAGGCCCAGGATCTGGGCCTGGATCGTGACATCGAGGGCGGTGGTGGGCTCGTCGGCGATCAGCACCTTGGGATCGCACGACAGCGCCATGGCGATCATGACCCGCTGGCGCATCCCTCCCGACATCTCGTGCGGGTACTGGCTCATCCGCTTGTCGGGCTCGGGGATGCGAACGAGCCGGAACATCTCCAGCACCCGGGCAGCAGCCTCGCGGCGCGAGAGGCCCTGATGGAGGATGACGGCCTCGGCCACCTGGTCACCCACCGGGTAGACGGGGTTGAGGCTCGTGAGCGGCTCCTGGAAGATCATCGAGATCTGGTTGCCTCGGATGGCCCGCATCCGTTCCTCGGGTTCGGCGACCAGGTCGACCACCCCGTCGGGAGTGCGGAACAGGATCTCGCCGCTCTCGATCCTGCCGCGGGTGCCCAGGTCGACGAGGCGCATGATCGACAGCGCGGTGACGGACTTCCCCGAGCCCGACTCGCCGACGACGGCCAGCATCGAGCCTGGATGGAGGTCGAACGACACCCCCTCCACTGCGGTGAACGAGCCGAACGTGACCGTGAGATCACGGACGCTGAGCAGAGGCTCCATCAGCGCCCTCGCAGCTTCGGGTTGAAGGCGTCCTGCAGGCCGTCACCGATCAGGCTGAACGAGAGCACGGTGGCGAAGATCGCCAGCCCGGGGAAGGTCACCGTCCACCAGGCGTTCAGGAAATCGCGACGGTTGAGGCCAATCATCTGGCCCCAGCTCACGGTGTTGGGGTCGCCGAGGCCGAGGAAGGCGAGACCTGCCTCGAACAAGATGGCGGCGCCCATCACCAGGGTGATGGCCACGATCAGTGGCGGCAGGGCGTTGGGGAAGATCACGCGCCAGATGATGCGGAAGTCGCTGGCTCCGATGGCCCGGGCCGCCTTGACGAACTCGAGGTTCTTGAGCCGCAGGAACTCGGCCCGCGTGAGCCTGGCCGTCTGGGGCCAGGCGGCGAGGCCGATGGCGGCGGCCACGGTCATCGAGGTGGGTTCGAACAGGGCCACGATCACCATGGCGAACAGCAGGGCCGGCAACACCTGGAACAGCTCGGTGAACCGCATCAGCGCGTTGTCGATCCAACCTCCGTAGAACCCGGCGAGCGCACCGATGGTCACACCGATGACCACGATCAGGAGCACGGCCACGAGCGCCACGGTGAGGCTGGCCGAGCCACCGTTGATCACACCAGCAAGCACGTCGCGGCCGAGATAGTCGGTGCCGAGGCGAGGGACGTCCTCGCTGCCGGGGCCCTGGAGCGGCCGGGCGATGATGTCGCTCGGATCTTGGGTGTAGAGGAGCGGTCCGAGCACCGTCATCACGATGATGACGATCAGCATCACCAGCCCGAACACCGCCGCCCGGTTGCGGAAGAACATACGCCAGGCCTGCGCTCCCGGTGGGCCCAGTTCGCCGGCAGCTGGCATGAGGTCGGTCATCCGGATGCACCTCCCACTCGGATGCGCGGATCGATGATTCTGTAGACCACGTCGGTCAACAGGTTCACCAGGATTACGAGCGTGGCCGAGGCGAGCAGCACGCCGAGCAGCACGGGAGCGTCACGCCGGAACACGGCATCGGCGGCCAGCCGGCCCAGCCCCGGCCAGTTGAACACGGTTTCCACCAGGAGCGCACCGGAGATCAGCGCACCGAACTGGAGGCCGGCTACGGTCACCACGGGGATGACGGCGTTGCGGAGGGCGTGCTTGTACACCACGATCCGCTCGGACAGGCCCTTGGCCCTCGCCGTCCGCACGTAGTCGGACTGCAGCACTTCGAGCATCGACGCCCGCGACAGGCGGCTGTACTGGGCCAGGTAGATGAGGCCGAGCGTGAGCGCGGGCAGCACGAGGTGCTGAGCCACGTCGAGCCAGGCCTGCACCCGATTGCCCTCGAAGCGCGGGTCGCGCATGCCCGACACGGGCAGCAGTTGGAACTGCGACGCGAACACGATGATGAGCAGCAGCCCGGTCCAGAACACGGGCATCGAATACCCGACGAGCGAGAACACGGTCACCCCATGGCTCACCGGGCTCTCGGGGCGGCGGGCGGTGAACACCCCGATCAACACGCCGATCACGATGGCGAAGATCAGAGCCGTGCCGACGAGCAGGATCGTTGGCCACAGGCGGTCGGCGATCAGACCCGTGACGGGCTCCTCGAAGAAGTACGAGTCACCGAGGTCGCCCCGGACCACGTTGCCCACGTAACGGACGAGTTGCACCACGAACGGATCGTCGAGCCCGTACTCCTGGCGGATCTCCTCCAGGATCTCGGGGTCGCCGGCGCCGCTCTCACCCGCGATCACCACGGCGGCGTCGCCGGGTGCCAGCGTGATGAGGGTGAAGTTCAAGACGACCACGGCCAGGATCAGCCCAAGGCTCTGGGCGATCCTGACCGCGATGCGTCTCATTGGGTGCCTCTGTCCGATCCGGGTTGGCCTACTCCGACAGCCACACGTCGTGCATGGGCGACATGTGGCCCCAGATGCCGACCGGCGGGTTCTGGACCTTGGGCTGGTAGGCCTGCCAGAACGGTGGCGTGGTGAGGAACACGATCGGAACGTCCTCGTTCACCTGCACCTGGAAGTCGGCGTAGAGGGCCGCTCGGGCGTCGCGGTCGAACTCGGCGCCGGCCTGAGTCAGGAGGTCGTCGACCTCAGGGTTGTTGTAGCCGGTGTTGTTCGTCCAGATCACGCCGACGTTGTTCGTGCTCAGGTAGGTGCGGTGCACCCCGATCACCGGGTCGCCCCAGTTCCACACGTTGTTGATCGTCATCTGGTGCTCGCCGCCCGACACCCGGGCTGCCCAGGTGGGGAAGTCCGGCACTGTGTTGACGGAGGCGTCGAAGCCGATGTCCTGCAGCACCTGCACCACGTACTCGGCGTAGGGCAGCTGGGCCGGCGGGATGTAGTCGACGGCCAATGAGATCGACGCTGGGTCGACGCCGGCATCGGCCAGGCGCTGCTGCGCCATCTCGACGCCGCCGCCGTACTGCTCGGCGTCGGGGTTGTGGAATGGGCTGGCGGTGACGATGCCGGTACTCACCGGGAACGTGGTGCCCTGGTCGATCACGTCGGCCAGGAACTCACGGTCGATGGCATCCGCAATCGCCTGGCGGACATTCACGTCGCTCAGCGCAGGATCGCTGAGGTTGAACTCGAGCCACTGCACCTGGCCGATGGCCTCGTGACCATCGGCGGTCACGATCACGTCCTCGTTGTCCTGCAGGCGCAGGATGTTGGCGGCCGAGCCCATGGTGGCCGTGAGATCGGTGGTGCCGTTCTCCATGCCGAGCACGATCGTGGCCGGATCGGGCGTGATCTCGATGATGATCTCCTCGAGATATGGGCGCTCGGGGATGAAGAAGTCCTCGAAGGCCTGCATGCGGATGATCGAGCCCGCCTCGTACTCCACGAGCTGGAACGGTCCGGAGCCCACGAAGCACTCGGTGCCGGCGTTGCACGGGTGCTCTTTGATGTCCTGGCCGTCGTTGTACACGTGCTCGGGGATGATCGGGAGCAGACCGGGCGACATCGCCAGCAGAATCGCCGGATGCGGTTCGCTGAGGTTGATGATCGCCGTGAGGTCGTCGGGCGTGTCCACGCTCGCGACCGGTGCGAACATCGTCTGGAACGGGTGGTTGTCGCGGGCCGTGGTGATGGAGAACGCGACGTCCTCAGAGGTGATCGCCTCGCCGTCGTGGAAGACGGCGCCGTCGACGAGGTTGAGGGTGACCGACAGGCCGTCCTCGGCCACCTCCCAGCTCTCGGCCAGGTAAGGCTGCGGGTTGAACTCCTCGTCGAACAGCAATGGCGACGCGTTGAGCTGCGTGCCCGGCACGGCCGTGGCGTAGCCGGACTGCACGGTGCCGTTCAGGTGGCGGGGCACCTGGGTGCTCTGCATGAGCAGCGTGCCGCCGGCAACGGGTTCGCCGTCGACGGCACCGACGTCGGCGTCGTCGCTTCCTTCGGGCTCCTCGGCGCCAGCATCCGCCTCGTCGTCGGTCGACTCCTCGACATCGTCAGCCTCGGTGGGCGTGGTGTCGTCGGTCGCCTCGTCGTCGCTGTCACCACCGCATGCGGCGGCGATCAAGGCGAGCACACTCAACAGGACCAACAGGCGTAGTCCGAATCTCTTGAGCAGCATGTCTCTCCCCCTGGCAGGTTGGCCAACTCAATGGTGTTGGGACACTAGCAGCGCCTCTCGACGTCAAGCATGAACGCTCTGGGTCCACGGTCTGTCAGCGGCAGGGACCGGCCTCGCGGCGTCCGGAATCGATCGCGACCCCGGGGCCAACTAGCGTTTTGCCAGGGACCTACGAACGCACACGCAGAGCGAAGGGGGCACCGATGTCGGTGATCGACGCTGATGCCAACAATGAATGGCGACTGGAAACCCCAGGCAACGAGGGGTGGGCACGTTCTGCTCGCCCGGACGCCGAGAACAAGTACTTCATGGTCTCGGCCGACGGGCACGTGCAGGAGCCGTCCACGTTCCTGGCCGACCGGGTGCCCGAGGAGTACAGGGAGCGACTGCCCGGCGTGGTGCTCACCACGATCAAGTCGGGCAACGCCCAGGGCTCGTCCGAGGCCTACCAGAAGACCGAGGGCTTTCGGCCGGCCAAGATCAACTGGGCTCAGCCCCTGGAGGGCACCGACCGGGTGCGCAACGACGGTGGTCGCGATCCTGGCACGAGGCTCGACGAGCTGGCCCTCGACGGTGTCGACGCCGAGATCCTGTTCCCCAACAAGGGTCTGACGATGTGGGCGACGCCAGACGCCCAGTTCAGCCACGCAATGTGTCGGGCCTACAACGACTGGGTGTGGGAGGCCTACGGGCCGCACAACGATCGGCTGATCCCGATGGCTGCGATCGCACCGGCGGCGATGGACGAGGCGATCGCCGAGATCCAGCGGGTGGCCGCGCTCGGCTTCAAGGGCCTGTCGTTGCCGACCAAGCCGGTGTTCGGCCCACCCGATGTCGATGACCTCAACTACAACCTGCGCGAGTTCGAGCCGTTGTGGGACTGCATCGAGGACGTTGATCTCCCCGTCACGTTCCACATCTCGACCGGGCGCGATCCCCGAACGGCCCGAAGTCAGGGCGGAGCGGTGATCAACTACGTGGTGCATTCGCTGAGCCCCACGGTGGAGCCGATCGTGAATCTGTGCGCATCCGGGGTGGCCGAGCGCCACCCCACACTCCGGTTCGGCACGATCGAGGCCAACATCGGCTGGGTGCCGTTCGCGTTGCAGGCGATGGATGAGGGCTATCTCAAGCACCACATGTGGGTGCGGCCGAAGCTCGAGCTGATGCCGAGCGACTACTTCCGTCGGCAGGGATTCGCCAGCTTCGGCGATGACCACGCGGGGCTGCTCCTCGCCCGGGAGTTCGATCTGGTCGACAACTTCATGTGGGCCAACGACTTCCCCCACCACGAAGGATCGTGGCCGTACTCAGCGGCCACGATCGAGCGGACCATGGGCCACCTCACCGATGACGAGCGGGCCAAGGTGCTCGGGCTGAACGCAGCCCGAGTGTTCGGCATCGACGTGCCCGATCGGTACCGGTGATCTGGTGCCGCTGCAGGGCCCTCACCCGGATCAGGTGCCAACGCTGAGTTCGTTCACGAGGGTCTGAAGCGTGCGCAGGCTGGCCGCCAGCTGATCGCTGAGCGTCTTCAGTTCGGTCTCGGCAACATCGACCTGTACCGGCACGTTGAGCTGGATTGGCACCTCGGTTGCCACTGGCACCGTCTCGTTGATCGGCGCATCGATCGTGAGGTTGATCGGCACGTCGATCTCCACGGGCACGGACACGTCCACCGGTACGTCGAAGCCAAGCGGCGTCTCGACGGTGATGGTGGTGTCGACCGTCTCGTCGATGGCGATGGTCTCGTTCACCGGGAACGCCAGCGTGCGGTTGATCGTGATCTCGGTGTCGATCGGCACGGTCTCGTCGACGGCAACCTGGAACTCGAGGGTGGCATTCGAGAACGCCTCCAGCTCCTGGATGGCCTCGTCGAAACCGGCGGACACCTCCGGCTCCACAGCCACCAGCTGCTGTGAGATCTCCAGCACCTGGTTGGCGACCAGCGCCGGAACCACCGCGTTCTCCTCCACCTGGTCGAGGTCGGTCTGTATGTCGCTGAGCTCGGCTTGGGCCTCGACCAGCTGATTCCGGGTGTCGCCGAGTGAACGGCTGACCAACCCGAGCATCACCATCAGTGCCAGCATTGCGATCCCGAGCACGGCGATCGCGGCCCGTTCCACCGTCATCCTCATGGGTTCCTCCTGCTCCGTTGCCCAACGTCGATTCGGTCATCTTCGGTTCCCGGTATGCCAGGTGAAGCGGGCCGGTGTCCGATCCGCAGACGCGTTCGGCCTCAGCCGCCCTCGAGCCCGAACACGCGGCTGGCGTTGGCGCCGAGGAACAGATTCGTGGTCTCGTCGTTGAGGCCGAGCTGGTCGAGATCCTCGAGGCAGACGCGGGGCGGAATCATCGGGTAGTTGGTGCCGAACAACACCTTGGTCCGGCCGTTCGAGCGGAGAAAGTCGACCAGGGCCGGGGGATAGCGGCGAGCGGTGTAGGCAGAGGTGTCGATGTACACGTTCTCGTGCTTGGTGGCCACGGCGATCGCTTCGTCGGTCCACGGGTAGCCGATGTGGCCACCGACGATCGTGAGCTCGGGGAAGTCGAGGGCAACGCGGTCGAGGTAGATCGGGCGCCCGACCTCCGACGACATGAGGGGGCCCGTGTGGCCGATCTGGGTGCAGAACGGAATCCCGAGCTCGCAGCAGGCCACGTACACGGGATAGAAGCGACGGTCTGTTGGTGGTTCCTCCCACAGCCACGGGAGCACCCGGATGGCGACGAAGCCGAGCTCCTCGACGCAGCGGCGGATCTCCCTCACGGCCTCCATGGGCCGGGTGATGTCGACCGAACCCACCCCCACGAGGCGGTTCGGTGCCTCGGCCACGAACCCTGCCACCTCATCGTTCGAGATCATCGTTCGGTATGGCGCGTACCAGGCGCTGATCAACGTCTTTTCGACGCCGCCGGCGTCCATGGCCGCCACGGTCGCGCTCACCGGCAGCTCTTCGGTCGGCACGTCGGTGCGGGTCCACCGGCGCAGCGAGTCGAAGATCGGATCGCTCCAGTGGCGAAGGGTCGGGTGCTGGGCCCAGGCGTCGATGATCATCGTGGCCGAACGTAGCTGAGATCTCGCATCTGCCCCTCCTCGACAGGCCACGAGGCCCTCCGAAATTCTCGCCGTGAGAATGGCCCCGAATCAGCCGAAGGGCTGATGCGTTGGCTCACCGTGGTGGTGCATCGTCGAACCATGACCGGTCCAACGTCGACGCGAAAACCATTCCTTCCTCCCCGCTGGGTGATCCGGGCGGCGTGGAGGATCCATCGTTGGCTCTACCGATCGAGCAACGGGCGGCGCGGCCTACGCCGCCCCACCCCTGACCAGTACGGCCTCATGCGGGTGACCACCACCGGTCGCCGCAGCGGCGAGGCGCGCCACGTGATGCTGGCCTATATGAACGATGGCGCAAACCTGGTGACCCTCGCCATGAACGGGTGGGGCGCACCGGAACCGGCGTGGTGGCTCAACCTCCAGGCCGCACCCGATGCCGAGGTGCATCTTGTGGACGGCGAGCGCTCAGTGACGGGCCGAGCTGCGACAGGGGAGGAGCGGGACCGCCTCTGGGACCGATGGCGCGAACTCGACGACAACCTCGACGGCTACGCCGCCCTGCGTCCCAACAAAACGGCGGTGGTGGTGCTGGAGCCCAACGCACCTCGCGAAGCGTGAACTACATTCGGGACACGTCGCCCGTCGTCACCGGTCCGGGGGGCGCTACCGGGGGCCACCATGCTTGGATCGTTGTTCAGGCGAGCCGTTCATCCGCGATCAGCCAAGCCAGCAGTCGTGTACCTGGCCGATCGATCGCTGACCGCGCTCGTCGGCCTTCTGCTTGCGGCGGTGGTTGCCGTCGGACTCGCGACGACTCTCGTTGTGGCGGTCGCCGATCTGTCGGATGCGACGGCCCCGGACGTGTTTGTGGACGTGTTGCTGGCACTGATTGGTGTGGAGAGTGTTCAAACGCTCGATGACTCAGGTGCGTCGTCTTTCGCTCGGGTCGTTATCGGCGTGGTCTCGTTCCTGTTGCCCCCGCTCTTTCTCGGCGTCATCGTTTTCAAGTTCTTCACGATCGATCCCATCGAATACCGAAAGGCGATCTCACTCACGCACTACTACGGCGAGCCCGTGTTCGCCGTGCGCTTCTACAACCGGCTCCCGGTGGAGCTCTACGATCTGACGATCCGTGCGTACCTGCGTGTGCCGTCCACGAATCTCCAATCACCGTCGCTGCAGAATCGCCAGCTCCGGCTTCGCCCGCCTGGAAATCCTGACTCGTCTGAGGAATCGGAGGCCCTCATGGAGATGAACTGGCCAGTCGCGCTACGACACGTTCCGTTCATGCTGCGAATCTCGACCGAGTCCGCCCAACCTCTCGCCCTTGGTGCGGGTGAGATGCCGTCGGAACTCATGATCCAGGGCTACAACGCGCCGATCGAAACCACCGAGATCTTTCTCTACATCGAGGGCGAGATTCCACAGATCGGCGAGCCGTTCACGAGCTACAAGCGCTACTCGCTGGCCCGCGATGCCGAAGTCGGAAGGCCAGCGCAGATCGACCTCGACTACCGAGTGCAGTCGAACGACTGGCCTGGCTGGGACAGGTTCGACGACACCGAGGAGCTCCTGGTCTTCGGCTACGGGTCGCTGGTACACCGTGAGCACCTCGAGGCCTTCCTCGGTCGCCGTCTGGACGACACTGAGTTCCAGCATGCCGTTCTCTTCGGATACCGCCGTCGATGGAACGTCGCAATGGACAACTCCGTGGTGGTCGAGGGCTACAAGAACTACCAGGATGGTGACGGAAATCGGCCGCCGGTCATGGTGTGCTTTCTCGGCCTGGAAGAAGCCAGCGCTGGGATCGTCAACGGTGTCGTCTTCCGAGTGTCAGACGACGAGATGCGCAGACTCGAGATTCGGGAGCGCAACTACGACAACGTCGACGTCACCGACAAGGTGAAGATGGCGTCACCGATCTTGCGTCCGAAGCGAGTCATCACCTTCGTCCCTCGCCCCGATGCAGTCAGGCGGGCCGAACAGGGCCGCGCCGAGGGAACGCTGCGGGTCACCTCGAGCTACGTCGATGTGGTCGAGGAAGGGTTCAGAACGCTCGGTTCCGAAGAACTCGACCGCTATCGCGCCGACGACGGCGATGAGCCTCCGACTGTGGACCTCATGCGGCGGTAGAAGGTCTCGGTGAATGGGCTGTCGGTTTTGGACCGTTCGTTGTCCGCTTGTGACCTGTCGGTCAGGGCGCAGGCTCTCTACGTTGGCCCGCGTGGCTGTCATCGAAACCATCACGCTCCGCCTGAACGAGGGCGCATCCGCCGATGCGTTCGCCGCTGCGAACGCCAAGGTCGAATCCGAGTACCTCCCTGCCCAGCCCGGCTTCAACCCGGGATCCCGGGTGACCACCCTGACCGACGACGGGACGTGGACGATCTCGTTGCGCTGGGACAGTGCGGCCGACGCCGACGCCTCGATGGCGGTGTTCTCCGACGCACCGGCCACCCAGGACTTCCTCGCGCTGGTCGATGCGTCCCAGATGGCGATGGATCGCACCGTGGAGGTCGCCTCGGCGGCATCGCCGGCGCTCGACAACGCCCGTCGGCTCTATATGGAGGGCATCCGCGACGGCAACGCCCGCCAGGCCGTGGAGACCTACACCGGGGATCGCTACACGCAGCACTCCACCGGAGTTCGTGATGGGGTGGAGGGCTTCGTCGAGTTCTTCGAGCCCTTCATCGAGCGCAACACCGACCGCAACATCGAGATCGTGCGTTCGGTGGTCGATGGTCGCTTCGTGTTCCTCCAGGCCGCGCAGGAACTCAACGGTGGCGAGAGTCGCTGGGTGACCACCGATCTGTTCGACACCGACGGCAACCACCGCATCATCGAGCACTGGGACGTGATCCACGAGCTCGGCGGCACGAACCCCGCCGGCCGAACCCAGGTGGACGGCGCAACCGAGATCACCGACCTCCATCTCACCGAGGCCAACAAGGCGGTGGTGATGCGGCTGATGACCGAGGCGTTCTGCGAGGAGCCGACCGCGAGCTTCGGCGACTTCATCTCTGCCGAGACCTACATGAACCACAACCCCGATGCGCCGGACGGGCTCGAGGCGCTCATGGAGATGGACCGCATGTCGCGCAAGAGCGGTGAGCGGCTGTTCTACAAGAAGGTCTACCAGGTGGTCGGCCAGGGCAACTTCGTGGTTTCGTTCGCCCACCAGGTGTGGAACGACATCGACTACGCCGCGTTCGACATCTTCCGGCTCGAGGATGGCCTGATCGTCGAGCACTGGGACAACGTTGAGACGTTGCCCGACCCGGCTGACCTGGTGAACTCCGGCAAGTTCTGACTCGGGGAGGCCCGCCCTCCCGACCTCCCCGAGCGGCGGCGCCTAGAGCGCCAGCACGAGCGGCGAGACGCCGCCGAATGTGGAACGCATGCCGTTCGACAACTGATCGATCTTCGAGGTGAAGACGTTCAGCGACTCCCGTTCCTCGGCACCGGTGGCGGGATCGTTGTAGATGATCTCGGTGCCGGCCGGGGTGCCGTCGCCTCTGATCCCCGTCACCACACGAGCGTGCACCGAGAACGCTGTCGTCGTGTCCTCGTCGGCAATGACCCACAGCGGCCCATGGGTTCGCAACGTCGACTCGATCACCGAAGCCGTGAGGGCTCCGAAGCTCACGTCGTTGAGGCCGTAGGCCGCACGGAACGCATCGACCTCGTCGATCGGGAGGCCCTGGTTGGCCTGGAAGCGCTGCACGTAGGCCGGCCCGTTGCCGTCGTTGGCCGACAGCAGCGCCGTGTCCACGGTGAGCGACTGTTGCCGGTCGTGCGAGATGAGCATGGTCAGTGAGACGGCCCAGCACGACAGTGAGCTCGGCTGCTGAAGCGGCGGGATCCCACCGATGGTGAAGTCGATGGTCGGTGCAGCCGTGGCGGAGGGCGGCGGCACGGTGGCCTGGGTGGACACCGACTGATCCGTGGAGCCCGACGACGACGTGACCGTGACCGACTTGTCGCCTGGCGCCGCGTTCACGGCGGCGAGCGCCTTCTTCACGACGGGTTCCTGGGCGAGCGGTGTGTCGGAATCAGTGGTGTCGCCACTCATCACACCCATGAGCTTGGAGACCACGTCGCCGGCGTCGTCCGACGACAACAGCCCCGACTCCTCGGCCTCGGCAACCTTGCGCATCACGCGATCGCTGTTGCGGTTGGCGAACGAGGCCTTGGCCCCCGATGCCGCCATCTTGCCGAAGGCGTTCGATGTCTTCAGCGCCTGTTCGAACGCGGCCTGGGCGTTCAGCTGATTCTGTTCGAGGCCGGTCACGTCCTTGAACAGGTTCTCCTGACCGAGCAGGTTGGCCAATGCGGCGATCGACGTGGGATCGGGCGCCGCCGGCGCATTCTGGATGGCGACGACCGGAGCCGGGAAGTCCGTTGGAGTCACGTCGGCCGCGTCTTGGCGTCGGCTGCTGGTACTGATCTGGGAGATCTCCGTGGGGTCGTTGTTGGGGATCTCCTCCGACGCCCAGTCCCAGAACCGGGTGTCGTCCCGCACCTCGCAGCTGTTGCATTCGCCGAGAATCGCCTCGGCGTGCACCCCTCGGGTGGGAAGGCTGATGCGCTTCGGAGCGAAGGGCAGCGGAGGTCGATACGCCTCGAGGAGATCAACGGGTTCGCCGTCGGGCCCGGTCACCAGCGGGTCCAGCTGGCAGCCGGGCGCCACTGGCATGACGAGGCAGTTCCCGACGATCGAGAGCAGCCGGTTCTCGACCACCGAGGCCAGTGATCGGCCGTTCGAGCGGGGTGCGACGAAACCGTCGAGGAGCATGAACCGGCGATTCGGGTCCATCCGCCACCAGATGACCTGGTGGTAGTGCTCGACGAACTCGTTGAGGTGCTTGATGAGACCGACGTAGAGCTCGCGGTCCTCCTCGCGGGGGTTTCGCTCCTCGGATCGGGTCAGCGTGCGGGTGGAGACGAGGGCACCGTCGCCCTCGAACACGTCGTTGCGCATCCACTTGTTGGGTACCAGCCGGTGACGCCGGTACTCGTTCGAGTAGGCCACGTTGGCCATGCGCAGCACGGTGGTGGAGTTCGGCGAGAGCCCGTCGAGGTTCGACTCCACCCGCACGGCCCGGATCATGGACCGCGTGATGCCGGCCGGCACGCTGGTGGCCCGGAAGCTCACGAGATGGAGGGCACCGGGCCGATAGGGCGACACCATCGTCATGTCGCACTCGATCGGCTGATCACGCACACCGTCGGCCGCATTCGGATCCTCGACGACCAGGGTGACCGACAGGCTGTCGCAGAATGCACGAGCCACCCGGGGGGCGTACTGGTCGGCGAAGATCTGGTCGGCCAGGTTCCGGTCGACGATCGTCGCGTCGTAGGCCTTTTCTGCCGACGACCGTCCGAACAGGTTCGTCCAGAAGTCCCACGTAGAGTCAGCGCGGGTCGGCGTGGACAGGTACGTCAGCTTGCCGGTGAATCGAATCATCGAACACGTTCCCCTACCGGAGACGAACGGCGGCTCCGACGGCGGCACGTCGGGAGTTCGTCTGATTCGCAGTACCGAGAAGAGCGGTGCTGCACACTGCAGATACACAAATGCTGGAGGTCGCCCGCAGTACCTGGTCACAGGGCTGCGTCTGCTGCGGAGCGCGGTCGGCGAACGGCGTGCGGCTGGTACCGTCGCGTTGGTCGTGACACCCGTGGGGCCACCCTGGGTGGGTTCCGAAGGAGACTCATGACCTCGGTGTTGACCGACGAACCCGTGGCGGCTCCTCCCGAGTCCGGCCGCAGCCGACGGGCCGTGATTGCGGGCCTGCTTCTCGTGTGCCTCGTCGGCGTGGCCATCGGGGCCGTCGTCGCGCTCCGGCCAGTGACCGTGGAGCTTTCGATCGACGGGAACGTCCGCCGCGTCGAAACGAGAGCTGCGACCGTCGAGGCCCTCCTCGCCCAGTTCGACGTCGTCGTCGCCGACGGCGATGAGGTCGACCCATCGCTGGGAACCGAACTCGCAGACGGTGACGTCGTGACTGTGCAGTTCTCCCGGTCGCTGACCGTGGTGACCGACGGGGAACCGACCGAGCACATCACAACGGCCACGAGCTTGGGCGATGCGCTCGGAGCCATCGGGATCCCGCTGGAGGGCGCGGCGATCTCCCATGCGCTCACCTCAGCGCTGCCCCGCGCGGGGATGACGGTTGAGATTCTCACGCCGAAAGACGTGGCGCTCACCGTCGGCGCCGACGACGTGCGCACAGTTTCGAGCACGGCCCCGACCGTGGGTGAGCTGTTGGCCGAAGCCGGCGTTGTCCTCGCCGACACCGACGAGGTGGAACCAGCCATCGACAGCGCTGTCACCCCGGCCATGACGATTGCCGTCACCCAGATCCGAATCGAGAACCAGGTTCGTATCGAGCCCGTGCTCCACGACACCATCGAGACCGGCGACGCCGATCTCGTGGTGGGCTCCCGCACGGTGGAGACCGAAGGCGTGGACGGCGAGCAGGAGGTCACCTACGCCGTGACCTACACCAACGGCGCGCCGACGGCCGAAGAGGTGGTGTCGTCCACCATCACCACCGATCCGATCACGGAGATGGTCGCCGTCGGCACCAAGCCCGCACCGCCGACGCCACCGCCGAGCACCGAGGCCGGCTCGCTCAACTGGGCCGCCCTGGCGGACTGCGAGTCGAGTGGCAACCCCCGAGCGGTCAACCCCGCCGGCTACTACGGCCTCTACCAGTTCAGCCTGGCCACCTGGGCCTCAGTCGGCGGCGCGGGCAACCCGATCGACGCCACTCCGGAGGAGCAGCTCAATCGGGCTCAGATCCTCTACGACCGCTCCGGTCCGGGCCAATGGCCCACCTGCGGGCGCCTCCTCTTCCAGTAGCGCTGGTGCGCCGCACCACCGACATGCGGCGTTCGATGTGACGCCGGTGGCGCCGTGCCCGGTGTTCCGCAGGGGGTGACGCACGCCTCTGCACCTCAGTTGCCCTCGGTTAGCGTCGCCGCCCATGCGGCTCTCACGGCGTGTCCTGACCCTTCTCGGCGCGGCGATGCTCGTGATCCCGTTCGTCCCTGGAGGGCCGAGGCGGCAACATGTCAGGCGATCGTGTACGTCGACGCCGGTGCTACGGGGGCCAACACCGGCGACAACTGGACCGACGCCTATCCGAGCCTCCAGGACGGCCTGGCGGAAGCGGCGACATGCACGCCGACCACCACCCAGATCTGGGTGGCCGACGGCACCTACACCCCGCATCCAACCGACCGGATGGTGCCGTTCAATCTGGTGGACAACGTGGCGGTATACGGCGGCTTCGACATGATCACGGCGCTGGGCGGCAACGACGAGGTGTACGGCGGCGACGACAATGACGTGCTCACCGGCAATGCAGGCAACGACACCATCGACGCAGGCGACGGGTCCGACACGGCGTTCGGCGGTTCCGGCACCGACACGATCGACGGCGGGCCCGGTGACGACGACGGTGTCGGCATCTACCTCGGCGGTGGGTCCGACGCCGACACGGTGCGGGGCGGCGACGGGAACGATCGCCTCAACGGGGGCTCTGACGATGACACCCTCGTGGACGGTGAGGGCGACAACGACACCGTGAACGGTGGCGGCGGCAGCGACTCCAACGTTCGGGGTGGCGACGGCGACGACACGGTGTCGGGCAACGGGGGCAAGGACATCTTGTTCGGAGGTGTCGGCAACGACCGCCTGTTCGGCGGCCAGAACGACGACAGCCTGTTCGGTGAAGCCGGCGACGACGTGCTCGGTGGCAACGACGGCACAGACGTGTGCGACGGTGGAAACGGCGGCGAGGTCTTCGGTGATGCGGCCAACGTGAACAACTGCGAGACGATCACGAACGTGCCGTAGCCGAGATCCGATCCTCGATCGTGGCTGCGAGCCTGGCCAAGAACGATGCGGTCTCCGGTGGTCCCGTCCACCGGAGACCCACGTCGACCCCTGAATCGTCGACGACCTCGAGACGCCAGAACGAACAGCACTGTTGCTCGGCGGCGACGAACCCCTCCAGCTCCTCCTTGATCCCAGAGATGGGCTGAAAGCGGAGTACGAGACCGCCGGTGATCCGGTCCACGGCGCTCGCTCGGTTGCAGAGTTGCTCGATCAGGGCGAGGCGATCCGGCATCTCAGCGGCGCTCAGCGTGCACTGGGGTGGCGGGTGGTTGGTCATGACGGCACCTTAAACTCTGGAGTCAGGTCCAGAGTCAAGGGGGACGTGAGAGTGAAGATCGGACAGGTGGCAGCGGCTTCTGGGGTGAGCGTCGACACGGTGCGCTACTACGAGCGGCGAGGTGTGATCCCCGAGCCGGGCCGCAGGCCGTCTGGCTACCGCGAGTACACCGCCGGCACCATCGAACGCATCACCAGAGCCCGCCGCCTCCAACAGATGGGCTTCACGCTCGACGAGATCATCGATGCGCTCCAGGCGCACGACACTGGTGAGGCCACGTGCGCCAGTGAACGCTGGCGCCTCAACGTGGTGCTCGACCGTATCGACGCCCAGATCGCTGAACTCCGCGAGCTACGGCGCTCGATCCACGACGCCCGTGATTGGTGCGTCACTGGCGCCTGCGACTTCGTCAGCCCACCAGCGCCGCAATGACCTCCCTTGGGGTCGGGTCATTCGTCGAGGGTGGGGCCAGCACCGCGGACTCGGGTTTGGCGCATGTAGCGCCGGTGCTGGTCGGCGTCGTAGCCGGTGCCGCGGTGGAGGATGCAGCGGTTGTCCCAGATCACCGTGTCGCCCGCGGCCCAGCGTTGTGACCAGCGGTGTTCCGGCCGTGTGGCCTCCTCGTTGAGCGAGTCGATGAGGCGGCGGCTGTCCACCCCGCTCCACCCCACGATCGATCGGGCATGGGAGCCCACGTAGTAGTTTCGGCGGCGATTGCGGGGGTTGGTGCGCACCAGCTTCTGCTCGATGGGTGGGAGCGACGCCGCGTGGTTGTCGTGCACGGGGGCGGCCTTCGAGCGGCTGAACACGTAGTCGTGCAGCACCCGCAGGTCGTCGATCTCGGCCTGCTCAGCAGGGGAGAGGCGGCTGTAGGCAGCACGCTCACTCACGAACTCGGTCTCGCCTCCTTCGGCGGGCACCTCGTAGGCATGCAGGATCGACACGTACGACGGCACGAGCCGGAACGACGAGTCGGAGTGCCAGAGGTTGTTGCCCTTCTGGCTTCGCGTGTGAGGGTCGGTGTCGTTGCGTTTGGTGTCGGCGTCGATCACGTTGCCGATGGTGCCCAGATACACCACCTCACCGGTGGTGCCGTAGGTGACGTGGTTCTCCTCGGGTTCGCCGAGAGCTCGGGTGAGCGCGAGCTGAGCGTCGTCGGTCATGGCCTGGCCTGGGAACACGAGCACGGAGAACTCGTCGATCGCGCCATGCAACGCCTGGACGTCGTCCGCCGACAGCGGGGCGGCAAGATCGATGCCGTGGACGCGAGCGCCGAAGTCGTCGTGGAGGGCGTCGGTCTCCATGGTTCAAGCCTCCCACCGTGCGGTGTTCGCGTCGACTCCGGCCGCAGGTCCAGACGCGGGCGAACCCCGCCACGGTCGTCGAGGAGAGGGCACGACCGTGACAGGGTTCGTCGGTTGGGGGAGGAGATGCTCTGTGCGTCAGAGCGGGCTCGGATCAGCTCTCGATGACCTCCTCCTCGTCGACATCGGCGTCGTCGGCATCGGCGTCTGCGTCGGCGTCACGCTCGGCCTGGCGCTCTGCCCGGCGCTCGGCCCGCAGTTCCTGCCGCTCCTCCGGGGTCATGTTCAGCTTCTCGTCGATCTTGTCGGCGAGGCCGGCCAGCTTCTCGTCGGCCTCTTCCTGCGTGATGCGGCCCTCGGCCACCTTCTCGTTGATCTTGTCGGTCATCGAGGCTTCGAGATCGGCGGCGAGGGCGTCCACGTCCACACCGTTCTCGGTGGCGATCTCCGCCAGCGACATGTTGGCTTCGAAGCCCTCGGTGATCTGTTCCACGCTCAGGCCGCTCACCTCGGCGAGGCGCTCCGCCCGGTCGCCCCGCTCACCACGGTGACCCTTGCGGCCACCGTCACGGCGCCCCTCCGCTGGAGCCTCGTCTGTGCTCTCGGCCGAGGTGTCGGTATCGGTCTGGGCACCGGCGAGATTCACCGGGGCGAACATTGCACCGAGCACCAGGCCGCCGGACACGAGGGCGGCGCCCGCCAGATAGCGGACCGTCTTGCGGCTCGACCCGGGCGTGGTGTTCGGGGTGGGGGAGGTAGTCATCTTGGGGGGCTCCTTGGGGGAAGTGGTTGGTTGACCATCACGATCGGCCCCGAATGTGATCGTTATGTGAGGGCCAAACCAGGGCTCGCCCAAGGCTGAGATGCGCACGCCGGCGGCCCCCGGTTCTTCCCTTCACCTCGTCGGTGGTCTAACAAGGCGTGGTGGCTGACCATCCGGGACCAATTCAGTGGTTGGGGGAAGTGCGGGCCGTGCGCGAGATGGTGCGCCGCCGCTTGCATCGGGCGACGCTCGACGCAGCCCCCCGAGGCGACGGTGCGCCGCTTATCGTGCTCCCTGGGCTGGGCGCATCGTCGGTGTCGATGGCCCCGGTGCGGCGCTACCTCGAGCGCATCGGGCACGACGCCCGTGATTGGGGCCTCGGGCGCAACTCCGGCAAGGTCGAGGAACTGCTCGAGGCGATGACCGAACGCGTCAACGACGTGGCCACCGAGACGGGCCACCCGGTGGCGCTCGTCGGCTGGAGCCTCGGCGGGTTCGTCGCCCGCGAGACCGCGCGTGACGCGCCCGATACGGTGCGTCGGGTGATCACGTTCGGCACGCCTCTCACCGGGCCCCGCAGTTCGTTCGCGGGTCGTTTCTACTCCGCCGAACGCCGGCAGGAGATCGAGGCCGAGATCGCCGAGCGCAACGAGCGCCCGATCACCGTGCCGGTCACGGCGATCCACTCCCGGCGTGACGGCGTCGTCGCATGGCGGGACTGTATCGACACCGTCACGCCGGGGGCGGAGAACATCGAGGTGACCAGCACCCATCTGGGTCTCGGCATCGATCCCGATGTGTGGGTGATCCTGGCGGAGCGGCTCGCCCCGTCGTCGGACTAGCCCGCCAGTGGGCTCGGATGGCGGATCACGTCGCGGCGAGCGGCGTCGACCGCCTGGTGCGAGGCCCAGCGCTCAGCCAGGCTCGCATCGCTGCGGCGCAGATCCTGATGGTCGTTCCAGGTTTCGAGGAGCTGCGAGAACGAGCGGCCCCAGTGATCGTGGGCCTGGGTGAGTTCGTCGTGGATCCGGTACCAGCGTGAGGTGAGTGAGCTGAGGGCTCGCTCTCGTACGGGACGAGGCGCGTCGCAGTTCTCCAGCTCGTCCAGCGACGGCTGATCGCAGCCAGCCTTGCGGGCGAGGGTGACGATCTGGGTGACCCGCGTCTCGTGATCGGCGAATCCGTGCTCGGCAATGTTGGCGCCGAGTTCGGTGAGGTCGGAGGTGGTGGGGATCGAGGTCATGTCTTCGATCGTAGGAAGTGCGGTGCATAACGAAAAGCGGTCATCTTGCGTGCTGATGATCAGATTCGCTTATGATTGACCCTCATGTGGAGTGACCTGAGCGTTCGCCACCTGCTCGCACTGCGAGCCGTGGCTGAGGAAGGCACGTTCGGCCGGGCGGCCTCGCGGCTGGGATTCACCCAGTCGGCGGTGTCACAGCAGGTCGCTGCGTTGGAGCAGGTGGTGGGGCAGACCCTGTTCGACCGGCCGTCGGGCCCGACGCCGCCTCGACTCACGCCGGCAGGCGAGCTGATCCTGCGTCAGGCCGAGCTCGTGCTCGGCCAGATCCAGGAGGCCGAGCACGAGCTCGATCGCTACGTCCGGGGCGTGTCCGGCCGGCTGGCCATCGGCACCTTCCAGTCGATCTCTGCTCGGGTGCTGCCGTTCACGCTCGGGCGGCTGCGCCAGGAAGCGCCCCACGTCGAAGTGGTGCTCGTGGAGGAGGACCCGGAGCAGGACGTTCGGCTCGGAGCGCTCGCTCGGGGCGACCTCGATCTGGCCTTCGTGGTGGGTGATGTCGATCCGGCGTTCGAGTCCCAGTACCTCGGCGCCGACCCCCACATCGCCATCGTGCCGCCCGACTTTCCCGACGGGCCCGTCGACCTGGAGGCCCTCGCCGGTCAGCCGATGGTTGGCCAGCCGGCCGACGACACCTGCGGGCTGCTCGTCGATCGGGGCCTGGAGCGAATCGGGTTGGCCCCCAACTACGTGTTCCGCTCGCACGACAACGGCGCCGTGCAAGGCATGGTTGGTGCCGGCGTTGGCATTGCCATCGTGCCGTTGCTCACTGTTGATGTGACCGACCCCGCCGTTTCGGTGCGATCGACCAAACCCGAGATCGAGCCACGGAGGCTCTCGATCGTGTGGAGCGGCGACCGCACACTGGCGCCGGTGGCTGAACGGTTCGTGGCCATCGCCGCTGATGTGTGCGCCTCCCAGCTCGCCACGCTCCAGCCCCACCTTGCCGCCCGGTGAGTCGCGCAGCGTTCACACGTACGACCCGATTCCGTCGTCGACATCGGCTTCACTCGGTGCCATGCGCGACGTGAGTCCACGCCTGCACCTCGATCCGGCGTCGCCGGTGTTCCTCGATGATCCGCATCCAGTGTTCGATCGGCTCCGAGCCGAGGCCGCTGTGGTGTCGGATCCCATCGGATGGTCCACGATCGACTACGCCACCTCGGCCGAGGCCTTCGCCAACCGCGCGTTGACGCCGGGCATCGATCCACTCCTGGAGAGCCGAGGAATCGAACCGTTGTGGGGTGAGGTCGGGCGCACACTGACCGACTCCGAGGGTGACGACCATCGCAACCTGCGCCGGGTGGTCGGCCCCTGGTTCACGCCGCCCCGCGTCGAGGCGCTCCGCCATCACGTCCGCACGCTGTGCGAGGAGTTGGTGGTGGCCGCCGACCCCCACGAGCCGTTCGACGTGATGGCCAGCTACGCCGATGTCGTGCCGGCCCGACTCTTCTGCTGGATGGTCGGCGCCCCCGAATCGCTGGCCCCCCGCCTGGCCTCGCTGTCCAAAACGCTGCTCTCGGTGTTCACGGCCACCGACGAGATGGTGGAACCCGTGCGGGCAGCCAAGGTCGAGATGGCGGAGCTCACACGGGAGCTGATCGCCGCCCGCACCCAAACGCCCGGCGACGACGTGGTGTCGATGATGCTCGGCAGCGTTGCCTCCGGCGACCTCGACACCGAAACGGTGTTCTACCTCGTAGAGGAGTTGCTGAGCGCCTCGGTCGACAACACGGCCAACACCACCGGCCTCGCGCTCTGGACCCTGCTGCATCATCGCGACACGTACCGTCGGATCGGGAGCGACCCCGACCTGGCGGCGCCGGCGGCCGAGGAGTGCGGGCGGGTCGAACCTGCCATCCGCCATACGATCAAGTACGCCCTCAGCGACACCTCGGTGGGTGGGGTCGAGATGCCGGCCGGCAGTTTCGTCACCATCCGGATCGCTGCGGCCCACCGCGATCCGGCGATCTACGACGACCCGCACCGTTTCGACCCCGATCGAGCCTGGCCCAAGCCGCAGCTCGCGTTCGGCCTCGGTCGCCACTACTGCCTCGGCGCCGCACTCGGCCGAATGGAGATTGCCGAGATGGTGCGAGCGCTGGCAGTCGGCCGGCCCGACGCCGAGATCGGCGATCATGTCGACATGACGAAGAACGCAGCCGGGCTCGTGCACCGGCTCGACCTCATCCCTGGAGCCCATCGATGACGGACTCACCCAGCCCCCATTCGGCTCTCGACGCCGATACAGCCCCCGCCGAATGGGAACGACCGATCCCGCACTGGTCGACCGACCCGTTCGCCGGGCGCACCACCCGCCACGGGCTGGCGAGTGACGAGGTCCGATCGGCGCTCCACAAGTACGTGCGGTTGGGCGACGCCGAGCAGGCGATCCTGGCTGCGCTCGAACTCGCCAGGACCGACGCCGACCACGAGGCCGAGATGTGGCGCCGGCTCCAGGTGCTCGCCGCCGAGGACGTGGGCATGGGCGACCCCCAGTCGATCGCCGTGGTGCGGGCCCTGCACGAGTCGGCCGACGACACCGAGCCCGGGGCCTACGACCGTTTGGTGTTCGCCGCCCAGGCCGCCGGCTATCTCGCTCGAACCGTGAAGGACCCAATCAACGGCGAGCTGATGCAGCTGGCCTTGCATCAGGAACTCGCTCCCGCCATTCCCGATGTGGCGCTGTGCATCCATACCCGCAGGGGCCAGGAGATGGGGCGCACGATGTACGACTGGTTCGCCACCGGCACGGTGATTGCCCCCGAGGTGCCTGATCGCGACGTCGGGCCCCGAGATGAACTCCTGGAGCTCTATCGGGAGCTCGACCCGCCGCAGAGCTGACGGGGCGTTCGTCAGGCGCCGGCATCGGCTGCTGCGGTCTCCGAGCCTGCCTCCGCCTCCGCCTCCGCCCCCGCCCCCGCCTCCGACTCGGCGTCTGCGTCTGCGTCGGCGTCTGCGTGGTCATGGGCGCCGTCGCCGTTGCCGTGATCGTGGCCACCACCGATGACTGCGGGCGCCAAGCGGAAGTCGCTCGGATTGACTGGGCTGGCTTCCGGGTCGAAGGCGGGATCGGGTTCGACGACGATCGCGGTCACCATTCCGAACATGCCCTCGTCGCGTTCCACGTGGGTGAGGATGTGGCAGTGCCACACCCAGGTTCCGGCATCGTCGGCCCGGAACAGCACGGTGTATCGCTCGCCGGGTGCCACGTTGAGCGTGTCGACCCAGTAGGGCACGTCGAGGGGCACGCCATCCTTTGCGTACACGAGCTGGGGGAACTGGTGCAGGTGCATGGGGTGAATCTGCAGGCCCTCGTTGTAGTAGGTCACACTCGCCCACTCGCCCTGGGTCATGAGCACCGGCTCGGTGGCGGGAAAGCTCTTGCCGTTCAGCGACAGTCCGATGGTGCCCGCATCGTTGAGGACCATGGGCATGTCGACGGCGAGGTCGAGATCGTCCGGGATCGTCACGCCGCTGATGGTGCTGCCCCTCGGGATCGGGTTCTCGCCGATGCGGATCACGCCGAACATGCCGTTCACGACCTGCACCTGGGCGTGGTGGTGGGCGTGGTACATGCCGATGGCATCGTCGTCGGCCATGAACTCGTACTCGAACGTGCCGCCGTTCGGGGCGATCAATTCCTGGGTGTACGGCGCAACCCCGTCCTGGTCGTTCGGGGTGTGTACCCCGTGCCAGTGAATGTCGGTGGACATCGGCAGGTTGTTCAGCACCCGGACCTTCACCTTGTCCCCTGAGTCGAGGATGATCTGCGGCGCCGGGACCACGCCGTTGTAGGTCCACGCTTCGACGAAGCGCCCGGGTTCCACTTCCCAATCCACGATCTCGGCGGTGAGGTCGAACACCTTCGTTCCGTCGGCCAAGACCTCGGTGGGTTCGAGGATTGGATTGCCCCGGCCCTCGGTCTCGGCCGGGAAGGCCAGCATCGACTCCATCATGGCCAGATCCATCGCTGCGTGGTCGACGTCGTCGCCGCCATGCCCGCTGTGCGCTCCCACGACCACGGGCTCCCCACCCTCAGTGATGGTGAGTGCGTTCGTCATGCCGGAGCTCTCGTGGCCGGGCACGTCACACACCAGGTCGTAGATACCGGCCTCCAGTTCTCCGAGATCCAGCATCGCTGTCGCCCCCGGGGCGATGTCGGGGCTGCGCACGCCGAGTGATGGGATCACGAGATTGTGTTCGATCGAGCCGGTATTGGTGATGGCCAACGTGACGTCGCCGGCCGGCGCGGTGAGGTCGCCGGTGATCGAGTACTCGTTGAGCGAAACGGCGAGGACCGACGCGGGAGGGGGCTCGGGTGGGTCACCGAGCACCGCGACCGCCGTGATCAGCCCGAAGAAGCCGAGCACCAGGATCGCGAAAGCCCCGAGCACCAGCGCTATCAGGGCCCCTGAGCCGAAGCTCTCGTCCGCGGATCGAACCGGTCGGGTGGCCGGGCGCGGTGTCGCAGCCGGTGGGCGGTCAGGACTGGTGGTCGTCAACGTCGCTTCTCCTCGTGAGCGCACACAACGTGTGCGTCCGTGTACGAGACGATGATCAGCCGCACGAGAACTCCCAGGTAGGGCCGAAGGTCATCGAGTGGTTGGATTCGCTGGGGTTCGGTGCGCCGTCCCGGTGACGTCCGGTTCGCGTCCAGGAGGCGTCCTGAAGGTGCCCGCTTTGCGGCCAGATGCGAAAAACGAGCCGTCTTAGCGTCCCAGGTGAACATCAACCTGGGAGCAAGGACATGCGATTCGTTTCAGTTACATCTCCGATGGCGGCGCCCATGAGGCGCCTCGTTGCCTTGTTGGCGGTGGCCAGCCTCACGGGCAGCGCATGCACCGTGACACTCGGGTCGCCCGAGGAGCAGACCTCGACCGACGCCGGTGCGGCGGAGGTGGCAGCCAAGCCTGACGTTGTGACCGACGATGCTGCGAGCAGCACCGCCGAAGCCACCGGTGACGTGGCCGCCGATGATGGCACCCGGCGCGATGACGCTGGCGCGGGAAGCGCAGACGGGTCGGTGGTCGACACCGACGGTGAGTCTGCGGCCGCCCCGATCGACTCGTCCGCTGACAGCTCGTCCACCGGCAGCTCATCGGACAGCGACGGATCGACGTCGGCCTCGCCCGGCTCGTCGTCGGGTGGCGCCGAGACCGGCTCGGTGCCGGCCTGGTTCGATCCGCCCCCTGGCGGCTCCGTGCAGCACGAGATCAACACCGACGGCACCTACGAGATCATCATCCACTCTCGCATTGGCGATGACTCCGACGCTGCGTTCGTCAGCGTGTGCAACCGGTTCGAGGCCGACGCCACGGCCGCTGGCTGGAGCCGGGTGTCGGGCGATGCCTGCACCGATGACTCGTTCCCTGGGGCCACGTTCACCGATCCGGTGACAGGGTTCGAGGCGAAGGTTCGCAAACGGGGCGGAGACCTGGTGCTCTACTTCCTCGAGGTCGGCGTTGAGCTGACGGCCACCGAGATCACGTCGATCGCCTTCGATCGAGAGCTGGGCCTCGTCCCGCCGGCATTCGACCTGCTGCCAGGTGACCAGGTGATCGCCCTCTCCGAAGGGCTCGACGAGACCAGCGGCGGCATCGAGTCGTACACCACGAGCATCGAGGTCGCAGGCCCCAACACCTTTGCCGAACGCTGCGACGCCCTCGTGGCCCTCGTCGGCAGCGAGCCCGTCACCGGAAGCTGCGACGACACCAGTGAGTTCGCCGCCGTCGGTTTCTCCTACGGCGGTGGAACGATCGTGTTCAGCGAGGACGTCTACACCTTCATCATCCGAAACACCTAGCCAGCCCAGGGGCGGGTGCACCGGGTGGGTCGCCGGCCGGCGACCGGTGGGGCGGGACGACCCCACCGGTCCGGCCGGTGCCCCACAGCCCTTCCACGCCGGGGCGGGCCAGGTACGGTCGGAGAATGACCGAGGCCCGAGCCCGCAACGTGGTGGTGATCTGCGCAGACGAACTGAATGCCCGATGCCTTGCCAGCGCCGGGCATCGCCACGTCCGCACCCCGAACATCGATGGGTTGGCGGCCCAGGGCACCAGTTTCGAGCGGGCCTGGACGCCGTCACCGATCTGTGTGCCGGCCCGGGCCTCGCTGGCCACCGGGCGCTGGGTCCACGACCTGGAGGCGTGGGACAGCGCTGCCCCCTACACGGGCGCAGTCCGAGGGTGGGCCCACGCTGCTCGAGACGCCGGGGCGCACGCCGTGTCGATCGGCAAGCTCCACTTCCGGGCGGAGAACGACGACTATGGCTTCACCGAGTCGCTGCTCCCGATGCACGTGGTGAACGGCGTGGGATGGGTGCAGGGGCTTCCCCGGAGGGATCCCTTCCCCTACGACCACGCAACCGAGATGGCCGATCACTGCGCCGTCGGCGAGTCGACCTACACGCGCTACGACCACGCCATCACCGATCGCACGGTGAGCTGGATCGAGGCCAACGCCGGGGGATCCACACCGTTCGCGTTGTTCGTGTCGTTGGTGGCTCCGCACTTCCCGCTCACGGTGATGGAGGAGTTCGTCGCCCCGTACCTGGATCTGGATCTCGAGTTGGAGATCCCGGCCCAGCCGCTCGATCACCCCGCGGTGGCGGCGATGGCCGACGTTCTTGGCTATCACCGTCACTTCACGACCCCGGACGCCACACGGTTCGGTCGCCAGCTCTACCTCGGTCTGGTGACGTGGCTCGATCACAATGTGGGCCGGGTGCTCCGCGCGTTGTCGGCAGCAGGGGCGAGCGACGACACGGTGGTGCTGTTCACCTCCGACCACGGCGACATGATCGGGAACCGCGGCCTGTGGGCCAAGTCGTATCTGTATCGCGACTCGGTCGACGTGCCGATGATCGTGGCAGGCCCCGGAGTGCCGCACGGCGTGGACGCTCTCACGGCGGTCAATCTCGTCGACGTGGCGCCGACGATCCTCGACGTGGTCGCTCCCGGCGAGCCCTACGACGGCCCTGGCCGGTCCCTCGTCGATCTCGCTCGGACGGCGGATCCCCACCGGGTTGGGTTCTCGGAGTACCACGACGGAGGCTCGGTCACCGGGAGCTTCGCGGTGGGATTCGGCGACTACAAGTACGTGCACCACGTCGGCTTCGAGCCGCAGCTGTTCGATGTGGCCGCCGATCCCGACGAACTGGACGACCTCGCCGGCTCGGCCTCGCACGCCGACGCACGGGCCACTGGGGAGTCGATCCTTCGTGACCTGGTCGACCCCGATGACACGGACCGTCGCGCCTTCGCATCACAGGCTGAACGCATCGCTGCCTTCGGCGGTCGCGAGGCGCTGCTCACCGCGTTCCTGTTCGACCACACACCGGCACCGCAGGTCTAGGCGGTTACGGCCCTGACTCTGCGTGGGAGTCAGTCGAAGGTGATCTGCTCGCAGCGGGCGATCGCCCGGGCCACCGCCTCGTCGTCGGGGACGAGCACGGCGGTGAGCCACACGCCGTTCTGAACGATCAGGATGTCGGCGGCTCGGCGGGCGACTTCGTCACGGCCGAGGTCGGGGCGGACCGCGCCAACGAGCGCGCTCAAACCGTTGAGGTAGCGCTGCTGCGCCGCCCGGTTGATGGCGGCGAATTGTGGATCGACGCCGGCCAGCGACCACAGCTGCAGCCGCAGGCTCAGGTACGTCGGGGCGAGGAACGACGGATCGAAGGCGCGCTCCAGATGCTCACGGAGCTGGTCAGGCGCTGACAGCCCGTCGGCGGGGGAGACCAACTCCACGTCAGCCTCTCCGACGCGTTGCAGAGCCGCCGCGACGAGCGCCGTCTTCGAGTCGAAGTGATAGTGGGCGAGGCCAACTGCGACCTCGGCTTCTCGGGCCACAGCGCGCATGCTCACACCAGCCATGCCGTCGCGGGCCAACACCGCCAGTACGGCATCCACGATCCGATCGACGGTCGAGCTCTCCTCGACCGTGCTGGCCTCTGCCGTCATCAGCTCAGAACCGCATCTGTTGGATCTGGGCGGACAGTCCGCCGTCGAGCACCCACAACTGGCCTGTCGCGTAGCGTGCCTCGTCGGAGGCGAGCCAGTGCACGAGGTTGGCCATGTCGGTCGGGGTGCCGATCGTGCGCAGCGGGTGCACGCGCTCGGCCTCGGCTCTGCCGTCGGCCTCCTCGACGCCGTCGGGGATGAACTGGGCCAGCATCGGGGTGTCGATGTAACCGGGGCAGATGGCATTCACCCGGATGCCCTCGGGCCCGTGGTCGCAGGCCATGGCCTTGGTGAGGGCGTGCACGGCGCCCTTGGTTGCGCAGTACGCAGCGAGCTTCGGATCGGCGATGTAGCCGTCGTAGGAGCCGAAGTTGACGATGGACGCATGGTCGGATCGTCGTAGAAGCGGCAACGCATACTTGGAGACGAGGAACGTACCGGTCACGTTGATCGCGAAGATCCGGTTCCACTCCTCCAACGACGTGTCGTCGATCGACTTCTCGATCTCGATGCCGGCCGCGTTCACCACGATGTCGAGCCGACCGGCGGCGGCCTCGATCGTGGCGACGGCGTGTGCCACCTCGGCCTCCGACGTGACGTCGATGCGGAGGAACTCGCCGGCCGCCGGAGCGTCACCGACGGTGCCTCCGTCGCTGAGGTCAGCGGCGTAGACGCGCGCTCCTTCGGCGACGAACCGATCACAGACGGCTCGCCCCGCACCGCCGCGACCACCGGTGACGACGGCGACTCGGCCCTCCAGTGTTCCGCTGCTCATTGCGTGGCTCCCTGGTAGGCGTTGAGCACGAGCCCGTGGAAGTGATGCACGGCGTGCTCGGAGAGCCCCGATCCGCTCGGATCGTTCACGATCCGGCCCTGGTCGAACGCCGGGGTGTGCATGCCCCGTTGCACGCTCTCCACGAGGGCGATGTCCTCGACCTGGAGCACGTCGTCCAGATAGCGGATCGACTCCAGTTCGGCCTCGTTCGGGTCAGGTGACTCGAGGAAGAAGTCGTAGGTCTCGTAGGTGAGGTCGGGGCCCATGGGTATGATCTTCAACACGATCATGTTGCCGCGCCCGGGGTAGCGCATCATGCAGGTGTTGGGCCACAACCACCACACGGCGTGATCGGTCACCGTGGCATTGCTCACGTCGTAGGCGCTATTGGTGGACTTGCCGGCCTCGGCCATGTGGCTCGAGTAGATGCCGTGGGTGGTCACCCGATAGGTGCCCATGTCGACCAGCGACACGAAGTCGGTGTGGGCCACGTGGCAGTGGTAGCACTCCAGGAAGTTGTCGACCACGTTCTTCCAGTTGCTCTCGATCTCGTACGTGAGGCGGTGGGCGAACGTCAGGTGTTCGACATCGGGAGCCCAGTGGGCGATCTCCGCTGCGAGGTCACCCGACTGCTCCTCCAGCGGGGCTGCGTCGGGGTCGAGGTTCACGAACACGAACCCGCCGAGTTCTGTGATCTGCACCTCGTCGAGGCAGATGTCTGCGACGGCGAAGTCGTGCAGGTGGCCGGTGTGGCGAGCGGCTCGGAGCTGACCGGACAGGTCGTATGACCATGCGTGGTACGGGCACACGATGTTCGCCGCAGTGCCTTCGCCCTCGAGGAGCATGTGGGCGCGGTGCTTGCACACGTTGTAGAAGGCGCGGAGTGCGCCGTCGGTGCCTCTGACCGCAACGATCGGCATGCCGGCCACAACCTCCGCCACGTACGAGCCGGGTGACCGCAGCTTCTCGCCGTGGCAGATCCACTGCCAGCTCTTGGCGATGATCTCGGCCTGGTCGGTGTCGAACCAGCGTTGGTCGGTGTAGGCCGCGGCCCGCAGCGAATGCGACCGGCTGGGGTCGGCGTGCCACCCCTCCGCGATGTCGACGCTCGTCATGTGTTCCCTCCCACGTTGAGACGGCTCTGGAGCGAGGTGGCAACGATGTCCTGGTGGTTGCGCACGTAGTGGTTGGCCACGTCGTTTGCCGGCAAGTGATCCCACGACCGGACGATCGGAAGCTGCCCCGTTGCCTGGTGGATCGTATGGCGACCGCGTTGCGAGGTGAGCACTCGTTCGGTGATCGCAGCCGAATCCCACCGGCTGCGAACTTCGTCGGCGAACGCCGCAGCCTCAGCGGCATACGCAGGGTCGGTCGCGAGGTTCGTCCGCTCGAGCGGGTCGGCCTCCACGTCGTACAGCAGCGGTGGATCGGTGTCGCAGTGGATGTACTTGAGGTTGCGGCGCCGGATCATGAAGATCGGCCGCGATGTCATCTCGGCGGTGTACTCGCCCGTGGTCTCCGACACGTCGTCGTCGCCCCCCGTTGCGAGGGGCCACAGGCTGCGCCCTTCGACGTCGGGGGTGCTCTGCCGCCAGTCGGCGCCGACCGCGCCGTCGGTGGCGATGTCGAGCAGGGTGGGCAGCAGATCGAGATGCGACGCCACGTTGGGCACGGCGCGATTCGCCACGCCAGGGCCGGCGATGACGAACGGCACCCGGGCGGACCGCTCGAAGAACGTCATCTTGTACCAGAGGCCGCGATCGCCGAGCATGTCGCCGTGGTCGCTGGTGAAGATCACCACGGTGCGATCGGCGAGCCCGGTCTCGGTGAGGGTGGCCATCAGCCGGCCGAGCCAGTGGTCCACGTAGCTGGTGTTGGCGTAGTAGCCGCAACGGGCCCGACGCACCTGCTCCTCTGAGTAGCTGACGGTGTCGGCCTCGATGCCGGCCCGCACCCGGCGACTGTGGGCATCGAGCAGCGCCGGATCGATCACGTCGGGGGCATCGATGTCGTCGAGGTTGTAGTGGCTCCACCATTGCGGCTGGGCCACGTAGGGGTCGTGGGGGTTGATGAACGAAGCCACCATGAAGAACGGCCGCTCGTCGGGGGCGCGAGCCAGATCGAGCAGCTTCCGCCGGGCGGTGTAGCCGACCTCCTCGTCGTAATCGAGTTGGTAGGTGGTGACCGCCGGTCCGGCCTCGGCCAGGGGATCCATGTTGTGGTACCACTTGTCGATCCGCTCGTCGGCGGCCGCCCAGTTCGGCGTCCAGGCGAAGTCGGCCGGGTAGACGTCAGTGGTGAGCCGCTCCTCGAAGCCGTGCATCTGGTCTGGCCCGACGAAGTGCATCTTGCCGGTGAGCACCGTGTGGTAGCCGGCCCCCTGCAGATGGTGGGCAACCGTTGGTACCGACGCTGGGAACTCTGCGGCGTTGTCCCACGCACCGATCGCACTCACCGAACGCCCCGCCAGCATCGTGAACCGGGCCGGTGCACACAGCGGGGAGTGACAGTAGAACGCGTCGAAGCGGCTCCCGCGCTCCGCCAGTGCGTCGAGGTGCGGGGTGGATACCACCGGATGGCCATAGGTGGAGGTGAAGTGCGGCGCGAGCTGATCGGCCATGACCAGCAACACGTTGGGACGACTCATTCCGGGACGGTACCCGCCGCTGAACGATCGTTCAAGAGGGGGCGGACGGGTCCGGTCGCCGGGCTGTTCAGCCAGGTGTCGGCCGGAGGCGCTCGGCGATGGCATCGGGGAGCGGCGCGACGTCGACCGGCTCGGTGGTTCCGTAGGCCCGACACAGATCCACCCCCAGGCCGGCGAGCCGGTCGAGCGCATCGCGAGTGGCCGGCAGCGTTGCGTAGGGCCCGGACAGCGACACCTCGGCTCGGGTGGGCACACCTCGCCCGACCGCTTCGCACAACAGGGAGATCGCCAGGTTGTCGCTGTGGCCGTCGGCCCACTTCGTGAGCGTGTTGAGCGTGCACGGCGACACCAGCACCGACGATCCAGCCGGCTCGAACGTTGCCTCGTCAGGCGTGGGCATCGCCGAACGCACCGGCCACCCGGTCATGGCTTCGATCGTTGAGCCTGCCTCGTAGTGCTCGATCCACGCCGCGGCCTGCGGCGTGGCCACCACGCTCACCCGACGGCCAGTGTCGAGTTCCACCTGCAGCCGCCGGAGCACAGCCACGAACGGGCCGCCCGCGCACACGATCATGAAGGTGACGCCGTTGTCGTCGGCGGTGAGGTCGGGGCCGCGGCCCGCTGTCGACAAGAACGAAGGAAGGGGATCTCGCACCACGATCCGCAGGCTACGACACCGCTGCGTTGCCGCCGTCGAACTGGCGAGCCCGAGGCGACGCCTGGAAGCATCGACAGCGAGCTGACAATCAGTGAGCCCGAATCCAGTGAGCTGACCACAGGGGGACCAGGCCATGCATGCGGACGATCCAGCGCTCGAGCCGAACGAGGCCAACTCGATGGAGCTCGATCCGTCGTCGTTCCTCGTTCAGACGGCCGCCGCATACCCGAATCGCGTGGCCGTGGTGCACGGTGACCGCACGATCACCTACGCCGAGCTGCTGGCCCGCAGCCGCCGGCTGGCGAGCGCCCTCCGACGGGCCGGAGTGGAAGAAGGTGACGTCGTCTCGCTGATGGCCACCAACACCCCTGAGGCACTCGAGGTGCACTACGCAACCCTCATGGCAGGGGCCGTACTCAACGCACTCAACATCCGGCTCGACTCGGGCCTGCTCACGTTCATCCTCGACCACGCCGAGACCAAGCTCCTCATCACCGACACCGAGTTCGCCGGGGCCATCGGGCCAGCAGTGGAGGCCTGCGCGCACACCCCGGTGGTGATCGACATCGTCGACGACTTGTACGACGGCGAGCACGTCACGGTTGGCTCATCCGACTACGAGACCTTCATCGCCACCGGTGATCCGGCCGACGTCCTTCCCGGGGTTGCCGACGAACGCCAACCGGCGTTCCTGTCCTACACCTCGGGTACCACTGGCGATCCGAAGGGAGTGGTGAGCAATCCTCGTCAGGTGTACATCAACACGCTGGGGCAGATCGCCACGTGGGCCGTGCCCCGCCACCCCGTGTATCTCTGGACGCTGCCCATGTTCCACGCCGTTGGCTGGACGTGCCCGTTCTCGATGGTGGCGCAGGCCGGCACCCAGATCTGCCTCCGCCGCCTCGACACAAAGGTGGCCCGTGAACTGATCCAGCATCACGACGTGACGCACATCTGCGCCGCGCCGATCGTGCTGGCCTCGCTGATGGAGGACGCAGACTGGCGGCCGGCCAACACCCTCAACATCCTCACCGCAGGCTCGGCCCCACCCCGCCCGGTGCTCGAAGAGGCTCGCCGCCGGGGCCTCGCGGTCACCCACGTGTACGGCATGACCGAGACCTGTGGTATCCAGACCTACGCCGTGACTGACCCTGCCATGGACGACGAGACCTTCGCCGCTATGAGCGTTCGCCAAGGCGTGGCGTTGCCCACGCTCCAGGGCGGCATCAGGGTGGCCGACCCCGACACGTGCGAGCCCGTGCCCAAGGACGGCCAGACGATCGGTGAGGTGCTGTTCCGGGGCAACAGCGTGATGAGCGGCTACCTCAAGAACCCCTCGACCACGGCGGAGGCCTTCTCCGGCGGGTGGCTCCACTCCGGCGACCTGGCGGTGTGGCACCCCGATGGCCAGATCGAGGTGATGGATCGCTCGAAGGACATCATCATCTCCGGCGGCGAGAACATCTCGTCGATCGAGGTGGAGAGCACCCTGATGGCCCACGCCGACATCGTTGACGCCGCGGTGGTGGCCGGTCCGCACCAGAAGTGGGGTGAGACACCCGTTGCGTTCGTGACCACCACCCGCGATCTCACCGAGGCCGAGGTGATCGAGCATTGTCGAGCCAACCTCGCTCACTACAAGTGCCCAACTCGGGTGGTGTTCGCCGAACTACCCCGCACGCCCACGGGCAAGGTGCAGAAGTACGTGCTGCGCGAGCAGGCTCGGGCTGGACGCGCCTGACGCGGCCGCAAACGATCAGTGCGGCAGTTCGCGCTCCGGTGATCCGAGGCCGGGCAACCCTGCGTAGGCCGGCAGCGCAGGTTGCCCGCCGAGGTGGGCATAGAGCACCCGTGATCCGGGCGGGATCTCGCCGGAGCGGATCATGCCGATCAGCCCGGCCATCGACTTGCCCTCGTACACCGGATCCGTGAGCATCTCCTCGGTGCGGGCCGCCATGTGGATCGCCTCCACCGTGGCGGCGTCGGGCACGCCGTAGGCCGGGCCGACGTAGCCATCCACGATCATGATCTCGTCGTTACGTAGCGCTCGGTCGACCCCGATCGCGGCGGCCGTCTGGGTGGCGATCCGGGTGACCTGCTCGGTGGTCTGATCGAGCGTGCCTGAGGCGTCGACACCCAGCACCCGTCGGTCGTCGCGGTTCTCCAGGGCGAACCCTGCCACCATCCCGGCGTGGGTGGAGCCGGTCACGGTGCAGACGATGATCGTGTCGAAGAAGGTGCCGAGTTGGGCCTCCTGGGCGGCCACCTCGCGGGCCCAATTGGCGAATCCGAGCCCACCGAGTGGATGGTCGGAGGCGCCTGCCGGGATCGGGTACGGCGTGCCGCCAGCCTCTTCCACCGAGTCGAGCGCCCGCTTCCACGAGTCGCGGTAGCCGATGTCGAATCCGGCAGGATCGATGCGGGGGTCGCCGCCCATGATCCTGGTGAGCTGGATGTTGCCCACCTTGTCGTAGGCCATGTCGTTGTAGCCGACCCAGCCCTCTTGCACCGTCACGGCCTTCAGACCGAGCTTGCAGGCCACGCCGGTGACCTGGCGGGTGTGATTCGACTGGATGCCCCCGATCGACACGAGCGTGTCGCAGCCCGTGTCGATCGCCTCTGCGGCCAGGTACTCGAGCTTGCGCACCTTGTTGCCGCCGAACGCGATGCCGGAGTTGCAGTCCTCCCGTTTCGCCCAGATCTCGACCTGGCCGCCGAGGGCGGCCGACAGCCGGGGGAGGGGGTGGATCGGGGACGGGCCGAACAGGAGTGGTTCACGCCGGAAGTCGTCGAGGCTCATGCCCGCGATGATCGTATACGATTATCTGAGATGTCAACGGTCGACAGAGTCCAGGCTGAAGTCATGCAAGACCTGCTTCGGGGCGGGATCATGCCCGGGCACTGGCTGCGCCAGGACGAGCTGGCGGAGCGGCTCGGCGTGAGCAAGATCCCGGTGCGAGAGGCGCTGCAACGCATGGTGGCCAGCGGGCTGCTGCGAATGGAGCCGAACCGGGGTGTGGTGGTGCCGCAGCTCACCGCGGCCGAGGCCGAGGAGATCTTCGGTCTGCGCCGCGGCATCGAACCCCAGCTGCTGGAGCGGGCGCTGCCGATGTTGTCGATCGTGCATCTGGCCGAAGCCGAGGTGGCCCTGGGCGATGACAGGGCGCCGGTGGCGGAGGCCAACTGGGCTTTTCATGCTGCCCTCTACCGGGCGTCGGGTTGGGAGCGCGGCGTTGGCGTGGCCGAGATCCTCCACGTCGCCGTTGCTCCCTACGTTGCGCTCTACACCGAGGAACTCGACGGTGGCACCCACTCACACGACGAGCATCGGGCGATCCTCGACGCCTGCCGGGCCGGTGACGGCGAGTGGGCGGTGCAGATCCTGCTCTCCCATCTGGGTTCAGCCGAACGGACGCTGGCGCGCTGCCTGGCGCGGTAGCTGGTTCGAGCGTTGGTCGAGCGGGCTACGCAGTCTCGATGTCGCGGCGATCGAACGCAACCAGGCCGGCGACCGTGGCCACGACGGCGACAGCCGACAGTACGACCAACGAGAGCCAGCCCTGATCGCCGCCCGGAAGGTGGGTGACGTGGGCGACCGGCGACAGGTTCGTCACCCAGTCGGGAAGGCGCAGGAGATCGCCGAACAGGAAGATGACCAGGCCCACCATGAACACCGCCCACACCCCGAGGCTGAGGCGCCGGGCGAGGCCGTACAGCAGCACCCCGACGCCAGCGGTGGCCCACAGCGCGGGCACGCGGGCCAGCGCCGCCACGATCGCCCCACCGGGGTCGATGAACTCGCCGGCGATGAGGCCGTCGACCGTCACCATGCCGATGGCGGCCGCCAGCATGAACACGGGCGCAGCCACCGCGGCGAGCAGCACGTGTGAGCCGAGCCAGGCTCGCCGCGACAAGGCGGTGCCGAGCACGGGTTCGGCCCGCCCTGCTCCCTCCTCGCCCCTGGGGCGGAGCAGCAGCTGGATCACGCCGCCGGTGGTGATGAGAGCGACCAGCGACAAGATCACGGTGATGAAGCCGTCCCTGAGTGCGTCACCGGTCATGCCGAGCGACTCGAGCACGTCTCGCATCGACTCGGTCTGCTCCACGAAGTCGTCGATGGCGCTGATCACCGATCCGTAGACCGCGCCGAGGAACGCTGCACCGATCGCCCACCACACGAAGATCGACTTCTGCAGGCGCCAGGCGAACCCCATGGGGGTGAGGAGCGACGATGCTGCCACCGGCGGCCCGGGGCGCTGCTGCACCAGCCCGGCACCGACGTCTCGGCGGACCACGAGCATCACCGCAGTGACCACGCAGGCGACGATGGCGAGGATCGACACCACGAAGGGCCAGATCCGTACCTCGCCGAAGGAGTTGATGGCTTGCACCCAGCCGAGGGGCGACAGCCACGACAGCCAGTTGTCCCGCACGTCGCCGACGGCACGCAGCGCGAAGGCCACCCCGAGCCCCGCGAGTGACATACCGGTGGCGGGGCGGCCGTACTCGAACACCTGCACCCAGATCAGCGAGATCGCGGCGAAGATGAGCCCGCACAGCGTGATGCTCGACCCGTACAGCAGTGATCGGCCGGCATCGAGCCCGTCGGCGATGAAGATTCCGCTGGTGACGGCGCCGAGGATCAGGTTGGCGGCCAGTGCCACCAGGCCCACCGCAGCCAAGGGTGCCCACGGGCCCACCGACGCCGCCCGTACGAGCTCGGCTCGGCCCGACTCCTCCTCTCCACGGGTGTGACGCCCGACGAGCAGGATGTTCATCAGCGCCACGATGGCGAGGGTGAAGGCACCGATCTCGAACGCGTAACGCCCGCCGTAGGTGTCGAGCGCGTCGGGTGGCCCCTGGAGCGCGATCGAGGCGCCGTTGGTGCCGACCAGCGCCGCCTGCTGGGCGAGTACCACCTCGGCGGTGACGCCCTGAGCCTCGGCCTCGGTGTCGAGGATGGACCGCAGCGACAGCGGCGTGATCGCCACGATCGTGAGGATCCCGACCAACCACAGCACCATCTTGATCCGGTCGAGCCGGAGGATGAGCCGGAGCAGCGCTCCGGTGCCGGCGAACCCGTTGGTGATCACGAACCCTCCACGGCGTAGTGCCGCATGAAGAGCTCCTCCAGCGTTGGTGGTTGGCTCTCGATCGCCTCGATCCCGAGGGCGGCGATGCGGGCCATCACCTCGGGGAGGTGTTCGTTGGCCACCGAGAACGCCGCCTGTCGGTCGCCACGGGCGTCGAAGTCCGACACCCCGGTTGCCGAGACCAGGTCGCCCAGTGGGCGGCTGGTCGTGACATTCACCGACGTTCGGGTCAGGTGGCGGAGCTCGGCCAGCGTCCCGGCCTCGACCGTTCGTCCATCGCGGATGATCGTGACCCGATCACACAGCGACTCCACCTCGGCCAGGATGTGGCTCGACAGCAGCACGGTCTTGCCTTCGTTCAGCAGCTCGCCGACCGTCTCCTGGAATACCGACTCCATCAGCGGGTCGAGGCCGGATGTCGGTTCGTCGAACACGAACAGGTCGGCGCGGCCGGCCAGCGCTGCGATCAGCGCCACCTTCTGGCGGTTGCCCTTGGAGTAGGTGCGCCCCCGCTTGGTGGGGTCGAGATCGAAGCGCTCGATCATCTCGGCCCGACGCGCCGGGTCGAGCCCAGGTCCGAGCTTGCCGAAGAGATCGATGATCTCGCCGCCAGTGAGGCCGGGCCACAGGTTCACGTCGCCGGGCACGTAGGCAATGCTGCGATGGAGGCCGACGGCGTCGGTCCACGGATCACGTCCGAGTACCTCGACCCGGCCCGAGTCGTGACGCAGCAGGCCCATCAGTACCCGGATCGTGGTGGACTTGCCCGACCCGTTCGGCCCGAGGAAGCCCATCACCTGCCCCGTGTCGACGTGCAGGTTCAACCCGTCGAGCGCCAGCGTGGCGCCAAATGCCTTGGAGAGGTTCTCCACCTCGATTGCTGCCGTCATGTCGTGCTCGCTCCCTTCCCCCGCCGGTCCCGGCAGAGCCGGGACCCGCACCTCAGCGAGGTGATCCTACTGCGGGGCCCGGCGGTGGGTTCAGGTCATGTCGAGTGATCGACAGTGACCACGAGTTTGCCGAACGGTCCGCCCCGGCGGCCGATGTCGTGAAGCGCATCCACCTCTGCCAGTGGTCGCTGTTCGGCGATCACCACCTCGAGTGTGCCGGCGGCCATCATCTCGGCAAGCGCCTCGAGGGCCGCATAGTCGGGCTCGACCAGCACGGACGAGGCGGTGACGCCTGCCTCGGCCAGCGCCTCGGCCGACGGCAGCAGCGGCGAGATCGATGCGAGGCGCCCTCCGGAACGAAGGCTGGTGAGTGAGCGCATCGCGGTGTCACCGTCGCCGAGGAGATCGAGCACGGCGTCCATCCCGGTGGCGACGTTCTCGAACCGCTCGGTGCGGTAGTCGATCACGTGGTCGATGCCGAGAGAACGGAGCCGGTCGTGGTTGTGGGGCGATGCCGTGCCCCACACCTCAGCCCCTCTCGCCTTGGCGATCTGCACCGCCAGGTGGCCCACCCCACCGGACGCGGCATGGACGAGGAGCCGCTCGCCATCGGCGACGGCGAGTGCGTCGACAACGGTGTGCCACGCGGTGAGCCCAGCGAGCGGCACGGCCCCGGCCTCCACGATCGACACCCCATCGGGCACCCGGGCAATCTCGCGTGAGCGGCTCACCGCGAACTGGGCATAGGCGTTCGCCGGCTCCGGGAACTTCGGCATGCCGAACACCCGGTCGCCAATAGCGAAACGGGTGACACCCCGGCCGATCTCCACCACCGTGCCGGCGATGTCCCAC
Organism: Actinomycetota bacterium; assembly: GCA_039029735.1. Taxonomy (GTDB): domain Bacteria; phylum Actinomycetota; class Acidimicrobiia; order Acidimicrobiales; family SZUA-35; genus CADEDH01. The sequence goes on along the minus strand of JBCCFL010000010.1, from coordinate 53,542 downwards.
CCGAGGATCGATCCAACGGAGGGGCCGGGCCCGTCGGGTGGTGGCGGCGTCGCCCGACGCTTCCAGTCGGCAGGGTTGACGCCTGCAGCGGCGACCTCGACGAGCACCTGGGTGGGCCCAGCGCTCGGACGGGCAACGGTGTCAACCGTGATTGAGCCGTCGGTGGCGATCACGGCGGCGAGCATGTGGGCTGTGTCCACGGCGGGTGCTCCTTCGAGAGTCGGGAGCTCGGTGTTGCTCCGATCGGAACATTGCACGGGCGGGGCCCCTCCGCAAGAGGAGCGCGCTTCGACGCCGAAGCCGTCTGATCTGCTAGCAAGTCACCATGGTCAAGTACGCAGACGGCCCGATGGCCGACGTCCAGATCGACATCGACGCCGCACCCCAGGTGGTGTGGACCTACGTATCCGACATCAACGCCGCCGCCCCCTTCTCCGACGAGTTCCAGCGAGCCGAATGGGAGGACGAGGGCCCGGCGCTTGGCGCCCGCTTCCGCGGCTACAACCGCCGAGAGGGCATCGGCGAGTGGGACGTGCCCTGCACGGTGACGGCCTTCGAACCCGACCGCACCTTCGAGTGGACGATCGGCAACCTCGACAACAAGGTGGCGCGCTGGCGATTCGACATCGAGCCCGAGGGTGATGGGTCTCTGCTTCGCTTCAGCGCGGAGATGGGGCCCGGTCCGTCTGGCCTCACGCCGATGATCGAGGCCACCCCTGACGCTGAGGAGGTCATCGTGGCCACCCGCCTCGGAATGTGGACCGAAAACATGCAGCGCACCGTGGACGGCATCAAGGCCCTGGCCGAGGGCGCTCCGGCATGACACTGCGCATCGGTGTGTACCCCTCAGGGGCCAGCAAGGAGGCGTTGGAGTTCGTGCGCGACGCGGAGCGTCTGGGCGCCGACTCGGTGTGGGTACCAGAGGCGTGGATGTACGACGCCCTGACGCCCCTCGGCTATCTCGCGGCCATCACTGAACGCATGACCCTGGGCGCCGGTGTCGTGCAACTTGGCGCCCGGTCGCCGGCAATGCTGGCGATGTCGGCCCTGGCGCTCCAGGAGATGTCCGACGGTCGATTCGTGCTCGGTGTCGGCACTAGCGGTCCACAGGTCATGGAAGGGTGGCACGGCGTGAAGTTCGATCGCCCGGTCACCCGAACGAGCGAGACGATCGACATCGTGCGGGCCGTCGCCGCCGGCGAGAAGCTGTCCTACGAGGGAAAGACCTACACGCTGCCGCTGCCCGACGGTCAGGGTCGGGCGCTGCGATCACCGGTGGCCGGGGCTGAGATTCCGATCTACGTGGCCTCGATGGGGCCCGCCAACCTCAAGCTCACCGGAGCGAAGTCGGACGGCTGGATCGGCACGGCGTTCATGCCCGAATCGGCCGACGCATTCCTCGATCCAATTCGCGAAGGTGCCGAGTCGGCCGGGCGCAGCCTCGGCGATGTGCAGCTCACCGTGGCCGCCGGGCTGGAGTTCACCGACGACGTCGAGGCCGTCGGTCGCCGCCATGCGGCGGGATATGCCTTCACGATCGGTGCGATGGGCTCGCCGACAACGAACTTCTACAACCAGGCGTTCACCCGCCAGGGTTTCGGCGATGATGTGATCGAGGTGCACCGACTGTGGCAGGAGGGCGACCGCGAGGCCGCCGGCGAGAGGGTGCCGATCGAGATCGGTCTCCGCACCAACCTGATCGGCAACGATGCGGCGGTGACCGAGCGCCTTCGCCGCTACCGCGACTGCGGCGTGGACACACTGCGCGTTGGCATCAACGGTGACACCGCAGCTGACCGTCTCGACCAGCTCGGCCGGCTGCTCGATCTCGTTGCGGGGGTGAACGCCGAGCGCTGAGCTCTCGCGTTCCCCGACCTGCACTCTTTTTGTATCGGGAGTGTGGCAGTTGATGATAGGCCCGCCTAACATCGCGGGCGATGCGGGTCACGAATGTCTGTCGGGTTGCTGCGGTATGGCCGCTGCGCGTCGGGGTGTCCGCCCTCGTCGCTGGCCTTGCATTGTCGGCGTGTAGTTCAGATCAAACCGTTGAGGCTGAGCCGGCAGTGTCCGATTCGGCATCCGCTACCGCATCTGCAGCAGCGGAGGAGTCCACAACAACGACCTCCACTGCCGATACGGAGCCGGAGCCGATCACGGTCGTCGACGAGACCGGCTCCGAAGTCGTGATCGAGTCCGTCGAGCGGATCATCCCGCTCGACGGCACCGTGGCCGAGGTGGTGTTCGCCCTGGGGCTCGGCGACAACGTGGTGGCGACGGACCTGTCGGCCACCTACCCGGCTGAAGCCGATGCACTGCCTGAGATCGGCTACCAGCGCTCGCTCACCGCAGAGTCGATCGCTGCGTTTGCCCCCACGGTGCTCCTCGCCACTGACATCGCCGGGCCTCCCGAAGTGCTCGACGATCTCCGACGGCTCGGCTACCCGCTCGTGATCGTGCCCAACGAGTCCAGCCCGACCGGGCCGGCCGACAAGATTCGCGCGGTCGCCGCCGCACTCGGTGTCGAGGAGCGAGGCGAGGAGTTGGCGTCTGAGCTCGAGGCGACGATCGACACGGCGACGGCGGCGCCATCGGGCGATGAAACCGCCCCGGTCGTTGTCGCGCTGTACGTACGGGGCGCGAGTACTCAGCTCGTCCTTGGCGAAGACGCAGCCACGCACTGGCTCATCGAAGCCGCCGGGGGTGTCGATGCCTCGGTCGAACTGGGGATCACCGAGGCGACCCCAATCTCCGCAGAAGCGCTGTTGACGGTCGAGCCCGACATCATCCTCGTGCCACAGGCCGGGCTCGACTCGGTCGGCGGCATCGATGGACTGCTCGAGGTCGGTGCACTCAGCCAGACCCCGGCGGGCAAGAACCGCGCAGTCCTCACCTTCGACGACCAACTTCTGCTCGGCAACGGGCCCCGAACCGGGGATCTGTTGACCGAACTGGCCGAAGCCTTCGCGGCGGCGAGTGTCGAGCAGTGATTCCGACTTCAGGCCGGCGAGGCCACATCAAGGAGACACAACCAATCATGCGCAGTCCCAACTGGCTGAACCTGCTCGTGGCCGCCGTCGCCCTCGCTCTCGTGGCAGCGGCGTGCGGGAGCGACGACAGCACCGACGCCGCATCCGACTCGGCGTCGGCCTCGGCCTCGGCGTCGGAGTCCGAGTCGGCCTCGGCCTCGGAACCAGCTGAGACCGATGAGCCCAACGCGGAAGCTGTGGCGATCAGCCACAAGTTCGGCGATGTGGCCATCTCGGGCACGCCCGAACGGGTAATCACCCTCGGCTACTCCGAACAGGATCCGGTGCTCGCACTTGGGGTGACGCCGGTGGCGGTTCGCGAGTGGTTCGGCGGATTCGACCACGCAACGTGGCCGTGGGCGCAGGACGAGCTCGGCGCCGGCACCCCAACCGTGCTCGACATGCCCTTCGGCGAGCTGAACTACGAGACCATCGCCGGCCTCGAACCAGATCTGATCGTGGCGACCCACGCTGGTATCACCCAGGAGGAGTACGACATCCTCGCTGACATCGCCCCGACGATCGCCGAGAGTGCTGACGTTCCGGCCTTCGGCATGGCCTGGCAGGACCAGACCCGGATGATCGGCGAGGCCCTCGGGCTCGCCGACGAGGCCGATCAAGCCGTGGCCGTCACCGAGGCCGCCGTGCTCGATGCCGCTCGGGCCAATGAGGCGCTCGACGGTGCAACCTTCGCCTGGGCGAACCCCACCGGCACTGGCACCTACTGGGTGGTGGGCTCGAACACGCCACCGATGCGATTCCTCCAGGATCTCGGCCTCGTGTACCCCGACGAGGTGGCCGACGTGGTTGGCGACGCCGACTCGCTCGAACTCAGCTCCGAGCAGATCGGACTGCTCGACGTAGACGTGCTGATCGTGCAGGCCGACGCCGAGGTACGAGCCGGCATGGAGGCCGATCCGTTGTGGCAGGCCACCTCGGTGATGGGTGAGAACCGGATCCTGTGGCTCGAGATCGACGATCCGATCTATGGAGCGCTCAGCTTCTCCACGGTGCTCAGTATCGACTTCATGGCTGACGAGCTCGCGCCACTGCTGGACGCGACGATCAGCGGGGGAGCGGCCAGCGATGCCGACGTTGACCCTGAGAGCCAAGCTGCGATCGATGCTTTCGTTGCGGTGTACGACAGCAGCGCCGACTGGGCGACGAAGGCGCCGCACCTCGAAGACGCGGACGCGCTCGAAGCGTCGAACGAGGCCTACCGGGAAGGCGGCGACGGCCTCGGCGGCATTCGTCTGGAGGCGACGGCAGCCGAGATTTCGGGCGACGTGGCCACGATCACCTACGACGTGATCTTCGGCGAGAACGCCGCCTACAACGACCTGTCGCGGGAGATCACGCTGATCGACGGCACATGGGTGGTCAGCCGAGACGACTACTGCGACTTCCTGGCCACGGCACGTACGCCATGCCAGGGCTGAGCGTGATCACCGGGGGGACGCACCCATGAGCGTGCTCACCACGGTGCGGCAGAACACCCGGAAGAACCATGCCACCGTCACCACCGTTGTCGATGTTGGTGACGGACTCCGACGGGTCCGGTTCTCACCCCGTGAGTCGCGGTTGAGCTGGGCTCCGGGCCAGGCCATCGCCACCGTGGTGGACCCCGACGGCAAGACGATGAAGGATCGGTGGCGGCACTACACCATCGCCGATCAACACGACGATGGTGATCTCGATCTCCTGCTGACCCTTCATGGGAGCGCTGGTCCCGGGCGTGCATGGCTCGATGCGCTCGAACCGGGCTCGACCTTCACGTTCATGGGGCCCGGCGGTGGTCCGAAGCTCGAACTCGGGGCCGGTGACTACCTTCTCGTTGGCGATCGCACGTCTCTGGCGTCGATGACCGCAATGGCCAACGGCGTCGGTACCGGGGCATCCGTGACGGCGATCGTGGCGACACCCGATCCGTCGTCTGCCGTTGTTCCGTCCGAGGGGATCACCGACATGGTGTGGATCGAGGCGACCTCGGCCGAGTCCATCCAGGAGGGCCTGGTCGCCGCCGTTCGAGAGCGGGGCGTGCCGTCGGGGCGGGCCTACGTCACCGGCGAGATGCACGCGATGCGAGCCGTTCGCAAGGCACTCGGCGACATGGGCCTCGGCCGCCGAGAGATCGGCGTCCATGCCCACTGGACGCCAGCCAAGCGCGGCATGTAACCGCATCAATCGCAACCACGACATCCAGACCGACCACGAAGAGACATGATGAGAACCACTCCACTTCGCTCTCTGATCGCCTTCCTCGCCGCACTCGCTCTCATCGCCGCCGCCTGTGCGTCCGATGAGGAGGCCGACAACGCCACGGACTCCGCCTCCGCCAGTGACTCGGCCTCCGCCAGCGAGACGACAACGACTGCTGAGGTCGAACAAGAGGACGAGGCTGAGTCGGCCTACCCCCGGACCTTCGAGCACAGCCTCGGCACCATCGAGCTGGAGTCCGAGCCCCAAGTGGTCGTGCCACTCTTCGGCGAGATCCTCGGCGAGCAGTTGATTGCGCTGGGTATCGAGCCGGCTGGTGCACTGCCCTACATAAGCCCGCTCCCCGCGGCCAGCGAGACCTATGGCCTCGAAGCGCTCTACGAGGTGACGCCAGTCGGTGCGGGATTCGAGCCGAACCTGGAGTTGATCGCAGCCCTCGAGCCCGATCTCATCATCTCCGATGATCAGTTCTTCGCTCAGGTGTACGACCAGCTCAGCGGGATCGCCCCGACCTACGCACTCGATGTCTTCGCTGATGACTGGCAGGCGAATTTCCGTGCGGTGGCCGCCCTCGTCGGCCGTGAGGACCGGGCTGAGGAGGTCATCGCCGACTACGAGGCCCGGGTGGCCGAGGTCGCGCCCGGAGTTGATGAACTGTTCGGTGACTCGACGGTGGCCGTGATGCAGGCCACCCTCGCAAACGAGCAGGCGGCGTCAGGCGAAGCCGGGGCTCGTATCTACGGCGTGGACACCAACCCCGGCCGGTTCCTGACCGATCTCGGGCTCACCGTCTGGGAGCCTGCTGATCCAGGCGGCGCCGAGATCGCACCGTCGACGTACGAGATAAGCACCGAGGTCATCCCCACCGTCGATGCCGACTTCATCCTCTATCTGATCGAGCCCGACCGGTTCCTCGACCCAGCGGACGTCGAGGCCGACCCACTGTGGTCGGCCACGCCAGCCGCCGCAGCTGATCAGCTGCTGTTCCTGGACTTCGGCACCCAGGTTCGCCTCGGCGGTCCGCTCCACAAGTTCGTGGCCCTCGACGCCGTCGAGGCGCTGCTCGCGGGCGAAGATGTCGGCGGCGTGGCCGCCGCGCCCGCCCCCGACCTCCCAGACGATGGTGGGGATGGCAACACGGTGCTCGCCGCGGCCGCCGAGGGTGGCTCGACGCTCATCGGCAACTTCGCCTCGTTCTCACCGGACTTCAACGCCACGATCAATGGGGACGGCCCGATGACCGTGTTCATGCCGAGCGATGAGGCGCTCGGTGCTGCGCAGGCCACCGACTTCGGCGCTGCGCTCCAGGCCGACTTCGAGCTGCTCGACCAGGTGCTGCAGTACCACGTCATCACCGACGACGCGCTCGCAGCCGCCGATCTCAGCGGCGTGACCGAGATCGCAACGCTGTTGGGCGAGACGATCACGGTCGAGGTGGACGGCGATGCCGTCATCCTCAACGGAGGCCAGGCAACCGTGACCGCCGCTGACCTCGCAGCAGACAACGGCGTTGTGCACGTGATCGACGGCGTGCTCCTGCCACCCTCCAGGGCAGCAGAGTTCGGCGGTTGATCAGATCGCCGACGCCGGGTGGCGGTCGCTCGCACCCGGCGTTCGTGAGTGGCCCGGGTCCGTGCGGGGACCCGGGCCACCATCTCCCGGTCACTGGGATCCGACCTCGACCGCGCATTGACACTGGGCAGGTTTGTTAAGAATGCCTACTCTCTCGTCTATGGCGTGCTCATGGCAGACGATCCTGGCTCTGTTCGCGCTGTTGGCCATGGCCCCGATCATGGTGGCGACCACCGCCGGAAGGCGGCAGGCGCACGCCGGGCCGCTCATCCGCAGCCACCTGTTGGGGTTACCGATGGTGGTGGCGCTGTTGGGTGTGGTCGCGCTCGGCAGCCTCCGCTGCGGCTCCCTCGAGCTCGACACCGCCACCGCATGGAGTGCGATCTTCTCCTACGACGATGCCGACCCGGGCCAGATCGTCGTCCGCGAGCTGCGTGCGCCACGGACCCTCATCGGGATCACGGCGGGCGCCGCCCTCGCCGTGGCCGGTGCGATCACCCAGGGCGTGACACGTAACCCACTCGGGGCGCCAGGCCTCCTCGGTGTCAACGCCGGCGCTGCCTTCGCCATCGTGACTGCCATCTTCGCGCTCGGGGTCGTGAGCCCCATCGGTTACGTGTGGTTCGCATTCGCTGGCGCCCTGGCCGCATCGGTTGCGGTGTACGCCGTGGCCTCTGTTGGCCAAGGCGGCGCCACCCCGGTGAAACTCGCACTCGCAGGTGCGGTGATCACGGCGTTGCTGGCGGCTTGGACCACGTCGCTCCTCCTGCTCGACCAGGAGACCCTCGATCAGGCTCGCTTCTGGCTCGCCGGCTCGATTGCCGGCCGGGGCACAGACGAGCTTCGCCTCCTGTTCCCGATTGTGGCCGTGGCGCTCGTGGTCGCCTTGTTCAGCGGACGCCAGATCAACGCGCTCAGCCTCGGTGAGGAGATCGCGTCGGGCCTCGGCCAGCGGGTACAGCTGGTGCGGGCCATCTCCGGCGTGCTCGTCGTGACCCTGTCTGGATCAGCGGTCGCGATCGCCGGGCCAGTTGCATTCATCGGGCTTGCGATTCCGCACATGGTCCGGGCGCTGGTTGGGCCCGACTATCGGTGGATCCTGCTGTACAGCCTCTTGCTCGGGCCGAGTCTCCTGCTTGGAGCCGACATCGTCGGTCGCGTGGTGGTCCGCCCAGCCGAGCTCCAGGTGGGGATTGTGACCGCAGCCGTCGGCGCGCCGTTCCTCGTCTACCTCGTCCGGTTCACGAAGCTGGCCGAGCTGTGATGGCTGCTGCACTGCCCGTTGCAATCACCGCTCCGAGGCCACTCACGTTGCTGGCCGTCCTTGCGGTCATGGTGGCGGTGGGCGGCGCGTTGCGCATGGCGGAGTATCTGCCCCACCGCAACGCGTCGGTACGCATCGCCGGAGCCTCCGCCCACGTGCAGTGGCGCGTGGTGGCGCTCTGGGCAGTGGCTGCTGCGTTCATGCTGGCGCTCGTGATCGTCGGGCTGATCGTTGGTGACTTCCCGGTGCCGGCTCGCGATGCCCTGGCCACCGTGTTGTGGGACCGAGGCGGCGAGTTCGACTTCATCATCAACACCCTGCGTTTCCCTCGGTTGACCGTGGCGCTGCTCGCCGGGATCGCGCTCGCGTGCTCGGGCGCCATCTTCCAGGGGCTTATCGGCAATCCCCTCGTCTCACCCGACATCATCGGGGTCAACAACGGCGCCGCTCTCGTGGCCGTCTTCATCCTCGCCGTCGGCGGAGACGTGTCTTTGCTGCCGTATGCGGCCTTCGCCGGCGCAGCGTCAACGGCACTTCTGATCTACGTCCTTGCGTGGAAGAGCGGGGTCAGCGGTGCCCGGCTCGTGCTCGTCGGGATCGGCATCAACTCGGTGTTGGCCGCCGGCATCACGTTCATTCAGGTGCGGTTTCCGATCGAGCGCATCATCGCCGCTGCCCGCTGGCAGGCAGGAACCTTGTTCGGCGCCTCCTGGTCCGATGCACGCACGCTCGCAATCGGCCTCGCGATCCTCCTGCCACTCGCGTTCTTCTTCACCCGTCGGCTGAGGCTGCTGCAGCTCGGCGACGACACTGCGGCTGCGCTCGGGATCCGCGTCGAACGAGATCGCCTGGCGCTGCTGGCGATCGGGTCGGGCCTCGCGGCGATCGCAGTTGCCGTGGTGGGGCCGCTCGGATTCGTCGCCCTGCTGGTTCCGCACATAGCTCGCCTGCTTGCCGGGAATCTCACCGGCGGCGTGCTCCTGCTCACCGGGGTGCTCGGTGGGCTGTTCCTGCTCGGCGCAGACCTGATTGCCCAACGCCTGTTCGCCCCCACCGCGCTCCCGGCCGGAGTGATCACAGCAGCACTGGGCGGGCCCTACTTCCTGCTCCTACTGGCGAGGTACAACCGTGCGCTCTGAGGCGAGCCCTCCCGTTCCGATCGAACCGCCAACGCTGGCCGGGCGCGAGTTGCAACTCGGCTACGGCGGCCCCCTCGTGGTCGAGCAGTTCGACACGACGATTCCGACCGGTCGGATCACGGCGGTGATCGGGGCGAACGGGTGCGGCAAGTCGACCCTGTTGCGGGCATTGGCCCGCCTGCTGCGACCCTCCGCGGGCTCGGTCCTCCTCGACGGAGAGGACATTCATCGTCAGCCAACGAAAGAGGTGGCCAAGCGCCTGGGGCTGTTGCCCCAAGCCCCGACCGCACCCGACGGCATCGTGGTGAACGACCTGGTTCGCCGCGGGCGGTATCCGCACCAGAAGATGTTCGACCAGTGGTCGCCCGAGGACGAGCGGGCGGTGGCTCGGGCGTTGGATCTGACCAACATGGTGCAGTTCTCAGATCGGTCGATCGACGAGTTGTCAGGCGGGCAACGCCAACGTGCCTGGATCGCCATGGCCCTGGCTCAGGACACGCCGCTGCTGCTGCTCGACGAGCCCACGACATACCTCGACATGGCCCACCAGGTGGACGTGCTCGGCCTACTGGCATCGCTCAACCGGGTTGAGGGCCGCACGGTGGTGATGGTGCTGCACGACGTGAATCAGGCATGCCGCTACGCCGATCACCTTGTGGCGATGGCCGGGGGAGCGGTCGCCGTCGAGGGCCCACCTCGCGAGGTGGTCACCGCCGAGTTGATCGAGCACGTGTTCGGGTTGCCCGTCACGATCATCGACGATCCGGTCACTGGTACGCCTCTGACGGTCCCGCTCGAACCGGCCCCGCGTTCCGCTGAGCCAGCCACTGGGCCACTCGTCGCCGACGGAATGGCATGAACATCCAGGGGCCCGTCGATCCCTTGCCTCACACCATGGCCGATGACAGGATGTTAGGCATGCCAAACATGGAGATGATGGAGGAGCCCGGCATCCAGGTCGTCCAACCGCCTGGTGGTGCGCCCTCCGAGCCGGTCATCAGTGTCGCCGAGGTGCTTCGCCCCATGATGCCGGCATTGATCGTGGCCTGCGTTCTGCGGGCGATCGCTGCGGTTGCGGCCCTGATCCCGTTCCTCGCCGTCGCCCGGGCCGGGGAGCCATTGCTGTCCGAACCAATCGATCGTGACGGCGTGTGGTCCGCGGTCGTGCTCGGGGTCGTGGCGCTGCTCGTCTCGATCGGCTGCCTCATGGCGGCGAACGCCGTGACCCACTTCGCCGACGTCAACTTCCAGCTGAGCATCCGCACCAGGATGGCTCGGCACCTGGGCCGGGTACCGCTCGGGTGGTTCACGGCTCGCAACTCGGGTCAGGTGAAGAAGTCGTTGCAGGACGATGTGAGCGCCATGCACACCCTGGCCGCTCACGCCGCGATCGACGTGGTTGCGGCCATCGTGACCCCGATCGCCACGATCGTGTTGCTCGTCCTGGTCGACTGGCGGCTCGCGCTCTACACACTGGTTCCCGTGATCGTCGGCGTCGTTCTCTACAGCCGCCAGATGTCGAACTACGGCGATCAGATGAAGGCATACCAGGAGTCACTCGGGCGCGTGAACAGCGCTGTGGTCGAGTTCCTCACCGGCATCGCCGTGGTGAAGACCTTCGGCCAGGCTCAGGCCGCCCACGAGCGCTACACCGAGGAGACCGAAGGGTTCGCCGATCTCTTCTACGACTGGGTGAAGGGCTTGCTGCGGCTGGCCAACATCACCGAGTTGGTGCTCAGCCCGTTGTTCAGCGTGATCTGGATCCTTGCCGGATCCGTCGTGTTCGTGGCCAACGGTTGGATCGAGCCGGTGGAGGCCCTTCCCTTTCTGCTGCTCGGCGCCGCAATCACCGGTCCGATCAACGCGCTCGGCTTCGCAGCCAACGAGTTGCAGGTGGCGATCGGCGCCGCCCGCAACGTGGGAAGCCTCCTGTCGACACCTCAGCTCGAGGCGCACGCCGAGAGGGGCGAACCACGGGGCCACGGTGTTCGGTACCGACAAGTCCGGTTCGGCTATGGCGCCGAAGCCGTGCTTCACGACATCGATCTCGATCTCGCACCCGGCACCGTGACGGCGCTCGTCGGGCCCTCCGGCTCAGGCAAGACGACGATCGCCCGCTTGCTGCCCCGGTTCTGGGACCCCGACGAGGGCTTTGTGTCGATCGGAGGGGTCGACGTGCGGGCCATGGATCCCCGCGACCTCTACCGGACGGTCGGCTTCGTCTTCCAGGACGTCCAGCTGCTGCGAGCGACGGTGGCCGAGAACATCGGGCTCGGACGCCCCGAAGCCACGCGCGACGAGATCATCGCCGCCGCCCGAGCCGCCCGCATCCACGACCGGATCGTTGAGCTCCCAAACGGCTATGACACTGAGGTCGGGGCCGACGCATCGTTCTCGGGGGGCGAAGCGCAGCGGGTGTCCATCGCCCGCATGGTGCTCGCCGACACACCAGTGTTGGTCCTCGACGAGGCGACTGCGTTCGCCGATCCCGAGTCGGAGTCGGAGATCCAGGATGCACTGGCCGAGCTTGCGGCCGGGCGCACCGTGCTCGTGATCGCCCACCGGCTGTCGACGATCGTCGACGTCGACCAGATCGTGGTGCTCAACGAGGGGTGGATCGAGGACCGTGGCCGCCACGGTGAGTTGATCGAACGCTCGGACACCTACCGCCGATTGTGGCGTGCCTACGGCGGAGTGCCTGCCGAGGTGGCGTCGGGTGGAGCCAACGCCACCGGAGGTGCATCGTGAGGTTGCTCAATCTGCTGCTCGCCGTGCTCAGCGAGGACTACGGCTCGCATCTCAGGCGGTTCGTGACGGCCGAGATCATCGCAGCGGCGATCAGCGGCATCGGGTTCGTGCTGCTCGTGCCGACGCTCGACGCGCTGCTGGAGGGCGATACCGGTCAAGCCACACAATGGCTTCTCGCCATGGTGGTGGTGCTGGTCGCCTGGGCCATCGTGGCCTACTGGTCGAAGGCCAAGGGCTTCTACGTGGGATCCACTGTTTCTCGAGCGCTGCACCGACGGGTCGGGAACCATGTTGTGCAGCTCCCGCTCGGCTGGTTCGAGCCGGCCAAGCTCGGCACGATGGGCGTGTTGGCGTCCCGTGGCGTGGTCGATGTGATGGGCGTTCCCGCCCACCTCGCCCGGGCGTTGGTGGTTGCCGTGGTCACGCCGCTGACCGTGGTGCTTGCGATGTTCGCATTCGAGTGGCGTCTGGCGCTCGCCGCACTGGCGACGTTGCCTGCCCTCGCGTTGACGGCCCGGCTGACAGGTTGGCTCGTCGGCCGGGCCGATCACCGCTCCCATCACGCCCAGGCGGAAGCGACGAGCCGCGTGGTGGAGTTCTCCACCCACCAGCCGGTGCTTCGGGCATTTGGCCGATCCATCGAGGGTGACGAACGCCTGGAGGCGGCCCTGACCGAGCAGCGTGACGCCGGCCGGGCACTCCTGGTGTCGGCCGTGCCGGGATTCATCGGCTTCCTCGTGGCGGTTCAGCTCTCGTTCGCTGCGATCTTCATCGTCGGCGTCGTGCTCGCCCTCGGTGGCGAGATCGAGGTTGCACTGCTCGTTGCGTTGCTCGTGCTGGCTGCGCGATTCGTCGAGCCGCTCATCATCGCCGCTGATCTGATGGGAGCCCTCCGCATCGCCGAGAACTCGTTGGACCGGTTCTCGGAGTTGCTGGCCGACGAGCCGCTGCCAGAGCCAGCGTCACCACAGATCCCGGCATCGAACGCACTCGCCTTCTCGTCGGTGCGCTTCGGCTACCAACCGGACACACCCGTGCTGACCGACGTGTCGTTCACGGCCGACCAAGGCACCGTCACCGCGCTCGTTGGGCCGTCGGGCTCTGGGAAGACCACGATCACCCGCCTCATCGCCCGCTTCTGGGACGTCGACGCTGGTTCGGTCACGATCGGCGATGTCGACGTCCGCATGATCACCACCGAGCAGCTGATGGCTCGGCTGTCGCTCGTGTTCCAGGACGTGTACCTGTTCGAGGGCACGATCATGGAGAACATCCGCCTTGGTCGTCCAGGAGCGACTGACCTGGAGGTCATCGAGGCGGCCGCAGCCGCCCAGGTGACCGAGATCGTGGATCGTCTGCCCGACGGCTGGTACTCCCAGGTCGGCGAGGGCGGCACGAACCTGTCCGGGGGTGAACGTCAGCGGGTGTCGATCGCCCGAGCCATTCTGAAAGATGCGCCGATCGTGCTGCTCGACGAGGCAACGGCTGCCCTCGATCCCGCCAACGAGACGCTGGTCAGCGAAGCCCTTCGGGCCCTCGCCGCTGACAAGACGGTGCTGGTGATCGCCCACCGGCTGTCCACCGTGCAGAACGCCGATCAGATCCTGGTGCTGGACGGCGGGCGTATCGTGGAGACGGGAACACACGACGAACTCATCGGAATCGACGACGGCCGCTACCGGTCATTCTGGGAGCGCCGGGCGAGTGCCGCCGGATGGCGGCTCACTGACGCCGACGCCGCCCCCGTATCGTGAACCGATCACTGCAAAAGGGAACGCCATGACCGACACCGACCAGTCCACGCAGCCCGACGCCGATGAGCCGACGAGGCCGGCGGAGCATGGCGGTGGTGAGGCGGCGCCTCCGATTGCCGGCGACCCGTCGACGTTCCCGAGCGATGCCGAGCTGGCCCGCACGCTGTTGCACCAGCAGACCCGGGCGGCGTTGTCGACGCTCACCGCCGAGGGATTTCCCTACGGCAGTGCCGTGTCGTACTCCGTTGACGGTCGCGGGGCCCCGGTGGTGCTGATCTCCGACATGGCGGAGCACACCGTGAACGCTCGCCGTGACACCAAGGCCAGTGTGCTGGTCACCACGCCCCAGAGCGGTCGTTCCGATCCGCTCAGCACGGCCCGTTGCACGCTCGTTGGTCGTCTCGAACTGCTCGACGACCCGTTGGAGGTTCGCGACGGCTACCTCGAACGCCACCCGTACGCCGCCTACTACGCCGACTTCACCGACTTCGGCTTCTGGCGCCTTGAGGTCGCCCAGATCCGCTTTGTCGGCGGGTTCGGGCACATGAGCTGGGTGACAGCCGAGACCTACGCCGAGGCCGGCGTCGATCCGGTGGCCGACGGCGCCGAAGCCGTGATTGAGCACATGAACGACGATCATGCGGATGCCAACCTGGCCTACGTTCAGGGCCTCGCCGGTCTCACCGACGCCACTGAGGCCACGATGGTCGGCATCGACCGCTATGGCGTGACGTTGCAGGCGGCGACGCCGGCTGGCGCCCGCATGGCCCGCGTTCCCTTCAGCGAGCCACTGACGAGCGGCGACGACGCCCGGCCGGCCATCATCACGCTGCTCGGCCAGGCCCGCGAGGCGCTCGGTCAGTAGCGGTCAGCCCTGCTCGCAGCCGATCCCGTTGTTGTCGTCGTCGAGGTTGTAGATGTCGGACCCAATGACGGTGACGGGGCCCTGCACGTAGGCAGGGCCGTTCCCGCTGCCGCCAGCGCAGTCCACGTCGGACGCAATCGGGACACAGGCCCCGCTGTAGTTCGGATCGCAGCTCTGCTGTACCGCCTGGGTGGTGGTGGTCGTTGCGGTCGTGCTCGTCGTGCTGGCGCTGGTGGTGTCGGCGTCGTCGAACAGCCCAAGGCCCTCCACCTCCTCGGCGTCCTCCGGCATCGATGTGGAGGCGGTCTCCTCCGTCACACCGGTTGCCACCTGGCTGTCGACGCCGGGGCGCGTCACCGCCGCGACAAGCAGGACTGCAGCGAGACCGCCACCTCCGATCACAGCCGTGCTGCGCCGCTTCCACCACGGCGCCGGAGTGGCGGGCGAAGCATCGTCGGCGGCGGTTGGACCCCAATCGGGGCCCGTTCCGTCGGCCACATCGACCCAGGTCGTCGTGGGCTCGGGTGCTGGTGCCACCCGGTGGAGGTGGTCGGTCCACTGGGTGCCGTCCCACCAACGCCAGGCGCCCTGTGTGCGCCCGTCGTCGTACCACCCCGGAGGTGTCGTACCGGTCATGTGTTGGTCCCTCGCTCGGCTGGCCGGAGCCAGCGATGAGAGGGAGTGTACGACGGTTGGCTGCGTCAGGCGCCGGCAGTGGGTTCCGGCTCGGCCTCGGTGGTCGCATGGACGGCGTCCTCGTCGGCGCCGTTCGTGCCGTTCGACGAGGTGAACTGTTGGAGGTACAACTCGGCGTAGAAGCCGTCGTCGAGGGCCATCAGCTCGTCGTGCGAGCCGATCTCGCGGATGCGGCCCCGTTCGAGCACGATGATCTTGTCGGCGTTGCGAACCGTGGCCAGGCGGTGGGCGATGACGAAGCTCGTTCGGCCCTCCATGAGGCGATCCAGCGCCCGCTGGATCCGCCGCTCGGTTCGGGTGTCCACGCTCGACGTGGCCTCGTCGAGCACGAGCACGTCGGGCTCACTCACGATGGCCCGTGCGATCGTGAGCAGTTGTCGCTGACCCTGCGACAGGGCTACCGCCCCGCCGGTGAGCACGGTGTCGTAGCCGTTGGGGAGCTTCTCGATGAAGGTGTGCGCCTCGGCGGCCTTGGCCGCCTCGATGCACTCCTCCTCGGTGGCGCCCTCCCGCCCGTAGGCGATGTTGTACATGATCGACTCGGAGAACAGGAACGGCGTCTGGAGCACCACGCCACAACGACGGCGTAGATCGTCGAGGTCGACCGAGATGATGTTGCGGTCGTCGAGTTCGATCTCGCCGCGGTCGACGTCGTAGAAGCGAGTGAGCAGGTTGATGATCGTGGACTTGCCCGCCCCGGTTGGCCCGACGAGGCCGATGAACTCACCGGGTTGCACATGGAAGTCGTTGTCGAACAGCACCTGCTTCGCCGGGGTGTAGCCGAAATCGACGTGGTCGAAGTCGACCTTGCCATCGGCATCGGCCATGGGCTGGGCGTCGGGGCTGTTCTTGATGTCGGGGTCGAGGTCGAGGATCTCGAACACCCGCCGGCCGCCGGCCACAGCCGAGAGCGTTTGGGTGACCACCTGGGAGAGCTGGTTGGCCTGGCCGCCGAACTGCTGGGCGTAGCCGACGAAGCTGACCACGTCGCCAACCGTGATCGCACCCGACACGGCTCGGGACCCACCGATCAGCGCCACCAGTGCCACGTCGAGGTTGTTGGCGAGGGTGTTGACCGGCTGCATGAGGTACGAGCGGAACTGGGCAGAGCGGTCGGCTTCCCGTGCCCGCTCGGACAGCTCGCGCACCTGGGCTGCGGTTTCGGCCGAACGGCCGTAGGCCTGCACGGTGCGCTGGCCCTCGACCACTTCCTCCACGTATCCGTTCAGCTCGCCGACGAGTTCCTGGTAGGAGCGAAGGTCGGCCTGGATCCGGCGGCCGAGGATGATGAACACGCCCATGGACATGGGGACGATCAGCACCACCACGAACGTCATCGTGACGTCGAGCACCAGCATCAGCACGAGCATCGAGATCACCGTCATGCCGGACGAGATGATGCGGGCGATGGCGGTGGAGAAGAACTGGTTGACCGTCTCGGTGTCGGAGGTGATGCGGGCGTTCAGATCGCCCTCGGACTCACCGTCGTAGAAGGTGAGCGACAACGTCTGCATCTTGGCGAACAGCTCGTTGCGGAGCCGCTCCACGGCCTTCTGGGCCAGGATCGCCAGCTGACGGAAGGCCACAAAGTTCAACAGGCCCGACGTGATGGCGAGGCCCATGATCACCGCGCCATACAGGGTGGCGTTGCCGGCGTCGCCCCCGGCCAACTCGTCGACCGCCGTACCGAACAGGAACGGCTGCAGTGACTGCACCAGTGCCCCGAGCACCAAGAACGTGATGGCGAACCCCAGCCGAAGGCGCTGGCGCACCACGTAGCCCAGGAGGCGAGGGAACGTGCCCGGCTGACGCTCCGCACTCATTGAACGGGGTCGGATCGCCGGAGGCGATCCTCTGCGAGTTCGGCAGTGCCGAACGTCGTTCGTCGTGGCTGTTGTATGGGCAAGAGCGTCATGGCTGAACGGGGTCCAGGAGGTCGCCGATCTCGTCGAGGGATCCCAGCTGCGACTCTGCGATCTCGCGGTACAACGCCGAGCGTTCCAGCAGATCGTGGTGGCTGCCAACGTCACTCACGGTGCCGTCGTCGAGCAGGATGATCTTGTCGGCTCGCATGGCCGTTGTGATGCGCTGCGCCACCAGCAGCACGGTGCGGCCCGCCATCTCGACGTCGAGGGCATCGCGGATACGGGCCTCGGTGGCAACGTCCACCGCCGAGGTCGTGTCGTCGAGGATCAGGATCTGCGGTTTCGAGGCCACCGCCCGGGCCAGGCTCACCCGCTGGCGTTGACCGCCAGAGAGGTTCTTACCGGCCTCGGCCACGTTGGTGTCATAGCCTTCGAGCTGGGCCTCGATGAACCCGTCGGCATCGGCGATGCGCGCCGCGTTGGCTACCTCGACCGCGGTGGCGTCGGGCACCCCGTAGCCGATGTTGTGGGAGAAGGTGCCGGCGAAGGCGACGGCCTGCTGCTCGGCCACCGACACATCGAGCCGGAGCCGCTCGAAGCTGAGCGTTCGCACGTCGTGGCCGTCGATCAGCACGGCCCCGTCGGTCACGTCGTAGAAGCGGGGGACGAGGCTCACCAGCGTGGTCTTGCCGCTGCCGGTCTGGCCGAGAATGGCTACGGTCTCGCCGGCTTCGACCGTGACGTTCACGTCTCGCAGTACGGGCCGGGGGAGAGGCTGGCCGTCTTCGTCGAGGTAGGCCATGGTGACGTTGCGGAACTCGATGTGGCCGCTGAGCTGGCCCGGCTCCACCGGGTTCTCAGGCTCGACCACATCGGGCTCGGTGTGGAACACCTCAACGGCCCGCTTCACCGACGCCTCGAACTTGCCGAGTTCGGGGAGCACGAACGTGACGATCATGATCGGCATCATCGATGTGATCAGGTAGTTGAAGAACGTGCTCAGTTCGCCGGGCTTTATCGCATCCGGATCGCCGGTCACCACGCCGTCGGCCACGCCTGGCCCGGCAACGATCACGGCCACGCCCACTGCGGTGTAGAGCAGGGCGAACAGCACCGGCTGGAACAGCGCTGTGCGGATGGCCGGGCGGAGCTGGGCGTCGTACACGTCGTGGTTGCGATCGGAGAAGCGCTCCAGTTCGAGCGCATCGCGGTTGAACGACTTCACCACCCGGATCCCGGCGATGTTCTCGTAGAACACGGTGTTGAGGGCGTCGAGCTTGCGTTGGGCAATGGCGTACAGCGGGCCGAGCGTGGGGGCGATGGCCAGCACCACCACGATCGTCACGGCCATCACCACGGCCATGATCCACAGCAGCGACGGCGTTTGAATGGCCACGAGGGCGACGGCGCCGATCAGCAGCCACGGCGCCTGGAACAGCATGTACATCGTCTGCATCCAGGCCGTCTTCATGATGTTGACGTCGCTGGTGAGCCGGACGAGCAGATCAGAGGTGGACAGTCGGTCGACGTTCCCGTGGCTGAGCGTGGTGATCTTGTCGTAGAGCCCGCTGCGAATGGCGTGGGCGAGGTTGGTCGCAGTAGCAGCGGCGAGGAAGGCGACTCCGCCGGCCACGATCAGGTTGAGGAGGGCCCAGAGGATCATCTGGAACGCAACGGAGATCACCTGGTCGGTGTCGGAGGCGAGGATCCCGTCGTCGATGAGGCTCTGCACGAGCTGGGGGATCATCAGCTGCGTGGTGACCATGATCACAATGCCGATCTGGGCCAGCAGGAAGTTTCGTTTCTGGCTCGCCGGAGCGTGCGAAAGCACCCGGAAGAACGCGACGATCCCGCTCACTGCGCCACCCTACAGCGCCGTCTAGAACCCCGCGTGCTTGTCGACAACGCCTTCGAGCGGGCGGCCTTCCCGCATCGCCACCAGGTTGCGGCAGAACCGCTCCAGATTGCGGCGAGCCCGGTGTTGGCTGGCGCCCGCCGTGTGTGGCGTCATCACGCAGTTGTCGAGCGACCACAGTGGACTGTTGGCCGGGAGCGGCTCCTCAGGGGCCACGTCGAGTGCGGCACCCCCGATCGTGCCGTTGGTCAGGGCCCGCTCCAGCGACGGCCCATCCATGATCTCGCCCCGCGTCACGTTCAACAGGATCGCCGTGTCCTTCATCTTGGCGAAGAACTCGTCATTGCACATTCGGCGGGTCTCGTCGGTGAGTGGAAGGCCGACGGCCAACACGTCCGAGGTGGCAATGACCTCGTCCATCCGGTCGAGGCCCCACACGTCGTCCACGCCGTCGCTCGGAGCCACCGGGAACGCATCCACGGCCTGCACCGTCATGCCGAATGCCGTGGCCCGCCGAGCGAGGTGACGCCCGGTGCCACCGAACCCGATGATTCCCATCGTGAGCCCTTCGAGCTCCAGCTCGGAATACCGCATCTTCTTGCGGTTCTCCATGCTCCAGCCGTCCGGCCCCAGCTTGATGGCAGTGGCCACCTGCCGGGTGAGGGCCAACAGCAGAGCGAAGCCCGTGTCGGCCAGGTGGCTGCCGACGAGCCCCTTCTCGCCGCTGAGCACGATGTTGGAGTTGATGAACTCGTCGTACATGAACATGTCGACGCCCGAGGCTGTGGCGTGTACCCACCGCAGGTCCGGGGCCGACGTCACGAGTGGCTTCGGCGTGATGCCGAGCACCACGTCTGTGGTCGCGGCGTGCTCGATGCCGGCCTTCGGGGAGTCGACAACGGTGATGGTCGCGTTGGGCCCAGCGGCCTCGGCCACCATCGCCTTGTCTGCGTCGCTGAATGTGGGGAGGGTGAGGGTCTTGGTCACGAGCACCCGCAACGGGTGATCGGGAAGGGCGACGAGGGTGTCGGTCATGCGGGCAGCATGCTCGTGTTGATGTCGTAGAGGTCCACGACGTTGCCCCAGACCATTTTCTCCTTCTCCTCTGCCGGCACGTCGGAGAGGATGTCAGTGAGGATCGACTGGGACCGGGGCCAGATCGAGTCGTGATGGGGATAGTCGTTGCCCCACACGAGGTTGTCCACACCGATGGCGTGGCGGGTGGCGACGCCCTCGGCGTCGTCCTCGAAGGTCACCCAGAAGTTCCGGTCGAAGTACTCCGAGGGCTTCATCGTGAGACTGTCGCTCACCTCCCAGGGGGTGCGGTAGGCGGCGTGGTCGAGCCGTTGCTTGAAGTGACCGACCCATCCCGTTTCGTACTCGGCGATCACGAACTTGAGGCGGGGGAACCGCTCCACCACGCCCCCGCAGATCAGGTCGATCATGGTGTTGACCGCCGTGGTGTGGGCCAAGGTGTAGCCCTTCAGGTGGCCCGCTGGTGTGCCCCAGTGGGGGGCGAGGCCCCCTTCGAGGGTCTGGCCGGTGAAGATGTGCATCGTGAGGGGCACGCCGAACTCCTCGGCTCGTGCCCAGAACGGGTCGAAGTCGGGGTGGTTGTACGGCTTGGCCGGGTCGACGTGGGCAGGAATGGCGAAGCCGCGCACACCGCGCTCGGCAGAGCGATCGATCTCGGCAATGGCGGCGTCGACGTCCGGCAGTGACAGGCAGCCGATGCCGATGAGGCGGTTCTGGTCGACCGAGCAGTAGTCCAGCACCCAGTCGTTGTGGTTGCGGAACGCGGCCGCCCGTACCTCGTCGTCGGGGATGGCGAAGGTGAACATCGACAGGCTCGGGTACATCACCTCGCCAACGATGCCGTCCTGGCTCTGTTCGTCGAGCCGGACCGACGGGTCCATGACCCCGGGGTTGAATCCGTCGTAACCCATCTCGATACGTTCCTGGGTGGCCGGATCGTTCAGGTTGGCGCCGGCGATGCCGAGGCGGCCCACCGGCACGGGCCGCAGGCCGTCCGGGAGCACCACCCAGGTGCCGGCCTTGCCCTTGTGGTCTTTCTCGATGAACGGGGCTCGGGAGCCGAACCGGTCGACGAGGCCGTCGTAGATCTCGGCCGCCTCGACAACGTGGGAGTCGCAGGAGTAGTAGCGCATGGGCGCACCTCACTTCGGTGGATGAGATGTCGGTACGCCATTCCTAGCAGGCCGACGCTCGACCCTCGAAAGTCACCTGCGTTGGGCGATGCCCGGGATCAGCGGTTGACGATGAGTTCAACCCGTCGATTCTGGGCCCGGCCGGTCGGGTCATCGGAGCCGTCGTCCAGCGTGTTGGGGGCAACGGGCTGCGATTCGCCGTAGCCGATCGCCACGATCGCCTGATCAGCGGGCACCCGCTCACGGAACCACAGGGCCACGCCAGCAGCCCGTCGCTCGGACAGGCCCTGGTTGTAGTCGGGCGCTCCGAGGGCATCGGTGTGGCCGGCCACCTCGATCGTGCCCTTGAACTCGCGCTCGTTTATCGCAGCCAAGATCTCCTCCAGCACGCCGAGCGCCTCCGGGCGGAGGTCAGCCCGGTCGAAGTCGAACATCACCTGACCGTCGATCGTGTAGATCGTCTCGTCCGGGGTTTCGGCCACCGTCACTGCGTCGCTCGTGATCTGGGGGATCTCGATCGTGACGGCGTCGGGGAAACGGATCACCGGGATGTCAGGAGCTTCGATGATCAGCTCCTCGATGTTGATGTTGATCTCCGGCGCCACCACGTCGGGCGAGACGAGGTCGGGGAGCGTGAAGTCGGGATCGTTGAGATCCGGGATCTCGACATCGGGGATCTCGATCTCGTCGAGATCGAGATCTTCGAGCACCACCGTGCTGCCGGTCTGTTCCTCGATGAGCTGTTCGGCCTCGGCGCAGCCGGCTCCGAAGAGCGCAACAACGGCAACCACCGCTCCGAGTCCACGTCGCATGAGCTGGTTCATCGTGGTGAACCCTCCTACCTCGCTGTACGACGAGCGAGTCTAGGTGGGGCGGAGGTCGGCGTTTGGTCGGGGGCTGCTCTGGGCGCTGGTCGAGCCGGCCCCGGAGTCGACGTTGGCCGGTAGTACCGCACGGGCCTCGGCCCTGGCCTGCTTGTCGTGATAGGTGGCGAGGTCGGCGGCGCGGAGCAGGTCGTCGGCCCGGCAGGCACCGTGCGCCGATGCGGTACCGAGGCTGAAGGCAAGCTCCACCGGCTGGCCAACGCCAACGTCGATCCAGCCGGCGGCGGCCCGCAGGCGTTGTTCGACCTGGTCGACCGCAACGTTGGCGGAGCCGTGGATCGCAACGGCGAATTCGTCACCCCCGATACGAACCACGTCGCCGTCGACCGCCTCGGTGGCAGCCACGCCGTCCAGTTGGGCGTGAAGACGCTGGGTGAGTGACCGCAACAGGGCGTCGCCAGCGTCGTGGCCCCAGGTGTCGTTCACCATTTTGAAGCGGTCCATGTCGAGCATGGCGATGAGGTGGAACTCGTCGGTGCGGCTGCATCGGGCGGCAACGATCTCGTCGAAGTATCGGCGATTGCGCGCACCGGTCAAACCGTCGCTGTAGGCCGCTTCGAGCAGATGCCGTTCCCGGCGGCCGACGCCCCGGAGGGCGAACGCGGCCGGGATCAGCGCAAGCACGGCGATGGCGCCGAGCCCGGCGGCTGCGGCCAGGCGCGCGCTGGGCCCGATCCCTGCGGAGGTGGCAGTCAGTCGGGCCCGTTCCGCGGCGTACTGCTGGCGAAGCCCGTCCCGGAGCACGGCGTTCACTCGGCCGGTTGCCGCTACCAGGTCGGTCGTCGGCGTGGGTGGGCCGGCGGTCTGATCGGCTCCGTCGATCATCCACTGGTCATGGGCCCACACGGAGGCGAGATCGACGGCGGCCTGCTCGGTGGCGGCTGCGGTGGCGATCGGAGCAAGCGCCGGATCCGATCCAGGCCCGTTGCCGATGAGATTGTTCTCGAGCGGGGCCGCCTCGCTCGGCCCGAGCCAACCGGGGGCGGACTCGACGATGTCAGCGGTCGACCGCACGTGGCCGGCAGCCCACGCAGGGGCAGGCGCCGCCCGGCGATCGAGGCTCAGCGCCAGTGCGTCGTTGAGTACGAGGCTCGGCAACATGACCAACTCGTTGGCTGTCGCCTCGGCCTGCTCCACGGCGTTCGACGGGCCCTCGTTCACGAACGGCGTCGTCTCGAAGTGGAGGAACAGCAACGTGTCGGCGTCGACCGGCCAGTCGAGTGGTGGACCGTCGACCACCGCGGCGGTGGCGGCACGCGCGAGACGGGCTGGCTCGTCGTCGGCATTGTCGAGGGCGACGAGCCGGTCGACGAGGCGCGTGCGTTCGGCCCGCAGGCGTTCGATGCTCGGCGGTGGGCTACCCGGTTCATCCAACTCGGCCACCAGCGCGTCGAGCAACAGGTCGTAGTGGAGCCATGCCAGCTCGCTACGCGCCTCGGCCACGTCCACGCGCCGCAGATCGGTGGTGGTCTCGGCGTCTGCGGCTGCGACCCGAGAGGCAGAGATCCCGACCGCGACTGCGCCTGCTGCGGCCAGCAGCGCGACGACCAGCCCGATCGGCACCAGCGCCGGCCTGAACCGGGCCAGGGGGCGGGGCGCGCCCCGTGCCGGCGTGGAGGACCGCCGGTCTGTGCGCGCTCGTCGAGCCATAGTGCGGTATCGACCGTGTGGCGGCCGGCCTTGACCGTGCGTGGCCTGCGGGCCGCAGTGTGGTGCCGTTTCGTCTCGGGTCAGCCGGAGGCGACGCCGGCCACGAGGGCTGCGACCGAACGCCGGTGGCTGGTGTGGAGGGCCAGCTGGGTTTGGCTGCGAATCACCCCGTCCAGCCCGGTGATCTGCTGGAGCACCTGATGAAGGTGATCGTTCGATCGGGCTACCACCCGGCAGAGCAGGTCGCCCGGGCCGGTGATGGTGTGTATCTCGACCACCTCCGCAATGGCAGCCAACCCCGAGGTGACCGGGTGGTGGGAGTGTTGGCTGATTTCGAGGTTGCAGAAGGCAGTGACCCCGTAGCCGGCGCGGGCCGGATCGACGTCCGGCCCGTATCCCATGATCGCCCCGGTTCGTTCGAGCCGATCTAGGCGGGCGTAGACGGTGCTTCGCGACACACCGGCCAGGCGGGCCAACTCGGTGGTGCCAGCTCGTGCGTTGCGAACGAGCGCGCCGATCAGGATGCGATCGAGCTCATCCAGTGGCGGCGACGATTCGTCCATGGTGCGGCCTCCTGAGGGGCGAATACGAGACATAACGTCAATCCAAGACTACTTCTGTAGACGATATGACTGACTCTATTGCATGCAGCCATACGTACTGACTACTCCGGTAGGTGTTGTCCCACCTGAGGAGCGAGAAGATGGCCCCCAAACTGAAGAAGGTCGACCACATCACCTACGCCTGCGCCGAGGGCACGATCGAGCGGTGGGCGTGGTTCCACATCGAGGTGGAGGGCGGCACGCTCATCAACCGGATCGACGATGTACGCCCTGGCGACCCGGAGTCGAGCATGAAGATCTGGTGCATCGACTACGGCGAGTTCGGCGTTGCGCTGATCGAGGGCATCGACCGCTCGAAGACGTCGCAGGTCACGACGTTCGTCGAGCGCCACGGCGACCATTCGGTACAGCACGTCGCATTCGACACGGGCGACCTCGATGGGTTCGTGGCCCACATGAAGGCGTTGGGGGGCACGCCGCGCGGTGACGTGCTCATCCGCCACGACGGATTCGGTGTTCTCAAGCAGATGTTCGCCCGCGGCTACGAGCAGGGTGACGCGGCTGCGGCCAGCTTTCCGGAGTACGTCGAGCGTCCTTCGGTCGACGGCGACCACACCGAGGTGGCGATCACCTTCGCAGAGGAGACCGGCAAGGGCTTCTACGACCAGATCGAGGATGCCGTGGCTTCTGGTGACGAGGCGCCGTTCTTCGACTTCGACCGTATGCCCCAAGACTGGAAGGTGCCCGAGGCCACTCCTCGCTGACCAACGCGAACGTGTGATGAAGATGCGCAGGGGTTGTTGACACTGCCGACGCCGCTGGGCTGTCATGCAGGTGGCGGCGGGCGGGACTCGCCACGGCGGCGCCCGGGGCTCGACATCGAGCCTGCGGGGATTGTTGTTGTGGTGCGCGTCCACTTGCCACAGATTGTTCGGCTCGAGCGGTGGATGGCTGGCGATGCTTCTGTGGATCACGTACGTACTCTCAGTGGGAGTGGCGCTGCTGGCGGGCCTCCTGCTCGGAACCCGCGGGTTCCTCGCTCGCCAGAACCGGGAGGCGCTGGCCTCGGCCGTTGCCGAGCGCGATCAGGAGCTCACGCAACTGCGCGGCCGGATCCAGAGCTACGAGGAGAGCAACAACCTCGTCACCCGTTTGGAGGCCGAACTCTCAACGGCAGAACAGACCGCAGCTCGGGTCCCGTCGCTGGTCTCAGAACTGGTCGATGTGAAGGACAGGGCGAGCGCCATCCCTGATCTCGAAGCCGAGATCGCCAGCCTGAAGGGCCCAGCCGGTCGGGTGCCGGAGCTGGAGTCGGAGCTGTCGGCGGTCCGCTCCGTGGCGGGGCGTGTCCCCAGTCTGGAATCTGAGCTGACGACGGCCCGCTCTCAGGCCGATCGGGTGCCAGGCCTGGAGTCCGACCTTGCCGCCGCCCGTACGAGTTCACAGCGCATCCCGGCCCTTGAAGCCGAGCTGTCGGCTACTCGGTCGGTGGCCGCGCGGGTGCCCGATCTCGACACCGAACTGGCAGCGGTTCGCTCGATCGCAGACCGGGTGCCCGGCCTGGAGTCGGATCTGGCGGCCGCCCAGACGACAGCCGAGCGTGTGCCTGGTTTGGAGTCGGATCTGGCGGCGGCTCTGGAGACAGCTGGGCGTGTGCCTGGTTTGGAGTCGGATCTGGCGGCGGCTCTGGAGACAGCTGGGCGTGTGCCTGGTTTGGAGTCGGATCTGGCGGCGGCTCTGGAGACAGCGGAGCGGCTGCCGGCGCTGGAGGCCGACATCACATCGTTGGAGGAGACGGCGCAGCGTGCCGGTGCGCTGGAGCTGGAGATGGGTTCGCTGCGCGATGCGGCGAACCGAATCCCCAGCCTCGAGCAGGAACTGTCGTTCGCCCGCCAGGAGCTCACACACGCCACCTCCCAGGTCGGTGTCCTGGAAGCTGATCTCGACGCCCGCCAGGGCGACATCGACCGCATCGCCGACCTCGAACTGCAGCTCTCGAGCACCCAGCAAGAAGCCACGCAGCTTCGCGACGAGATCTCAGCGGCCGACGTCGACCCGGTGGCCGACGTGTCCAACGGTGGGCCGATCGTCGACGCCCCGATGATCGGCGATGTGGCGGTCCCCGTTGACGATCGTGTGGACCAGCCGTCAGCGCCGATGGAGCTGGTCGAGGGCACCGCTCCGGCGGCCCCGGCCCCGTCCGCAGTCGACACCCCAGCGGCCGGGTCGATCATGGATGCGATCTCAACGCTGAAGGACGAGGCCGAGCAGCAGCTCGGCCGGTTCCGGCAGTTCGTCACCACCGAGCCAGAGTCTGAGGTGGAGCCCGATGTGCAGCCGGACGCCCATGAAGACGTAACCGAGGAGATAGCGCCGACAGCCGAGGCCGATGACGCCGACACCGACATCCATGTGGAGCCCGAACGCAACGGCGGCCGAGCGGCCGTCGACGAGCCCGAACGCGACGACTGGTTCCGCCGGTTCG
Source organism: Actinomycetota bacterium (assembly GCA_039029735.1). Taxonomy (GTDB): domain Bacteria; phylum Actinomycetota; class Acidimicrobiia; order Acidimicrobiales; family SZUA-35; genus CADEDH01. The sequence goes on along the minus strand of JBCCFL010000010.1, from coordinate 26,791 downwards.
TCTCGGGCACTGCGGCCGCCATCGGGGACTACCTCAACGGAGATCAGGTCGACGATGCGCCCGGCCCACCGCCGCCTCCGCCGCCCCCTCCGGTTCTGGACGTTGAGGTCGAGCGGGTCGAGCCGGCCGCTGAGGCCGGCGGCGATGACTGGTTTCGGCGCTTCGTGACCGGCACGACGGCCCCAGTCGTCGACCCCGACACAGCGGCCATCACCGAAAACGGTGCCAGGAACACGGCCACGACCGAGGAGCCAGTCGAGTACGGGCGCATCGAGACCGGCCCGCGCATCATGTCGACCACTACGGCCCAAGGCAGCTTCGCCGATGAGTGGTACCGCCGCTACGTGACCGGCACGTCGGGCGACAACGGCTGATCTGCTCGGCGGCTGCGTCGCCCCGACTCCCGGCAGCCACCCATACTGAACTCATGTCGACCCCACAGCTCCACCCCGCCGTCGTCCACCTCGCTCCGCTCCTCGGAACCTGGAGCGGTGCGGGAGCGGGGGAGTACCCGACGATCGAGGCGTTCACGTTCACCGAGGAGACCGTGTTCGGTCACGTCGGCAAACCGTTCCTCACCTTCGTCCAACGGACGAAGGGCGCCGACGGCCTTCCCCTCCACACTGAGGCCGGGTACCTCCGACCGGTTGGCCTCGACAAGGTGGAGTTCGTCATCACCATGCCCAGCGGCATCGTGGAGTCGCTCGAAGGCACCATCGACGGACCCACCATCACGCTCGAGTCGGTCACGGTGCTCACCACAGCCACGGCCAAAGAGGTCACGGCCACCCGCCGGACCTACACCGTGGACGACGACCGTTTGGACTGGACGTTCGCGATGGCAGCCATGGGGCAACCGATGACGCACCACCTCGCTGGCTCGCTCACTCGGCAGCCGGCTGCGGTCCAGTAGGTCGCACCGAGACCTCGACTTGGGCGAACATGGAGTAATGACCACCATGGACACGCCCGAGGCGGCACTCGGCGCCGACGTCACACCGGTCGCCGCTGCGCTCGGCGCCGAAGTCACCGGCGTCTCCCTCGCAGACGCCGACGCTGACATGGCACGAGCCGTGGAGGCATTGCTGCTCGAGCACAAGGTGCTGTTCTTCCCCGGTCAACACCTCACCGTCGACCAGCACGTGCAGTTCGCCCGCCACTTCGGCGAACTGGAGGCCCACCCGAACCTGACCAACCCCAACCTCGATCACCCCGAGATCTTCGAGTTGGCGGCGTCGTCCGGTGGGATCGCCGACGAGTGGCACACTGATCTCACGTTCATGCCGTCGCCGTCGGTGATGTCGGTCCTCCATCTGGTGACCTGCCCCGACGTCGGCGGCGACACGATGTGGACGAACCTCGAACTGGCCTATGACGAGCTGTCGGCTCCGATGCGCGAGATGTGCGACGGGCTCACGGCCCTCCACGATGCCCACCCCCACGACCGGGCCGACAAGATGGCGATCCATCCGGTGGTGCGGGTACACCCGAAGTCCGGGGCCCGTGCGTTGTACGTGAATCAGCACTTCACCCGGCGAATCGTCGAGCTCACCCACGCAGAGAGCGAGGCCTTGCTCACGATGCTCACCACGTGGGTGACGCAGCCCCGGTTCACGGTTCGGTACCGGTGGACCCCTGGCACGATCGCCATGTGGGACAACCGTTGTACCCAGCATTCGGTTCTCAATGACTTCGACGGTGAGCGCGTGATCCAGCGGGCCACGGTCATGGGCGACCAGCCCGTCGGTGTTGCGCCGCCGAGGTGGGAGCCGTGGCGACCGGGTCGTGGCGGCGCCATGACTCGCCACGACCGTCAACTCCGCCGCTTCCTCCGCTCCTCAGCGAGCGACTCGCCGGACCTCGCCAGCGTCAAACGCCAGGCTTGAACACCATCAGGTAGAGCATCACCAGCAACAAGATGGTGAGGAGCGCGCCGCCGCGGGCCACCATGGCCTCGGCCGACGAGTCGCCATTGGCCACCTTGCGCTCGCTGGGAATGACCACGGCGTGGAGGATGCCGTTCATCGCGATCCACACGAGGATCGCAGCGATGATCCAGGCCTGGCTGAACTCCCAGGCACCCTCCGACATCCCCTGGAGCCCGAAGCCGAGGATGCCGGTGACGATCAGGGCTGGCGCGTAGATCCGGCGCCCGTTCTTCACCATGTGGCCCAGCACGCCTTGATGCGCCTCGGGGCCGAGGCTCTTCGCCTGGTTGGCGAGAATGGGATGAACGAAGGCCGGTGCGAAGGCCACCAGCGCCGTCAGGACATGCAGGAGAAGCATGATCTGATACGGCGTATCTCCAACAGCAGCGATGATCATGCGGGCGACGGTAGCTGACGCGTCGCCCCAGGTCAGACGTTCGGTCCCGAAATGTTACGACGCAGTGGGCATTGCCTGTTCGGCCTCGCTGGATGGCACCAGCACCGAGATCGGCTCAACCACGCCCGCCGAGCGGGCGAACGCCTTGATGCGAGCGATCAATGGCCCGGTGAGCACTGTGCCAGCACCGGCCAGCTTGCCGCCGTTGGCGAGCATGAGATCGTCGGTGAGCTCCATGCCCTCCTTCAGCCGCTTCACGCCCGTGGTGATCTCCACCATGGTTTCCACTGCGGCCGGTCCATCACCGCTGCCGCTGTGGGCACGGGCGAGGATCGTGGTGAGGAACTGGGGCGGCGCTCCCGGCTCGTTCGCGAGCGTCTCGACGGCCTCGCTGGGCGCGGTGCCACCACTGATGAGCTGATCGAGTCGAACTGCGGTGCGCAGGATCTCGGCATGCAGCTGCTCGTCGGGCCAGGCGGCGGGCGACTCGTCGCGCACCGGCGGCTTGGGATCGAGCTGGTGGCGAATGACCTCTGACACCGGCTCCATGCGGGGGATGTTGGCGAGCAGATCTGCCGCCAGATCAACGTGGCGACGATCGTTGCGATCCAACATGTCGCCGGTGCCTGCGGGAATGGCGACGTAGCCGACCTGCGACAGCATCGTGGCCAGCCCCAGATCCCAGGTCACGGGGCGCCCCAACGCCTCGCAGATCGTGCTCACGGTGGCCTTCAGGCGCATGGTTCGGCTGTATGCACCTTCGCTCACGAGGCCGAGCAGCTCGGCCAACATCGACACGGTGCCATTCAACGTGTGGTTGAGCAGCTCCCGCTCCACGTTGCGCAGCCGCTGCTGCTCCAGTGCCTCGTTGATCGCCTCGATGATCTGCTCACGCGGGCACGGCTTGGTGAGGAAGCGGAACACCTTTGCCTCGTTGATTGCGGCGATCGCCGAGTCGAGATCAGCTTGGCCCGACAAGAGGAGGCGTGGCATCTCGGGGTAGCGCGAGCGGAGTTCGCTCAGCAGCGCCGCTCCGTTCATCTCGGGCATCCGCATGTCGCTGATCACCACGTCGAACGGGGGCGACGTCTCAGCGGCGTCCATGAGCCCGAGCGCTTCTGCCCCCGACGATGCGGTTGTGATGTCGAAGAAGCGTCGCAGGTTGAGCCGCATGCTCGCGAGCAACTCGGGCTCGTCGTCCACGCACAGCACACGTGCTTTGCTCGTCATGGTGAGTCCTCCGGGATCGAGGGGACCGCGAGGAGCCAGCGGTCCACCGCCGCGGTCAAGGGTTCGGGAATCTGATCGAGATGGGCGGGCCCGAGCTCGGATGCGAGCGGAAGATGCTGGGCTACCAGCCGTGCCGCCCGGATCGCCTCGAGGGGCGGCAGGGGTGGCTCGAGATCGTGTTGGGGTAGCTGATGGCCGGCAACGGCCAGAATCACGAGCTCCGATGGGAGCCCCCACATCGAGAGGAGGTGGCCACCGAGGTCGGGATGGGCCACACCGTGGAGCTCGCGCTCGACCTCGACAAGCGTCCGGCCGGACCGGAGCGCTGTGTCGTGTGATGCCGCCAGACGCTCGGGCATGTAGCCAGCCTCGAACAACAGGCCGGCGTGGCTCAGTACCGCGCCCAACCTGGTGATCGGGGCGTCCTCCGAGTGGGCCAGGGCTGCGGCGATGTCGGCCATGTTGGCGATGTGCAGGCCGTATCGCTCGGCGTCGATGCCGCCGACGGCCATTGCCGGCTGCAGCAGGTCGGCCACGCCGGCGAGGAGAACGATCTGCGACAGTGCCGTGAGACCGATGCGCACGATGGCGCCGCGCAGATCCGAGCACGGTTGGGCTGACGCGAAGGCGGAGTTCGCCCACTGCAGCACCTTGGCCGACACCGCAGGGTCAGAGTTCACGAGCCTGGCAAGATCGTCGACCGACACGTCGCGATTTATCAGCAGCTCCTGGAGCTCGGCATACAGCATCGGCGGGCCCGGCAGCGCGTCGGCGCGGGCAACGGCCGACACGATGGCCGGATCAGTCAGCAGTCGTCGATGACGCAAGGCGTCCTCGATGGCGTGCACCAGATCGTCGCGACCGCAGGGCTTGGTGAGCCATCGGTGCGTGATCGGCACGGCCTGCACCACCAGCTCCCGCTCGGCCTCACCCGAGAGCACGTAGCGGAGCACGTCGGGGTGGCGAGCCTTCACCTGACGGAGCAGCTCGACACCGTTCGTGCCCGGCATGCGGATGTCGGTGACCATGAGATCGATCGGCTCGCGGTCGAGGATGGCGAACGCGTCGGTCGAGTCGTGGGCGAAGTGGAACGAGTACTGCCGCCGCAGCCGACGCAGGCTGGTCCGGAGCCCGTCCAACACCTCCGGTTCATCATCCACGAACAGCACGGCCGGAAGCGCAGTGGGCGTGACGGCGTCGGTCGGAGCCAGATCCGTCACGCCCCGTCGTCCTCCGGATCTGGGCTGACGAGCGGCAACCACATCGTGAACGTGGTGCCGACGCCCTCGTCGACCTCGAACGTGAGCCGTCCGGCGTGCTTGCCGACCACCACGTTGTGGGCGAGCGCAAGCCCCTGGCCTGTGCCGCGGCCTGGCTCCTTGGTGGTGAAGAACGGCTCGAACACACGCTCGCGGATGGTTGCGGGGATGCCACCGCCGCTGTCGGTGACCACCACCGCGACGCCATCGCCGGTAGCCGACGTCGTGATGTCGATCCGACCCTTCGGTGTCGAACCGGTCGGGTCGGCGTTGGCGTTGTGGTCAGCGATGGCGTGTGCTGCGTTGACCACGAGATTCACGAGCACCTGGCTGAGGTCGCCCCGGAACGCCAGCACCTCAGGGATCTCTCCCGGGATGAACTCAACGTCGGCCACGAGCTTGTACTCGCTGCGGGCGACGGTGAGCGCGTTGTCCACCACCTCGTTGAGCTCAACAGGAGCCGGTGTGTCCGAACCCGGATGCGAGAATTGCTTGAGCGCCTTCACGATGGACGCCACCCGTTCGAGACCATCGATCGTCCGGGCCACAGCCCCTGGCGCCTCGGTTCGGATGAAGTCGACGTCGATCTCGTCGCGGTACTCGATCGCCGCCTTGACCTGTGGTGCGTAGTCAGCGTCCTCGGCGGTCGCCGACCGCAGTGGTTCGTAGTGGTCGTCGAGGCCGAGCAGGTCCTCGATCACCTCCGCCAGGAAGCGTGCGCTGTCGCTCACGTACTGGATCGGGGTGTTGATCTCGTGGGCGACGCCTGCTGCGAGCTGGCCGATCGACTCGAGCCGCTGGGCATGACGCAGCTCCACTTCGAGCCGCTTGCGCTCACTGATGTCGGTGGCAACGTGCACGGCGCGGGCAGACTCACCCTCGTCCATCAACTCCGACGATCGCATCAGCACGGGCACCGCCGAGCCGTCGGGGAGGTGGAGGGTGGCCTCGTCCCCATCACCCGGGTGCGTCATCACGTCGTCGAGCAACGTCCCGACGAGTTCGGCCTCGGATCGGTCACTCATCGACGTGGCGCTACCGCCCACCGACGAGATCGTGCCGCATTCGTCGGTCACGAACACCGCGGAGGTCATGCTTCCGAGCACGTTCTCCAGGAAAACCTTCCCCTGGTGCAGGTCGCGTTGGGCCATGTACAGCGAGCGGGTCTTCTCCTCGATCATGTGCTCGAGGATCTCGTTCTGCTCTCGGGCGCGTTCGAGCCGCCGTTCGAGCCGCTCGATCGTCTTGGTCGCGTCGGCCGCCCCATTGGCTGCAGCGCCCGTCCCGTTGGTCGCGGCGGCGCCGTTGGCGCCGTTGGCGTTCGGATCAGGCGCCGGCGTGGTCGAGTGTTCCGGTGGCGACACCAGCCTTCTCCTCCGGGAACGAGACCAGGAACGTGGCGTTCGTGCCGTCGACCTCGTCGAGCCGATGCTCGACGGCCTCGCCGAACCATGCTGCGATGCCGTCGAGGAACCCCTCGACGAGGGGGAACAGACCGAGGTCCGACTCGTAGTGGAGGTGGATCACGTCGTCAGCCGGGTTGGGGATCGAGAAGCGGGCGGGATTGGCCTGGGGATCGAGCTTTCTCACCTCGGTGTGGATCACCGACTCCAGGTTCGTGAGGAACTGCCGGGGGGTGTCGAGGCCCTCCAGGAGCGTCGGCACCGACTCGGCCAGCATGGGGAAGGCGTGCCGCCCGAACCCGCGGAGCAGGTCGGCCAGCTCCACCTCGTGTGTGCGACAGGCGGTGGTGACGAGCGCCACGAGGTCCCCGGCCGGGTAGTCGCCGGGCCCGACGAAGGGTTCGGTGGTCTCGAGCTCGGTGTCGTCGAGGAGGTCTTCGAACGAGTCGGGACCCCAGGTGGTGTCGGCGTAGTGCTCGAGCAGTTTGAAGATCGAACCCTTCATGGGGGTGCTCCTGACATGGGATCTGCGGGCTTTTCCCTACTTGTCGGCCGAAGGGCCCATGTCCTTGAGAGGCTGAGGCTGGCCTGTGGTGGCGCGGACCCGGTTGGGCGTGGTCGTGCCGGCGATGCCACAGTCCATCCATGGGTCCAGGACGGCTGATGCGCCACGGCGAGAACGGGTGGGCTCCCGTTGGCGAGCAACTTCCGCCGTTCCCCCATGCACCTCCTCGACCCCAGGTGCCCATCGCCCCCTGGGTGCTTCCCCGTGACCTGGAACCTGCGTCGTTCGACGTGGTGGTGGTGGGGGAGTTGGCGCACCAGCTGATCACCCGTTGTGAGGGCGACGATCCGATCGTGATGGAGCTCGCCGAGCAGACCGCCGTGCTCCACGGCGTGGAGGCGACCCGGGCCTGGCTGGCCGAGGTGGAGGTGTGGCTGGGGCACCGGCTTGAGCCGGGCCGCCCGTGGCCTGTGCGTCAGCGACCCGTCGACACCTGACTGTCAGCGACGCTCAGGCCCAGCTGTCAGCCGATCGTGCTGGCCAGCGTCGGCTGGCCGTTGACCACCTCGTGGACGTAGATCGTCTTCGACGGCAGCCCGCTGCCGTTGTAGGAGATCGTGCCGGTCACACCGCCAACGTTCTCCACGTCCGCAATCGCCTGACCGATGGCCACCGGGTCGAGCTCGCTGCCCGATGCGAAGTAGGCCTCGGCGATCACGGCGAAGGCGTCGCCCGTGAGTGCGGCGAATGATGGCGCCTCCGATGGCACCCCACTGGCCACGGTGAGGCTGTCATTGAGGGCGTTGATTCGGCTGCCGTCGGCGGGGAAGGCGTGCGTCACGTGGAAGAAGCCCTCCACCCCGGTGAGCGTGTAGCCACCCGTGGCCTCGAACACGTCGCTCTGGAGGTAGGCGACCTCGACGCCGAGGTCCTCGAGCTGGCGGCGCAGGATCGCCATCTGGAACGTGAACATGGGGCTGTAGATCACGTCTGGTGGGTCGAGGGCGATCTGCAGAGCCGCCGCCGAGAAGTCGTCGGTCTCGAAGGGGATGAAGTCGTAGTCGCCCAGGACGTCGCCCCCGTTCGACTCGAACCGGTCGGCGAACACGAGGCTGTTGTAGCCGAAGTAGGGGCCAGGCGAAGAGAACGTCACCGCTCGCCGCCAGCCTCGCGAGAGTGCGAACTGCGCAGCGACCGTGGCTCCCTGGGTGTCGTTGAACGCCACCAGATACGACAGAGCGGTGGCGTCGCCCAGGGCTGGCTCCGTCGACCCGGTGAACAACACCGGGATCTGACCGTCGGTGACCTGGAGCACCCGGAAGCCCATGTCGGGGAAGGGCGGGCCGAGCAGCACGTGCACGTCTTGGGCGAGCAGGCCGAGCACGGCCTCGCGGGTCTCCACGGCGGTGCCGGACACGTCGGCCACCACCACCTCGACCGGCCGGCCCTCGAAGCCACCCGAGCAGTTGATCAACTTGGCGAGATGGATGGCGGCCTGCGAACTGGGCCGATCGGCAGGGCCACCGAACTCGGACAGGTCGGCGGCGTAGCCGATGCGGAGCGGATCGCCCGAGATGGGGGAGGTGCAGTCCGGGTCGGCTGCCAGCGTGGCGTCGAGGTCCCAGCGGGACGGGTTGGCAGCGGGAACGGGCGCGGTCTCGACTTCGTCTTCGGCGTCGACCATCGACGAGGTGCCGACGGCATCGCCAGGAAGCGTCGAGGTGGTTACGGCCGCTGAGTCGGAGTCGGTTGGCGACGACGAACAGGCGGCGCCGATGAGCCCGGCTGTCAGCAGCGCCGCAAAGAGGCGACGCATCCGGCGTGTTGCGTTGGTGGTGCCCACGGTCAGGTTTCTCCTAGCCACCGATTTGCGGACTCAGGTAGTTCTTGAACTGCATCTCGACTCGGCGGTTGGAGGACCGCCCCTCTTCGGTCTCGTTCGAGGCCGACGGGTCGTCCTCACCGGCTGATGCCGTGACGATCTGGCCGGGCACCACGCCCTGGCTGATGAGGTAGTTGACCGTGGCGTTCACCCGCTCAGCGGCGAGGTTGGCGTTCACGATCTCGTCGCCCCGGTCGTCGGTGTGGCCAATCACCACCACGAACAAGCTGGGGCTGGAGCGCAGGAGGTCGGCGGCGAGGTCGAGTGCCTCGAACGTGTCGGGCTCCACACCCCCGACCGAGAACGTGGCCGCTGAGTCCATGACCACGTCGCCCGAGCGGATGTCATTCGATGCGTCGGGGTGCCAGGTGATCTGGTTGTCAACCGTGACGCCCGGGATTGGATAGTTCGTCTTGGCGAGCGTGATCACCTTCTGCGCCGTTTCCCAGGAGGGCGACGAGCCAATCATCGTGAGTGATCCGTCGGGGGCGATGAGCAGCTCCCGCCGCATCGGCAGACCCTCCGGCACAGGGCCTCGGCCACCGGGCCAATCGTCGATGGTGGTGGTGGTCGGCTCGACCTCGGTTGCGGTTTCGGTCTCCGCGGCAGTGTCGGCCTCATCGATCACAGGCTCGTCGACCGCTGCGTCGGCCTCGGCGGTGGTGGCGGTTGGATCGGCGGCAACGACGGCTTCATCGCTGCGGTCGCGGGTGACGAAGAAGACCGCTCCGGCCACCACGGCGGCTGCAACCACGCCAGCAGCGACGAGTGGCCACGGCCACCGATCGGTCTTGTCCGGCGGAGGATCCGACTCCGAGGCGGCCGTCATCGGCACCACGGCGCGGCTCGCGTGGGTGGGTGTCGGCTCAGGCTCGAGCCGGGGAGCCGGCTGCGGATACTGCTCCTCCATCGGCTGCCGGTACCGAAGCTCTCGCGTGTCTGAGGAAACGGGACGACGACTGATCGGTGGCGGGTATGAGCCGAGTTCCGATGGCGGCACCGACGACGACGGGCGCGGTTCCTCGGGGCGCTGTGGTGGTGCCTCGGACGTGGCTTCCAACCATGGACGCCAGCCAGTGGTGAGCAGCGTGGCTCGCTCGGCGGCGAGTTCGCCCGGGAGCCCGGCCTGGTCTGCGTCCTCCGCGTAGCGCTCGGCGAGGTGGGCCACGATCACCCACGTGGTGGCGATCAGCAGACCATCCGCGGTGGAGAGCGACAGCCCCGAACGCTCCGCGATGATGCGACCCACGTGGGCCCGCCGACTGCCGAGCACATGCTCGACGACGGTCTCACCCACCTCGGAGTAGTCGGCGACGTGGGGGATCCCCCGGAACTGTTCAAGGCCGGCGGGGTCGACCCCGTTCAGCCGAGCGCGCAGCCACGCACGGCCCAGTGGCTCAGCCGACCACTCGGCCATGTTTGCCACCATCGCCGGTGCGGCGAGCGCAGTGCCGACGCCGAGCGTCTCAGCCGACGCATCGGGGAACGCAGCACAAAGCGCCTCCACTGAGGTATCGCCAGTCAGGAACGCGTTTACTTCGTCGAACAAGTCCGCCATACGACTTTCCGCTTCTCTGGTCCGTGATCATCGACGACACGGGCTGCCCAGCAGCCGAGCCGCCGCTCTTGCCTGCTGCCGCTTCGTCGTGACCCCAGGGTGACCATAGCCGCCCCGGGCAGGCACAGCTAGGGATGCCTGTCCATGAATGTCACAGGATTACCGCTGCCCGCTGCGGCCTTCCGCGAACACGGTCAGTGAGGGCCGTCCGGCGATCGAGCGTGCGCCTGCGTCCACTCTCGTGAGGCCTGCGTCGCGGAGGCGTCGGCCCATCTTCTCGGCATCGACCATGGTGAAGCCGTGGTGATGCTCGCCCTCTCCGTCGCCGCTCTGGCCGTGATCGTGGTCGGCTCCGAATCGGTCGTAGTCGGGGTGGCTGGGATCGGTGAACGCCTCGTCCACCAGCACCACCCGACCATTCGGGTTCAACACGCGGACGATCTCGGCCACCGCCTGCTCGCCATCCACCCAGTGATGCATGGAGTTGACGGCGTACACCGCATCAACCGATCCGTCCTCAGCCGGGATGGCCTCGGCCGCACCGTCGACGATCTCCACGCGGTCGCCCCAGCCGCTGATCCGGCGTCGAAGCGACAGCACCTGGCGCAGGAACGGCGTTGGTTCCACGGCGATCGCCTGGGCTCCTGAGCCCGCCACGATCGAGACACCAGCGCCCATGCCGGCGCCGATGTCCACGATCACCTCGCCGGGCGCCGGGGCGACCAGCTCGATCACGGTGCGATTCACGTCCGAACTCCACATCTCCGGCGCGAACCGGAGGTACCGCAGGGCGCCGGACAGGCCTTGGTCGAGCTCGTGGCCGTGCCCGTGGTGGGCGTCGCTGCCGGTGGACCCGTGGTGGGCGTCGTGTTCGGGGCGAGCGTCGTTCGGGTCGGAGCGGTCGTCGGTAGACACAACGGCACCGTAGTGGCTCCCACCGAGCGAGGGTCGAGCGGTTCAGATTTCTCAGGTCGGCACGCGGCCCAGTCGATACCACCGCCAGCAGTCACGTGCTCGTGGCGCGTTCGTGGAACGGAGACCCTCGTCGTGCATTCCCCATCGTCGCCTCGCCAGGCTCGACCCCGCTCCGCGCTCACGACCTTCATGCTCGTTGGGCTTCTCGTTGCCGCCATCGTCGTCGTGCCCAATCCACCTGCGGTGGAGGCACAGGAGGACGGCCCCGAGACCTGGGAATTCTACAGCCGCTGGGGAGTCGCCTCGCTCGCCGCCGATCGAGAGACCGCGAACCGAATTTACATCTACGCCATCGAGCGAGTGGGCGACACGATGTACGTTGGCGGCGCGTTCGAGCAGGTGGTGCAACGAGGCAAGCGCAGCCGACCGGTGGACCAGTCGTTCCTGGCTGCCTTCGACGCCAACACCGGCGACTACATCAAGGAGTTCACCCCGACGCTCAACCATCCGGTGTACTCGATCGCTGTGCACCCGGTGACGGGCAGCCTGCTCGTCGGCGGTGAGTTCACCGAGGTGAACGGGACGACCCGCGGTGGCCTGGTGGCCCTCGATCCCGTCACCGGCACCATCGATGCCAGCTTCACCGCGCGCGTCTACACCACGGCCGGAGGCCGTGCGACGGTGCGCGGGATCGACTCGGACGGCACGCACATCTATATCGGTGGTGGATTCACCAGGGTGAACGACGGGGCTCGCACGCTCGTGCGTCACAACCTCGCCAAGTTCACCCTCGACGGAACCCTTGTCGACTGGAAGCCCCACGTTGGTGGCGGAGGCGTGTGGGACGTGGCCCTCAGTACCGATCAGCAGCGGCTGTTCGTCGGAGGTCGGTTCAATTCCGTGGACGGCACCAGCCGCCCCGGCCTCGCCATGCTGGACGCTGGCGACGCCTCCCAATACGACGCCTTCCGGGGCTGGAGCGACGTGGCCCGCTACTGCTACGTGGGCTACCCGGGATGCGTGTTCGTGTACGACCTCGAGGTCGACGGGGGCCACCTGCTGGTGACCGGGGCCGAGCACTTCTCATCGCTCCACGACGACACCACCGGTGAGCGCCTCTACGTGTGGCCCGACCCCCACGACACCCAGGCCGGGTACCTCGACGGCGACTACGTCTGGATCACCCGCCACGGGCGCGAGCGCGACAGCGGCCTGTGGTACGCCCGCAGCCGGGCCACGGGCGAGTACCTGGTGGTGTCGGCCGGCCAGGGCCCGAGCCGCGGTGCCGGTGGCTTCGCCTTCGAGAAGGGCCCCAGTGGGTGCATGTGGTTCGGAGGCACCCTGGCGGCCGTCGACCTCGCCGAGGTGGCTGGAACGAGCCGGATCGGCATCGACCACATGGGCTTCCTGTGTCCTCCGGGCACGACTGTTCCGCCGTCCACGGTGTCGATCGACGACGTGTTGGCGCCGCCGCCTCCACCAGTGGTGGTCGGCACATGCTCGGTGTCTCTCGCCCTGGGCCAGATCACGGTCGACTGGGAGCTGCCGGCCGACGTCACCTCCACGGTCGTGTACCGCACACCGGCCGGGGGCGACCGGGCGTTCTGGCAGGGGAAAGTCGACGCCCCGGGTACGTCGTTCACCCAGCTGATGGGCTGGGCCGACTCCTACGCCTACCAGGTGGCCTACCGCACCGCCGCCGGCCTGGCGGCTCCGGTGGACTGTGGCGTGGTGACCAACACGCCGCCCGAGCCAGGCGACGCGGCATGTACGGCGGTGCTCGACGCGGGGCAGGTCACTGTCAGCTGGACCGTGCCCGCCGGGGTGGACTCCACCGTGATCTATCGCCGGCCCGCCGGTGGCGCCAGCTTCTTCTGGCAAGGCCGGGTCGACGCCCCAGCGGCGACGTTCAGCCAGCCCATGGGCTGGGCGAGCTCGTTCGACTACGAGATCAAGTTCAAGACCGGCAACTCGCTGTCAACCGCAGCGCCGTGCGGAACCGTGGGGGCGTGATCAGGGCTCGGGTGGCGCCGTGGATGCCGGCGCCACCCGATGCCTGATCCGCTGAGCGTCAGCTGTCAGCCGTCAGCTGTCGGCATCGACGCCGACAGCAGGGCGACCATGCGGTCACGCATGTCGGCCATGGTCGGGCTGGGGGCGCCTTCGACCTTGCCCCAGTCGTCCCACCGCCGCAGCTCGACGGCGGCCGTCGTGTGCTCGGTGGCGGCGAACGCCTCCACCTCGTCGGCTGACATCGGACCACCCTGCATCTCCAGGCTGTGTACCGAGGCCGGTGACAAGCTGTCGGCGTAGTCGGGCTCGACGGCACAGAGATACCGCTTGGCTGGTACGTGCAGCTCGACCGGGGTGGTGACGTCCGGGCCGAACCAGTTGGCCAGGAAGCGCCCACCGATGTCCTCGTGGTGGAGGTCGGTGGTGGCTCGCTTCGGATCGCGCTCGAGCTCGTCGAGGATCAGATGGCCAACGTCGTGGAGGAACGCCGCCACGATCTCAGCCTCGGTTGCCCCTGCGCCGATGCCGTGACCTGCGGTCTGCAGGCCGTGCTCGACCTGGGTGACCACCTCGTTGTATCGCTCCGACCCCTTGCGCTCGTAGAGGTCGATCAGCGCATCGGCCACGGCCTCGGGGGAGTCGAGCTCCCGCCAGACGGGCATGTCGTCGAGTTTCATCGTGTGCGTCCTCCTCAGATGATCTGCTTGCGGATCCACACCGACAGCTGCTCGATCGCATACACGATGATGAACACGCAGATCAGCAGACCGCCGACCAGCTCCCAGCGCAGCAGCTTCATGCCCTGCAACAGGGCGAAGCCGATGCCGCCAGCGCCGACGATACCGAGCACGGTCGAGGCCCGGATCGACACGTCGAGCATGTACAGCGAGTTCGACACGATCGACGGCATGGCCTGGGGGAGAGCCGAAGTCATGAGCTCCTGCGGCCCGGATGCTCCGGTGGACCGCACGCCGTCGCGGGGGCCTTCCTTGATCTCCTCCAGGTTGTCGGCGAACAGCTTCGTGCCGAAGCCGTAGATGCCGATTGCCAGGGCGATCACACCGGCCTTGGGTCCGAGGCCGAGGGCGGCCACGAAGATCACCGCCACCACGAGGTCGGGCAGGGCCCGCACCAGGAGGATGAACAACCGCGAGAGCTGGTACACCCAGCGGGCCGGCGCAATGTTGCGCGCCGCCAGCACGGCGGTGGGGAGGGCGAAGAGCAGGGCCAGGCCGGTGGCGCCGAGGCCGATAGCCACGGTCTCCACGAGCGGTTCGAAGAACTGGTTGCGCCAGAACGCAATGTCGCCGTCGAGTGCCTTCGTCGGGATGTCGACGAAGGCCGACCACGGGATCAGTCGTTCGAACGTGAGCGGGATCTGCGGCATACCCCTCACGAACTCGATGAACGACATCTCGGGGATGATGAAGCTCAGCACGAGGAGCACCATCGTCACGGCGGCGAATGCTGTCATGGTGATGCGGCCCCGCGTCCACGGCGGGCGTAGCGACTCCCGATCGAAGTTCTCTCCGACCAGCTGGCGGGAGGTCGGTGCCGTCACGGTGGATCCGTTGGCGGCGGCGCCGTCGCTCGCCTCGGCGACCTGGAAGGTCGAGGCGTCGGGGGTGCGGCGGAGCCACTTGTCGAGGCTGCTGCCCCGTGAGTTGCCGTGGCCGAGGATCATGCCGCGGATCGACGTGGACACGATCTCCACCACGAGGATGAGGGCCACGATCACCAGCGCAACGCCGAGCAGCTGCGGGTAGTCGAGGCTGCCCTGGTGGGCCCGGATCGACAGGCCGATACCGCCGGCGCCCACGAGGCCGAGCAGCGTGGAGGCTCGGAAGTTGATGTCGAGGCGGTAGAGGGAGATGGCAACGAACGACGGCACGACCTGAGGCCACACGCCGGTCATGAACTCCTGCACGCCTCCGGCGCCGGTGGCGGCCACGCCTTCACGCTGGCCCTCCTCGATCTGTTCGATCGAGTCGGCGAAGAGCTTGCCCAGCATGCCGATCGAGTGGAGCCCGATGGCAACCACACCGGCGAGTGGGCCGATCGAGTAGACCCGCACGAAGATCAGCGCCAGCAGCAACTCGGGCAGGGCCCGGGCCACCACGATGAGCGCCCGGGCCGCACCGCGGAGGTACCGGTTCTTCGTGATGTTCGATGCGGCGAGGATGGCGGTGGGGATGGCCAGGATCACGCCCATTGCCGTGCCGGCGAAGGCCATGAAGAAGGTCTCGATCGCCTGATCCCACACGAGCCGCGGTTCTTCGAGGCGGGGCGGCCACATGCGTTGGAGCAGGTTCCAGACGTCCTGGCGGCCTTCCCACAACGAGACCGGCCCGAGGCCGATCCACCAGAGCGACCCGAGCACGCCGACGATGAGGCCGGCCACCACCAGGTTCAGGGTGAGGCGGTCGCGACTGAGAGGGGGACGGGTCGACCGCTCGGCGGGCAGCTCGCTCGGCGTCTGCTCCGGTTCCGGGAGGACGGGGGGTTCGGCGACGGTGGTCATCGGGCCACCACCGATGCGGCGTATTCAGAGATCTTGCGGCCCTCGGGATCGAGCCGCTGGTAGACGTCCATCACCCTGGCGTGGTCGAGGCTCTCGTCGACCATGGTCTCCAGCACGATGGTGCCCTCGTTCAGCCCGATCAGGCGGTTGGCCCACCCGAGCGCCAGGTCCACCTGGTGGAGGCTGCACAGCACCGTGATGTTGTCTTCCACACAGGCCCGGAAGAGGAGGTCCATCACCTGGCCGGAGATTTCGGGGTCGAGCGATGCGACTGGCTCGTCGGCGAGCACGATCTTCGGCTTCTGCATCAGGGTACGGGCGATGGCCACCCGCTGTTGCTGGCCACCCGACAGCGTGTCGGTGCGCTGGAACGCCCGGTCACCGAGACCGACGCGGTCGAGCTGGGCGAGCGCCTCCTGGCGCAACGCCCTGGGGTAGGCCATCACGCCGGGCCGGGGGAAGCTGAGCCGGCCCAACGCGCCCGAGAGCACGTTCTCGATGCACGAGAGCCGGCCCACGATGTTGAACTGCTGGAACACGAAGCCAACCTGGCGTCGCAGTTCCCGGAGTTGGCGACCCTTGAGGCTGGCCACGTCCTGGCCGAGCACCGTCACGCTGCCGCTCGTCGGCACGTGCAGGCCGTTGATGTGACGCAGGAGCGTGGACTTGCCGGAGCCCGAGAGGCCGATGATCACCACCATCTGACCGGCAGGAACCTGGAAGCTGACGCCGTCGAGCGCTCGCACCCGGCCGTTGTCGAAGGTCTTCACCAGGTCGGCGATGTCGACGACGATCTCGCCGCTGCTCGCCGCCTGCCCTGTGTGCCCGTTGGTGGATTGGGTGGCTGCTGGTTCTGTGGTGTCGGTGGTCATGGGCGTCCTCTCAGCTGCGTGGTGGGAAGGTCCGAGGTGCGGGTGGTGGGATCAAGGGGAGGGGAGGAGGGGCGGAAAAGGGGCCGAGGCCCGGCGCCGGTTCGTGACGAACCAGCACCAGGCCCCGATGCCTGCTGTTCAGCGTGAACTGAGTTCCGGAGGAGGATCAGCCCTCGCACCGGGCCGAACCAGTGAGCTCGCAGAGCTCGCGGATGCCGTCGAAGTAGCTGTCGTCGCCTTGGACGTAGCCCCAGAACGGACCGTCAGCCAGCGGGCAGGTCTCTTCGCTCTCGCAGTAGCCGTTGGCCACGGCCCAGTCCACGTTCACCTTGGTGGTGACGACCTCAATGATCGCCTCCCGCAGGTTTTCGGGGAGCCAGTTGCCGTAGGCGAGGGGCGGGGCGGCGATCGGGGTGGACTTCCAGATGATGCGCACCGAAGCGTCGTCAGGGTTGACGTTCTCGTCCTCGACCTCGTCGATCACACCGGACAGGTCGCCCGAGTCGATCAGCTGCTCGGTGACCATCGTGTCGTAGGCGAAGCCGGCGTCGCAGTGACCGTTGGCAACGGCGATGGCCGATGCATCGTGGCCACCGGCGAAGGTGGGCGTGATGTCCTCGGAGGTCTCCGACGGATCGAGCCCTTCGGACAGCAGCGCCGCCGACGGGAAGAGGAAGCCGGAGGTGGAGCCCGGGTCGACGAAGCACACGTTCTTGCCGGCCAGGTCGGCAGGCTCGTTGATTTCAGTGTTGTCGGCCTGGGTGATCAGGTAGCTGCGGTAGTCGCCCAGGCCGTCCCCGGTGGTGTCCGACCAGAGGCCGGCCACGTCGATGTCGGCGCCAGCGCCCGTGGCGATCACATAGGAGAAGCCACCGAAGCCGCCGAGGTCGACGTTCTCGGCGACCATGCCTTCGATCACGCCGGCGTAGTCGGCGGCCTGGATGAACTCGATCTCGATGCCGAGCTCATCTGCGATGATCTGCGGGGTCACGTAGGTCGAGATGTCCTCGGCGTTCTCGGCCGGCACTGCGCCGTACACCAGGCTGTCCGGCCAGTCGGTGCGGTCGTACCCGTCGTCGGCAGCCGCAGCTTCTTCGGTGTCACCGCTGTCGGCCTCGTCGGCTTCGGCGGTCTCTTCGGCGGTCTCTTCGGTGGTGTCCTCGGCGCCCGATTCGGTCTCGGTGTCACTGTCTTCGTCGTCGCTGCCGCAGGCGGCGGCGACGAGCAGCAGCGCCAGCAGGGCGGCCAGAAGCCGCCAGCTCAGGGTGCGGGTCATGTGATCGCGCTCTCCTCATTGAGTGGATGTAGCCAGATCACGACCGTAGGAAAGCCCTGAAAACCGGAGGTGCACGAAAGGTGTCGTTGGTCTGCACATCGCGTGTGGGCAATGGCGCCGTTCGCTACCAGGACACGAGGGGGTGAACGATGCGTGTCGTCAGGTGGAGCGCGTGTGACGCGTCCACGTCAGATCGGGGCCGCGCTCCCACAGCGCGACCTCCCAGGTGCTCTCCCGGCCGACCACGTTCTCGAGCCCGGCGGTGAGGCGGTGGTAGGGAGTCAGGTCGTCCACGCCATAGGCGAGGCTGAGGTGGAGCCACGACTTGGGCCGGATCGCATCCTCGTCGGGCTCGATGCGGTGCCCCTCGGCGAAGGCGGCGATCACGCCGTCGAGCCACGGTGAGGTGAGCTCGAATCCCACCCACGAATCGCTGGCGGTGAGGGTTGCGATCTCCACCGCCCCAGGGCCCGGCTGCGGGTTCGCATCGATGATCGCCGCAGCCTCCGCCATGATCTCGGCGACACGCCACGGCGTGCGCCGGAAGAAGCCGGTGAGCGTGCAGTGCGGCGGGTAGGTCTGGGCGGTGGTGGCGCCAACGGCGTTCGCCTCGGCGAAGTACGCGTCACACCGGTCGGCGAGCCACCCCGTCGGGGTGGCGTACAGGATCAGCTCGTTGGCCGCGGTCACACCACCGCGGCGGGGATCGTCTCGGCCCGTCGTGCCGCCTGCCAGGCCACTCTGCCGCCGCACACCACGGCCACCACACGGGCCGGCCGATCACCACGGGGCGGTTCCACCACGATCACATCAGCCCGCTGGCCGGAGGCGAGCACGCCCCGGTCGGTGAGCCCTGCAGCTCGGGCCGGGGCGCCAGCGACGAGGTCCCAGGCGGAGGCGAGGGGCCGGATGCCGACTGCGTCGAGCACGAACGGCGATTGGAGCAGCGAGGGGTAGTGGTAGTCGGAGCACACGATCGAGCCGACGCCAGCGGCCAGTGCATCCCGGACCGAGAGGTTGCCGATGTGGGAGCCACCACGAACGAGGTTGGGGGCGCCGAGCATCACGTCGATCCCCAGCTCCTGGTAGCGGGCGCCCAGTTCGATCGTGGCGGGGAACTCTGCGATCGCCACGCCGAGCTCACGATCACGGGCGAGGTCCGCGTCGGTGGTCGAGTCGTGACTCGCGAGCGGACAGCCGGCGGCGGTCGCCGCCTCAGCCAATACCTCTTCTTGGCGGAGGCCGGTGTCGCGTTCGGCCATCGCGGCGATCATGCGGGCCTCGAGCGCGTCGGCCGAGACCCCCGCTCGTGAGATCTGTGAGGGTGACAAGCCGTCGATGTGGGTGATGCCGCCCGGTGTGTGGTCGTTGAACGACAACATGTGGATGGTGCCATCCGCGACCCAGTCGAGGATCTGATCCACCTGGGTGAAACAGCGTTCGTGGCGCACGTGGAGCTTCAGATCTGGTTCACCCTGGTGCGCAGCGAGCACCTCGGCGATCGTGAGGAGCGTGTCGCGGCTGCGCAGCCCCGGCTCCCAGCTGTCGGTCACCGATATATAGGCGGTGGTGATGCCGCTGGCCAGGAGCTGGTTGCGGCAGTCGTCGAAGGCCACGCCCGCCGAGGCGTAGACGCCGCCGCGGGGCATCAGCGACCGCTCGAAGGCATCGCCGTGAAGATCGATGATGCCCGGCAGCACGTAGGCGCCGCGTGCATCGATCCGGGTCTCGGCCTCGGCTGACCCGGTTGGGCGTGGAGCGTCGGTCGAGGTGATGTGGCCGTCGACCCATGCGAGATCTGCGGTCTCGAGTCGATCGGCCCCCGCCAACAGCACCTCTCCGCCCCGGATCGATCCACTGAACCCGGAGTCGGTCATGTTGAAACCGTACGGCCTGCGGCTGAACGGCACCAGAGAACAACATGAACACTCGGAAATGCGCTTGTCCGCCGTCAACTGGTGGTGCTGGGATGTCGATTGTGCCTCCTCACCTCGACGCGTCTCGATGAACCGCACCCGGCGGGCGGAGCTGCTGGCGGCAGCGGAACGGACCGCCCTCGTCGACGTCGCTGAGGGATGCCTCGCCGGGGCACCAGCTCCTGTGCTCGTCGCTCCACCGGAGGTGGGCATGGTCATGATGACAGTCCGCGAGCCGGTCGAGGCCACCCGCTTCCATCTCGGCGAGGTGCTCGTCACCAGGGCTGAGGTCGAGCATCGGGCGGTGCGTGGATGGTCGATGCGTATGGGTGACGACCCCGAGGCTGCCCTCGCCGCCGCCGTCTGTGATGCCGAGATCGAAGCCGACGGTCCTGCTCGCCGGGCCGTCGAGACGTTGTGCGTCGACACCGAGACGCGCCTCGTTGCCGAGCGCGATGCCGAGTGGTCTGAACTCGCCCCGACGGTGGTCGACTTCGAGGAGATGACCGAGTGAGCCTCACCGCCCACGCCCGTCTCGACGGGGATCGCTCACAGCGCACCTTCGACGTGATCCTCCGGTCGCTGTCAGAACCCGGCACCGTCCACACGCTGCCGACCGAGATTCTCCACGACGACGTTCCAACCACGGCGTGGCTCGCCCTGGCGCTCGCCGACGTCGACGTGCCCGTCCACATCGACGGTCCGGCCTATGGCCCCGCAGCTGATCTCGTGGCCGACGCCACCAGCGCACCCCGGGCCGACATCGACAGCGCCTGGGTGGTGGCGCTCGAAACACCGACGTCGACCCTGCTCGGTCGAGTGGCGACCGGCGATGCCTATCACCCCGAACTCGGCGCCCGTGTCGCACTTCCCGCTGAATCTGTCGGACCTGTAGACGAGGGGGCCGGCACGGTGGTGCGGCTCGACGGCCCGGGCATCAAGGGTGAACGGCGGGTTCGGATCGAGGGCCTGGGTCCAGATGTCCTCGCCGCTCTGAGGCGGGCGACGGCGCCGTTCCCGGCCGGGTTTGACACCTGGTTGTTCACTCCGGGCGGCCAGGTGATGGCCATTTCTCGAAGCACGCACGTCACGGTGGAGGAGGCCTGACATGGGATACGTCGCAGCAAAGGGCGGGTTCGATGCGATCCGGGCCGCCGAGGATCTGATCCGTCGCAGCCGACTCGAGGCGTCGAGCTCGTGGCTCGAACTCGACCAGATCATCGAACGGCTCGGCTATGCCGTCGACCGGGTGATGGGGGAGGGCGGCCTCTGGGACGAGACGGTCGCCGCCCGCGCCTACCGGCAAGCGGAGGGCGACGTGATCGAGGCCGCACATCTGGTGCGGGCCCATCGGGCCACGCTGCCGCGGCTCGCCTACTCGCTGCCGGTCGATGCCGACGAGATCGACGTGGTACGTCGCATCGTGCCGGCGTTTCGGGAACCGCCGGGGCCTCAGATGCTCGGCCGCACCCCGGACTACAGCGGCCGTCTCCTCGACTCCGGCGACGAGGACGATGCTCGGCGCCGGGCGGCCGAATCAGCGGCGGCCCGCCGCGATGCGCCGCCGCCCGAGGCCTCGCCGTCACCACGGCGACGCGTGCCCGGTCGGCTGATGAACACCCTTCGGGCGATGTCGGCCCTGGTCGACCGCCGCCGAAGTGACGACCCCGAGCCCGTCGACATCTCGCGCACCCCGGCCCGGCCTGGCGCGCCCCGGTCGGCTCGGCTGTCGGCGATGGCCCGGGCCGAGACCGGGGCGCTCGTGCAGCTCTGGTACCGGAACATCCTCGGCCCTGATCGGCATCTCCACGAGGTGACCCTCGGCGAGGTACGCCACGGTCGCCTTCCCCTCGCCGTCGAGCATCCCTACACCGGCGAGGCCATGACGGTCGGCCATGTCCGGGTCACCGAGGTGGAGGCGATCGAGGACCTGGACGGTTCCGAGGAGGATCGCACCCGCTTCGACGTCGGCTACGGCATGACCTTCGGCCACAACGAGCGCAAAGCCATCGCCATGGCCAACCTCGACATTGCCCTCAGCAGAGACGGTGGCCGCAGCCCACTCGAACAATCGGTGCTCATGACGACCGATGGTCTCGATGCGTCCGGGTTCCTCGAGCACCTGAAGTTGCCCCACTACGTGACGTTCCGTTCGATGATGGAGCGCAAGGCGGCGATGCGGGCCAGGTCGATGTCATGAGCGCCCTCCGCGATCTCCTCGACTCGCCGAGCCGGGCCGGTGTTGCCACGGCGGAGCGGCCGTCGACCGATGCCACGTCAGCGGTTGCCGCCGCCGCTGGTGCCGACGGGCTCGGTGATGGCCGAGTCAAGATCCTCGACGAGGCCTCGAAGCGCGAGGTGCGACGCGCAGTGCTGAGCGCGGTCGCTGTGCCGGGCTACCAGGTTCCGTTCGGGTCGCGGGAGATGCCCGTGGCCCGAGGCTGGGGCTCCGGCGGCCTCCAGATCACCCTCGGTGTGGTCGGCCCCGACGACGTGGTGAAGGTGTACGACCAGGGTGAGGACGGCGGCGTCAACGCCGCCAACCTGCGCCGGCTGATACGCCGGGCGGAAGGGGTCAGCACCACCACCGATGCCCGGGAGGCGTCGGTTATCCAGACGCGTCACCGTGTGCCCGAGGACGAGTTGGCCGAAGGGCAGATCCTCGTGCTCCAGGTTCCGGTGCCCGAGCCGCTCCGGGGCGTGGAGCGCGACATGAACCAGCTCAGGCGCATGCATGCCGAGGCCGACTACGCCCGCATGTGGGTGAGCCTCTACGAGGACATCGTGCGCAACGGGGTGATCACCCGCACCACCGGCTATCCGTGCCTGGTGGATGGCCGCTACGTGATCGCCACCACACCGATCCCTCGGTGGGATGTGCCCCCGCTGCACCAGGCGTCGTTCCTGAGTCTGTTCGGTGCCGGCCGGGAGAAGCGCATCTACGCCATCCCGCCCTACACCGACGTGGAGCCGCTCACCTTCGAAGACGTGCCCTTCGATGTGGAGGAGTCCGACGAGCCCTGCGCCCGTTGTGGCGCCACCCGCAACGGGAAGGCCGCCTCGTACGTGGTGGAGCTCCCCCGAGCCGACGGCACGTCGGTGTGGGTCTGCAGCGACACCGACTGGTGCGTTCGTCAACGGGTGGCCGCCGGCATCTTGCCCCCGGAGGCGATCACCGACGGCGAGGTCGACCTCTGATGACGAGCACCGACATCCGCATCGAGGCGAACGGGATCGACGGCGACCTGCCATGGGCGCTCCGGGTGCGCGACCTCGGCAAGACCTATCCGGCGGTCGGCACGGCCCTCGGCCCGAGGGGGCGGGGTGCCGCTGGTGACGGCGAGGCGATTCTCGGCTGTGTCGACGTGAACTTCGACGTCGGCCCGGGTGAGGCGCTGGGGGTGATCGGCGAGTCCGGGTCTGGCAAGTCGACGGTGATGCGCTGCATCGCTGGTGATCATCCGGCCACCACCGGTTTCGTCGGCCTGCGCAGCGTGGACGCCGGAGCCACCAACCTGTGTGATCTCGACG
Organism: Actinomycetota bacterium; assembly: GCA_039029735.1. Lineage (GTDB taxonomy): Bacteria > Actinomycetota > Acidimicrobiia > Acidimicrobiales > SZUA-35 > CADEDH01. The sequence goes on along the minus strand of JBCCFL010000010.1, from coordinate 3,585 downwards.
AGAGCAGCCGGCGGGCCCTGCGGGTGAACGATCTGTCGATCGTCTACCAGGACCCCGCCGAGGGTCTCGACCTCGGCATCTCGGCCGGGGGCAACATCGCCGACAGGCTCACCGCCGCTGGATGGCGTCACTTCGGTCGGATCCGCGAGCGCGCATCGGAGTTGTTGACCCGCACCGAGGTTCCGCTCGACCGCATGGACGATCCCGTCGCCACCTACTCCGGCGGCATGCGCCAGCGGGTGCAGCTGGCGAAGGCACTGGCCAACAACCCACCGGTACTGCTCCTCGACGAGCCGACCACCGGGCTCGACGCCTCTGTGGCCGCCGGCGTGCTCGACCTCATTCGGGACGTGCTGGACGAGACCGGCGTTGCCGCCGTGGTGGTGAGCCACGACTTCAAGGTGATCGAGATGCTCACCACGCGCTGCCTCGTGATGCACCAGGGTCGAGTGGTCGAGGAGGGGCTCACCGACCAGCTTCTCGAAGACCCCCAGCATCCCTACAGCCAGCTTCTCGTGGGCGCAGCTCGCGGATGACCACGATCACCGAGTCGACGCAGGCCGGTACGGCCACCGTGGGTGCGCCGCTGTTGCGCGTCCAGGGGCTGCACAAGTCCTTCACCTTCCACGCGGTCGACGGCCGACAGGTCGATGGTCTCCGAGGGGTGGATCTCACGGTCAACGAAGCCGAGCACGTGAGCCTGGCGGGGCTGTCGGGCGCCGGGAAGTCGAGCCTTCTCAAGTGTGTGCACCGCACCTACGTGATCGAGGCCGGTTCGATCTCCTACCGCACGGCGGACGACGAATGGCTCGATCTCGAGGCGCTCCCCGATGTCACCATGGCATCGCTGCGGGGCCGCGACATCGGCTACGTGTCTCAGTTCCTCCGGGCCGAGCCTCGCCGCGGCGTGTACGACGTGGTGGAGCGAGCCGCTCGCCGCCAGGGCGTCGAAGCCGACGAGGCGGCCGAGCGGGCTCGCCGCATCCTGGGCCGCCTGCGCATCGACGAATCGCTGTGGGCCACCTACCCCACGCTGCTGTCTGGCGGTGAGAAGCAGCGAGTGAACCTGGCCACGGGCATCGTCGTGCCGCCCCGACTACTGCTGCTCGACGAGCCGGTGTCGGCGCTCGATCCACTGAACCGTGAGGCCGTGTTGAGTCTCATCGACGATCTGCCGTCGCAGGGCACCACGGTGTTGAGCGTGTTCCACGACCTCGACGCCATCGCTCGGCTCGCCGATCGGGTGGTGGTCATGGTCGACGGGCGCGTGGTGGACGAGGGGCCAGCGGCCCGGGTACTCGAAACGGGATTGGAGCTCGACGCAACATGACGACGCTAGCGCTCACCGGTGTCCGGGCCGTGGTGGGAGACCGGATCGTCGACAATGCCACCGTGGTGGTTGCCGGCGACCGCATCGATTCGGTCGAGGCGGGCGGTGCAGCGCCGCCTGGTGCGATCGACGGTCGGAACCTGTTGTGCTTGCCCGGCCTGGTCGACAGCCACAGCGACGGGTTGGAGAAGGAGATCGCCCCTCGTCGGACGGCGCACTTCCCGCTCGACTACGCCCTCACCTCGTTCGAGGGGCGCGTGCGGGCCGCTGGTGTCACCACCGTGTTCCACGGCGTGGCCTACCAGCACAAGCCGGACATGGGCCGGACCGTCGACGTCGCTCGGCAGATGGCAGACACGATTGCTGCTCGCAACGATGATCCCGATGCGCCGGTGACGCACGGGATCCTGTACCGCTTCGAAGCCCGCGACGGCGACGCGCTCGATCCGCTGCTGGTGGATCTCGACGTGGACGGCTCTTCGTCCACTGCGGGTGGCTTGGTGGCCGCGCCGCTCATCTCGTTCGAGGATCACACGCCGGGGCAGGGGCAGTTTCGCGATCCCGCGCAGTTCGCCGCCGCCATCGATCCCACCACACTGGCCCCCGGCGTCACCGCCGAGGCCCACGTGGCCGAGTTGATGGCCCAGGCCGAGCAGGTGCTGCACCACCGCAACACCAATCTGGCTGCGCTCAGCCCGCTCGCCACTCAGGGGCGCGTCACGATGCTGGCCCACGACGCCGAGAGCCCGGCCGAGGTGGAGGCCGCCAGCGAGGCGGGCGCCAGCGTGGCGGAGTTCCCCCTCACCCTCGATGCCGCTCGTGAGGCCCGCGCACGCGACATGACGATCGTGATGGGCGCCCCCAACGCATTGCGGGGCGGCTCCCACAGCGGGAACGCGTCGGCTCGCGAGCTCGTTGCCGCTGGTCTCTGTGATGTGTTGGCGTCGGACTATCTCCCCTCTGCGCTGTTGTCGTCGGCCTTCGTGATGGCCGCCGAGGGGTGCTGCTCGCTGGCCCGTGCCATTGCCCTGATCACCTCGGGACCGGCCACGATGACGGGCGTGACGGATCGTGGGCGGCTTGCCGAGGGTGCCCTCGCTGATCTCATCCTCGTCGACGATCGGCGCCAGTGGCCGCAGGTGGTTGGCGTCCACCGAGCCGCCGACCCCGCCGATCGCCGCGTGCTCACGTGAGCCAGCAGCGAATTCTGTCACCGCGATGAACCCCGCTGACCACGGATCCGTACACTCGACATCCATGCTGCGTGTTGCTGTTCCCAACAAGGGCTCCCTGGCCGGCCCTGCGGCCGACATGCTCGCCGAGGCTGGCTACCGGCAGCGGCGCGACTCGAAGGAGCTCGCGCTGGTCGACGCCGAGAACGACGTGGAGTTCTTCTTCCTCCGGCCTCGCGACATCGCGGTGTACGTCGGCTCGGGGCAGCTCGCAATGGGCATCACCGGCCGCGACCTCTTGCTCGACTCGGGAGCGGCGGCCGAAGAGCGGCTTCCACTCGGGTTCGCCCGATCCACCTTCCGCTTCGCCGCTCGGCCCGGCGTCGCCACCACCGAGGCCGAACTCTCGGGCACGCGGGTGGCCACGTCCTACGCCGGGCTGGTGTCCAAGCACCTCTCCGAGCGAGGGGTGCAGGCCGAGGTGATCCGCCTCGACGGGGCCGTCGAAACCTCCGTCCGTCTGGGCGTGGCGGACGTGGTGGCCGACGTGGTCGAGACCGGCAGCACCCTTCGCCACGCCGGTCTCGAGGTGTTCGGTGATCCGATCCTCCACTCCGAGGCCGTTTTGATCGGTCGGATCGGCGCCGAGCCAACGGCGCAGGTGGTGCAGCTGATGCGCCGGCTCGAAGGTGTGCTCGTGGCCCGGCGCTACGTGATGATGGACTACGACATCCGCCGTGAGCAGCTGGACGCGGCAACGGAGATCACCCCCGGGTTCGAGGCGCCGACGGTGTCGCCGCTGGCCACCGACGGCTGGGTGGCCGTTCGCGTGATGGTGCCCCGCACCGAGGCCCAGCGGATGATGGACGAGCTCTGGCAGCTCGGCGCCCGCGCCATCCTCACCACCGGCATCCACGCCGCCCGCGTCTAGCCGGTCAGCAGGCCGACTGCGCAGGCGGGAGTGCTCCGAGGGGTCGTCTTCGGTTTCGTTGTGGACCAACGGTCCGCAATGAAATTCCGTGTGACTCCGATGGGAGCCCACGACCAGCCGGAGGAGACGGCCCCGACGTTGGTTCGAGCGTG